>ONCH01000007.1 GCA_900316265.1 uncultured Prevotellaceae bacterium | reverse complement strand
TTGGAACGCATGATTAAGCGTGACCGTAACCACCCCAGCATCATTCTCTGGAGCGATGGTAACGAGGAGTGGGGACTGGAGAATAGCGTGCAGGGAACCCGTTTGGCAGAGGCGATGCGTGAGTATACCCGTCTTTACGACCCCACACGTCCCAGTACGGTAGCGAATGCCGGCGGTACGGAACTGATTAAAGGTCTTGATGTGGTGGGCTTTAATTATATCGTGCAGAATGATGTGGACAACCGCAAAAAGAACAATCCGTCGTGGAAGATAGTGGGCACTGAGGAGACCAGTGGTTGCGGTACACGTGGCTGGTACTTCAAGGATGAGAACTGCAAAGGGCGTATGGTCAGTTTGAACCGTACCAACGAACAGAACTACGAGAATATCATTGAGCGCGGTTGGAAATTTTACGATGAGCGCCCTTGGGCTGCAGGACTTTTCTACTGGACAGGCTTTGACTATCGTGGTGAACCCAACCCGCTTTCATATCCTGCCCACGAGTCGGAGTTTGGCATCTTGGATTACTGTGGATTCTGGAAGGATGAGGCGTGGTATCTGAAATCATGGTGGACCAGCGCCCCCGTGCTGCACATCTTCCCCCATTGGAATCTCCAAGGACACGAGGGCGAGGAGGTAGAGCTCTGGGCATATAGCAACTGTGATGAGGTGGAACTCATTGTGAATGGTAAGAAACTTGGTCGACAGGCAATGCCAAAGAATGGTCACCTGAAATGGAAGGCTGTCTATCAGCCTGGCAAGGTGGTAGCGTATGGTTACAAGAATGGCAAACGCACGATGACACAGGTGATAGAAACTACGAAACCAGCCTATAAGTTGGTGCTCAAGAGTGACCGTCAGGAGATTATGGCTGATGGGCGTGATGTGGCTGTTATAACTGTGGAGGTGCAAGACCAGAAAGGGCGCATCGTGCCTGATGCTTGTCCTATGCTGAACCTAATATTGGAGGGCGAGGGACGTTTTCTTGGCGTGGGCAACGGCGACCCGATGTATTTGGGTGCAGACCATCCCAAAGAACATAACTGCAAGTCATTCTCTATCCCAGCTTTCAATGGTTTGGCACAGGTTATCGTGCAGAGTAGTGAAAATCCGTCACAGGTTACGCTGCGTTGCCAGAGTGAGAAACTGCAGACGGGAAGTGTCTGTATTACAGAAAAATCTAAATAAATTCGTTTTTTTTCTCACTTTTTTGTACCTTTGCACGCTCAAATGATTATAATAAGGTGAATCAGGAAATTGAACGTAGGCGAACTTTCGCCATTATATCGCACCCAGATGCTGGTAAAACCACGTTGACAGAGAAGTTTCTGCTCTTTGGTGGACAAATCCAGGTGGCAGGTGCTGTGAAGAACAACAAGATTAAAAAGACCGCTACTTCTGACTGGATGGATATCGAGAAGCAGCGTGGTATCTCGGTGTCGACCTCTGTGATGGAGTTCGACTATACTCCCGACGGTTCGGACATTGAGTATAAGGTGAATATCCTTGATACCCCAGGTCACCAGGACTTTGCCGAGGATACGTACCGTACGCTGACAGCTGTTGACTCCGCAATTATTGTGGTGGACGGTGCTAAAGGTGTGGAGACGCAGACACGTAAACTGATGAACGTGTGTCGTATGAGGAATACGCCTGTTATCATCTTCATCAACAAGATGGACCGCGAGGGTCGTGACCCCTTCGACTTGCTGGACGAGTTGGAGCAGGAGTTGGAAATCAAGGTTCGCCCGTTGTCGTGGCCTATCAATCAGGGTGCCAAGTTCAAGGGCGTATATAACATCTATGAGAACAAGCTCGACCTCTTTACGCCCGATAAACAGCGCGTGACGGAGAAGGTTAGCGTGGAGGTTAGTTCAGCAGATCTCGATGCTCGCATTGGTGAAAGAGACGCCGCCAAGCTCCGTGAAGACTTGGAACTGGTGGATGGCGTGTACCCTGAGTTCGAGGTAGAAACCTACCGCTCGGCTGAGGTGGCTCCAGTATTCTTCGGTTCAGCTCTGAACAACTTTGGCGTGCAGGAACTTTTGAACTGTTTTGTAGAGATTGCCCCAAGTCCCAAGCCTACGAAGGCTGAGGAGCGCGATGTGCAGCCTGATGAACAGAAATTTACGGGTTTTATCTTCAAGATTACTGCCAATATCGACCCCAACCACCGTTCATGTATCGCCTTCTGTAAGGTGTGCAGTGGTAAGTTCCAGCGCAACCAGCCCTACCTGCATGTGCGTCAGGGTAAGACGCTGCGCTTCTCCAGTCCTACGCAGTTTATGGCTCAGCGTAAGTCAACGATTGATGAGGCATGGCCTGGAGATATTGTAGGTCTGCCCGATAATGGTATCTTTAAGATTGGCGACACGCTGACGGAGGGTGAACAGTTGCACTTTCGCGGACTGCCTTCGTTCTCGCCTGAGCTGTTCAAGTACATTGAGAACGACGATCCCATGAAGTCGAAGCAGTTGCAGAAGGGTATTGACCAATTGATGGACGAGGGTGTTGCCCAGCTGTTTGTCAACCAGTTCAATGGCCGTAAGATTATAGGTACTGTTGGTCAGCTGCAGTTCGAGGTCATCCAATATCGATTGGAGAATGAATATAATGCCAAGTGTCGCTGGGAACCCGTACACCTGTATAAGGCGTGCTGGATTGAGAGCGATGATGCAGCGGAGCTGGAGAACTTCAAGAAGCGCAAGTATCAGTATATGGCGAAGGATAAAGAAGGCCGCGACGTATTCCTGGCAGACTCCGGTTATGTGTTGTCGATGGCGCAGGAGGACTTCAAGCATATCAAGTTCCACTTTACATCAGAATTCTAATGACGAGAGAAGAAGATATTAAGAAAGCGGTAGAGGTGCTGCGAAAGGGTGGGGTAATCCTCTACCCGACAGACACCGTTTGGGGTATCGGTTGCGATGCCACGAATGTGGAGGCTGTGAAGCGTGTGTACGCCATCAAGCAACGCGACGACTCGAAAGCGCTGATATGTCTTGTGGATAGCGACGCCCGTATGCAACGATATTTTCGTCAAGTACCTGATGTCGCTTGGCAACTGATAGATAGTTTGAAAGAGGCCGAAAATGCGAAGCCAACCACGCTGATTTTGGATGGTGCCATCAATCTGGCTTCTAATTTGGTGGCTGAAGACGGGAGCCTGGGTATCCGCATCACCAATGAACCATTTTCGAAAGAACTCTGCTATCGCTTCCAGAAAGCGCTGGTAAGCACTTCGGCGAATATCAGTGGTGAACCTGCTGCTCAGAACTATTGTGATATAGACCCTCGTATCATCGAACAGGTTGACTACGTTTGCTGGAGTCGTCGTCAGGAACATAAGCCTCATACGCCCAGCAGTATTATTCGATTGAAGGCAGATGGCGAAGTAACGATTATCCGTCAATAGAGAAATAATTATGAATCGCGACACAGACAATAGACCCCTTTGGCTACAGCGCTTGCACGACTGGCGTGTGGCGAATGTCAGCGACAAGATGTTCTTGCTCATCCTGGCGTTCCTGGTGGGTGTGCTGTCGGCTGTTGCCGCCTTTGTGCTACATGGACTTATCAATACCATTGTGGCGTTGTTGACGGGTCGCTTCCATGCCGATACCTACAACTGGCTCTATCTGGTATATCCTGTGGTGGGTATCTGGTTGACGTCGCTATTTGTGCGTTATGTGGTCAGAGATAATATCTCGCATGGAATTACCCGCATACTCTATGCTATTTCGTCGAACCGTTCCCGACTGAAGGGTCATAACACGTGGTCGAGTGTCATAGCCTCTGCCATCACTATCGGCTTTGGTGGCTCGGTGGGTGCCGAGGCCCCTATTGTACTGACAGGCTCTGCCATCGGTTCTAACTTGGGACAGTTGTTCCGACTGGATAACAAGACGTTGATGACCTTGGTCGGTTGTGGTGCTGCAGGTGCAATAGCCGGCATCTTCAAGGCCCCAATAGCAGGATTGGTGTTCACACTGGAAGTGCTGATGATTGACATGACGATGTCGGCGCTATTACCCATCCTCGTGTCGTGTGTGACGGCAACCTGTTTTACCTATCTATTTAGTGGCAATGCCGTGCTCTTCTCATTCCATCTGGACTCCGACTGGACGGTAGAGCGCGTGCCTGCCAGCATCTTGCTGGGCATCACGTGTGGACTCGTTTCGCTGTACTTCATCCGAACGATGAACGCCTGCGAGGATATGTTTGCACGTTTCAAGAACAAACCCTATATCAAGTTGCTCATTGGTGGCGCTATCCTAAGCACGCTCATCTTCCTCTTCCCGTCGCTCTATGGTGAGGGCTATCATAGCATCAATCTCTTGCTGAACGGTAAGACGGAAGCTGACTGGAACCAGATACTTGATGGCTCATTGTTCTATGGACATAGCGAGTATATCATTCTCTATCTGGCATTGGTACTCTTTACGAAGGTCTTTGCCACTTCTGCAACGAATGGTGGCGGAGGCTGTGGTGGTACCTTTGCTCCTTCGCTGTTCATTGGCTGCTTTACGGGTTTTCTGTTCTCACGTCTGTGGAACATCAACCAGATTGGTGTCTATGTGCCAGAGAAGAACTTTGCCCTGCTGGGAATGGCTGGTGTGATGTCGGGTGTGATGCATGCCCCATTGACAGGTATTTTCCTCATCGCAGAGATTACCAGTGGCTACAATCTCTTCATGCCGTTGATGATAGTCTCTGTATCGGCCTATCTTACGATTAACATTTTCGAGCCTCACAGCATCTATGGCATGCGTTTGGCTAAGCAGGGACGACTGGTGACTCACCATACTGACCACGCTGTGCTGACGTTGATGAGTCTGGACTCTGTCATCGATCGCGACTACCAGGGGGTAGATCCTGATATGGAGTTGGGGCAGATGGTGCATAAGATTAGTCGTTCACATACAGACGTGTTGCCTGTAACGGATGCTGCAGGGACGCTGTTGGGTGAGATCGATATCCGTAAGATACGCCATGTGGTATTCCGCACAGAACTGTATAACCACTTCAAAGCCCAGCAATTGATGGTAGAGCCTGCTGCTGTACTGAGTGACGGTACTCCGATGACAGAAGTGATGAAGACTTTTGAGCGCACGCAGGCCGACTGGTTACCTGTGCTCGGCGAAGATAACCACCTGAAAGGTTACATCTCGCGTAAGCGCATGTATACTATGTATCGCAAGATGGTGCACGACTTTAGCCAAGACTAATATGAAGAAGAAAGATTTAAGAATCGTATTTATGGGAACGCCGGAGTTTGCAGTAGAGACGCTGCAGGCACTGGTGGAGAACGAGTATAATGTGGTGGCAGTAGTGACACAGCCCGACAAACCAGTAGGGCGCCACCAGACAGAGATGCAGCCCTCGCAGGTCAAGCAGTATGCAGTGGCTCACGATTTACCCGTGCTGCAACCAGAGAAGATGAAGGACCCTGTTTTCATTGAACAGTTGCGTTCGTACAATGCCAATCTGCAGGTGGTCGTGGCTTTCCGCATGTTGCCTGAGGTGGTGTGGGCGATGCCAGAATACGGCACGTTTAACGTCCATGCAGCCCTGTTGCCGCAGTATCGTGGTGCAGCACCTATCAACTGGGCAGTTATCAATGGTGAGACGGAGACGGGTGTGACGACCTTCTTCCTCGACCACGACATTGATACAGGTCGCATCATCATGAAGAAGCATTTTCCCATTCCTGACGATGCCGATGTGGAGTATGTCTACGATGGTTTGATGCATTTGGGGGCACAGATTTGTCTGGAGACCCTCGAGACTATCATTGCTGCTGATGGCCATCCCGTCAGTATCCCCCAAGATAGTGTGCTTGATGGTTCTGCCATCAAGCCTGCCCCTAAGATTTTCAAGGAAACCTGTCAGATTGACTGGACGAAGAGCGCAAAACAAGTCTATGACTTCGTGCGTGGCTTAAGTCCTTATCCTGGTGCCTGGACTATGTTAATAGGCGGCGACAAGGAAACGGTGCTGAAGATATACAAAACCCGTAAGACGCATGTCGCCACTAACCAAAATCCCGGCACCATCCGCGTAGAACAGAAGGCACTACAGGTTGCTGCAGGTGACGAATGGCTGGAAATAACAGAGCTTCAGATGGCTGGTAAGAAGCGCATGACAGCACGTGATTTCCTGAACGGCATTAAGATTGAAAATTTTTTTGTACGATGAGATAATAAATAGGTATTGCTGTACGTTTCTCTAATAGAAACTCAAATACAGAATGCCTATGCAACATTTTACTCAAAACGAATTCCAACCACATCCATCCACCATTCTGTTTATCAAACAGTTTGCGCGAATGTGTAACAACAAGAAGACTCAGACAAATGGCTACAATGGTTTCCCCGTCACTGCTTGCAGCTGACTTCCTACATCTCGACCAGGAGATGGACATGATTAATCGCAGTGAGGCCGACTGGCTTCATCTGGATGTGATGGATGGTGTTTTTGTACCTAACATCTCGTTTGGCTTCCCCGTTTTGGAGGCTGTCGCCAAGAAGTGCAAGAAACCGCTGGACGTGCACTACATGATTGTACACCCTGAGCACTATATTCAGCAGACGGCAAAGTTGGGAGCTATGATGATGAATGTTCACTACGAGGCTTGCACACATCTGCATCGTACCATTCAAGAGATTCATCAGGCAGGCATGAAGGCCGCTGTGACGCTCAATCCTGCCACACCTGTTTCTGTTCTTGAGGATATTATCTGTGATGTCGATATGGTGCTGCTGATGAGTGTCAATCCTGGTTTTGGCGGACAGACCTTCATTGAGAATACCATCAAGAAGGTGCGCCAGCTTCGTCAATTGATTACTGAGCGCGGATCGAAAGCGCTGATAGAGATTGATGGTGGTGTACAGCAAGAAACAGCACCACGACTCGTTGAGGCTGGTGCTGATGTACTGGTTGCTGGCAGCTATGTGTTCCATAGCCCCACGCCTGAGCAGACCATTCACGACCTGAAGGTGCTCTAGATTTTCTAAGTTCTAGAGAGTCTAGAGCTCCATATTCAGCTGCAGATTGTGACTCTTGGCCATGCGACGCATGTTAATCAGAGCGTAGCGCATGCGGCCCAGCGATGTGTTGATGCTCACACCTGTCATTTCAGCAATCTCCTTGAACGACAAGTCCTGATAGTAGCGCATATAGACAACCTCTCGCTGTGGTGCTGGCAGTGAGTCCATCAAGTGGCGCACGTCGTCCATCACCTGTGTGTTGACATATTCGTTCTCGCGGTTAAGGTCCATCACCTGACTGCCACTCAACTTGTTCAAGTCGTTGTCTTCCGACGGCTCTATGATGTGAGCCGAGCGCTGCTGACGATAGGTGTCCATAATAATGTTATGGGCAATGCGCGTCAGCCAGAAGGCAAACTTGCCAGAATCGGTGTACTTTCCTTCTTGCAACTTGGTAATCACCTTGACAAAGGTTTCTTGGAACACGTCGTTGGCTAATTCGGGGTCGCGAACCACGAACATGATATACGAGAAGAGTTTTTGCTGATTACGAGCTAATAACTCATCGAATGCCTTGTTGTCTCCGTCTATGTATAGTAGTGCCAACGCTTCGTCGGTACAACTTGCATAATTCTTCATATTTTCTTCTTGTTAGTTATGAAGTAGAGCTTTTTTCGATAGGCAGAAATGTTTAAGTTATTAACTAATTTTTTGTTTTACCGCTGCAAAAGTATATAAAAATATCATTTTCACAAAATTTTTTTGGCAAAAAGTGCGTTTTTTGGTAAAAAAACTATACCTTTGTAGGTAAATTTAATAAATATACTACTAAAAAGATATGATAAAGTTGTTTGTGCCAGGCCGTTTGTGCCTCTTTGGTGAACATACTGACTGGGCGGGTCACTACCGTACCATGAATGCCGACATTCTTCCTGGTGCCTCTATTGTGACGGGTATCGAGCAAGGTATCTATGCTGAGGTGGAAAAATCGCCCATCTTTGAGATGTATAGTGACGCTCCGGAGATTTCGAATGTATGGAGTGATTTCTCCTGTAAGATGAGCGAAACAGAGTTGAAGACGGTTGCCAAGTCAGGCTCGTTCTTTAGCTATTGCGCTGGCGTTGCCAGCTATATGTTGGAATGGTATAAGGTGGGCGGTGTGCGCATTCGCATTACTGACATGACGCTCCCCATGAAGAGCGGTCTGTCGTCGAGTGCAGCCATCTGTGTCCTTGTAGCGCGCGCGTTCAATCAATTATATAAACTGAACCTCAACACGCTGGGTGAGATGAACATCGCCTATCTGGGTGAACTTCGTACATCCAGTCGTTGTGGTCGTCTGGATCAAGCCTGTGCCTTTGGCGTGAAACCTAATCTGATGACTTTCGATGGTGATGAGATTGAGGTGAAGGCCCTGAACGTAAAGAAACCCCTCTATTGGGTGTTTGCCGACCTGTGTGCTGAGAAGGATACTATCCGCATTCTCTCTGACCTTAACAAGTCGTATCCTTTCGCATCGACAGAAGCTGAGCAGAATCTGCATAAGGCGTTGGGTGAATGGAACCACGAGATGGTGGGTCGTGCCATCCGCTATATGGCTGAGGGTAATGCACAAGCTTTGGGACAGCTGATGACTGAGTCTGAGGAAAAGTTCGACCAGTATGTGGCACCCATGTCCCCAGCTTTGTGGGCTCCTAAATTGCATGAGACGTTGAGCGACCCGAATATTCAGCCATTGATATATGGTGGTAAGGGCGTCGGCTCTCATGGCGATGGCTCGGTGCAGTTTTTGGCTCGTAATGCTGAAACCCAGCAGCAGTTAATAGACTATCTCAACGCAAAGGGCATGCGTGCTTATTCGCTGACGTTACATCCTGTGCATACCGTTCGTAAAGCCATCATTCCTGTGGCTGGTTTCGGCACACGCCTCTATCCGTCAACACGTATCATGAAGAAAGACTTCTTCCCCATACCTTGCGGCGACGGAATGGTGCGCCCTGTTATTCTCATTTTGCTGGAGGAACTGGTCAAGAGTGGAGTGGAGGAGATATGTCTGGTCTTGGGCTCTAAAGAGGAACGCAAGCTGTATAAAGAATTCTTCGAACAACCGCTCTCTGACGAACACCTGAGCAAGCTCAATGCCGAGGCTCAGGAGTATGAGAACCGCATTCTGGATATCGGCAAACGTCTGCGCTATGTCTATCAGAACGAGAAGCGCGGTTTTGGTCATGCCGTCTATCAGGCTGCTGAATTCGCAGGCAACGAACCCGTATTGTTGCTCTTGGGCGATACGCTCTATCGTTCTACGACTAACAAGCCCTGTGCCCTGCAGATGATTGAGGAGTATGAACGCTACAACCAGTTGTTGGTCAGCATTCATCCTGTTCCATTGGCAGATGTTAGTCATTATGGCATCCTCAGTGGCGTCTGGGAGGACAAGGAACGCACTGTGCTTAATGTCTCCGTGATGTGCGAGAAACCCAAAGCCAGCTATGCTGAGGACTTCCTGGGCGTGCGCAATGGTGAGGGTCAGAAGGAGTACTACAGCGTCTTTGGACAGTACATCCTTACACCTGAAGTCTTTGCTCAGTTGGCCAGCGATATTGCACAGGCTGACGCTGCTGGAGATACCACCAAGGAGATTGAGTTGACAGCTGCCTTGGAGGCTGTCCGCCAACAGAGTGGTATGATGGGTGTCCGTCTGAATGGTACTATGTTCGATATGGGCAACCCGAAGGCTCTTCGTCGTTGTATTCAGCAGTTTGCAGAATAAAGAAGATAAGCTAAAAAGAAAAAAGGAATGCATTCGCGCATTCCTTTCTTTTTTATATAGCTGACGTTATTTCTTACTTTTCTTCTGCACAACGCAGGAGAAATTTGCCATAATCGTTCTTGGCCATAGGCTCAGCCAACTTACGGAGCTGCTCACGGTCTATCCAGCCACGTTTGAAGGCAATCTCCTCCAGACAAGCCACCTTCAGTCCCTGACGCTTCTCAATCACTTCGATGAATGTTGAGGCTTCTGACAGAGAGTCGTGAGTACCAGTGTCAAGCCAGGCGAAGCCGCGCTGCAAGGTCTGTACCAGCAGGTTCTTGTCTTCCAAGTAGCGCTGATTGACGGTGGTAATCTCCAACTCGCCACGTGCTGATGGCTTGATGTTCTTGGCAATTTCCACCACGCTGTTGGGGTAGAAATAGAGACCGACTACAGCATAGTTGCTCTTGGGCTTGGCGGGTTTCTCTTCGATAGAAAGACAGTTGCCGTCCTTGTCAAACTCAGCCACACCGTAGCGCTCTGGGTCGTTGACGTAGTAACCGAAGACGGTAGCTTGTCCTTTCTCTTCTGCATTGGCTACAGCCTGTTTCAGCATGCCTGTAAAACCAGAACCATAGAAGATGTTGTCGCCTAAGACGAGGCAGGCGCAGTCATCGCCAATAAACTTCTCGCCAATGATGAAGGCCTGTGCCAGTCCGTCGGGTGAGGGTTGCTCGGCATATTCGAACCGCACACCCAGCTCAGAACCGTCGCCCAGCAAACGCTTGAAACCGGGCAGGTCGTAGGGGGTTGAAATAATCAGTATCTCGCGGATGCCTGCCAACATCAACGTGGAGATAGGGTAGTAAATCATGGGCTTGTCGAAGATGGGTAACATCTGTTTCGAAACACCCTTGGTGATAGGGTAGAGGCGTGTGCCACTACCTCCTGCTAAAACGATACCTTTCATAGTTTTTCAATATTTGGCGACAAATATACGAAATAATTCATAATTAATAATGCATAATTCATATTTTTTTGTAATTTTGCATCCGATTTAATTGAAATTTTAAGATAATGAGTTTTATAAGTAGATTATTTGGTAAGAAAGAGGAGGAACAGAAGGTTGGCGGCATGGAGGATTTCATGACGCTGATTCGCGTATATTTTCAGGCTGTGATGGCCGCAGACTTGGGCATCACCAATCTGGCAGCATTGCCTGACCTGCGTACTTTCAAGGCTACGCTGAAGGTTCCTACCCAAAACAACAAGCTGGGACTGGCTGAGAAAACACGCTGTAAGAAAATGCTCAAGGAGCTCTATGGCATGGATGACAACTTCACCAAGGAGATTGAGCAGAGCATCCGCAAGCGTTGCAAGAAACCACAGGACATTCAGACTTACATGTATCAGTTCTCTGGCTTCTCTCAGGACTTGCTCATGCTGACGGGCAACCTGATGAAGTTCAAGCTCCGTCTGCCCAGCATCTTCAAGAGTGCTATCCGCACGATGACAGAGAAGACCGTGAACGACATCTTCACGAAGAACGACTTTACGGATGCTGCTGTCATGAAGACTGTTGTTGCCATCCGTCAGTACGACCAGAAGTTAGGCTTCTCACAGCAGTGGGTTACCGACTTTGTCTTCCGTGTTGTGATGTTGGCAAAAAAGGAACCAAAGCCCAAGGAATAATAACATGATGAAAGATAAAGATGGATTTAAGAATTAAAAAATCTTAATATTTAATCTTTAATCTTTAATCTTTCATTTGTTTGTGCTACCTTTGTAGAATAAAGTGAGAAAGTATGACTGCTAACGAGAAGACCTTAGCAACGTTTGAAACCCGTTTGCGCCAACTGCTACTCCGTTTCCAAGAACTGAAGAAGGAGAACGGAGAGCTCTATGCGATGCTCGAATCCAACGAGAAGACGGTCAAGGAGTTGCGCGAAAAGGTCAGTCAGCAGCAGTCCGACTATGACTCACTGAAGATGGCTAAGATGATTGAGATTACCGACGGCAACCTCGATGGTGCCAAGGAGCGATTGTCGAAGCTAATCCGTGACGTCAACAAGTGCATTGCTATCCTCAGCGATGAAAATCAGTAACTAAGGAAAGACAAGCCATGGCAGAACAGAATCAGGACAGATTACATATCAGGTTGCACGTCTATGATGAGGAAATAGAAGTCGTCGTCAAACGTGAAGAAGAAGAGTTCTATCGTGCAGCCGCCAAGCTCATCACCGAGCGCTACAATGCCTATGCACAGGCATATAAGGGGCGCAAGAGTGATCATACAATAGCGTTGATGTCGCTCATCGACATTGCGTTGTTGTATCAGAAAGAGCGTTCGCATAATGATACATCGCCCTATGATAATGTTCTTGCCCGTCTGACCGCTGAGATGGAAGAAGCACTCAAAGAATAAGGTGCCAAACGAGGTCCAAGAACATTAACACTACATATATATAAACATTTATGAACATTATTGTTGCGATTATTGCCATTGCCGCTGCCCTCGTACTGGGTGGCGCCGCTGGCTTCATGATTTTCCGCTTTGTCATCAAGGGAAAATATAATGAGATGGTCAATGCTGCCAAGAAAGAGGCAGAAGTCATCAAGGAAAAGAAACTGCTGGAGGTCAAGGAGAAATTCCTGAACAAGAAGGCTGAGCTGGAGAAGGAGGTGCAACAGCGCAACCAGCACATCCAGCAGAGCGAGAACAAGCTGAAACAGCGTGAGATTTCGCTCAACCAGCGTCAGGAGGAACTGGGCCGCCGTAAGAACGAGCTGGACAACCAGCAGACGCGCATCGACAACGAGAAGAAACTGCTGACCCTCAAGCAGGAAGAGCTGGAGAAGATGCAGTTGCAGGAGCGCGCCAAGCTGGAGGAGCTCTCTGGACTCAGCGCTGACGAGGCTAAGGCTCGTTTGGTAGAGTCGCTGAAGGACGAAGCTAAGACTGACGCTCAGGCCTACATCAATGAGATTATGGACGAGGCTAAGCTCAACGCCAATGCCCAGGCTAAGAAGATTGTCATCCAGACTATCCAGCGTGTGGCTACTGAGACGGCTGTTGAGAACTCTGTCAGCGTATTCCATATCGACAACGACGACGTCAAGGGACGTGTCATTGGTCGTGAGGGTCGTAACATCCGTGCCCTGGAAGCTGCCTGTGGTGTTGAAATCGTCGTTGACGACACTCCTGAGGCTATCGTTATCTCAGCCTTCGACCCGGTTCGCCGTGAGACCTGCCGTCTGGCCCTGCACCAGTTGGTGGCCGATGGTCGTATCCACCCCGCCCGCATCGAGGAGGTGGTTGCCAAGGTTAAGAAGCAGTTGGAGAACGAGATTATCGAGACAGGTAAGCGCACCGCTATTGACCTCGGTATCCACGGCCTACATCCTGAGCTCATCCGTATCGTAGGTAAGATGAAGTACCGTTCTTCATACGGTCAGAACCTGCTGCAGCACGCTCGCGAGACTGCTAACCTCTGTGCTGTGATGGCTGCTGAGCTGGGCCTGAATCCTAAGAAGGCTAAGCGTGCCGGTCTGTTGCACGATATTGGTAAGGTGCCCGATGAGGATACTGATGATCCACACGCTATCTATGGTGCCAAGATTGCTGAGAAGTTCAAGGAGAAGCCCGATATCTGTAATGCAATCGGTGCCCACCATGACGAGATGGAGATGCAGACGCTGCTGGCTCCCATCGTACAGATTTGTGACGCTATCTCTGGTGCCCGTCCTGGTGCCCGTCGTGAGATCGTAGAAGCTTACATCAAGCGTCTGAACGACCTTGAGGCCATCGCTATGTCTTATCCCGGTGTTACCAAGACCTACGCCATCCAGGCAGGTCGCGAGCTGCGTGTCATCGTCGGTGCTGACAAGATGGACGATGCCGAGACCGAGGCACTCAGCGGACAGATTGCATCGAAGATTCAGAACGAGATGACCTATCCTGGTCAGGTGAAGATTACCGTTATCCGCGAGACCCGTTCTGTGGCTTACGCAAAGTAATAAAGTCGAAATAACGTTATCTCGTCATAACGTTATAAGACAATAATAAGAAAAAGAGGCTCCCAATGGAGTCTCTTTCTTTTTGCTTAGTAGGGACACCCGGGCTCGAACCGGGGACCTCTGCAATGTG
This sequence comes from uncultured Prevotellaceae bacterium, assembly GCA_900316265.1. Classification (GTDB taxonomy): domain Bacteria; phylum Bacteroidota; class Bacteroidia; order Bacteroidales; family Bacteroidaceae; genus Prevotella. The sequence goes on along the minus strand of ONCH01000007.1, from coordinate 109,579 downwards.
ACTGCAGCGCTCTAAACCAACTGGGCTATGCCCCTAACTTTGCGTAAGCATTTGCAAAGGTACGAATAATCTTTGACAAACAAGCAATTTCGCTAGTTTTTTTACTCTTTTTATACGTTGTTCTCGTATTTGCTGATGGCCAGCTGTGTCTTCAGCTTGCCAATGGCAATCAGTTTCTCCGATTTGTCGTAGTCGAAACTTCCATAGCGTGCCATCTGGATGTCCACCAGCATGTCGGGCTTCGTCAGCTTGGCCATCAGAATGGAGTTCTGGCGAATCATCAGCGAACTAGTGCGCGACAGCATCGTATAATAGTTGAAGTGGTTTACCTTCTGCGACTTGTAGTCGTGACCGCTGACGTCGACACCCACCAGGATGTCGCCCGCCTTGCGCTTCACGCGGTTCAGCGGAATGGGGTTCACCACACCACCGTCAATCAGTATCATGCCGTCCTTCTGCACAGGTTCGTAGAACGTCGGCAACGAGATGCTGGCACGGATGGCCTCAAACAAACTGCCGCTATTGAAGACCACCTCGCGACCACTCTTCCAGTCCGTGGCTACGCAACAGTAGGGGATAGGCAAGTCCTCAATCGCCATGTCGGGCACAAACTCCATGATGGCCTCGATGATACGCGTGCCTTTCACAAGATGGCTCAGACTGAACGAGAAGTCTGTCAGCTCCAGCATCTTCTTCCGGTCTATGGTCTTCATCCACTCGCGAAACTCCTTCAGCTTGCCTGCCGCATAGACACCACCAATCAGCGCACCCATCGAACAACCCGCCACAGAGGTAATCCGATACCCCTGCGCCTCCAGCTCCTCAATGGCCCCGATGTGCACCAGTCCTCTGGCGCCACCGCTCGACAATGCTAATGCTACGTTCTTCTTCATACTTTATATCAAAGTTCTTTGCCGCTACGTCTTATTGCAAGGTCGTACGGCGGTAGTTATATGATTGCCAATAGTATTTCTTCAGTTTATCTGATAAAAAGGAACGATTGATAAGTTCCTTTGCCAGGGGCTGTTCTGTAGCGAAATTGTCCAGTTCTCGTTTTACCAATCTGGTGGCAAGACCTATTCGACGGCCAAACTCTTCGAAATCCACACGGGTTACAGTACGCGTATCAGTCAGGTGCATCCCTTCATGGAACAGTCCTTTGTCAAGGGCAAAAATGCGCGGTTCGTAGAGGTGAAGACTAGTGTTGATGAGATCATAGGCAGGAGAAAGGTGATATTCGCCATCACTGCGATTTATCAACGAGAAATTCTTGAGGTGTGCATCGTCGTTGAGAATCAAATAGTTGAATACGACTATGCGGAAGAATTTCAAAATCTCCACACTTGGCGCTGTAGTGTACTTCCCGATGATTTCGGCACACTCTTCATAACTCAGGTTACTGTATTTATAGTCGCTACCTCCATGGGCTTTCGTCAGTCCTGCCAAGGAAGCAAAGTCTTCCTGTTGATATTTGCTTCCATCGGGGGCAACATCAAAACGTCGTGTGATATATGCTTGTTCACCATCGCTAAAGAAACAGAGTGCGTTAGGAGCTGTCTCAATGTGATATACCTGCGAGGCTAACTGCATGCTTAGATGTTCATTGGCAGGACAGTCCTTGCGTTCCAACAAGGCATAAGATGATGGTGCTGGCTTCAGGATATAGCGACTACGCTCTTGCTCTGAGGGTCTCACCAACTGATTACCCTTAATGATTAGTCCCGCTTTTGGTTGAACTCCCGAAAGGGATACGCGTCCCACGTGCTTGGCGTACTCCTCATTTTCAGCCTCTTCGTTGTTAGGACTTCTAAAAGGAAGTATGTGCGAAACAGGGTTACCATCAAACAGCAGTTTGACAGCAGCGGGCGAATAGGTCTGGAAACCTTCCACAAGGGTCGATGGACAAATATTCAGTACTTCCATTAGTCAACAGGTTGAATCGTTACAGCGCCAATGGTGTCGTTTTGCGCAGTTGCCAGAAGTATGCCGAAGTCATCGTTCTCGTCAATATGTAGCATCGTAGATTGGAGCTGACGGTTAGCACCTTCCGAGAGCATATTAAAGAAATAAGGAAAGAGAAAGGCTGAATGATATGGGGCTATTCGTATGGGCATAGCCAAGCAAACAGGCTCGCCTTGATAGTCCCCACGATAGGTGAAGACATACTGGCGGTCGTCGGTCTCTTGCAGGACACCCGCCTCTTTGTCGTGAACGAACACTTTACACTGTCTCATACGTCAACGTCTTTATTCTCAAGTCCATCTGCAAACCGAGTGTATCAAGAATGGTCAGCAGCGTGGCGAGTTGTGGATTCCCCTCTCCGCGCTCAATGGCTACAAGCGTATTAATGCTAACACCTGCCAAATCGGCCAGTGTCTGTTGATTAACAGCCAAATGTTTGCGCCGTTCCTTGATAACCGTTCCTAACTCTTTTTGATTCATTCTATTTCACACTATATTGTGATTTCGCTGCAAAGATAGGGAAAAGTTCTGAAACAACCAAACAAATTCACAATAAACTGCGAATTTGAACGAAATATAAACCTAACAACCTAACATAATACGCTGAAACGCCTTTGTACAGAGGGCTTAAACGACGTTAGGTCTGATTGCCAGACCTAACATAGGACCTAACATCAGACCTAACGTGCGTTTGTTCATACGGCTTTCATGGGCACCACCCTGTAGTGCGCTACATTGCTGTAGTTGCATGTCTCGACACCCAATTCCTTCATGGCGCGCCCCACATTGATCTTGGCTCCTGGCGTAATCTTCAGCGTGGTGTAGTCATTCTGCAGAATCTGTAGTACACGGGTACTGTTGATAGGTTTCACCACCTCGTTGGCTTTTGGCTTGCGGAAACAGGCGGAGATCATCTCGACCAGGTCTTTCTTCTCCTGGTAGTTCTGGTTAAGTTGCTGGATGCGTGCCACCTCCTCGTTGTTGAACCAGTAGGGTGCCTCCTCGTTGCGCAACTCATGAAGCACTTGGGCGTAGAGCTGCTCGTGGTTCACGTCGCCCACATTGTCGATGAACTTTCCTTTGGGAATCGTCAGGCAGATGTAGCGACGACTGCCCGTGGCGTCTGTCAGCGGATGCGGGTTGTTCGTAGTAGCCACGAACGAGGCGAAGCGAGGACGGTCTTCCTGAGCAGCTCCATAGATGGGGCGCCCGTTGACCTTCGACTTCGAGAGTGTCTGCTTCAGCGATGCATGCTGGCTGGGACGGATGGCATCGAGCTCGTCGAGGTTGACCAGCAGGTTGTTGGTCAGCGCCATTTCCTTGTCGAACTTGTTCGAGAGGTTCAGGTGGTCCAGATAGTACTGGCGCAGATGCTGGGGCAACAGGCGACGCAGGAAGGTGGTCTTGCCACAACCCTGAGCGCCGATAAGTACGGGTACGCACTCATTGCCGTGTAACTCGTCCATCTGCAACCAGTGGGCCACCGTTGAGCGAAGCCAGATGGCTAGGAATCCTGCCTGCTCTGTAGTGATGCCAGGCAGTCGTGAGAAGAGTCGTGCCACATGGTTCTCTCCGTCCCATGCAGGCAAGTGTTCCAAGAAGTCGCCAATAGGATTATACTGTGGCACCTCCTCGGAGTTGACATACATCTGGATGTCAGCCTTCGGATTGCTCTCAGTAATCTCCTCGCGCAAGGCTCTGAGCACGATGCTGTTCAGGGCCTCCTGGGTCAGTGGGCGATAGGCCGCTTCAGCCTCGTCTCCCTCTACCTTCTTGGCGAATTCCACTTTACCGTTGAGGATGTTGCGACGGAACATGTAGTTCTCCGTCAGGAACTGCTCCACAACCAGTACATTTTCCTGTGAGGCTGTCATTGCCTCACCATTCACAATAAAATTTTCTTTCATCATAAGGCTTTAATTAATCGAAATCTTTTTAATAGAAATGGTTATTGGTGGATGTGTGTTATCCAAGTGCAAAGATACAAAATTTTTCGCTAAAATCCAAGGTTTTCCTTCACGATGTTGCGTGAATATTTGTTAATTTAACAGTTCCCCTTGTATGTTAGGTGTCATGTGAGGTCTATGTGAGGTCTACAAAACAGACCTCACATATTTAGTGTATTGATAATCAGGAGATTAAGTGCTCTATGTGAGGTATGTTAGGTATCTTGAAAAAAGTAGCAAAAATCAGTAAAAATACAACTAGTACAGCACTGGCTACAGCTAATACAGATGTGGCTATAGCTAGTACGGCACTCAGATACAGCTATCTTGCACATGGATACAGCTAATAATTCATAGAAATAATCTTCGCCTCCACTTTCTTCAGAAGGCCGGTACTTTGAAACTTTTTCTTTCTTTTTCTTTGTTTTGTGCAAAATAATCACTAACTTTGCAAAAGCTATCTGCCTATGGCGGCTGGGATGTACACTGAGGTGTGCGGAGCCGCAGGGTGGGGCACTACATATTGAAAGGCGTTACTGACGCTTTGTTTTTGAACATTCGAAACTACCACAATCGAACAGAGAACAAAGACAAATGCTAGAGTAACTCCACGGGGTGTAGTATATACTCTCCGTAGTGTGCTGCGAGGGCTTGTTATGTCCTCACTAGCACACTTTACGGTGTATCTATATACTCCATCGTGGGTGTTTATTCTGTCTGTTTTTCTCTGAGGCTGTGGTAGGCCGCGAATGTTGAACAGGTAGATGTAAGCATCCACGTTTTTTGTATGTAGTTATCAACATAGTATAATCCATCTGATTTTAGGGTGCTTGTCAGAACAAATAGAATAAGAAGACAGTAAAGAGAAACTGACTAAACCATACTGACGAGCATCATTTAGGTGCAAGGGGTTTTTCGTGTCAACAAATATAATATGTCGAAGACCAACTTACGACCTCAGCCCCAGCAATTGGATTTGTTCCAGCTGCAGGCAGAATATCCAAAACAAATCATTGACAATTCAAGTCAGACCATAGATTTGAATGATTTGGATTTGACTCAGAATGTTTTAGTCTGCAATGTTAAGAAAGACAATATGGAGCATTTCTTGGATGGAACAGCTAAGCTATACTATTCAGGGAAAAGATTTCCATCTACAGTCGCACTCAATAAACTCTACTACTTCATACCCTACATCGGCAAACAATGTGACCAAGACTTTTTCGGCATTAGGGATTTGTATCTAATAAAGATTGCCCGTGTAGGTTCTCGTCGTGAGGGTGAAGTGGATAATGACCCTAACGACCTGCGTATAGTATTTGAGTTGCAGTTTGTAAAACACCTCTTTCCTAAATACAAGAAACAACAACTCGACATTTGGCAGACATATACCGATACCACATTAGAAAAGATCGTTCAGCAACCAAATGTCGTAGCTATGCCACTCCATAGACGAATGACTTATGTAAGTTTGTTTAGTTGTGCAGGTATCGGATGCTACGGATTCAAACAGGAGAATTTTGATTGTGTTGCAACGGTGGAGTTGATAGAGCGTCGTTTGAACGTCCAGAAGTACAATCACAAGTGTCGTTACGAAAGTGGTTATATTTGCGGTGATATTACATTGCAGGAAACACAGGACAAAGTATTCGATGAAATCCAGACATGGCACAATCAGCGTAACATGGGGGAATTAGATGTTGTAATAGCAACCCCACCTTGTCAGGGTATGTCTGTTGCTAATCACAAGAAGGGCGATGAACTAAAGCGCAATTCTCTGGTGGTAGAATCTATCAAGTTGATTCAGCAGATTATGCCTCGCTTTTTTGTTTTTGAGAATGTTCCTGCATTTATGAAGTCTATCTGTACTGATATTGACGGACAAGACAAGCCTATTCGTGAAGCAATCGAGGTAGATCTTGCAGGTCATTATAACATTGCGGCAAAGGTCATTAATTTCAAAGATTATGGCAACCCCAGCAGCAGAACGAGAACGCTTGTTATTGGTGTGCGCAAAGACCAAAAAGAAATAACGCCGCTTGAGCTATTCCCAAATAGACAGGAGGAGCAAACTCTTCGTCAGACGATAGGACATCTGCCTCATCTGACATATATGGGTGAGATTTGGGACCAGGATATATATCATACTTTCCGTCCCTATGCCCCGCAAATGATGGAATGGATTGAAAATATCACAGAGGGACAATCCGCATTTGACAATGAAGATCCCAATCGAATTCCACATAGGGAGAAAGATGGAGAGATTATCTATAACCAGAACAAGAATGGTGACAAATATACTCGTCAGTATTGGGATAAAGTGCCCCCATGTGTACACACTCGCAACGACATCCTTGCAAGTCAGAATACCGTCCACCCTACAGATAACCGAGTTTTCTCCATTCGTGAGGTTATGTTGATGATGTCTGTGCCTAAAGAGTTTGAATGGAGCGCTATTCCATATCAGCAACTGAATGCGATGTCCTTGGAAGAAAAGCAGAGATATCTGAAGAAAGAGGATGTAAATATTCGTCAGAGTCTGGGTGAGGCTGTTCCTACCATTATATTCCAGCAGATTGCTCACAAGATAAAAGAGAAAGCGATTGAAAAAGAGCTAACAGAGCAGGAGGCTAGCGAAATCATTGAGAAGAATAATCTGACAGACGTTAAGAACCTCCTGAAATATATCAAGAAGAATAGAAAGATGGGCTTTGTGCGTCTAGCAAAAATCGCAGAATATGCCAACGGAGCAAGAACAGAGACTGCAGCCTATTATACACGACAGGATATTTGCTATTCAGTCGTAAAGAATCTGCCGGACTATCCAGACTCCAAGGTTCTTCATATTCTTGAGCCAGCAACTGGCGTTGGCAACTTCCTGCCATCCCTGTTCCTGAAATATGCTAATGTTGCGGAACTGCATATTGATGTTATCGACATCAACCCAGACAGCATAGCATTACTCCAGCAGATATTGCAGTCGATACCTCTCCCTGAGAATGTCCGCCTAAACTTCATTAACAAAGATACACTTTTGGAACAATTTCCAAAAAGATACGATATTGTAGTAGGCAATCCTCCTTACATGAAAGTAAAAGACAGGGGTTTGTTATCAGCTTATAAGATGTCAGTTGTCAACACAGACACGAGCAACATATTTTCGTTCTTCATCGAGAAAGCGATGCAACTTGGAGACGTTGTTTCGCTGATAGTTCCGAAGAGCCTAATTAATGCACCTGAGTTTGGTAAGACTCGCCAACTGATGAATGAGAAAGCCATCACTCACATCGTTGATTTTGGCGAAAAGGGCTTTAAGGGTGTCAAAATAGAAACAATTGCTTTCACAATAAACCAACGTGCAAAACGGAATCTGACAAAGGTGGAATCCTATATAACTAATTCTGTAGAGATAAAGCCACAGGACTATATCACAGACCCGTCCTTCCCATACTGGCTTATCTATCGCAATAAGGATTTTGATGAGGCAGCAAACAAGATGACCTTTGGAATATTCAAATCATTCCGCGACAGGACACTTACAAAATCGAATACTTCGCAACAGGGTAAAATTCGAGTGCTGAAATCTCGCAACATTGGAGATAACACGGTTATAGACATTAAGGGCTATGACACTTATATTGATGATATCACAGACTTGGAAGTCGGGAAATTTTTCAACCGTACCGAGTGTGTCTTAGTCCCAAATCTTTCATACTATCCTCGTGCCTGCTTTATGCCACAGGGATGTATAGCAGATGGTTCTGTGGCTATACTCACTACAATCAATGGTGAGCAGGTAACCAAAGAAGATTTGGCTTACTATGCTACAGAGGAATTTAGCAAGTTCTACAGCATTGCTCGCAATCGTGGAACCCGCTCTCTCAATATTGATAATAACTCCGTGTTTTTCTTTGGTAAACTAAAAACTGAATAACTATGACGAGTATTGAAAACTATCTCAGTCAATTCAATGACTTCGATATTCGACAGACTAATGATGCAAGGTACGTTGACCAGAAATGTACTCCGGACATCGTTTGTTTTATTGCGGACTGTATCCTCAATACTTCCTGTGCAACAAAGACGTTCACAATAAACGACCTTTGGGATGAGCGATTCTTTATTGATAACTGTCGTGTCATTTTTGGTAAGCCATCTCCAGCAGACCCAAGTGCTAGGAATGAGTATAACAAAGTCCTATGCCAACCTTTAAAACTACTGGCTTATGCCCATGTATTGACGGTAAAAAAAGATGATAGGACTCTATACTTTTCTGTTGCAGACGTGGAAATGCTTGAATATATTTCTGTTAAAGAGCGAAACGCATATAACTTTATGCTCAAGTTCTTCAGAAAAGTCATATCTGATAGCGGCCTGATGAGAATCTTTGAAGAATATAAAGAGACTTGCATATCTGATCCTAAAGCTGCGAAAGCAAAAATCTATGCTAAATACCATAGATTCATTTCTGCAAATACTCCATCTCATTCAAAAACGGATGTTGACAGGATATTTCACAAAGTGTTTAATTTGTTTGCTTACAACAATATGTTGCCAGGCAGTAATGGAAAAATACTTGATTGGTATGACCTTATGTACAATAGGGTGAACTGGAGGGATAAAGATAAGAAACAAAAGACTCTAACAAGACAACAAGCCGTTGCGGCAGAAATAGAACAAATGAATCAGGATTTCTACATCGAATACCAGGTCAATAAAGCTATTCGAAAAGTACGAGATAAACAAGGGACTGTTAGTGAGGTTCATGATGATTTGGCAAATGGCGTTGCTACAGAAGTTCATCATATTTTCCCCAAGTCAGAATTCCCTGAATTGGCTTCATATTTTGAGAATTTGATTTTGCTTACCAGTAGCCAGCATAGACAAAAGGCTCATCCCAAAAGCAACTTCCACCTAATTGACAAGGAGTATCAGTTGGTGTGCCTTATGGCCAAATCACGCACAGTTGAAGATTACATTAGTACACACGGCGAAACCTTCTATTCAAAGAAATCGTTCTTACTTGTTGTGAATACGGGAACTTCAAGCGATGTCCTTCACGAAAGTGACTCTTTCAATACCATACGAAGGTATATTCATGACTATTACAATCAAGTTGGATAACTTAAAACCAAGAGCTTATGTACAAATCACGTTTTGGAAGAAATGGTCAGGTTAATTTCTCATGTCCTGAAGATTATTATGAACTTCTTGGATATCTTGCAAAGTCAGATGGTTCGACTTCTATAACATGGGAAAATAATGAAGACCAAGGAGCATGGGGCAGTGAGGGCAGAATATGCTTCTATTCCAGAAGACTTCCCTCTGCTGGTTTTTTGCGTTATACGGCAGGAACAGGTTCCATCTACAAGAGGGTTAACTGCAATGATTTTGTTGAACACCTATCGCGGTATCATGGCTTCGTACAGGGTAAATATCAAAATGTCGAATCTATTCGTAGGACAATTCCTTCACAATATATCGCTTGCTTTGAACGAGGACTAAAGAGTTAGAATCAGAATCATGGGGACCTTGATCTGTTTTAAAGAAGAAAACGGAAGTCAATCGGCTTCCGTTTTTTCGTGTGCCACAGGATTAGGAACGTGGCGTAAGAGGGATGATGAAAGATGAATCCAAATATTTCTGCATAAGTTTGTATATATGCGCGTAATTGATTACCTTTGCATACAAAATTTGAATATGGCAAACGGTGTAGAGAATATGAAAAAAGAGTTAGCGCAAGAATATAATCGCTTGTATTCTGATGCTTGTACCATTATTGAGGAAGCCCGTACTCAGGCATATAAAGCGGTTAATGTGGCTCTGACTTTGCGAAATTGGAAATTGGGTGAAAGAATAGCCAAAGAAGAACTTGATGGAGCCGAAAGAGCAGAGTATGGTAAATATGTTGTAGCCACACTCGCTAAGGATTTGAGTGCAAAATATGGCAAGGGGTTCGATACAAGCACTTTGTATAGATATCTACTCTTCTTTAGGTTGTTTCCAAAGATTGTGGCCGCAGTGAGGCCACAATCTGGAAAAGTGGCCGCAGTGAGGCCACAATTGCTGCCTTGGACTCATTATAGGGAACTGATTCGTGTTGACAATCCAGATGCTCGTGCATGGTATGAACAAGAAGCATTGCAAGAAGGGTGGAGCACGCGTACATTGCATCGAAATATTGCTTCTCAGTATTATTCCCGTCTGCTAAAATCTCAGCATCAGGAGAACGTTAGAGAGGAAATGCACCAACTGACTACTGCTTATGAACAGGACAAATTAGAGTTCATCAAGAACCCTGTGATAGCAGAATTTCTAGGATTGCAGACTGATATCGACTATACTGAAACGAAGTTGGAAAGTAGTATTATCAGTCACATGCAAAAGTTTATAATGGAGATGGGTAAGGGCTTCGCTTTTGTGGCTCGCCAGCAACATATTCGTACGGACATGGGGGATTACTACATTGATTTGGTGTTCTATAATTATATTTTGAAGTGCTTTTTCCTCATAGATTTAAAGACGACTCAGATCTCTCATCAGGACGTAGGACAGATGGATATGTATGTCAGAATGTATGATGAATTGAAACGTTCAGAAGGTGACAATCCTACCATAGGACTACTACTTTGCTCTGAAACCAGTGAGGATATGGCTCGCTATAGTGTATTGAACAGTAGTAGTCAACTCTTCCAAGCAAAGTATCTCACTTACCTACCAACTCAAGAAGAATTACGCCGAGAAATTGAGAGACAGAAAGCCGTATTTGAGCTTCAAAATAGAGAGGATGATGGACAACGGAATGTGTAAAAAGTTACGGAGAAAATAAAAATTCTCCGTAACTTTTTATATGGAATCTAGAAAAGAAATGGTACATCAGACCGACGTGTGAAAAACACCCATAAACAGAGGGCGAGCTTGCTCTTTAAAAGCCCGCCCAAACCCTGAAATGTTACTTTCATGGGTATTAGGCTGCCCCATTGAAAAAACGATACACTCAAGCAAGCTCATTTTTGAAGACTCGTTTGATGAGCTTGAAATTGTTGTCATTGATGATGGAAAAGTCCTTGGCAATGTAGATGTCGGCCACTTCAAAACTGCCAACATGATTGAGGGCTTCATCAACGTCGCCTTTGCTGAACTTCATCAGGTTTCTGGATAGGGTGGCAAAAGTGTGGCGAGCCTGATAAAATTCGAGGTCGCTAATGCCGACAGCTTTGCCAACAGTTTTCAGACCGATGTTCAGATTCTTGTTGAAGCCTTCGTAGTCGTTGTAACGTGAGCAGAAATTGAAGACGGTTTTGATGCCAGCATATTTCTTCATGAGCGGTTTGATAAACGGGTGTACTTTTACCTCGATGTAAGCGTCATCATTTCTGCGATCTTTGGTCTTCGTTCTGTTGTACTTGATGAAGCCGTTCTTGTAGTTCGTTGCTGAGAACAAATCTACCGAGTTCATTCCCATCAGGCAGAACGATAGTATAAAGGTATCACGCGCAAGTTGGGAACGGCTTCCTGGTTTGCCTTGATAGTGATAGACTTTCATCAGCTCTTCCAAGGTGAGTGCACGGACACCTTTCTTCATTACTTGTTTAGGTACTTTGTAGCGGATGAATGGATCGCTTTTGATGATGGTCTTTTCTTCTGTGTTGAATTCAAGCATCGCCTCACGGAACAGATGACGTAGTTCACCCAAGTAGAGCGATTGTGCTCTGGGCTTCTTTGACAGATGATTCTCGAACTCTTTCAGTAGGGTGTAGGTGAGGTCGGAAAAGAGAAGACTCTCCTTGCCAAGACCGTTCAAATTGGAAAAGGGAGGGAAGAGAAACGATGATACGCCACAGCATGAGGCGGTACGTGAAGCCTTTACGAATTCGATTATCCACTGCGACCTGATGATGGATGCTGGTATTCTGAGAATAGAGAAGCATGATGATCGTCTCTGCTTCCGCAATCCAGGACTGCTAAAACTGCCTGTAGAGACGATTTATCGAGGTGGTAATTCAAAGGCTCGTAATCCAAAAATTCAGAATATGCTTCGGATGATTGGCTTTGGTGAGAATGTCGGCTCTGGATTCCCAAAGATAATCGCAGCATGGAAAGAAACGAACTGGGGTGAGCCGCAGCTGCTGAACAAACTGGATGTTGACGAAGTTGAACTGGTTCTGCCTGTGCCTTAGTTCTGTAAATGCCCCTGTAAATGCCCCTGCAAATGCCCCTGCAAATGCATCTGTAAAACTGAATAAGACTCAATTAGCCATTATAAAAGTTTTATTGAAGGATAATAGAGCTACTTATGAGGATTTAGCTAAAATAATCGGAGTGGACAGGACTACTATTAGACGTAATATTGCAGTTTTAAAGGAAAAAGGTGTCATTAGACGTGTTGGTGAAGATAAAAATGGCTATTGGGAAGTGCTATTAGACATTAAGATTGTTGATTAGTGGGCCTTATTTAGTGGTGCAAATGTGGTGCATTGTGCAAACATAAAAATCCGCAAGATTCTGTATATCAGTTTCTTGCGAATTTTATTAAGTGATCCCGTTGGGATTCAAACCCAAGACCTTCAGAACCGGAATCTGACGCTCTATTCAGCTAAGCTACGGGACCATTGTTCTTCGTTTGCGGTGCAAAGGTAATGCTTTTTGATGAGATATTATTGGTTTTTGAAAGAAATTATGAGAAATGGTGGGAAATTTCTTTCTTTCCTTGATGTGGTTGTGGGGCGGGAGAATGATGCAGATTGTTGGTAAAAAACAAAAATTGCTGACGTTTTGCAAAAATAATTGGTCTTTTTGTTTGCAGTTTAAACAAAAAGTACTATCTTTGTACGCGAAATCATAAATTATAAATATTCAAATAAATTATACAGGATGAGTCAACTGATTAAGCCAATCGATTATCGGCCCTTGCTCGATGCCAAGCAGACGGAGCAGGGTATTAAGATGATTAAGGAGTTCTTCCAGCAGAACCTGTCTACAGAACTGCGTCTGCGTCGTGTTACTGCGCCATTGTTCGTACTCAAGGGTTTGGGTATCAACGACGACCTGAATGGTGTGGAGCGTGCTGTAACGTTCCCCATCAAGGACCTGGGCGACGCCCGTGCTGAGGTGGTTCACTCGCTGGCTAAGTGGAAGCGCTTGTCGCTGGCGGAGAATGGGGTGGAGCCTGGCTATGGCATCTATACCGATATGAACGCCATCCGTGCTGACGAGGAGCTGGATAACCTCCACTCGTTGTATGTGGACCAGTGGGACTGGGAGGCCGTCGTCACCAAGGAACAGCGCACGATTGCTTTTCTGAAGAATGTGGTGCAGCGTATTTATGCGGCTATCCGTCGTACAGAGTACCTGACCTGCGAGACTTATCCGCAGATCAAGCCTTTCCTGCCTGAGGAGATTCATTTCATCCACTCTGAGGAACTGCTGCAGATGTATCCTGACAAGACGCCTAAGCAGCGCGAGGATGCTATCTGTAAGAAATATGGCGCCGTATTTATAATAGGTATAGGCGGCAAGCTGTCGAATGGCGAGAAGCACGACGGTCGTGCACCAGACTATGATGACTGGTCGACGAAGGGCGAGAACGGTTTGGAAGGTCTGAACGGCGATATCCTCATCTGGTATCCCGTGCTGGGTCGCTCGTTCGAGTTGTCGTCTATGGGTATCCGTGTCGATAAGGAGGCGCTGTTGCGTCAGCTGAAATTGGAGAATAAAGAGGAACGTGAGACACTATATTTCCACAAGAAGCTGTTGAACGACGAGTTGCCACTGTCCATCGGTGGTGGTATCGGACAGAGCCGTCTCTGCATGGTGCTCTTGCACAAAGGTCACATCGGCGAGATTCAGGCTTCTATCTGGCCTGAGGAGATGCGTGACGAGTGTAAGTCACTTGGAATGACGCTGATATGATGTCAGATGTCAGAAGGCTGATGTAAGAAGTTACGCTAATTCCAGACTAAGGAGTTCCCTCAATTTCCCGATTGAGGGATTTTCTTTTTCCATCAGCTCGTACTGTTCGCGACGCGAGAGGATGGGCATCTGTGCCTCGTGCTCAGCCAGTCGCAGGGAGAGGGTGATGGACTTGTTGTGGAGATAAAGCTTGAGGGTGCTCACGATGCTGCCCTTGATTTGCTCCAGCTGTTCGAGGGCTATTTGGTTGTCTGCAGCCACCTCCACGTTGGGGAATTCGGTGATGACGGGATTCATGTTCTTCATGCGCGTGGCAATGCCGCTCAACTTCTGCGGCATGCGGTTGCACATGAGCATCCATTGCAGTTCCAAGTCTTGCTGGGTGAAGGACTGCTCTTCGTCCTTAGGGCGTGCATTGGGGTCAGAACCGTCGAGGGTGCCAGGAATGATGGACATCTTCTTGGGTTGCGCTTTTTTGAGCACGTTCTTGAACGACATGCTGATACCCGACTTTAGCATGGGACGCTTGGCGGCGGGCTGGCCAGAAGTGTTAGGGGTACTAGACGAACTAGTAGGACTAGTAGAACTAGATGAACCAGTACCACTAGCCTCAGACGACACCACACGCTCAGCAGCAGCTACCTGCGGGGCTGCTTTCTGGGGCTGGGCGGACTGTGTCAGATGCTTAAACAGGGATTTTAATCTTCTGGGCTTACGCCCACTGCCAACGCTGTCATCAGGCTGGGTAATCTGCGCAATCTCAATGAGCGTCAGCTCCACCAGCAGGCGCTTGTTGCTCGACTGGCGATAGTTGATGTCACACTGGTTGATGAGTCGCAGGGCCTGATAGAGGAACGGTATCTGGCACTTCTGCGCCTGTTGCTGATAGCGCTCACGCTGTTGGTCGCTGACCTCTAACAGAGGAAGTGTCTGCGGGTCGCGAGCCATCAGCACGTTGCGAACATGCTTGGCCAGTCCCTGCATCAGCAGACCACCGTCGAAACCCTTGTTGATGATGCTGTTCAGCAATACCATGATGTCCATCGCCTTGTTCTCCAGCGCGAGGTCCACGATGCGGAAGTAGTTGTCGCTATCTAGCACGTTCAGGTCTTCGATAACTTTCTGGTAGGTGATGTTGCCCTGACAGAACGATGCTGCCTGGTCGAAGATGGAGAGTGCATCGCGCATACCGCCATCGGCCTTCTCGGCAATGACTGCCAGCGCCTCGTCCTCCACGGTGATGCCCTCCTTCTGGGCAACCTGCTTCAGGTGGTCGATGGTGTCGCGAACGGTCATGCGCTCGAAGTCGTAAATCTGACAACGGCTCAGGATGGTGGGCAGTATCTTGTGCTTCTCCGTGGTTGCCAGGATGAAGATGACGTGTGCTGGTGGCTCCTCCAGTGTCTTCAGGAAAGCGTTGAAGGCGGCGGTTGACAGCATGTGTACCTCGTCGATGATGAAGACCTTGTACTTGCCTACCTGCGGTGGAATGCGTGTCTGCTCCATCAGCGTCTTGATATGCTCCACGCTGTTGTTCGATGCGGCGTCGAGCTCGAAGATGTTAAACGAGCGCTGCTCGTTGAACGCCTGACAACTCTCACACTGTCCGCAGGCCTCACCGTCGGCAGTAGGTGTCAGACAGTTGATGGCCTTGGCAAAGATGCGTGCACAGGTGGTCTTACCCACTCCTCGCGGTCCGCAGAAGAGGTAGGCATGGGCCAGCTTACCACTGCTCACGGCATTCTTCAGCGTGGTGGTCAGGGCCTGCTGTCCTACCACGGTGTCGAACGACGTCGGGCGGTATTTTCGTGCTGATACGATGTATTCTTCCATGATAAAAACGAATTTGCCCACAAAATTACAAAATAATTATGAAATATGCATGATTAATTATGAATTATTTCGTAATTTTGCAAACGGAATCGAAAAAGAGAATGAAAAAAGTCAAGCAGATATTATCCAGAATCTATCACATCCCCGCGCTGAAATACGTGGTGGTGACGGTTATTGGCGTTGTCCTCATTGGTTTTGTCGATGAGAACAGCGTGTGGCACCACATGGTCAACAAACAGCGCATCAATGAGTTACAGGAAGAAATAGACGAATATACAACCCAGAACAAGAACGACCAGGCTCAGATTAAGAAGCTTGACAGCGACCCCAAGGCTATCAAGAAGATAGCCCGTGAGCGCTATTTCATGAAGGCTGACAATGAAGACATCTTCGTGCTCAGCGATGACGAGAATACTGGTAAAAGCATTTTGAACGACGATGAGACAGCTGAGTAAGTGGGAAGGTCTCCTGATACTATTGGGAGGATTGTTGATGGTGGTTGGTGCTGGTGCCAATGTGTTGTTCTGTTCGTGGGCACCTTATGTCTTTGCCCCTGGCGCCGTGTTCTTCGTCGCCATGCAACTGCGTCAGCGTTACGAGGGTAGGGACTTCACTATTCGTCGTCTGCGCCGCATTCAGGTCATCAGCGATTTCCTCTTTCTGGTGGCAGGTTTACTGATGTTTGCCAACCAGCAGAATTTCCTTGGCCTCGACCAGCTTTCATATATTAAATATGTACATAATAACTGGGTCATCGTGCTGTTGGTGGCAGCAGTCTTGCAACTCTATACCAGCCACAGGATTGCTAACGAACTGGAGAAAGACACCAAATAAATGCTAAATAATTGCGCAAAAGTTTAAAATTGCGCAAATATTTTTCTTTTTTCAAGATTACATCGTACTTTTGTCGTAGATTTCGAACGTAAGCTATAGCTATGAATAAAAGTATATACACAATTGTTGCCGTTGTTGCGGCGTTGCTAACCTCTTGCGCCAGCTCATATAATGTGCGTGGAACATCATCTGTCTCCGCACTTGATGGTAGCAAGCTCTATCTGAAGGCTGTGAAGAATAACGACCTCAAGAATATCGACTCTTGCGAAGTGGTACATGGCGAATTCCAGTTTGCCGGACTGTTGGATACTGTCCGCATGGTCAGCCTCTTCATGGACGATGAGAGCATTATGCCACTTGTGCTGGAAGAGGGCGATATCGTTATCCGCATAGACAATGCCGTACAGAGTGTTAGCGGTACTCCGCTGAACGACAGCCTGTTTGTGTTTATTGACAAGCATAATCAGTTGACCAATCGCATGAGCGAGCTGGGCCATCGTCAGAGTCAGATGATGCTCGACGGCATTGACGAGAATCAGATTAATCGTCAGCTCAATGCCGAGGCCGACCTGATAGCCGCTGAGGAGGACAGACTGGTCACTAAGTTCATCTGTGACAACTTCGACAACGTGCTGGGCCCTGGTGTCTTCATGATGATTACCAGTCAGTATCGCTATCCCATCCTGACACCTCAGATTGAGGACATCATGTCGAAAGCCACGGAGAAGTTCAAAAGCGACCCCTATGTGCGCGAATACTATCAGGCCGCCCAAGAGAACGAGGCGCGCATGAATGGTACCAAGGATATGGACGATGCCGATGTTGCTCCTCTGCCTGACTCTACTGCCGTACAGCCTGCTGCACCCCTGACTAATGTTCCTCAGCCATGATGACACTTATCAAGGGAGGACATATCGTCAACGAAGGACGTGTCACCAAGGCCGACATTATTATAGAAGATGGCAAGATAGCTGAACTATCCTCTCAAAACTCACCAATCACTTCTCATTCCTTTGACTCCGTCATCGACGCTACAGGCTGTTATGTTCTGCCAGGCGTTATTGACGACCATGTGCATTTCCGTGAGCCAGGACTTACTGAGAAGGCTGACATAGACAGCGAGAGTCGGGCTGCTGCAGCAGGTGGTGTGACCAGCTATTTCGACATGCCCAACTGCAATCCGCAGACCACCACACTGGACGCTTTGGCCCAGAAGCAGGCGCTGGCGCGTGAGAAGAGTCACGTCAACTACGCCTTCTTCTATGGTGCCACCAACGATAATATTGAGACTTTCTCACAGCTTGACGCTACAAAGATTCCAGGCATCAAGCTCTTTATGGGTTCCTCGACAGGCAACATGCTCGTCGATCGTGACGAGGCCTTGGAGCGCATCTTCAAGGAGTGCCGTTTACCCCTGATGGTGCATTGCGAGGATACCGCCATCATTAATCGAAATATGGAGGAGGCTAAGGGTGCTTGGGGCGACGACCCTCCCGTCAACCTCCACGCCATGATACGTAGTGAGGAGGCTTGTATGGCCTCTACTCGCAAGGCTGTATCCCTTGCTCAGAAATATGGTACGCGCCTGCATGTAGCGCATATCTCCACCGCTGAGGAGCTGGAGCTCTTCCCTGTGTGTCACGATTTTGTCTCGACAAAAATAACCGCCGAGGCCTGTGTGGGTCACCTTTTCTTCACCCAGCTTGACCACGAGCGTTTGGGTGCTAAAATCAAGGTTAACCCGTCTATTAAGACACCTGTGGACCAGTTCCTGTTGCGCGAGGCGCTCAACGATGGTCGCATCAGCGTTGTGGCTACCGACCATGCACCTCATCTGCTCTCTCAGAAACAGGGCGGTTGTGTGAAAGCGGCGTCAGGCATGCCGATGATTCAGTTCTCGCTGGTCACCATGCTCGAACTCGTCGACGAGGGTGTGCTCACCATTCAGCGCCTCGTCGAACTGATGTGTCACAATCCGGCCCGTCTCTTTGGCGTCCAGCAACGTGGTTTCCTGCGTCCAGGCTATCATGCAGACATCACCATTGTTCGACCTAAGTCGCCTTGGACCGTTACCGCCGACTGCATCTTCAGCAAGTGTGGGTGGAGTCCTATGGAGGGGCATCAGTACCAGTGGCGCGTAGAGCGCACGCTGTGCAACGGACAAACGGTCTATGCTAGTGGTCAGGTCGTTGCCGACGTCCTTGGCGAGCCCATCACCTTCTCTCACAAATGATTATCGACTACGACATCCACCAGCTCGAGCCCTATATCAACTGGGACTACTTCTTCTACGCTTGGGGGATGCACAACAAGCCTGCCGATGAGCGCCAGAAATTACAACAGGAGGCGGAGCATGTGTTGGCCGACCTGGAAGGTCGCTATCGTGCCCATGCCTTGTTCCTGCTGATTGATGCCCATAGCGAGGGCGACGATATCGTGCTCGCTGACGGACACCGTATCCCCCTGCTTCGCCAGCAACAGCCCGGTAGTGATTGTCTTTGTCTTGCTGATTTCGTACATCCTGAGGAGGACCGTATAGGTCTTTTTGCCACTACTGTCGATATGGGTTTGGAGAAAGACTTTAACCACGACGCCTATCAGAAGATGATGGTGCAGTTGTTGGCCGACCGACTGGCAGAGGCTGCAGCAGAGTGTATGCACGAGGCGGTGCGTAAGCATTATTGGGGCTATGCGCCAGATGAACAGCTCACTATGCAACAGCTCCATAGCGAACAGTTTCAGGGCATCCGTCCGGCTGTGGGCTACCCCTCGTTACCCGATACCAGTCTCAACTTCGTGCTCAACGAGTTGCTGGACTTCCACCAGATAGGCATCCGACTCACGGAGAGCGGTGCCATGCGTCCTCACGCCAGCGTCTCTGGTCTGATGATGGCTCACCCCCAGGCCCGCTATTTCGCGGTGGGAACCATTGGTAGTGACCAGCTGACAGACTACGCCCGTCGTCGTGGACTACCCATTGAAATAGTACGTAAATTCCTAAGTGCCAACCTATGATTGCTCGTTTTGCCATACCTTTCTTTATCACAGTGGGGTTCATCGTGCTTCCCCTCCTGTTGTTCCTGCTCTGTCGCAAACTCCTGCCCAATAAGCGCTATGGAACGGTAGTCGGCATCATGCTGGCTGCCCTGGAGATAGCGTTGGTGGCTTATGGTATGACAGGTGGCTTCCAACCCTTGGAGGTACACCATATCGAATACGCCTCTACCGACCTGCCTGAAGCCTTCGACGGCTATCGCATCGTGCAGTTCTCGGACGTTCATGTGGGTACGATGACGGGTTCGCGCCAGCCTATGGCGCAAGAACTCATCGATAGCATCAATGCGCAGGCTCCAGACTTGATTGTCTTCACAGGCGACATGCAGAACATCCTGCCTGAAGAGATGATACCGCCCATGCTCTATTTCCGTCAGCTCCTGGCCCATGATGGCGTCTATGCCGTTCTGGGCAATCACGACTATGCCGTCTACCAAACGGGCACAGAAGAGGAGAAAGCAAGCAATTGCGAACTGACCAAGGACATTATCCGCAAGATGGGCTTCGACCTGCTGCTCAACGAGCACCGCATTATCCATCGCGACTCCGACAGCATCGTCTTGGCAGGCATGGAAAACTGGAGTAAAGCCGAGCGTATGCCCCGCAAAGGCGATGTGCAGAAGACGCTTAATTCTCCATCATCCATCATCCATCATCCATCAGACTTCGTTATCATGCTCCAGCACGACCCTTCCTGTTGGCGCGAGAAAATCCTCCCAGAGTGCAATGCCCAGCTGACACTCAGTGGACACACCCATGGTGGACAGTTCCAACTCTTTGGCTGGTCGCCAGCAGCTCTCAGCTATAGCGAGTGGGAGGGCATGACTTACGAGGGCTCACGAGCGCTCTACGTCTCCACAGGCGCAGGCTCGCTCATTCCCTTCCGCTTGAACCAGCCTCGCGAAATTACCGTAATAACATTGAAAAGAAAATGAGAATACTCTATTGCATCTACCAATTATTTATCGCGCTGCCCGTCACAGTGCTTATCACCATCATCACCGCCATTGAGGTCGGCGTGGGCTGTGCCCTTGGCGACGGCCATTTTTGGGGTTACTATCCTGGCCGCTGGTGGGCACGCATCATTGCACGCGTTTTCTTACTGCCTGTTCGTGTCGAGGGTCGTGAACACCTGGAACCTAACCAGTCTTATGTCTTCGTCGCCAACCATCAGGGAGCCTTCGACATCTTCCTCATATACGGTTTTCTGGGGCGTAACTTCAAGTGGATGATGAAGTACCAGCTCAACAAGATTCCTTTCGTGGGCTATGCCTGTCGCCACTCCCACCAGATATTCGTCGACAAGCGCGGCCCCTCGAAGGTCAAGGCTACCTATGAGGCTGCACGCCATATTCTGCAGACGGGCAATTGCTCCGTTGTCGTATTCCCAGAGGGTGCCCGCTCGTTTACGGGTCACATGGGCGCTTTCAAGAAAGGTGCCTTCATGTTGGCCGATGAGCTCCAGTTGCCCGTCGTGCCCCTCACTATCAATGGCTCGTTCGATGTTATGCCCCGCATGAAAGACTGGCACTTCGCTCATTGGCATCCTCTGTCGCTGACCATCCACCAGCCCGTCTATCCCGTCGGCCAGGGTCCACAGAACATCCAGGCGACGATGAATCAGGCCTACGACAGCGTCATGTCTGCCCTCGAACCCAAATATCAAGGTTTCGTTGAAAATCCCGATCAATAATAAGCATAAAATGATATGTATATGAAAAAACAATTATGTATAGTAACTATTGTACTGGTTACAATACTTACTAGTTGTAGCAAAGACGACGCTAACGCCCAGCCATCGGCGAAGGCGTATTTCCAGTTGTGGAACAAGTGTGAGGCATTGACGACCCTCCAGCAATATGTGGAAGACGTCACCAATCCACAGTCGCCCAATTTTATCAGCGTGGAAGACCGTATTGCCACCTTCGATATGGATGGTACATTCATTGGCGAGCTCTATCCTACCTATTTTGAGTATAACCTGCTGGAATACCGTGCACTCGACGATCCTACATATAAGGACAAAGCACCAGAAGATGTGCGCGAGGCAGCACAGGAAATCCGCGATTTCGTACGCAATGGCAAAGCCCTGCCTAGTCATTTCGATATGAAGCATGCGCATGCAGCAGCAAAGGCCTATGCCGGCATGACCATTGCCGAGTTTGACGCCTATGTGAAGGACTATGCAAAGACTCCTGCCAACGGATTCACGGGCATGACCTATGCAGAGAGCTTCTACAAGCCTATGCTGGAGGTCTTCGACTACCTGAAGGACAACGGCTTCACCTTCTATGTTGTCTCTGGTTCCGACCGCTTCATATGCCGTTCCTTGGTACAGTCTATCGGCATTGATCCTACCAAGGTGATAGGTATGGATGTGATGCTTGTCTCGAACAAACAGGGCGAAGAGGAGGGTGTCAACTACACCATGGGTAAGGATGAGTATCTGATTCGTACCGACAGCCTGCTCATCAAGAACCTGAAGACCAACAAGGTCCGTCAGATTTCCCAGGAGATTGGAAAGATTCCCGTCCTCTCGTTTGGCAACAGCAGTGGCGACCAGGCTATGCATAACTACTGTTTGAGCAACAGCAAGTATCGCACCGCCACATTCATGCTCGTAGCCGACGATTCAGACCGTGACCACGCTGACCTTGAAGAAGGTGCTAAGCGCGAGAAGAAATGGCGCGAAAACGGCTATACTGTTATCTCCATGAAGAAGGACTTCAAGACCATCTACGGTTTCAACGTCCAGAAGGTAGATTTCGCTTTCCCAGAAAATTAGAGAAGAACAAACGGAGTTACAGCTCGGAGTAGGGAGGAATGGTAGGAAGAAACTGGTAGGACTGGTGGTCGTAGTCCATGCGCAGACAGTAGTGCTGCAGGCCGTTGGAAACGATGAGGTGGTCGACGTGGAGTAGGAGGTTGTAGGAGGAAATCTGGGTAAAAACGTGCTGAGTGAGGGGTACAGTGGGTGCCTTGTACTCGATAATCATGAGGGGGCGTTGGTCGCTGGCATAGACAATGGAGTCGCAACGGACGGTTTTGTCGCCACAGACCAACGCCACTTCGTTGGCTAGAAGCCCCTTGGGGTAGTCCTTGTGGTCGACGAGCCAGTGAGTGAAATGCTGGCGCACCCACTCCTCAGGAGTCAGCGCAACATAGCGGCGGCGCAGGAAATCGAAAATCTCCGGTTGTTCGCGCGTACCTCTTATCTTGACATCATATGCAGGTAAGTTTAGTTCGTTCATGTGTGCAAAAATACAAAAAATAATTGGTATAATTCGTGTAATTCATTGTTTTTTTATAATTTTGACCTTTGGTCAACTTACTCCCGTTCGAAAAAGCTCAAAAATCTTTTGGCTTTTTACTCACTTATTCGTAACTTTGCACTCGATTATGGCTCAAATGGCAGTGACATACGACAGTGTGATGAGCGAGTTGGAAGCTCGCGAATTTAAGCCCGTCTATTATCTGATGGGCGATGAGTCGTATTATATTGACAAAATCAGCGACTGGATAGCGCAGAATGTACTACAGCCTGAGGAGCAGGACTTCAACCAGACCGTGATGTTCGGATCTGACGTCAATGCCTCGCAGATTGTCGATACCTGCAAGCGCTATCCGATGATGGCCGAAAAACAGGTGGTTATCGTCAAGGAAGCCCAAAATATCAAGAATACAGAGCCGCTGGAGAAGTATTTTCATCAGCCAATGCCGTCAACGGTGCTGGTGATGTGCCACAAGAACGGCAAGATAGACGGCCGCAAACAAGGGCTGGTGAAGGCTATCAAGGAGCACGGCGTGCTGTTTGAGAGCATGAAACTGAAGGAACGCGACCTGCCAGCCTTCATCCAGCAGTATCTGAAGGCGAAAAATGCAAGTATCGACCCGAAATCGACGCAGATGATAGCCGATGCTATCGGCGCAGACCTCAGCCGACTGACCAGCGAACTCGACAAGGTATTGCTGGGCTTGCCGGAGCAGGATAGGAGAGTGACACCCCAGGTGGTGGAGGACCAGATAGGGGTGAGCAAGGACTATAACGCTTTTGAGCTGCGAGACGCCATTGTGAACCGAAATATTCTGAAGGCAAACCAGATAGTAAAATATTTTGACGAAAATCCAAAGGCTGGTGGACTCTATGCTTTACTCCCGTTGGTGTTTAATTACTTCCAAAACTTGATGTTGGCGCACTATTGTCCACAAAAAGGCAGTCAGGAGGCACTTGCACAGTGGTTGGATATGAGATCTCCATGGGGTGCCAGAGACTACCTGACGGGTATGAAAAATTACTCAGGAATGAAAGTGATGCAGATTATCGGCAAGATACGCGAAATTGATGCCAAAAGTAAGGGTCTGGATAACCCCAATACCCCCGCTGGAGAGCTCATGAGGGAGTTAATTTTCTTTATATTTCACTAATTTCACCCCCGTTTTTTTCTCGTTGCTCATTTTTGCCAAACATAAAATTTTGGCCTCAAACGCCTGTCTGTACTGGCATTTTGGCGAAAAATAACGCCTCATAATTCGCGTATTTCTAGTTTGCTTGGCGCTCGTTCAGAATTCGCTGAAAATGAAAAAATCGTACTGTTTTCGAAAGAGTAAATTCGGGTTTAATAAATTTTACAATTTGAGAAATTGAATTTTAAAACCCAAATTACTTTGGAAATGTATTGGTATTTACAGTTTACAGATAGATATTTACAATCCACAAAGATGAATACATACATTTGAATTCTGATTTATAAACACAAATATACTTATTTTGATTTGTATATACATACATATACAAAATAATGTATGCACATATAAAATGTTGAAAACCAAGTAATTATACCGTTTTATTAACATTAAACAAATACTTTAGACCTATATATACCCCTCTTATTTATGCATATTGGCTAATTCAACAGCGGTTTTTTGTAAATATCTCATTTATACCCAGTTATTTATATAAATTCTCTTTTAGAGATTCTTGATATGTAAATTCAGCGCTGTTTTTAGATTTGTAATCCTAAAGTGCAGTTTTACATTTCAGCAACTATACACTTTTGAATTTTAAATTAAATACTTAAAGTTTACATCATAAAATTTTCTTTAGATTTCTTGCATATGTCAAAAAAACGCTTTACCTTTGTAAACGGAAAATAAAACGGCTTTTTTAGCCCTATTTTTAGTAACATGGACATAAAAGATCGCATCAGACTCATCATGGAGGACCAGCACATGACCCAGCAGGTGTTTGCCGACTACCTGCAACAGTCACCCGCTACCCTCTCCAGCATTTTCAACGGACGCACCCGTCCGACCCTTAATATCGTGGAAGCTATCAAAACGAAAATTCCTGACATTAGTACCGAGTGGTTACTATGGGGTACTGGTGACATGCATATTACCCACCCCACTGATCAGGAAGAGGGCCTTTTAGAGGTTCCTGAACAACCTGTTGGTGGGTCAGATCAGATGTTGAATTTTGACCAACCTTCGCTATTTTCTGTTCAACAGAGTGTTCAGCCGACCAATTATAGACAAGGTGTAAAAAGTACACACCCGGAAATTGTTCGTGAAGAAATCAAAATAATTGACAAACAACCTCGTAAAGTCACTGAAATCAGGGTCTATTATGATGACCAGACCTACGAGACCTTTGTACCAGCCAAGAAATAACATCTTCTAATATAGTTTCTTCATTTCGTCACCAACTAATTGCGAAAACACTTGGTTGGTGGCATTTTTTTTCGTAATTTTGCAAACAAATTATGAAAAAGTATATCCTTGATTTATCTGTTCGGGCTGTAGAACGCCTGAGTGAGAAGCATATTTTGCTTAAGCTGACGGACAGCAATCCCCTGCCAGAGATGTTGCCTGGCCAGTTTGTAGAAGTACGCGTAGATGGTTCGTCGACGACTTTCCTGCGCCGTCCTATCTCTATCAATTTCGTAGATCGCCAAGCGAATGAAATGTGGCTGATGGTGGCGATGGTGGGCGACGGCACACGCCAATTAGGGCAGTTACGGGTTGGTGATATGCTGAATTGCGTATTGCCCCTAGGTAACGGGTTCTCTTTGAAGTCTGAAGTAGGAGGCATGAAGTCTGACATCAACCATCACCCATCAACCCTTTTGGTTGGTGGCGGTGTGGGTGTGGCCCCGCTGTTGTATCTGGGCGCTGAGCTTAATGCACAGGGCTGTGAAGTGACATTCTTGCTGGGTGGTCGTAGCGCCAAGGATGTGCTGGAGCTGGACTTATTTAATAAGTACGGGCGCGTGTGTGTGACGACTGAAGACGGAACGATGGGCGAGAAGGGCTTTGTGACCAACCACAGCGTGCTTGCCGAGTCGTTCGACAAGATATTCACCTGCGGTCCTACGCCGATGATGAAGGCTGTGGCATGTTATGCGAAAGAGAAGGCTATCAATTGTGAGGCCTCGTTAGAGAATATGATGGCGTGTGGACTGGGTGCCTGTCTGTGTTGCGTGGAAAAGACTACCGAGGGCAACTTGTGTGTTTGCAAGGATGGTCCCGTGTTCCCCATCAGTAAGCTGTTGTGGTAATTGAGAATTTAGACTGGAAAATTTATGGCTGATTTAAAAGTAAATATAGGCACGCTGAGTCTGAAGAACCCAGTAATGACTGCCAGTGGTACGTTTGGCTATGGTGTTGAGTTTGAGGATTTTATAGACCTCGCTGGTCTGGGTGGCATTATCGTAAAAGGTACGACGCTGAAGCCTCGTGAGGGTAACGACTATCCGCGTATGGCAGAGACCGCCAGTGGTATGTTGAACTGTGTGGGTCTGCAGAACAAGGGTGTTGACTACTTCTGTGAACATATCTATCCGCAGATCAAGGATATCGATACCAACATGATTGTGAACGTCAGTGGTTCGTCGCCAGAGGACTATGCCGAATGTGCTGCACGCATTGATGCACTGGAGAAGATTCCTGCCATCGAACTGAACATCTCGTGTCCGAACGTAAAGGATGGCGGTATGGCTTTTGGCGTGACGTGTGCAGGTGCATCGAGCGTGGTGAAGGCTGTACGTCAGGCTTATCATAAGACGCTGATAGTCAAGCTGTCGCCCAACGTGACGGATATCGCTGAGATAGCCCGTGCGGTAGAGGCTGAGGGGGCCGACTCCGTGTCGCTCATCAATACGCTGATGGGTATGGCCATCGATGTGGAGAAGCGCAAGAAGGTGCTGTCGATAGGTACGGGCGGGCTGTCGGGTCCCTGTGTGAAGCCTGTGGCTCTGCGCATGGTCTATCAGGTCGCTAAGGCGGTGAAAATACCTGTTGTAGGCTTAGGAGGCATCTCCACAGCTAAGGATGCACTGGAGTTCCTGATGGCTGGTGCTACGGCCATTGAGATAGGTACGGCCAATTTCCTCGATCCTGCTGTTACTATCAAGGTGAGAGACGGCATCAACGACTGGCTCGACCAGCACGGATGCAAGGATATCCACGAAATTATCGGATGCCTGGAGTAACGGTTTTGATGAAGATATTTTTGATGAATAGCATAATTTAAGGGCGACCAAACGGTCGCCCTTAACCAACACAAAAACTAAACTAGACTTAACTAAAGCTTTTCAGATTTTCACAAATCCTTAATAAGCTTTTGCAAAGATAGTATAATTTCTTTAAACTGCAATTTTTTTTGTGATTTTTTTGCAATTAGATGCGAAAATCTTCCATTTTTCCCGTTTTATAGACCAAATATGCGTCCAAAATCGTCATTGCCGTCATTGCTTCGACAACAGGAACGGCGCGTGGCAAAACACATGCATCATGACGTCCGCGGGCGGTGAGTGTAGTGGCTTTTCCGTGAATATCTACCGTTTCCTGTTCGCGGAGTAGGGTAGCGACGGGTTTGAAAGCCACACGGAAGAAAATGTCCTGTCCGTTGGAGATGCCGCCCTGAATGCCTCCACTGTGGTTGGTTCTTGTGGTCACAGCGGAATCGTGACCAATTGTGAACACGTCGTTCTGCTCAGAACCACGCTGGGTGACAGCTGCAAAGCCATCGCCATATTCGAAACCCTTGACGGCATTGATGCTCAGCATAGCCGCACCCAGTTTGGCGTGCAGCTTTCCAAACTCTGGCTCGCCGAGTCCTACGGGACAACCTTTGACAACACAGGTGATAACGCCTCCGATGGTGTCGCCCTCAGCTTTTACTTGCTGGATGAGCTGAATCATCTCTTCTGCCTTCTGTTGGTCTGGACAGCGCACGGCATTCGTCTCTGTCAGAGAGAGGTCATAGCGGTGATAGTCAGCATCCAGAGTGATAGCACCAACCTGCGAGGTGTATGCCGTAATCTGGATGCCCAACTGGCGCAGAACGAGCTTGGCCAGAGCCCCTGCCACACAGCGGCTGATGGTGATGCGTGCTGAGGAACGTCCGCCACCACGATGGTCGCGTATGCCATACTTCTGCGTATAGGTGAAGTCTGCATGAGAGGGACGGAATACTTCGCGCATATTGTCGTAGTCGCTGGAGTGCTGATTCTCATTGCGCACGATGAAGCCGATGGGACAGCCCGTGGATTTGCCCTCGAAGACACCGCTGAGCAGTTCCACACGGTCGGACTCGTTGCGTGCCGTCGTGATATTGCTCTGACCAGGGCGGCGACGGTTTAGTTCCTGTTGGATGAAGTCGATATCAATGTCGATGCCAGCTGGCATGCCGTCGACAACACCGCCAATGGCCTCACCGTGGCTCTCGCCAAAGGTGGTCAGGCGGAAAATGGTTCCTGTAGTGTTCATGGGCTAAATGGGTCTAATGGGGTTAATGGGCCGGATTAGTGGCAATGGCCACAGCCACAGCCATCGTGATGGTGCTCATGCTCGTGGTCATGTTCACAACCGCAGTCGTCGTGTCCGCAACCGCAGTCGTCGTGTCCGCAACCGCCTCCACAACTGTCGCAGTGACCACCACAACCACCCGTCAGGTGCTTCATCATGTGGTCTATCTCTTCCTTCGTGGCTTCACGGTTCTCTAGTACGGTACCCTCAAAATAGAGTGTCTCGCCTGCCAGTGGGTGGTTGAGGTCCATCTTCACTTTGTCCTCGCTGATTTCCATCACGCGACCATTGAAGCGTTCGCCCTGCTCGTTCTGCAGGGGCACGATAGCATCCTGATAAATATGCTCGTGGTCGAAGTGTCCGTTGATGCAGAACATCTCGCGGTCGAGGTCGAGCACCAGCTCATCGTGATACTCTCCATAACCCTCCTCCTTGCTCAGTGTGAGTTTGAAGTCCTCACCCTTAGCGGTAGCTTCCATCTGCTCTTCGAACTTGTCGAGAGCAAAGCCAAAGCCGGTGATGAATGAGAAGGGGCGCTCGGTAGTGGCCTCTTCGATGAGTTCTCTGTCGTCTTCAGCGCCTACATACAGCTTGTATGAGACGGCAATGTACTTGTTTGTTTTGTTGTCCATATACCTTATTATATATAATTCTTTTTCTTTCAGAGCGCAAAGGTAATGCAAAATGCTGGAATTGCCAAAGAAATAGCATGAAATTTGATACAAATCAATGAATGTGGGGTTTTGTTGACATGTGTCAAAAATACTGTTGTGTGCGCAAACAATTTTGCTTTTTTCTTGTTTCGTATAAAAAAACGCCGTATCTTTGCATCGTCAATCAAGACATAAGGATAACATTAAAGGTAAAAATTAAAGATTAAGAAAGGGTAACAAAATGAAAAAGATTGTATTGACACTGGTTGCTCTTATGAGCATGACAATGACATTTGCAGAGAATGAAGGTATGAACACTACCGAGGCATACAACATGACCGTCAATATGAAGATGCTGGCACGCACCTTGAACCTGTCTCAGGATCAGATTGAGAGCGTTGCTGAGGTCCACAAGACTTTCTCTTCAGAGATGGTGTTCGCTGCACAGTATGGTAAAGAAGAGCGTACAAAGATGGTAGAGAAGGCTGTCAACAAGGACTTGGCCTACATGAACTACATCCTGAACAAGGATCAGTATCGCAAGTACGTGATGCTGCTGAACACAACGCTCACCAACCGTGGTCTGAAGTAAATGTGATAGATAGTTAGTTAGTAGTATTAATGTTATGAAAAGAAGGGGCATTGCCGTGATGGTAATGTCTCTTTCTTTGTTTTATGGCAAAATATTTGGTTGAAAGCGAAAAAAGTGGTACTTTTGCGGTTGGAAAACAATTCTTAATGAGAAAACTAATTGATAAGCGATAAGATGAAACAGATAAGAATCGTGCTGTTGGCGCTGGTGGCCGCCATTCTGGTTGGATGCGGTACGTCGTCGACAGTGCCCATTTCAGGAAGAAAACGTACGCTGATGGTGTCCGACGAACAGGTGCTGAGTCTGTCGAACCAGCAGTATCAGGAATATATGAAGACTGCCAAACCCTCTACGAATGCTGCTAATACGGCTATGGTCAAGCGGGTGGGGCAGAATCTGGCCAATGCTGTTGTTTCGTATTTCAACACCAACGGCCTGGGCAATGAAGTTGCCCAATATAAATGGGAGTTCAACCTGGTGCAAGACCCGTCGGTGAATGCTTTCTGTATGCCTGGTGGAAAGATTGTGGTCTATGAGGGCTTGTTGCCTGTTACGCAAGATGAAACGTCGCTGGCCATCGTACTGGGTCATGAGATTGCCCATGCTGTTGCCAAACACTCTGCCGAGCAGATGTCAACAGCCATCAAACAGCAGTATGGAGCCCAGGCGCTGAGTGTTCTGATGGCTGGTGCTGGAGCTAGCAGTGGCATGCAACAGGTGGCTGGAACAGTCTTCGGTCTGGGTGCTAAGGGCGCCAGTGCCAAGTATTCGCGCGACCACGAGAGCGAGGCCGATTATCTGGGTATCATCTTCGCCGCTATGGCAGGTTATAATCCGGATGCTGCCGTTGCCTTCTGGCAACGCATGTCGCAGGCTACGGGTGGTGGCTCTACGTCGTGGTTGAGCACACACCCCAGTGATGCCACGCGTATCAAGCAGATTCAGGGCTGGTTGCCTGAGGCCAGGAAGTATTATAATGGTGGTAAGAATGCTACGAACAAGATGAAGGTGACGAAGACCATCCATATTTCCAGTAAGAACAATAGCAAAAAGAAGAAATAAATGATGAGAAAAGTTTTTTTTAGTCTGTCGCTGATGACGGCCCTAAGCCTGTCAGCACAACAGAAACAGGGTGGCATTAGTCCACAGATGTTACAACAGATAGAACAGCAGAACACGCCAACAGCCTCGGACCGTGCCTTGCGCAATGCGTTGGCCGCCAACGCTATCGACAATCTGGCACAGAACCGTCAGAATGCTGGGGCGCTGGACACATATTTCAGTGTGGAGACCAAGAAACAGTCGATTACCGACCAGAAATCGAGTGGTCGCTGTTGGATGTTCAGTGGCTTGAACGTGTTACGTGCCAATTTCGCCCAGCGTACTGATTCACTGAGTGTGCTGTTCTCACAGGACTACCTGTTCTTCTGGGACCAGTTGGAGAAAGCCAACCTGATGCTGCAGGGCGTTATCGATACAAGTAACAAACCTATTGACGACCAGCGCGTACAGTTCTTCTTCCACTATCCGTTGAACGATGGTGGAACGTTCTGTGGTGTTGCCGACCTGGCAGAGAAATACGGTCTGGTGCCTGCCGACGTACAGCCTGAGACCTATTCGGCTGATAATACCTCAAAGATGTCGAGCATCATTAAGTCGAAACTCCGTGAGCAGGGTTTGGAATTGCGCAAGATGGTAGCAGAGGGCAAGAAGGCTAAAGCTATTGAACAGCGCAAGACGCAGATGCTCAGTGAGATTTACCACATGCTGACCATTACACTAGGTGAGCCCATCAAAGAGTTTACCTATGCCTTCAAGAACAAGGACGGCAAGGCTATCACACCTGCTAAGAAGTATACCCCCCAGTCGTTCTACGAGGAAACAGTAGGTCGTAAACTTAACGGCACGTTTATCATGGTGATGAACGACCCGCGTCGCGACTATTACAAAACCTATGAGGTAGAGTATGACCGCCACGTGTATGACGGACATAACTGGAAGTACCTGAACCTGCCGATGGAAGAGATAGAACAGCTGGCCATTGCCTCGCTAAAGGATGGTCGCAAGCTCTATAGCAGCTATGACGTAGGCAAGCAGCTGGATAGAAAACGTGGCTACTGTGACTTGGAGAATTTCGACTATGCGTCATTGTTCAACACCTCTTTTAATATGACGAAGGCTGAGCGTATCTCAACGTTCGACAGTGGTTCCACACATGCGATGACGCTGACAGCCGTTGACCTTGATGCCAACGGACAGCCCGTGAAGTGGAAAGTAGAGAACTCATGGGGTGGCAGTTGGGGACAGCAAGGTTGTCTTATCATGACGGCACGCTGGTTCCGTGAATATATGTTCCGTCTGGTGGTCGATAAGAAATATGTCAGCGAAAAGTTGCTGAAGGACTACGAACAAAAGCCTGTCATGATAATGCCGGAAGACCCATTGTTCCAGATGGACGAGTAAAATGTGACAAATATTTGCCATAAGCGTGATTTTTCTATCAAAATGTTTGGCAGATTCACGAAAAAGTTTTATTTTTGCAGTCGATAAACATAAAATAGAGACAATGAACATGTTTAATCCTTATTTCTACGGCTATTACTTTTACTTTACAAGCAATTGTGAAGCGGTAGGTCGTATGTAAGATTAAAGCATGAACAGAATACAAATAAGGCTCCGCTTCACAAACAAGTGAAAGCGGAGTTTTTGTCTAGAAGATAGAAGAATTTTGACTAGTTAAAGAATATATGAAACGAATAGCAATACAAGGACTGGTAGGGTCGTTTCACGACATTGCTACCCAGCTCTATTTCGAGAACGAGCAGATACAACTCATCTGTTGCAACACCTTCGAGGAGGTCTTCTGGAATCTGAAGCAAGACCCGACAGCCATAGGTATGCTGGCTATTGAAAACACTATTGCAGGTTCGTTGTTGCACAACTACGAGTTGTTGCGCGACAGCGGTACCACTATTGTTGGCGAACATAAGCTGCATATTTCCCATAGCATCTGCTGTCTGCCTGAGGATGACTGGGATACCATTACCGAAGTGCATTCACACCCTGTGGCGCTGATGCAGTGTCGCCAGTTCCTTGCCCAGCATCCGCAAATGAAGAATGTGGAGGCTGAGGATACCGCTGGTTCAGCGAAGATGATTGCTGAGGGACAGCACAGGGGATGGGCAGCTATCTGTCATGCGGAGGCTGCAAAGCTCTATGGCCTGAAGGTGCTGGAGGACCACATCGAGGATAACAAGCATAACTTCACCCGTTTCCTGGTGGTCAGCAATCCCAATAAGGCAGACCTGTTGCGCCCATTGACGGAGACAAACAAGAGTAGCATGGTGTTCTCACTGCCTCACGAGCAAGGCTCGCTGGCACATGTATTGGCTATCTTGTCGTTCTATCACATCAACCTGACCAAGATACAGTCGTTGCCTATCATTGGTAAAGAGTGGGAATACCTGTTCTATGTCGATGTGATGTACGACGACCTGACACGATACCGTCAGTCGATAGATGCAATTATTCCATTGACCAAGGATTTCAAGATTTTAGGAGAATATAAAGATGGCAAACAAACAAATTGAACCAGCAGAGAGACTTAGTCTCGTACAAGAGTACTACTTCAGTCGCAAACTGAAGGAGGTGGCTCAAATGAATGCTGAGGGCAAGGATATTATTAGTCTTGCTATCGGTAGTCCGGATATGCCACCATCTGAGCAGACCATCAACAAACTGTGTGAAGTGGCCAAGCAGCCCAATGCCCACGGCTATCAACCCACGCAGGGTACACCAGAGTTGCGCGAGGCTATGACTCAGTTCTACAAGCGCTGGTATGATGTTGATTTGGATGCCAAGAGTGAGGTGTTGCCATTGATTGGTTCGAAGGAGGGTATTCTTCACGTCACGTTGGCGTTCGTCAATCCTGCCGATGAGGTATTGGTTCCTAATCCCGGCTATCCCACCTATACCTCTTTATCTAAGATACTGGGTGCGAAGATTGTGAATTACGACTTGCGTGAGGATAATGGCTGGCAACCCGACTTTGACGAGTTGGAGAAAATGGATCTATCGAAGGTGAAGCTGATGTGGACCAACTATCCCAATATGCCTACTGGCGGACGGGCCCGCATGGAAACCTATGAGCGCCTGGTGCGCTTTGCCAAGGAGCATGATATCGTCGTCGTCAACGATAACCCCTATAGTTTTATCCTCAACGAGGAACACCTAAGCATCTTGCAGATTCCAGGTGCCAAGGACTGCTGTATTGAGTTCAATTCTATGTCGAAGAGTCACAATATGCCTGGTTGGCGTGTGGGTCTCTGTGCCTCGAATGCCCAGTTTATTCAGTGGATTTTGAAGGTGCAGTCGAATATTGAGAGCGGAACGTTCCGAGGCATCCAACTGGCTGCAGCTGAGGCATACAAGAATGACGAGGCTTGGCATCGTGAGTTTAATATCGAGACATACGCCCGTCGTCGCCAGTGGGCAGAGAAGATTATGGATGTGTTAGGTTGTACCTACGACAAGAATCAGGTGGGCATGTTCCTATGGGGTAAGATTCCTGCAAACATCCAGAACGTAGAAGATTTGACAGAACGTGTACTCCATGAGGCTCGAGTCTTTATAACCCCAGGCTTTATCTTTGGAAGCAACGGTGAGCGCTATATCCGTATCTCACTTTGTGCCAAGGAAGAGAAAATACAACAAGCACTCGAACGCATCGAGAAAATAGTAAAAAAGTAAAATAGTGAAATTGTAAAATAAAATAATATAATATAATTATGGAACTGGAACTTCAACCGTTGAATTTACCGAGTGACAACGAACGCCCCTTCGTCATTGCAGGTCCCTGCAGTGCTGAGACTGAGGAGCAAGTGATGGAAACTGCCCGCCAGTTGGCACTGAAAGGCTGTCATAATTTCCGCGCGGGGGTGTGGAAGCCCCGTACCAAACCAGGTGGTTTTGAAGGACATGGTGAACCCGCACTGGTCTGGATGAAGCAGGTGAAGGAGGAGACCAAGATGCAGGTAGCTACCGAGGTGGCAACTCCGGAACATGCAGAGCTGGCACTGAAATACGGCGTAGATATCCTGTGGATCGGTGCACGTACTACTGCTAATCCATTTGCGATGCAGTCCTTGGCAGATGCTTTGAGGGGTGTCGATGTCCCTGTGCTTGTCAAGAACCCTGTGAATCCTGATTTGGAATTATGGATTGGCGCTTTGCAGCGTCTGAATCAGGCTGGTGTCAAACGTCTGGGAGCTATTCATCGCGGTTTCTCTAGCTACGAGCAGAAAATCTATCGCAATGCTCCAATGTGGCAGATTCCCATCGAGCTGCATCGTCGCATTCCTGAGTTGCCCATCATGTGTGACCCCTCGCATATTGGTGGTCGTCGTGAGTTGATTGCTCCCCTGTGTCAGCAGGCAATGGACCTGGGCTTTGATGGTCTGATAGTGGAGAGCCATTGCGATCCGGAGAAGGCCTGGAGCGATGCCAAACAGCAGGTGACACCTGATGTACTTGACTACATCCTGTCGTTGCTGGTTATCCGTGACGAACACGTTACTACGGAGAGCATTCAGCAGTTGCGTAAGCAGATTGACGACCTTGACAATCAGTTGATGGAAATCCTGTCGAAGCGTATGGCTGTCTGTCGCGAGATAGGAAATTACAAGAAGGAACACAATATGACCGTTTTGCAGTCTTCCCGCTACAATGAGATTCTGGAGAAGCGTGGTGTACAGGGTACATTGACTGGTATGGATGCTGAGTTTGTTGCCAAGGTCTTTGAGAGTATTCACGAAGAGAGTGTCCGTCAGCAGATAGAAATCGTCAACAAATGAGAATATTAGTATTAGGAGCAGGAAAGATGGGTAGTTTCTTCATCGACCTGCTGAGCTTTGAGCATGAGGTAGCTGTCTATGAGCGCGATGCCAAACGTATGCGTTTTACCTACAACTGTCAGCGCTTCACGAGTTACGACGAGATTAAGGAGTTCAAGCCCGAACTACTTATCAATGCTGTTACGCTGAAATATACCATCCCTGTATTCAAGGAGGTGATGCCTTTCTTGCCTAAGGACTGTATCATTAGTGATATCGCTTCAGTGAAGACGGATATGAAAGAGTTCTATGAACAGACTGGTATGCGCTATGTGTCTACTCACCCGATGTTCGGACCAACGTTTGCCAATCTTCAGCAGCTCTCTGAGGAGAATGCTATCATCATCAGTGAGGGTGACTATATGGGACGTATCTTCTTCAAGGACCTTTATCAGAAGTTGGGACTTAACATCTATGAGTACACTTTCGAGGAGCACGATAAGACGGTAGCCTACTCATTGTCTATCCCCTTTGTCAGCACTTTTGTCTTTGCTGCTGTCATGAAGCATCAGGATGCACCAGGTACCACCTTCAAGCGCCACATGCGTATCGCAAAGGGAGTGTTGAATGAGGATGACTACCTGTTGCAGGAAATACTTTTTAACCCCTTTACACACGACCAGGTGGCACAGATTCGTACCGAGCTGAAAGAGCTTTTGGAGATTATCGATCAGAAGGATGCCGAGGGTATGAAGGGTTATCTGACGAAGATTCGAACCAACGTAAAGCGCGACATAGAAATCAAACGATAGAACGATGGCATTAGGAAAATGGATTGGAGGTATCCTCGGATTCATGAGCGGTGGTCCCTTGGGAGCACTAGCTGGTATTGTGTTGGGGCAT
Organism: uncultured Prevotellaceae bacterium; assembly: GCA_900316265.1. Taxonomy (GTDB): domain Bacteria; phylum Bacteroidota; class Bacteroidia; order Bacteroidales; family Bacteroidaceae; genus Prevotella. The sequence continues at coordinate 73,251 of ONCH01000007.1, read as the reverse complement.
TATTTTGACAATATGCTCGATGGGGTGAATAGCCCTGAAACACAAGGAACCTTTGATGGCTATAGTGGCTATCAAGCGAGGGCTGCACAAGGACAACGAAACAGTTTCCTGTTTTCGATGTTGGTGCTTGCCTCCTATATCATCAAGGCAGACGGCAAGGTAATGCACTCTGAGATGGAACTGGTGCGCAACATGCTGCGTCAGAATTTCGGTGATGTCGCCAGTCAGCAGGGCGATGAGATTTTGCGTCGTCTATTCGACGAACAGAAGCGGGTAGGAGAGCACCAGTTTAAGAATACCGTTGCCGACTGCTGTCGACAGATAGCTATGAATATGGACTATTCACTGCGTTTGCAGTTGCTGAACTTCCTCGTTATGATTTCGAAGGCCGATGGGCATGTGGACGCTACGGAGGTCGTGGCGATGAAGGAATGTGCCCAGTGGATGCAGATGTCCGCTGACGAGATTGATTCTATGCTGGGTATGGGTAAGGACGATTTGGAATCAGCCTATAAGGTGTTGGGTGTCTCACCTGATGCGACGGATGCTGAGGTGAAGCGTGCATACCGTAACTTGGCACTGAACCATCATCCTGATAAGGTGGCTGCATTGGGTGAGGACATTCGTAAGGCCGCTGAGAAGAAATTCCAGGAAATCAACGATGCCAAAGAGCGTATTTGGAAAGCCCGCGGATTGTAATCGTGTGTTGTTGCATGCGTGCTGTGCTCCATGCTCGTCAGCCATTGTTGAATGGCTGATTGCGAATGGTGTGCGCCCAACCATCTACTATTATAATCCCAATATATGGCCTCGTGAAGAGTATGAGATACGCAAAGAGGAGAGTAAGCGTCATGCGGCCTCGTTGGGCATTGAATGGATAGACGATGACTACAATCATGAAGCGTGGCGTACGAGTGTCTGTGGACTGGAAGGTGAGCCTGAACGTGGACGACGTTGTGAACAGTGTTTTACCATTCGACTGATGGCTACTGCGCGAAAAGCAGCAGAACTCGATATCAAATATTTTGCTACGACACTGGCCTCCAGTCGTTGGAAAAGTTTGGAGCAGATAGAACGTGCTGGTCATACTGCTGAGCAGGCTGTTGGCGGTGTCACTTTCTGGGCACAGAACTGGCGGAAGGGTGGTTTGCAAGAACGTCGAAACCAATTGCTGAAAGAATATGGATTCTACAATCAGCAGTATTGTGGTTGTGAATTTTCTGCGCGTCAGGCGCTTACCAAACCCGTGTTGCGCCAACAGATGCGTGAAGCTAAACGTCAGCATCTGGAACAATTGTCGGGGATGTCAGAAAATGTTGTAGAGCTGTTGAAGAAACGATTAGCTGACAGTCGTGTGATAATGGCATACTGGCCTCTGACTGACGAGGTGGATATCCGTCTGCTTATCCATTGGTTGGTAGAACAGGGTAAGACCCTTGTTTTGCCCAAGGTAACGGGTGATGAGACGATGGAATTGCGACGCTATACCTCGCAGGAAGATTTGGTTGAAGGAGCGTTCCATATTCTGGAACCTGTTGGTGAATTGTATACAGACTACGATAATATAGATGTGGTACTTGTTCCAGGTATGGCATTCGATGCTGCTGGTCACCGATTAGGACGTGGTCGTGGCTATTATGATCGTTTCCTTACTGCCCATTTTTTACCTCTCACCTCTCACGTTTCACCCCTGTTGATAGGTGTTTGTTTCCCCTTCCAGCGTGTAGCAGAAGTGCCAATAGAGGACAATGATGTGTCCATGAACGAAGTATGTTCTTGATTCTTTGTCAAATCTTTGCATCATTCCGTAAAATAAATGGATAAATATTTTGTAGATGCAAGAATTCTTTGTAAATTTGCAGCAAATTATTGGATATAGAGAATTGGTAAGGTACTATGATAAAACCTATAAATAGAATCTTAAGCTGGTATTTCAGCAGAAATGCTTTACCCTATTGGGGAATCTTGTTGTTGGACTTCCTGATTCTGGTAGTGGCCGGCATTGTTACATATTGGATTTTTATCTTCCGTCGCACAACAACAATATCTGAATGGATGCTGTTGAGAACATTGGTGATGTATGCAATACCAGGTTTCTTTGGAGCACGTATGTTTCATACTTATTCGGGTATTATTCGCTACTCATCGTTTGTCGACCTGACGAGAGTATTCTATGCCAATTTATCCTCGCTGGCTATTGCCTACCTGATGCACTTTATGGTGCTCTATTATCCTGTAGATATTTTCTATCATCTTTCGTTCCGACATATCATCCTGATGTATTCTATTGCAACCTTGATGATGTGGGGACTGAGAGTGTTGGTAAAGACATTGTATGAGTTGACGACACTTGATGCTAGGGCCATTCGTGTGTTGATATATGGTGCGATGGAAGGTGGAGTTGGTCTGGCTAAGAATATTCGTTCCCAGAGTCCTGCGCACTTCAATGTGAAAGGATTTATAGCTGCAGACGGTAATTTTAACAGTCACAGCAGGGTGATGGGCCTTCATGTGTATAATGCGAAGGACGATATTTCGCAGATTATTAAGCGTTTGCGTATAGAGGCAGTATTGATTGCCCCCCAACGTGCGAATGATTTCCGTAACGACCAACAATTGCAAGACCAGATTCTGGGTGCTGGCGTAAAGATTTTTATGTCGGAGTCAGCAAAGGAGGTTAGTGTTAAGGATGGTGAGCTGAAGGATGAACACTTTGACAATGATTTGCACTTGAAGGAGGTCAGCGTAGAAGACCTATTGCCTCGTGATGAAATCCGTGTCGACATGAAATCAGTTGGTGAATTGTTGAATGGCCGACGAATTATGATTACGGGTGCTGCTGGTAGTATCGGTTCTGAGATGGTCCGTCAGATAGCAGCATACCAGCCAGAGGCTATGATGCTGATTGACCAGGCAGAGACGCCTGACCACGATTTGCTGTTGATGATGCAGAAGCGTTTCCCGAAGGTCAAGTCAGAGGTTGTTGTAACCTCTATCTGTAAGAAGGATCGTATGGAAAGTATCTTCAAGGAGTTCCGTCCTGACTATGTCTTCCATGCAGCAGCCTATAAGCACGTTCCTATGATGGAAGGAAATCCATCGGAGGCTGTGCAGAATAATATCTATGGTACGAAGGTAATCGCTGACCTTAGTGTGAAATATGGCGTGAAGAAGTTCGTGATGGTATCTACTGACAAGGCTGTAAATCCTACGAACGTCATGGGTTGTTCTAAGCGTATCTGTGAGATTTATGTTCAGGCATTGGGAAAGACCTGTCAGACACAGTTTGTTACCACCCGTTTTGGTAATGTTCTCGGTTCTAACGGTTCAGTTATTCCTCTCTTTAAAGAGCAGATTCGCAATGGTGGCCCTGTAACAGTTACTGACGAGCATATCGTTCGTTATTTCATGCTTATTCCAGAAGCTTGTAAATTGGTGTTGGAGGCTGGTACAAAGGGTAATGGTGGCGAAATTTTCGTCTTCGATATGGGTAAGCCCGTGCGTATAGCCGACCTTGCCAAGCGTATGATTAAGTTGAGTGGTGCCAAGAATGTAGAGATTAAGTATACTGGTCTGCGTCCTGGTGAAAAGCTATATGAGGAGGTTCTCAACGATAAAGAAGGAACTAAACCTACGTTCCATGAAAAGATTCGTATTGCAGAAGTTCGCAATTACGAGTATTCGAAAGTTTCCAAGGATATCGACAAGCTCATTGAGATATCGAAGAACTATGATAATATGGCTACTGTCAAGAAAATGAAGGAGATAGTGCCTGAATATAAGTCGAACAATTCTGTTTATGAAGAATTAGATTAACAATAACTTAAAATACTACGAATATTATGCTGACACAACAAGACCTGAAACAGCTGGCTCAGAAAGGAATCGCTGAGCAGCAGATTGAGACCCAACTCGGACAGTTTAAGACTGGTTTTCCGTTTCTAAAGTTAGAGGCCGCCGCAGCTATCGGTCGCGGCATTGTTGCCCCCAATGATGCTGAGCGCAAGCACTTCGTTGATGCTTGGCAGAAGTATAAGGCAGAGGGCAAGAAAGTGGTGAAGTTTGTACCTGCTTCAGGTGCTGCAAGCCGCATGTTCAAGGATATGTTCGCCTTTGTCGATGCCGACTATGATGTGCCGACTACTGATTTCGAGAAGAAGTATTTCGATAATATTGATAAATTTGCCTTCTATGCTGAGCTTGATGCCGTCTGCCAGAAGAATAATGGTAAAGGTATAAGGGCGCTGATAGCTGAGGGTAACTATAAGGCTGTTGCTGCTAACATGTTGAAGGCTGAGGGACTGAACTATGGTCAGTTACCAAAAGGTCTGCTTCTGTTCCATAACTATACTGAAGGACCACGTACTCCGATGGAGGAACACTTGGTAGAGGGTGCCTTGTATGCTGCTTCCAATGGTGAGGCTTATGTACATTTTACCGTATCTCACGAGCACATGGAACTTTTCAAGCAGAAGGTTGCCCAGAAGGCCGACCTGTATGCTCAGAAGTTTGGCATCCATTATGATATCAGTTTCTCTGAGCAGAAACCCAGCACAGATACAGTTGCTGCTAATCCTGATGGAACACCGTTCCGTAACTCAGATGGTTCGCTGTTGTTCCGTCCCGGTGGTCATGGCGCCTTGATAGAGAACCTTAATGAGATTGAAGCAGATGTTATCTTTGTGAAGAATATCGATAATGTCGTGCCTGACCGTCTGAAGTCTGAAACAGTTATCTGGAAGCAGATTATTGCTGGTGTACTGGTAGAATTGCAGCAGAAGGCTTTCGAATATCTGCGTCTGTTGGATGCAGGAGTTAACGATGCTCAGCTTACTGAGATTGCACAGTTTGTTGAGAAGAACCTCTGCACCGATCCAAAGGGCAAGAAGGTGGATGCTGCTTACTTGCGTGAAAAGCTGAATCGCCCAATGCGCGTCTGTGGCGTGGTGAAGAATGTCGGTGAGCCTGGTGGTGGCCCGTTCCTGACTTATAATCAGGATGGTACTGTTAGCTTGCAGATTCTGGAGTCCAGTCAGATTGATAAGTCGAACAAGGAATATATGGAGATGTTCACGAAGGGTACTCACTTCAACCCCGTTGATCTTGTCTGTGCTGTCAAGGACTACAAGGGCAATGCTTTTGATCTGCCTAAGTTTGTTGATCCGACCACCGGTTTCATTTCACAGAAGTCAAAGAACGGTAAGGAGTTACAGGCATTGGAGCTTCCTGGCTTGTGGAATGGTGCTATGAGCAACTGGTCTACCGTCTTTGTTGAAGTACCTCTGGGCACATTCAATCCAGTTAAGACTGTAAACGATTTGCTGCGCGACCAGCATCAGTAATACTTAAATAATATGAACACAAAGACTATCTTAGCTATCGGAATGACATCCGTAATGATGCTATCACTAAATGCCTGCCAGCAGAGTTCTCGCGAGAATCCTCTGCTGGCAGAGAGTTCTTTACCCTTTGGTGCGCCTGATTTCAGCAAGATTCAGACGTCCGACTATCTGCCTGCCTTTGAGGCTGCTATTCAGCAGACGCGTGATAATATCCAGGCTATCGTTGATTGTAAGGACTCAGCAACGTTCGAGAATACCATCCTGCCCTTCGAAGACAGCAATCGTCTCTTGACACGTGTCTCTACAGTATTCTTCGCATTGACGGAGGCAGACAAGTCTGATGAACTTAGCGAGATTGAGAAGAAGGTGCAGCCCATGCTTACCGACCTGCAGAATGAGATTTCGTTCAACAAGTCGTTGTTTGAACGCATTAAGCAGGTGTATGATAAGCAGCACGACACGTTAACGGGCGAAGACCAGAAACTGTTGGAGGAAATCTATAAGGAGTTCGTGCGTAAGGGTGCCCTTTTGTCAGACGAGAAGATGGCGCGCATGAAGGAGATTAACTTGCGCATCAGCGACCTGCAGCAGCAGTGGGGTGACCTCTTGCAGGCTGCTACTAACGATGCTATCGTGTGGGTGGACAAGAAAGAAGACCTCGCAGGATTCAGCGAAGCAGATATTGCCCAATGCCAGAAGGATGCTGAGAGTCGTGGTGGCAAGGCACCTTATGCTATCGTCATCATGAATACTACGCAGCAGGCTCCCCTTGCCAGTCTCGACAATCGTGAGTTGCGCAAGAAGGTCTATGAGGCCAGCATCCATCGTGCCGACGGTACTAATCCAAAGTATAATACGTTCCCCATTGTCAGCGAGATGGCTAAGCTGCGTGCTGAGCAGGCCGAATTGATGGGCTATCCATGTTATGCAGCCTATTCTCTCGACAATACGATGGCCAAGACCACGGATAATGTCAATAACTTCTTGAAGAATCTGGTTGCAGCCTATAAGTCGAAAGCAGATGCTGAGACAAAGGCTATTGAGGCATTTGCACAGAAGACGGAGGGTAAGGATTTCAAACTCGAACCCTATGACCGCTTCTACTATTCCGCTAAGATGAAGAAAGCTATGCTTGACATCTCTGACGATGAGGTGAAGCCATATTTCAACGTTGATAGCGTGTTGCTCAATGGTGTCTTCTATGCAGCCAATCGTGTTTATGGTCTGACGTTCAAGGAGCGTAAGGATATTCCTACCTATCATCCCGACATGCGCGTCTTCGAAGTTTTCGATAAGGATGGTCAGTCGATGGCGTTGTTATATGGCGACTATTACCGTCGTGCTTCAAAGCGTGGTGGTGCGTGGATGGATGCCTTTGCTGAGCAGAACCGTCATTGGAATCAGAAGGCTATTATATTTAATGTATGTAATAACGCTAAGGCTCCTGAGGGTAAACCTTCGCTGATTACATGGGACGAGGTGACGACGATGTTCCATGAGTTTGGTCACGCCTTGCACGGCATGCTTTCTAACTGTGAATACAAGACGCTGGCGGGTACCAACGTGGCTCGCGACTTTGTGGAGATGCCTTCGCAGTTTAACGAGTCGTTTGCCTCTATTCCTGAGGTGTTCGACCACTATGCACGCCACTACGAGACCAACGAGCCCATGCCTGCTGAGTTGAAAGAGCGCATGTTGAAGAGCATCAACTTCCAGTCTGCTTATGCATTGGGTGAGAACCTCGCAGCTTCTTCACTTGATATGGCTTGGCACATGCTGGCCTCGAAGGATGTTCCCACAGCTGACCAGTGTGCGGCTTTTGAAGCTAAGGCCTTGCAGCAGTATGGCATTCTCGATGCACAGATTCCGCCTCGCTATATGACTAGCTACTTCAACCACGTATGGGGTGGGGGCTATGCCGCTGGTTACTACAGCTATTTGTGGACGGAGGTCTTAGCAGTCAACGTAGCTGATACGTTTGCTAAGTTGGGCGCTTTGAAGCCTGAAACTGGTCAGGCTATGCGTGATAAGATTCTGAGTCGTGGCAATACGGGCGACCTGATGCAGATGTTCGCTGACTTCACAGGAATGCAGCAGCCTGATGCTTCTGCCATTCTCCGTGCAAGAGGATTATAGTACAAAAAGTGGCAAAATGTTATAAATTGATGCAAAAAAGTTGCGAATTGTTTGTGTAGTCGGCGAAAAAAGTGTATCTTTGCAGCCGATTAATAAAATAGAACGATGAAAAGTCTTAATCTGATTAACGCCATTATTATTATTCGACTGCGTAAGGTAGCCGGAAGTGATAGGGTATGTATATAAATAAGGTATAAGACAGTACAATACAGAGCCTTTCTCACTTCCGGGTGTAGAGAGGCTTTTTTGTTTTCTTCGTGATAACGACATAACGTAATAACGAAAAAATAGAGAGATGAGTGACAGATTGTACATTTTCGACACAACACTTCGTGACGGCGAGCAAGTTCCTGGCTGTCAGTTGAATACTGTTGAGAAGATTCAGGTAGCCAAGGCGCTCGAGCAGTTAGGCGTCGATGTGATTGAAGCGGGATTCCCTATCAGTTCCCCAGGTGACTTCAATTCCGTGATTGAGATTTCCAAGGCCGTTACGTGGCCCACTATTTGTGCGCTGACTCGTGCTGTGGAGCGTGATATCGAAGTAGCTTTCGATGCCTTAAAGTATGCCAAACACAAGCGTATCCATACGGGTATTGGCACCAGCGACGAACACATCCGTTTTAAGTTCAACTCCACCCGTGAAGAGATTCTGGAGCGTGCCGTAGCTGCTACGAAGTATGCCAAGCGTTTTGTGGACGATGTGGAGTTCTACTGTGAGGATGCTGGTCGTACGGATAATGAGTATTTGGCACGTGTCGTTGAGGCTGTCATCAAGGCAGGTGCTACTGTTGTCAATATCCCCGATACTACGGGCTATTGCTTACCACAGGAGTACTTTGAGAAAATCAAATACCTGAAAGAGCATGTCGACAATATCGATAATGCCATCATCTCTACCCATTGTCATAACGACTTGGGAATGGCAACCGCCAACACTTTCAATGGTGTGATGGCTGGTGCTCGTCAGGTGGAGGTCACCATCAACGGTATTGGTGAGCGTGCAGGTAATACGTCGCTTGAAGAGATAGCGATGATTTTGAAATGTCATAAGTCGCTGGGCATTGAGACCAATATCAATACCACCAAGATCTATCCCACCAGTCGTATGGTGTCGAGCTTGATGAATATGCCTATCCAGCCCAATAAGGCCATCGTGGGACGTAATGCCTTTGCACATTCCTCTGGCATTCATCAGGATGGCGTCTTGAAGAATGTGCATACTTATGAGATTATGGACCCGAAGGATGTGGGGATCGACGATAACAGTATCGTTCTGACAGCCCGCTCTGGTCGTGCAGCTTTGAAACATCGTCTGCACGTGAATGGTGTTGACCTGTCAGAGGAGAAACTCGATAAGATCTATGAGAAGTTCCTCGTGTTGGCTGACCAGAAGAAGGAGGTTAGCGATGCCGATGCCCTGATGTTGGCAGGCGCAGATACGGCAGACACCCATGCTGTTCGCCTTGATTTCCTGCAGGTTACTACGGGTAAGGGTGTGAAGAGTGTGGCCTCTATCGGACTCGATATTAGTGGTCAGAAGTTTGAAGCTGCAGCCTCTGGCAATGGTCCTGTCGATGCTGCCATCAAGGCGCTGAAGAAGATTATCATGAAGCAGATGACGCTGAAGGAGTTTACCATTCAGGCTATCTCCAAAGGTTCCGACGATGTCGGTAAGGTACATATGCAGGTAGAGTACGATGGCAGTCTCTATTATGGCTTTGGTGCCAATACCGATATCGTTACCGCCAGCGTAGAGGCGTATATCGACTGTATCAACAAATTTAAGCAGAAAGACGAATGAACACACTTTTCGACAAAATATGGGACAAGCACGTCGTACAGGTCGTAGACGATGGTCCCACCCAGCTTTATATAGACCGCCTCTATTGTCATGAGGTGACTTCTCCGCAGGCGTTTGACGGTATGCGAGCTCGTGGGCTGAAGTGTTTTCGTCCGGATCAGATTTTCTGTATGCCCGACCACAACACACCTACACACGATCAGGATAAACCCATCGAAGACCCCATTTCTGCCAAGCAGGTCAGCACGCTGGCGCAGAATGCCAAAGACTTCGGACTGACGCATTATGGTATGATGGATAAGAATAATGGTATTATCCACGTTGTTGGTCCTGAGAAGGGACTGAGCCTGCCTGGTATGACCATTGTTTGTGGCGACTCGCACACCTCTACGCATGGCGCGATGGGTGCTGTCGCTTTCGGAATCGGCACGTCAGAGGTGGAGATGGTGATGGCTTCGCAATGTATTCTACAACAGAAACCCAAGTCGATGCGCATCACGATAAATGGTACGTTGGGCAAAGGTGTAACAGCAAAGGATGTAGCCCTCTACCTAATGGCACAACTGACTACGAGTGGTGCTACGGGCTATTTCGTGGAGTATGCTGGCGACGTGGTGAAGAACCTGTCGATGGAGGGCCGTCTGACGCTCTGCAACCTGTCTATCGAGATGGGTGCCCGTGGCGGTTTCGTCGCTCCTGACGAGGTGACCTTTAATTATTTGAAAGGTAGGGAGTATGCTCCCAAGGGCGAAGACTGGGACAAGGCTGTCGCTTATTGGAAAACGTTGAAGAGTGGCGACGATGCTGTATTCGATAAGGAACTGGTATTCGATGCCAAGGATATTGAGCCACGCATCACGTATGGTACGAATCCTGGTATGGGTATCGGCGTTACGGAGGCTCTTCCTGCTTCTGGCGATGCTAATTTCGATAAGGCCCTGCACTATATGGGCTTCAAGGCTGGCGAGAAGTTGCTGGGCAAGAAGATTGACTACGTGTTCCTGGGTGCTTGCACCAATGGTCGTATCGAGGACTTCCGCGCCTTCGCTTCAATCGTCAAGGGTAGGAGGAAAGCGGATAATGTAGTGGCTTGGCTCGTGCCAGGTTCATGGGCAGTCCGTCAACAGATAGAAGAGGAAGGCCTTGATAAAGTGCTCGAGGCTGCAGGCTTCGAGATTCGCCAGCCCGGCTGTAGCGCTTGCTTGGCTATGAACGATGACAAAGTGCCTGCTGGCAAGTATGCTGTATCCACCTCGAACCGCAACTTCGAAGGCCGTCAAGGACCAGGTGCACGTACCATTCTTTGTTCACCTCTCGTTGCTGCTGCAGCTGCCGTTACAGGAGTAATCACCGATCCAAGAACATTGCTATGAAACAGAAATTCAACGTTATAACATCCACATGCGTTCCCCTTCCTTTGGAGAACGTCGATACCGACCAGATTATCCCTGCCCGTTTCCTTAAGGCTACCACCCGCGAGGAGAAGTTCTTTGGCGACAACCTGTTTCGCGACTGGCGCTATAGGGAGGACGGTAGTGTCGTTGAGAATTTTGTCCTCAACAACCCCAAGTATAAAGGTTGCATCCTCGTAGCGGGTAAGAACTTCGGTTCCGGCTCCAGTCGTGAGCATGCTGCATGGGCAATTGCTGGCTATGGTTTCCGTGTAGTCATCTCGTCGTTCTTTGCGGACATCCACAAGAACAACGAACTCAACAACTTCGTGTTGCCCGTTGTGGTCTCAGAAGCCTTCTTGTCTGAATTGTTTTTGACAATTCAAAACAATCCTAACGCAGAAGTGGAGGTTGACCTGCCTAACCAGACGGTGACAAACAAGGCTACTGGCCGTTCTGAGCAGTTCGACATTAACGGCTACAAGAAGCATTGTCTGATGAATGGATTGGACGATATCGATTTTCTCGTGGCAAATAAAGATAAGATAGAACGATGGGAACAGCTCAACAAGTAAACAACTATAAGCGTCTGGCTCCTCTGGTGGAGATTATGGACTCGACACTCCGCGATGGCGAGCAGACCAATGGCGTGTCGTTCTTGCCGCACGAGAAACTCGTGATGGCTCGCAAATTGCTTAGCGATGTCAACGTCGACCGCATTGAGATTGCTTCGGCCCGTGTCTCGGAGGGTGAGCGTGAGGCTGTGACTAAGATATGCGCCTATGCCCAGAAAAATGGCTTGTTGGATCGTGTCGAGGTATTGGGTTTCGTAGATGGTGGCAAGTCGATAGACTGGATTGCTGAGTGTGGCGGAAAGGTTGTCAACCTGTTAGCAAAGGGCTCGCTGAAGCATTGCACGCACCAGTTACACAAGACGCCTGAGGAGCACATCAGCGACATCAAGAGAGAGATGGAATATGCTGCTAGTAAAGGCATCAGCGTCAATCTCTACTTAGAGGACTGGTCGAACGGTATGAAGGATTCGCCAGAGTATGTCTATCAGCTGATGGATGCACTCACCTCTCACCCCTCACCCCTCACCTCTATTAAGCGTTTCATGCTGCCTGACACGCTGGGCGTGATGAATCCCTTGCAGGTCGTAGAGTATTTCCGCAAGATGATAAAGCGCTATCCTGAAGTGCATTTCGACTTCCACGCCCACAACGACTACGACTTGGCGGTGTCTAATTCGCTGGCCGCTGTGCTGAGTGGTGCTAAGGGTCTGCACGTCACGGTAAATGGTCTGGGTGAGCGTTGTGGTAATGCACCGCTAGCCTCTGTGCAGGCTATTCTGAAGGACCAGTTTCACGCCAAGACGCACATCAACGAGAATCAGCTCAACGACATTTCGCGCATGGTCGAAAGCTTCAGCGGTATTACGGTAGCCCCCAATCAGCCTATCGTGGGTGAGCATGTGTTTACACAGGTGGCTGGTGTCCATGCTGATGGCGACACGAAGGACAAGCTTTACTATAATGAACTTATACCTGAGCGTTTTGGTCGTAAGCGTGAGTATGCCTTGGGCAAGAACTCTGGTAAGGCCAATATTGCCAAGAACCTTGAGGAACTGGGACTTGAGCTGACTCCTGAACAGACGCGTCGTGTGACGGAGCGTATTACGGAGTTGGGCGACAAGAAGGAGATAGTGACGCTGGACGACCTGCCCTATATTGTCAGCGACGTCTTGAAACACGATGGCTCTGAGGACAAGGTTAAGCTGATAAGTTACGTTGTGTCAACGGCTTACGGTTTGCGTCCAGGTGCGAATGTCAAGGTGGAAATCAACGGACAACAATACGAAGGAAGTGCTGTGGGCGATGGTCAGTTCGACGCCTTCGTCAAGACCTTGCGCTACATCTATAAGAAGTATCTCGACCGTACATTCCCCTTCCTTGCCAATTATCAGGTGACGATTCCTCCTGGTGGTCGTACCGATGCCTTGGTACAGACGGTCATCTCATGGCATTATAAGGACGGCTTGCTTCGTACGCGAGGCCTCGATGCCGACCAGACGGAAGCTGCTATTAAGGCAACATTCAAGATGTTGAACATCATTGAAAACGACATAACAAAACAATAAGATTATATGAAACTGAAGATTGCAATACTTTCGGGCGACGGAATAGGTCCGGAAATTATGAAACAAGGTGTGGCGGTGCTCGACGCTATTGCCAAGAAGTGTGGTCACGAGTTTGAGTATGAGGAAGCATTAGTTGGCGCCTGTGCCATTGATGCTTGTGGCGATGCCTATCCTGATAGTACCCACGATGTCTGTATGCGTGCTGATGCAGTACTCTTTGCTGCTGTTGGTGACCTGAAATACGACAACAATCCTACGTTGAAGATGCGCCCTGAAACGGGCTTGTTGGCTATGCGTAAGAAATTGGGACTCTTTGCTAATATTCGTCCTGTAGCCACCTTCGACTGTCTGCTCCACAAGTCGCCGCTGAAAGAGGAACTGTTGCGTGGTGCCGACTTCGTGGTGATTCGCGAACTGACGGGAGGCATGTATTTTGGTGAGAAATACCAGGATAACGACAAGGCCTTTGACACCAATGTCTATACGCGTCCGGAGATTGAGCGCATTCTGAAAGTGGCTTTCGAGATGGCGATGACGCGTCATAAGCATCTTACCGTTGTTGATAAGGCTAACGTATTGGCTTCCAGTCGTCTGTGGCGCCAGATAGCTAAGGAAATGGAATCCCAGTATCCGGAGGTTACGACCGACTATATGTTCATCGACAACGCCTCGATGCGCGTGCTCACGGAGCCTCGCTTCTTCGACGTGACTGACGAGACCTCATGCATTACTGGTTCTATGGGACTGCAACCCTCGTCGTCGCTGGGTGAGCATACACCACTCTTCGAACCCGTTCACGGCTCATGGCCGCAGGCCGCTGGTCAGAACCTCGCCAATCCATTGGCGCAGATTCTCTCTGCCGCTATGCTGCTGGAGCATTTTGGACTGGAGCGTGAGGGTGCTTTGATTCGTGAGGCTGTCAATGCCTCGCTGGATGCCAACGTGCGCACTCCTGAAATCCAAATCGAAGGTGGTGCAAAGTATGGAACAAAAGAAGTGGGTCAATGGATTGTAGAGTATATCGACAAGGCTTAGTTTTAGCTTTATTGTTGGTTGCGACTCAGTCGCAACTTACAATAAAGGCTCAGGAGAACTGGCGCGACAGCCTCACGGCTATTAACAAGCAGATAGCAGAGTCAGCGTGGTCCACAGAACTGCACCTGCGCAAGGCTAATGCCAACCTGCAACTGAAGCAATGGCAGTATGCCGTTGATGAGTATGCCCTTGTGCTGCAGAAAGAACCCCACAATCCTGCGGCTTTGTTCTACCGTGCTTATGCGAACACCCATCTGCGACGTTTCGACCTGTCGCGCAACGACCTCACCGACTTGCTGGCCATTGTTCCTACGCATTTCGAGGCGCGTCTGTCGCTGGCGGTCGTATTGCAACAGTTGGGACGCAAACAAGATGCATTGGATAATCTCAACCAGCTGATTCAACAGCATGCCGACTCGGCTGTAGCCTATGCTGCCCGTGCCAATTTGGAGCGTCAGATGAAACAGGACGAGGTGGCGCTCTACGATTGGGAACGTGCAGAGAAGTTGGCTCCCCGTGACCCGACCTATGTGGTGTCGCATGTCGATTTGTTGCTGGTCTTGGAGCGTCGTAAAGAGGCGCGTCGTGTGCTCGATGCTGCTGTCAAGCGCGGAATCCCGCGTGGATTATTAACTGAATGGTATGAAAAAACTAATAGATAAAGTAATTGCAAAACTATTGGCGTTGCCCCTCAAACAACAGTACTTGCTGGGCTTTGCCATCGTAGTGGCTGTGCTGGCCGCTATCAAGCCCTTTGTGCATCCGGCAGAGGAGGGTAGTGATATGGTTGAACAGGTCACTCCTCTCACCTCTAGCTTCTCACTCCTCAATTCCAAAAAGCACCACCGCATTCTCTCTGTTCCCAACTACAAGGCGGCCTTCCCTGACAGTCAGAGCGTGCAGATAGTGGCAGCTAACAAGTGGGGTGTCAAGCCTGTCAAGAACCGTGAGGATGCCGAAGCCCGCAAGAAGGAACTGGTGTATGTTGGCGAGAGTCCCTACTATCATGTCGATAAGCTCAACAGTTCCATTCCTTACCTCGTGCCGCGTGCTGCCCTGCTGTTGCAGGACATTGGCCAGGCGTTCTACGACAGTCTTTATATGAAAGGTGTGCCCCTGAACCAGCTCATCGTCACCAGCGTCCTGCGCACCAAGGAAGACGTGGCCCGTCTGCAGCGCCACAACGGCAATGCTACGGACAACTCGTGCCATCTCTACGGCACTACCTTCGATATCTGCTACAACCGTTACCACGCTCTTGATCAGGAGGTACGCAACGACACGCTGAAGTGGGTACTCTCCGAGGTACTTCGCGACATCCGCAAGCAGGACCGTGCTTTCATCAAGTATGAGGTCAAGCAGGGCTGTTTCCACATGACTGTACGTTAACTCTATAAACTAAATTCCAATAATTATAATGAAAAGACTATTTCTTACCGCAACAATCGCATTAGCCTTTGCCTCACAGGCAATAGCTGCTGACGCCGTGAAGGCTACCATTCATGCCGACAAGGCTGGTGCCAAAATCAATCGTGAAATCTACGGACAGTTCTCTGAGCATCTCGGCTCGTGTATCTATGGTGGTCTTTGGGTAGGTGAGAACTCCCAGATTCCCAATATCAACGGCTATCGTAAGGACGTCTTCGAGGCCTTGAAAGCCTTGAAAGTTCCCGTACTCCGTTGGCCTGGCGGATGCTTCGCCGACGACTATCATTGGATGGACGGCATTGGTCCCAAGAAGGATCGTCCTTCGTTGCGCAACAACAACTGGGGAGGTACTATCGAGGACAACTCTTTTGGCACCCATGAGTTTCTGAACCTCTGCGAGATGTTGGGTTGTGAGCCCTATATCAGCGGAAATGTCGGTTCTGGTACTGTCAAGGAGATGGCCCAATGGGTGGAGTATATGACCTCGGATGGTGATACGCCTATGGCTCGCCTACGTCGTCAGAACGGTCGCGACAAGGCCTGGAAGGTGAAGTACTTCGGCATCGGTAATGAGGCGTGGGGCTGTGGCGGTAACATGCGTCCAGACTACTATTCCAACGAGTACCGCAAGTTCAATACCTATCTGCGCGACTATACGGGCAACAAGCTCTATCGCATTGCCTCTGGTGCCTCTGACTACGACTATGAGTGGACTGAGGTACTGATGAAGAATATCGGCACACAGATGCAGGGCATCTCTCTGCACTACTATACCTGCTCAGGCTGGGACGGACCAAAGGGTTCTGCCACCAATTTCAACGACGACCAGTATTACTGGGCGCTGGGCAAGTGTCTGGAGATTGAGGAAGTCATCAAGAAACACAAGGCCATCATGGACGAGAAAGACCCCGACAACAAGATAGGCTTGCTCGTGGACGAGTGGGGCACTTGGTGGGATGAGGAACCAGGTACCATCAGCGGTCACCTCTATCAGCAGAATGCCCTGCGCGACGCCTTTGTAGCCTCCTTGTCGCTCAACGTGTTCCATAAATACACCGACCGCGTCAAGATGGCCAACATCGCACAGATTGTCAACGTGCTACAGTCCATGATTCTTACCGACCAGGAGGGTACAGGTCACATGGTGCTCACACCCACCTACCACGTCTTTGAGATGTACACCCCGTTCCAGGAGGCAACCTACCTGCCTGTTGACCTGGAGAGTGAGACGATAGCTGTAAGCAAAGCCTATTTCAAGGAGAAGGAAGGTGCCAAGGATGCAGGTTATCGTCCTTGCCCCATGCTGTCGGCTTCTGCTGCTAAGACGCAGGATGGCAGTCTTGTGCTGGCTGTCACTAACGTTAGTCTTGACAAGTCTCAGACTATCCAGTTTGCCATCGATGGCTATAAGGCTAAGACCGTTTCTGGCCGCATCCTGACTTCGAAAAAAGTATCTGACTTTAACGACTTTAACCATCCCGACGTGGTGGCACCTAAGGTGTACAAGGATGCTAAACTGAAGCAGAACGAGCTGACAATGACGATTCCTGCCAAGTCTATTGTTGTGCTCACCCTCAAGTAACATGAAAGAAGAACAATACAAGATGCTCGTCAGTCAGATTAAGTCTCTGATTGAGGGCGAGACAGATATGGTGGCCGTGATGAGTAACGTCGCGGCTGCCATTCATTTAGAGATGAAGTTCTGGTGGACGGGATTCTATCGTGTGGTAGGCAATGATTGCGTGCCACACTCTGACCACGAGGTCAGAGAATTAGTGTTAGGACCGTTCCAAGGGCCTGTGGCCTGTATGCACATTCCTTACGGACGTGGTGTCTGTGGTACCGCATGGCAACGGGCCGAAACCATCGTGGTGCCTGACGTGGAGCAGTTTCCAGGACATATTGCCTGCAGTAGTGCCTCACGCTCGGAAATCGTGGTGCCTGTCTTCAACGCAGCAGGGCAGGTGACTGCCGTTCTCGATATTGACAGCGAACGGCTGGCCACCTTCGACGACATAGACCGCAAGTATCTGGAAGAGATTTGCCAGTTGCTGCAGTTCTAACTATTTCTTATGCATGACTCGTTCCTCTATCGTCTGGAAGATGACGAAGAGGATGGGGACGATGAACAGCAGGGCGATGGTTCCGATGACCATACCGCCTATGGTTCCTACGCCCAGCGAGTGGTTACCGTTGGCACCTACGCCTGTGGCCAGGGCTAACGGCAAGAGTCCGAAGACCATCGTCAGCGATGTCATCAGGATGGGGCGCAGACGTACGGCCGCAGCATCAAGGGCAGCCTCGATGATGCCCATACCCTGACGGCGACGCGTCGAGGCGTATTCCGTTAGCAGGATGGCCGTCTTCGACAGCAGGCCAATCAGCATGATCAATCCCGTCTGCATGTAGATATTGTTCTCCAGTCCCCACATCCACGCAAAGAGGAACGATCCTGCCAGTCCGAAGGGCACGCTGAGAATGACCGCCATCGGGATGAACATGCTTTCGTAGAGCGCACAGAGAATCAGGTAGATGAACACGATGCAGAGCACGAAGACCAGCGCCGTGGTGTTCTGCGACGAAGCCTCCTCACGCGTCATACCGCCAAACTCATAGCCGTAGCCTTCTGGCAACACCTCAGCAGCCACCTCGCGAATGGCGTCGATGGCCTGTCCAGAGCTGTAACCCTCGGCGGCTGTACCACCCACCTGTATCGATGGGAAGAGGTTGAAGCGCGACAGCGTCTCAGAACCATAGACGCGCGTCAGAGTCAGGTATTGTCCGATGGGCGACATCTCGCCTGACGAGTTGCGCACGAAGATATTGTTCAGCGACTCTGTGTCCAGACGGTACTCCGGCGAGGCCTGTACCATGACGCGGTAGAGCTTGGTGAAGCGCACGAAGTTCGAGGCGTAGAGACCACCTACATAGCCGCTGAGGGCTGACAACACATCGCTGGGCGACACGCCGCGACGCTTACAGAGGGCGGCATCCACCTCTACGCGGTATTGCGGATATTTCAGCGAGAAGTTGGTGTAGGCGCGACCAATCTCCGGGCGCTCGCCAAGGGCTGCAATCAACTTGTTCGTATAACCCAGCAAATCCTGAATGGTGCCACCGTGCTTGTCCTGCACGTGCAGTTCGAAACCGTTGATGCGTCCGAAACCTGGCAACATGTTCTGCGTGTTCACCTGAATCTTCGCGTTGGCGATATCTGCGGTGCGACGGTATATCTCCTGCACGATGCTCTGGTCGTCGTCGCCCTTGCCCTTGCGCTCGTCCCACTTCTTCAGCTTCAGCGTGAAGTTACCGTTCGACGATGACTGCTCGAAGTTGTTCGAGTTACCGGCAATGAGCGAATAGATGCGCAACTGCGGCAGGTCTTTGATGCGCTCCTCCACTTCCTTTAATATGTGGTAGGTCTCCTGCAGACTGCTGCCTGGTGCCGCCTGCACGTTGATGAAGACGGTACCCATATCCTCGTTGGGCACCAGACCCGTCTTGGTGGTTTTCATCATCCAGCCAAGGACCACGATAGCCACGACGACGAGTGCACCAGCCAGCTTCTTGCGGTTGATGAATCCCGTTACAGCACCTTTGTAATGACTTGCCAATGCCGTAAAGCCTACGTTGAAACGTTCCTGGAACTTGTTCAGCTTCGAGTCGCGCATGATAATGGCCGACAGGGCAGGGGAGAGCGTCAGGGCGTTGAACAGCGAGATGGCAACGGCGATGGCCATCGTCAGTCCGAACTGCGTGTAGAACGTTCCTGTGACGCCACCAATGAAGCAGACGGGCACGAATACCGCCATGAACACCAGCGTGGTGGTGATGAGCGCCGAGGTAATGTTGTGCATGGCCTCATTCACAATCTCACCTCTCACCTCTAGCTTCTCACTTCTTTCTAATCGCGCCTGCACCGCCTCTACCACCACGATGGCATCGTCCACCACCGTGCCGATAACGAGAACCAATGCAAAGAGCGTCAGCATGTTCAGCGAGAAGCCTATGGCGTAGATGACGGCCAGCGTGGCTATCAATGACACGATGATGGCGATGGCGGGGATGATGGTGGCTCGCCAGCTTCCCAGGAACAGCCACACCACGAGGATGACCAGCAAGAGGGCCTCGAAGAGCGTTTCCACCACCGAGGCGATGGAGGCGTCGAGGAAGTCCTTCTTCGACTCCAGGTCCTCTATCACGATGCCTGGAGGTAACGATTGGCGAATGTCCTCCACCTCGGCATCTATCTGCTTGATGATTTCGTTGGCGTTCGAGCCTGCCACCTGGTTGATACTGATGTTGATGCCCGGACTGCCGTTTGTCTCACCAATGATGTTATAGTTCTGCGAACCCAGTTCCACGCGGGCTATGTCGCCAATGCGCAGCACGTCGCCGTCGGGCAATGAGCGGATGACGAGGTTCTCATATTCCTGCTCTTCTTCGTAGCGTCCACGATACTTCAGCACATACTGGAACGTGTTTTGACTCTCAGCGCCCAGCGTACCCGTAGCCACCTCAACGTTCTGCTCGTTCAGCACGTTGGTCACGTCGGCAGGTGTCAGTCCGTAGTGTGCCATCTTCAGCGGGTCCAGCCAGATGCGCATCGAGTAGTCGGCACCCATCACGTTCACCTCACCTACGCCAGGAATACGGCTCAGTCGAGGTTCGATGTTAATCTTCGTATAGTTAGCCAGGAATGAACGGTCAAACGTCGAGTCCGGACTATAGACAGCTATCTGCTTGATGTTGCTGGTCTGGCGCTTGCGTACTGTCAGACCGCTCTTCACCACGTCGCTGGGCAGTCGGCCCTGCACGGTGGCGGCACGGTTCTGCACGTTCACCATTGCCATGTTCGGGTCGGTGCCCTGACGGAAGAAGATACCTATCGAGGCCGTACCGTTGTTCGATGCCGACGACGTCATGTACATCATGCCTTCCACGCCGTTGATGGCCTCTTCCAGGGGCACGATGACGCTCTTCTGTACAGTCTCGGCATTGGCGCCTGTATAGCTTGCCATGATGCGTACCGTAGGTGGTGCTATTTCAGGGAACTGCTCCAGCGCCAGACGAGTCAGTCCGATGATGCCGACCAGCACCATCAGCACGCTGATGACTCCAGATAATATCGGGCGGTCAATAAAAGTCCTTACGTTCATACCTCTTCCCTCTTACTTCTTCCCTCTAATCTCTATTCCTTCCTTCAGCAGTCCGGCACCCTCGGCAATGATCGTGTCGCCAACCTGCAGTCCGCTCTCCACGATATACTCCTTGCCGTTGTTCTGAGGGAACAACGTGACGGCTGTAGCCTTCGTCTTGCCATCTACCACGCGATAGACGAACGAGCGGTTCTGCAACTCGTAGGTAGCCTCCTGCGGAATGACCACGCAGTTCTTATGCTCCATGGGCACCACCACCGTAGCCGAGCCGCCATTATGCAACAGATTGGTGGGGTTGGGGAACGTAGCACGTAGCGAGATAGCACCCGTCGAGGTATCCACCGTACCACTCATGGCGCTGATATGTCCCTTCTGGTCGTAGTCCTCGCCATTGATAAGGCGTAACCCTACCGTTGGCGACTTGCTGATAAACTCTGCGATAGAACCGTAACGGTTAGTGAGGTCGTAGGCCTGACGCTGGTTGATGCTGAAGTAAGCATACATCTCTGAGTCGTCGGCCACCGTCACCAGCGGTTCCGCTATGTTGCTGTTCACCAGCGACCCCACGTGCCAGGGAATCATCGATGCCACGCCGTTCACCGGACTCTTCACTTCCGTATATGACAGGTTGTTGCGGGCGGCCACCTCCTGTGCCTTGGCCTGCGCCATGGCTGCCTCGGCCTCCAGCAGGGCGTTGTGCACGGTTTTCACCGACACGTCGCTTACCACGTGGCCCTCCTTCAGTTGCATTTCGTTCTCGTAGTTCATGCGAGCCGTAGCCAGTCGGGCCTCCGCACTCTTCCGCGATGCTACTGCTGCCTCCAGAGCCGCAATGAACGGCACCTGGTCAATGACGAACAGCACCTGTCCCTTCTTCACGTTCTCGCCCTCGTTGATGCAGATGCGAGTGATGCAACCGCTGACCTGCGGACGAATCTCGACAATCTGCCTACCCGTCAGTCGTGCCGAGTACTGCCGTTCGAGCGTCATGTCTTTCTTCGTTACTACCATTGTCCGGTACTGCTGTGCGCCCTGCTCCCGCTTCTTGTCTTCGCCGCACGACGTCACCAGCAGTCCTCCGCAGACCGCCGTGAGAACCCACGAAAATAATGCTTTCTTCATATCGTTCGTTTCTATGTTGTCAATTGTGATGGCAAATTTACGAAAAATCTCTTATTTCCTCACCATTTTCTCCTCGCTTTTAAAAACAAATAACATATCGCAAGCCAATAATTGATCAATATATTTGGATTTTTATCTATCCTCTTGATATGTGCAACATTCCCTGTGAAAATTTTCTGAGAAAAATTTATAAAAAGTTGCTCAAACCGTCACTCATTTTCTGAAACATCGATGTACAAAGGATGCAACGTAGTGTATGTTTGAAGATTGTGACAACACTAACCATCACTCTTTTTCTCATTTTCTTATTATTTAGAATAAACTTCTACATTACAAACAAGTTGTTTGATGATTTGTTTTTCAAGTTAAACACTGTGTTTTGAAGCTAAAAACAGTGTGTATGAGCCCTAAAACAGCATGTTTGACATATAAAACAGAATTCCAAACAGATTATATTTCAACATGTTATATATAATTTTATGCTAAAAGGTAAAAGAAAATGTCAAATAGTGTAGGTTACTCATTTAATTTTATAGCAACCTACACTGCTTAATATTTTGTATATCAGTATGTTAGACTAAAAAGTGACGGTTTGTGCCTTTTTTCATCATTTTTTCTCAGTACTTTTTTCCTGCATTAAACACGTTTTTTCGCATTCTTAACCCCAAAATATCAGATTTTGGCTAAAAATATGCAGAAAAGAGCTGTATCTTGATGCGACTTAGCTGTACCAGATTGCTACCTAGCTGTACCAGATTACTACTTAGCTGTATCCTGACGCTAATCAGCTGTACATGTTCGATGCTGAGATACAAAACCTGAGAAAATAAAAAACCGCTGAACTGATTTGCTAACCCGATTACGGTGCTACTCTTTCATTTCAGCGGGAGGAAATCGTTTCCTTTCGTGCTGCAAAGATAGGCATTATTTCTGAAGGTTCCAATTTTATTTAGCGATTATTTTAAGCAAGTAATTGCTTGTTAATAGTTGAGCAAACTATTAACATGCCTCAAACCTCGATGCACAAAGGGTTTCAGGCATGTCATGTTAATAGGTTAATAGATTTGACGAAAAACTCTTCAAAATCTTTTTCCCACTTTTTTCACTTTAGTCGATTGTTTTACAAATAAATTTTGTATCTTTGCAATCGTATCTGCCCATGGTGGCTGAGAAGCACATTGAGATGTGCGGAGCTGGCAGGGTGGAGCACTACATATTAGAAGGCGTTACTGACGCTTTGTTTTTGGACTTTCGAAACTACCACAATCGAATAACGGTCAAGAACATTGCAGGGGTAGCTCCACGGGGTGTAGTATATACTCTCCGTAGTGTGCTGCGAGGGCTAACCATGTCCTCACTAGCACACTTTACGGTGTATCTATATACCTCAACGTGGTTGTTTCTCTGTCTGTTTACCGTTATGGCTGTGGTAGGCCACGAAAGTCGAACAGGCAGATGCAAGCACCACGTTTTTTATTTGTAGTAACCATAGAAATATAACCGTTCGTTTTGGTGCTTGCGGACTAAAAAATAGAAGTAGAACTAAAACAAAATTAGGAAAGAATAAGCGTCATTGACATCCTTGGTTGACTGATTAACCAGAATTACGACATAAGGGAACACATCAGTCGGACAAGCATTTGGATGTTTGCGCTCATAAGGGCGTGGACAGTAAGATTGTTGTCTGATGTGGGCCGTCGTAAGCCTTGGTTAAACATCGTCTCTTCCACGCCCCCTTTTCGAAAACGAAGAGAGGGCTTTTTCATGTCAAAGGAGAAATATAACGTATTAGATTTATTTTGTGGCTGTGGAGGTTTGTCAAAAGGCTTCGAGATGGCGGGTTATAACATCATATTAGGAGTAGATTTCAATGAACCTGCACTAAAAACCTATGCATACAATCATCATGGTAGTAAAACACTATGTGGAGATTTGTCAGCCCCTGACACATTCAACCAGATTGATAAACTTGTAGATGGAAGCGTAATAGATGTTATTATTGGCGGGCCACCATGTCAGGGTTTTAGCTTAACAGGACCAAGACAGTTTGATGATGAGCGTAACAAACTATACCTTGCAATGATAGAAACTGTCAGGAGATATAAACCCAAGGCATTCTTGATAGAGAATGTACCAGGCATGGCAACATTGTACAAAGGTGAAGTACGTGATGAGATAGTAAGACGTTTCACCTCAATGGGATATTCTGTGAGCAATCAAATATTATGCTCTGCAGACTATGGAGTTCCCCAAATTAGGAAACGTCTCGTATTTGTTGGATTATTGAATACAAAAGAGAAATTCCAATTCCCTGAACCATATTTAAAACCTGATGAGTATATCACTTGTGAGCAGGCAATAGGAGATCTTCCTAGTCTAGAGCATACGTTGGGAAGTGATGTCTCTGAGTATGAAATGGAACCCCAAACTGATTATCAAAAGTTGATGAGAGGTTCTTGCAATGTTCTTCACAACCATAAATCCATAGACCATAAACAGTTTGTTAAAGATACAATAGCATTAGTACCTGATGGTGGAAACTATAAAGACCTTCCGCCTGGTGTTGGTGAAAGTAGAATTTTTCACATGGCTTGGACAAGGTACTGTAGCTATAAACCATCAAGGACTATAGATACAGGGCATAGGAATAATTTTCATTACAAATGGAATAGATGTCCAACTGTTAGAGAAAGTGCCAGATTGCAGTCTTTCCCTGATGATTTCGTTTTCTTGGGAAATAAAGGACAACAAGACAAACAAGTAGGTAATGCAGTCCCTTGCTTAATGGCAAAGGCTATAGGTGTAGAACTACTAAAATACCTGAAGTGATGCCAATGAAATACAACACTATCGACTTGTTTGCAGGCTGTGGTGGTCTGATGGATGGTTTTATGCAGGAAGGCGGTTTCAATACACTTGCATGTGTTGAATGGGAAACGTTTCCTTGTCAAACCCTTGCCAACCGTCTAGAAAAAAGGTGGCATCACAAGAACGCGAAAGAAGAGGTTATAAGATTTGATATTCAGCGTACAGACGAGCTGATTAATGGTTTTGATGATGAAGAGTATGGAAAGCATATTGGCCTAAAGAAACTCATTGGCGACAAAAAGATAGATATTGTAATTGGCGGTCCTCCTTGTCAAGCATATTCTCTGGCAGGAAGAATTCGTGACCCGCATGGAATGCGTGATGATTACAGGAACTATCTTTTTGAAAGTTATATCCGCATCCTGGAATATTTCAAGCCTGCTTTCTTCGTTTTTGAAAATGTAGTCGGTATGTTGAGCGCTGCTCCTGATGGAACTCCTATTGTTGACAAAATCAGAAAAGCGTTTGATGATGCTGGTTATTGTGTGATTGACGATTTCAAAAATGCCGTTTTTGATGTTGCTAATTTTGGAATTCCACAGCATAGAAAGCGTGTCATTATTCTCGGAGTAAACAAAACTCTCAATACCAATAACCCGGATTTTTGCCAAAAAGTACTTGATGATTTTTATAAGGAGCAGATGCCCCAATTTATACATAGTACCACTCTTAAAACAGTAAAGGATGCTATAGGAGATCTGCCTATCATTCTTCCAAGTAAAGAAGTAATAAAGGAAAACGGACACAAATACTCCCATTCCCCAATAGATGGAGGTGGTGTTATGAATCATGTGCCTCGATTTCATAGTGAAAGAGACCAAAAGATATTCACTATGTTAGGGGAAGATATCGAATCGGGTAAAAATGAATACATCTCTACAGAGTCATTGAAAGCTCTTTATACGAAGATGACTGGCAAGAAGAGCAATATTCATAAATATTATGTGCTAAGATGGAATGAACCAAGCAACACAATTCCTGCACATCTATATAAAGATGGAATGAGGCATATACATCCCGACCCTAAACAAGCAAGGTCAATTACTGTCAGAGAGGCTGCAAGATTGCAAACATTTGCAGATGATTTTGAGTTTCTTGGTCCAATGATGGCACAATACAAGATGATTGGCAATGCAGTGCCATCTGATTTTGCGAAAACTATAGCACAGGGACTTCATAATATATTAAATAAATATTACAATGGGTAGATTCTATATTCATAAAATTGGACATCAAGAAATGGGGTCTATTAACCGAAGAGGCGAAAAACCTGCAAGGGGAAGATATTTCCTTGTTGCTAAAACGTGTCTCGATTTTTTCCCACACATTTCTTCTGTAGTGATGAATGACAAGGTTATCGTATCGATTATCCCAATGATTAATGGTAAGGAAAGAGAAAGAGTGCTTTGCACGATGGATTACCATAACCAAAAATATGCGGACATAGAATACACAGGAAAGAATCCGAGAAATGAGGTCAGATTGTATATGAATAATGAAATAGATCCTGATAAAGAATATTTCTTTAAAGGTGATTATGCTGTATTTGAAAGATTTGACGTTGATGGTGACACCTATTATACATTAACCAGAATTACTCCTGAACATAAGAGAAGCCATGTGCTACAACGTATTTTAGATGATTATGACAAGCGATTCCATGCAAATGCTGTGATTGATACTGTTTTTGATTTTATTGAGACACCCATACTTGATTCCGTTTCTGATGTTGTTGTTACTGATGAAGCCATGAAGGTAATAAAAACAGAATCAGACTCATTATTGAGTACCTATAGTGCACAAGAAAACCAGGATGATGAAAATAATTCTTTCGAGGAATCAATGGGATGCTCAATCTTTAACAGTTCATTGTTCCATGACCTTGTTATGAATGCTTACCAATACCGATGCGCAGTTACTGGTAAGGTAATCAGATATAAAGAGGGTAATATAGATTTGTTTAATCTGGAGGCTGCACATATTAAGCCACAAGCACATCAAGGAACATTTCTACCTTGTAATGGTATCGCATTATGTAGAGATATGCACTTTGCTTTTGACAAGGGTTTCTTTTGCATCAGTGATGATTACAGAGTAATTGTATCAGAAAAGTTAAAAGGAACTTGGTTCTATGATGAATACAATGGTAAAAAGATTTTTGTACCCAAAGAACCTTTTTACAGACCTCTGAATATATTCCTAAAACACCACCGAGAAAATGTATTTGAGAAGTTTAGACAAATAAGAAAACTGTCAACAAAAAAGCAAAATGAAGAGAACGTAAATGAGTCTGAACTCTCTATGATGGTGGCAGAGTCATAAGCATATCAAGTGCAAAAAACGTTTGTTTTGTGTACTTTTCAAAAATTATTCGTATCTTTGCCCTCATGAAACGCAAGATATACGTAGCAAGCAGCTGGCGCAACAGCTATTACCCAGAGGTGGTGGAGAAACTGAGGGAGGCAGGACATGATGTCTATGACTTCCGCAATCCGCCATCGGGTGACCCTGGATTCAAGTGGAGTAGCGTGAGCGAGGACTATATGGAGTGGTCGCCTGCGCAGTATCGCGATATGCTGCAGCATCCCTATGCTGTAAGGCAATTCCATAATGACATAGAGGCGATGGAGGCTTGCAATACGTGTGTTCTGGTGTTGCCTTGTGGCAGGAGTGCTCACACAGAGGCTGGATGGTTTGCTGGACGTGGCAAGTTGACGATTGCATATATTCCTGAACGGCAGGAGCCAGAACTGATGTACAAGCTGTTCAACAAGGTGTGTTGCTCAATAGAAGAACTGATAGATGCATTGAAGTAAGATGGATAAACTCTCAGCACAACAACGACACGCCAACATGGCGGCTATTCGTGGCAAGGACACGAAGCCAGAGATGATTGTGCGTAAAGGGTTGTGGAGTAGGGGATTCCGATACAGACTGAACCATAAGCGGTTGCCTGGGCATCCAGACTTGGTGCTGAGGAAATACAGGACGTGCATCTTCGTGAATGGGTGCTTCTGGCATGGACACAACGTGGCGATGCCACAAGTGAATAGTGAAAAACGAATAGTGAATAGTCTTTGTTGCAAGATTCCGAAGACGAACAGGGAGTTCTGGGTGGCGAAGATTCGCAGGAACAAGGAACGTGACAAGGAGGAGCAGAAGAAACTGGCGGCAATGGGCTGGCATTGCATCACGGTATGGGAGTGCGAGCTGAAGCCGTCGAAGCGGGAAGAGACGCTAGAATCGATAGCGTTTACCCTGAACCATATCTGGTTGCAGGATCATGGGGCGAAGATGGTTTCATATCCACAATTGGAGGAAGAGAGTGAGAATTACCTAAAAGCCGCGGAGGAAGAAAAAATATGAAACAAATAGAAGTTGTAGCAGCGATAATCCGTAAGGGAGATAAGATATTCGCCACCCAGCGTGGATATGGCGAGTGGAAGGACTGGTGGGAGTTTCCTGGCGGAAAGATGGAGGCTGGGGAGACACCAGAGTGCGCACTTGTGAGGGAGATTCACGAGGAGCTGTCAGCAGAGATTAGCGTGGATGAGTACCTTTGTACCATCAATTACGACTATCCCAAATTCCATCTCACTATGCATTGCTATCTCTGTTCGCTAGTGACAGAGGCGCTACATCTGAATGAGCACGAGGCGGCGAAGTGGCTGGAAAAAGACGAACTGGACAGCGTGAAGTGGTTGCCAGCGGATTTTGAAGTGTTAGAAGAGGTTAGAAGTAAGATATGACTCCGACAATGGATAATGGACAGGGGAAGCGGAGGCCAGTAGACCCCATGAGGCACCACCGTGAAAACGGATGGGACTACAGGGGGCGAGCCATCTATCATTTTACACTGCCTGTGGAGGAACGGTATCCATTGTTTGGGACTTTGGACGGTGAGAGTGCGGAAACGGCTTTCGTGAGGCTTAATCCTTATGGACGTCGCGTGTGTCAGATGTTGTGCGGGCTGGCGCAGTTTTATGCGGGGAAGGGATTCGCCCTGAAGGTGCTAGCGCAAAAGGTGATGCCCGACCATGTGCATCTGGTGATTCAGGTGCTGGAGCCGCTGCCGCAGAGCATTGGGGCGGTGGTTCGCGGGTTCAAGAGCGGGTGCACGAAGGTATATAAAGAAATGTATAGCAGCGGCGAAAACGCCGCTGAAGTGCACAGAAATGAAGAAAGGAACGGCGAGGGAGTGCACAGAAACGGAGAAGAAAACGCCGCTGAAGTGCACAGAAACGAAGAAAGAAACGATGAAGTGATGGACATGAAAAGGCAGCAGAGGTTCCCGTGCAATTTGCTCGCATTTTTGCGGGTAGGGGTAGTATCTGGCAACAGGACGCGGCTTATTATCACGAGCGAATACTCCATGCACCTGGGCAGTTGCGGCGGATGATTGACTATGCGAAGGACAATCCGCGGCGTCTTTGGATTAAGAGCCATAACCCTGAGCTTTTCAGGTTACACAGACGGACGGAGGCAGCGGGGCTGTCGTTTACGTCAATGGGCAACCATTTCCTCTTGGATTGGCCCGACAAACAGATGGTTGAGATGTCGCGAAGCGCAACTACCGATGAGGTGAAGGAACGGGTGCAGTCGGTATTGGCTGCTGCCCACAATGGAACAATTACCTATACGGCGGCTATCAGCAAGGGTGAGCAGTTCATTGCCCGCACTTTGCGCGAGCAGGGCTATCCGCTAGTGGTGCTGCTCAACGACGGTTTTCCAAAGGAGGGTTCACCGCATGAACGTTATTACAAACCGGGCGGAGTGTATTTCGAGGCGTGTTCGAAAGGACAGCTACTTCTGTTGGAACCTACCGAGCAGTCGTTTCTTGATACAGGTATTCAGGCGGCTGTTGAAGAGACGCTACGCCGCAAGGCAGGGGTTCGTCATTCCACCTACACGCCCATCCCTCTGACATCGCAACGCTACCGCTTTGTGTCACTTAACGAGATGGCCAAACGGTTGACACAAGAATAGTGTAAGCATTCCTGTTATTCCGAAAATGACACCCAATATTACGCATATCGAAGAACCCGCCATGGCCTGTGTACAGGCTGGTGCCGATGCTATTTCAGCCATCAATACCATTAAGTCGGTGACCATGGATGAGGATGCAGAAGTGGCTGGCCAGCGAACCATCTCTGGTTATTCCGGACGTGCCGTACGCCCCATTGCCCTGCGCCATATCCTGGAGTTGGCACAGATGCCAGAGAAGGTAGAGTTGAGCGGAATAGGTGGTATTGAGACCTGGCGAGACGCTTTGGAGTTTATCCAGCTGGGATGTAACAACGTACAGGTATGCACGGCCGTCATGCAGTATGGCTATCGTATTATCGACGACCTCATCCTTGGCCTACAGCGTTATATGGCGAAGTGCCACATCACTCACCTGCAAGAGCTTGTCGGCGAGCAGTTGCCGTCGTTCCTGAAGCCTAGCACCATCAATCGCGATACGATTGTCTATCCGAAGTTCAATAAGGATTTATGTGTGGGTTGTGGACGGTGTCAGATGTCATGCAATGACGGAGGTCATCAGGCCATCATCTTCGACGCAGAGACTCGTCAGCCCCATCTGATAGGCAACAAGTGTGTAGGCTGTCATCTCTGCCGTCTGGTTTGTCCTGCTGGTGCCATTGGCGTGTCGAAGCGCGTTCCCAAAAGATAAAAGTATTGGGCAAACCTTATCGTTTGCCCACTACTTTTTTATAAGGATTTTATCTGATACTCTATGACTTCTGCTCATCATTCACAACGCTGCCTTCAGAGAAGTATTCCTCCAGCTCGGTGCGGGCGCTGCCCTCGCTGTTGGGCAGGTCGCGGATGATGACACCATGCTCCAGCAGGGCGATGCGTGTGGAGATGTCCACCGTGTGCTGCAGGTTGTGGCTGGAGATGAGGATGGTGGCACCCGTCTCGCGGTTGTAGTCGGTGAGCAGGTGCTTCAGGACCAGCTGACTGGTGGGGTCGAGGAAGTTGAAGGGCTCGTCGAGGATGACCGTCGCGGGACGGCGAAGTAGGGCGGAGATGATGCCCACCTTCATCTTGTTACCAGCAGAGAGGTTGCGGATGAGTTTCTTCTGACCGAATATCTCGCCGTTAGCAAAGCGCTCGAAGTCCTTCAGGCGCTCGTCAACCTGCTGTTGGGTCATGCCAGACACCTTGCCCAGGAAGGCGAAGTACTCCTCAGGGGTGAGGAAATCGATAAGGAAACCCTCGTCGATGTAAGCACCGACGTTGCGCTTCCAAGCCTCGGACTCAACAGGATTGATGGTCGTGATTTCTGACGCTTCTCCGTCGGAAGTGTTGGTGAAGACGTACTCCACGGAGCCCTCGTCGGCCTTCAGCAGGTCGAGGAGCATGCGGAAGAGGGTGGTCTTACCGGCACCATTGTTACCCACGAGACCGAGGATATCGCCGTCGTTGATTTGGAACGAAGGGATGTCGCAAGCGCAGGTCTCGCCAAACTGCTTCTTGAGGTTGTCTATTTTAATCATTGTTGATGGGCTTAATGGGGTGAATGGGCTTCATTACACGAGGCCACGGCCGTGACAATTCTTGAACTTCTTACCGCTACCGCAGGGACAGGGGTCGTTGCGTCCTGGCAACTTGTCCTTGATGACCGGTGTGCGGGGCTGCTGGGCACGGGTGTCTTGAGCAGCTGCTGCAGCCTGATTGGGGTCGGTCATCTGTTCCTGTGACAGGTTCTGCTTCGACTCGGTGTACTGCTGGCGCTGGGTGTGCTGCTCAGGGGCAGCCTCCTGCACCTGCTGCATCTCAGGAATCTGAGCGCGCATGAGGATAGAGACGGAGCGGTTGTTCATGGTGTTGACCATGTTGTCGAACAGCTTGACAGACTCCAGCTTGAAGATAAGCAACGGGTCTTTCTGCTCGTAAGAGGCATTCTGTACGGAGTGCTTCAGTTCGTCGAGCTCGCGGAGGTTCTCCTTCCACGCCTCGTCGATGATGTGCAGCAGCATCTGCTTCTGGAACTCCTTGACTACCGACTTGCACTCGGTGTCGTAGGCTTCCTTCAGGTTGCAGGCGATATTGTACATCTTGCGGCCGTCGGTCAGGGGCACTACGATGCGCTCGTACAGCTGGCCCTGGTTCTCATAGACCTGCTTGATGACGGGCATGGCGACCTCCTGGATGTGCTCCATCTTGCGCTTGAAGTTGCCCATAGCTACCTGGAAGACCTCCTCGCAGAGTTCCTCGTGGTTCTTGTTGATGAATTCCTCGCTGGTGAAGGGGCACTCCATAGCGAATATCTTGATGAACTGCTCCTTGCAGCCCTCATAGTCGTTTGTCTCGATAATATTGACCACACGGTCCCAGATGGTATTCGAGATGTCCATGCCGATGCGCTCACCCATCAGGGCGTGACGGCGCTTGCCATAGACAACGGTACGCTGCTTGTTCATGACGTCATCGTACTCCAGCAGGCGCTTACGGATACCGAAGTTGTTCTCCTCGACCTTTTTCTGTGCGCGCTCTACCTGCTTCGAAATCATCGGACTCTCCAGCATCTCGCCTTCCTTGAAACCGAGCTTATCCATCACGGTGGCGATGCGCTCAGAACCGAACAGACGCATCAGCTTGTCCTCCAGAGAGATGAAGAACAGCGATGAACCTGGGTCACCCTGACGTCCGGCACGACCACGCAACTGGCGGTCCACACGGCGCGACTCGTGGCGCTCAGTACCGATGATAGCCAAACCGCCTGCGGCTTTCACTTCAGGTGAAAGCTTGATATCGGTACCACGACCGGCCATGTTGGTGGCGATGGTCACAGCACCCTTGCCGTTGACTGACTGACCAGCGAGTGCTACGATGTCGGCCTCCTTCTGGTGCAGCTTGGCATTCAAGACCTGATGGGGAATACCCTCGCGCTTGCCTGTCTCAGGATTAACGTACATGTCGAGCATGCGGCTCAGCAACTCTGAAATCTCAACCGAGGTCGTACCAATCAGCGTTGGACGGCCCAGATTGCGCAGGCGGACAACCTCCTCGATGACGGCGCGGTACTTCTCGCGGGCGGTCTTATAGATGCGGTCGTCCATATCGTCACGGATGACGGGTTTGTTGGTGGGAATCTCCACTACGTCGAGCTTGTAGATGTCCCAGAACTCACCAGCCTCTGTAGAAGCGGTACCGGTCATACCGGCCAACTTGTGGTACATGCGGAAGTAGTTCTGCAGGGTGATGGTAGCGAAGGTCTGCGTGGCAGCCTCGACCTTGACGTGCTCCTTGGCCTCGACAGCCTGATGCAGTCCGTCGCTCCAGCGGCGACCTTCCATGATACGACCGGTCTGCTCATCGACAATCTTCACCTCGCCGTCGATGACCACATATTCGTCGTCCTTATTGAACATACAGTAGGCCTTCAGCAACTGCTGTAGGGTATGTACGCGCTCTGACTGCACAGCATAGTGCTGGAGCATCTCGTCCTTCTTGTTGATGCGCTCCTCGTCAGAAAGCGTGGTGTCGCCCTCCAATGCCGACAGCATGCTGGTGATGTCGGGCAGCACGAAGAGGTCCTTGTCATTGACCTGAGCAGCGAGCCATGCGGTACCCTTGTCGGTCAGATCGCAGGAGTTCAGCTTCTCGTCCACCACGAAGTAGAGAGGTTCTACCACCTCCGGCATGCGGCGGTTGTTGTTCTCCATGTAGGTCTCCTCAGTCTTCAGCATACCACTCTTGATACCGTCCTCTGAGAGGAACTTGATGAGCGGCTTGTTCTTAGGCATGGACTTGTGAGAACGATAGAGTGCCAGGAAACCTTCGTCGAGCAACTTCTTGTCGTTCTTCTCCTGTCCCTCGGCAATCTTCTGCTTAGCATCGGCCAGATACTGCGTGGCCAACTGCTTCTGCACGCCAACGAGCTTCTCTACAAGCGGCTGGTACTCCTCGAACATCTGGTCGTCGCCCTTGGGTACGGGGCCACTAATAATAAGAGGTGTACGGGCATCGTCAATCAGCACGGAGTCCACCTCGTCGACGATGGCGTAGTTGTGGGCACGTTGCACGAGGTCAGAGGGCGAAATGGCCATGTTGTCGCGCAGGTAGTCGAAACCGAACTCATTGTTCGTACCAAACGTGATGTCGGCCTGGTAGGCCTTGCGACGCTCAGGAGAGTTGGGCTGGTGCTTGTCGATGCAGTCCACGCTGAGTCCGTGGAACATATAGAGCGGACCCATCCACTCGGAGTCACGCTTAGCCAGATAGTCGTTGACGGTAACGACATGAACGCCGTTGCCAGTCAGGGCATTCAGAAACACGGGGAGGGTAGCCACGAGGGTCTTACCTTCACCAGTCGCCATCTCGGCAATCTTACCCTGGTGCAGGACGGTACCACCGAAGAGCTGTACGTCGTAGTGGACCATTTCCCATTTCAGGTCGTTGCCACCAGCTGTCCAGTGGTTGTGATAGATGGCCTTGTCGCCATCGATGGTGATGAAGTCCTTGCGTGGGTCAGCAGCCAACTCGCGGTCGAAGTCGGTAGCGGTAACCACCGTCTCCTCGTTCTCAGCAAAGCGGCGGGCGGTCTCTTTGACGATGGCAAACACTTCGGGCATCACCTCGTTGAGTGACTGCTCGTAGATGTCGAGCACTTCCTTCTCCAGCTTGTCAATCTGGGCAAAGATATCGGCACGCTCGTCGATGGGCGTCTCCTCGATGGTGGCCTTCAGTTTGTCGATGTCTGCTTTCTGCTGCTGTGCAGAGTCCTGCACAAAGCGCTGTATGTCCTTCGTGCGCTGACGAAGTGCGTCGTTGTCGAGCTTCTGTACCTCGGGATATACGGCCTTGACCTTCTCTACCAGGGGCTGGATGAGTTTCATGTCGCGTGAGGACTTGTCGCCGAACAGCGAACGTAAAATCTTGTTGAAATTCATATTGTTATTTGACTATTTTACTATTTGACAATTTACGATTTATTAAACGCGTGCAAAGGTACGAAAAATATTCGTACTTCTGCATTCCCTTTTTACTTTTTTACCTTTTTCTCTTTAAAAAAGCGGTTCTGTAGCGCAGGCATTCGGGGCCCTGATACGGATGATGCGCGCTATGGTCGGTGCAATGGCATCGGCCGTAACGGGTGTCTGTATGCGCTGGGCCTTGACACCGGCGCCAAAGAAAATGATGGGGAAGGGGATGTTGCTGACGCGCGATGTCGTCGATGTGTGGTTGTGCTCGTTGACGAGTTCCCAACCGGGTGCGATGTCTATCAGCAAATCGCCGCATTTCTCTACGTTGAAGCCACTACGAATCTTCTCTAATTGGTAACTTTCGCTGGTGGTCAATTGGTTGGCGGTATAGACGTGGCGCACGCCAGACAGTTGCATGATGAACTGCTGGGCACGCAACAGTACGTCGCCCATATTGATGTTTTTGCGCTCCAGCAACTTGTGGTCTAGAAACAACTGGTTGCGGTAGATGGCCTCCACATACTGGGCTGTGCCGAAAGTGGCTCCCAAATACATGTTCAGCAGGTTGGCGGTGCGCTGAATATCAAATTTTCCCGTAGGAATGCGGTATTTCTCGTTGTTGTTCTGCTCATTCTCCACGCGGGCGGAACCGGTACTGGTCAGCACAAAGAGCACGCGGTCCAGAGGTACGCGCTTGCTGACGCTATCCACCAACTGGGCGATGGTGCGGTCGAGGGCTACATAGCTCTCCATCTGTGGAGTCACCGAGTAGCCGATGCTGAGCAGGTCGGTCTTGTCGTCGAGTGCCAGACCACTTTTTGATAGGCACTCCATGGCAATCTCCGTGATGCTGGCGTTTTTATCAGCATCAGGCTTGTAAAGACGTGTATAACCGCGTAGCCATTGGTTCAGAGGCTCGTAGTAGTTGGTGATAATCCATTGGTTTGACTGCATCCATGCGGCACCGTCGGCTGCATGACCGGCTGACAGAATGGCATTTTCTGGTGTGGCGGCAAAGGCAAAGACCTTGGAGATGCCGTTGGAGGCTATCTTCAGTTCGTCGCCTAATGTCGAGGTGCCCAACTGTCGGGGAGAATAGCCCTGTTTCAGGTCGTGGACGGCACGGACGGGGCGCAGCGTACTGCGGTCGAGCCATTCCTCGCCAGTAATACCATGATAGTAGGGCGTGGTACCCGTAGATAATGAGGCTGCAGCCGAAGCGCGGTCAACAGGCGTAAAGCTATATGACGCATTGGCATAGAATGCTCCTTCTGTCAGTAATTTACGCAATCCACCCGCAGAATAGAGTGGGGCAAAGGTCTCCAGATGGTCGGTGCGCAACTCGTCAACGGTAATGGACACCACCAGTTTGGGGGCCTGCTGAACCGTTTGCGCACCTACTTCATTGCTGAGAACCAGCGCCGAGAGCAGGGTGATATATATGTATTTATTGCTCATTTCTCTTAAACATGAAAATATGTAGTATTGACTGTAGCAGCAAACATAATGCCAACAAGTAGATGCCTTCGGCGTACGATTGGAATAGACTGCCGATGAGGAACAGGATACACATGATGACACATATCAGCCAGTAGCGGGTAGGTCTGCCCTTGATGACGGGCCACAGATAGATCAAGTGCAGCGGATTGAAGAAGAGCAGCTGCAAATTGATGCGTACCGTAGGATGTTGCGAGAACAGCATCAGGAACAGCACGATGCCGATGATACCGGAAAGCAGCATTAATAGGGATTCCCAGAGGATGAAGACTCGGTGTAATCGCCATTGTAAAAGGAAGAGCACAAAGCCTATTGCTAACAGAATTTCGCCAATCTGGAGAGGTGTCAGTGGAAAACCATTGTGTATCATCTGCACGCCTGCTGGTACAGCGATGCGACGCTCCTTAACCAGCGGACGATATTCGCCGTTTTCATAGATTTGTGCGTGGTCGAAGTCGTATAGCAGGTTGTCGGGCAGGAACTCCTGCTGGCGCATGGTTGTCTTACTATCGGCCTGGATACCTAATAGCAGATCGTTGCCAAAACGAGACCACGGATGGTTGCGCGTCATGTGGTGAACCATCTCCCTGTATGTCGGCGTATAATCCTCGCGTCCTGTATATTGCACCTTGCCTCTGATATGCTGCTCAATGATGTCGCGCGCCTTCGTAGTGCAGTTGTTATAGAAGTAATTGTAGCGATAGACTTTGTTGGTTGGTCTGAGGTTTTCAACCAACGCCATGCGTAGTGTTAGCTTCTCGTCGTTGGTAAGGTTGAGCACCTGCTCGGTCACCATACTGCCAAAATGACGGTACTCTTTCTGGAACAGTTGGGTGGGGTAGGCGCCCAGCTCGTAATCGGTGAGGCCGAAAACAAAGCGGACGACGAAGAAGGGCGCATCGTAGTTGAAGACGCCGTAGTTGAAGGCTGCATCAATGCCACCCTTCGTGAATTCGTGGTAACGGATGGCCGTATGTCCGTAGAGGCTATACACCTCGTCATGGGGCTGACAAGTAAGCAGACTAATCTCTACAGAATCCATCGGTGGCAGGTCGTGATCCTGTGCCAACGCTGTATTCTGACAGAGCAAAGTCAGCAAGAAAAGTCCCCCTCTGAGGACGCTTTTTATGGTCTTTGAATATTTCACGCTGCAAAATTAGCCTTTATTTTCCACTTATCGTGCGTTTAGTATGATTTTTTTTAATAAAAAATTAAAATTCGTATATTTATTTTGTATTGTTCATGCTTTATTGTACCTTTGCACTCCGAAATTGAATTCACAAAAGAATAAAAGATGAAGAAACGCATAATAATAAGTCTGCTGGCAGGTATGGCCTTGTTGCCGTCAATGGCACAGGTAAGCGTATCGCTGTCACCATATAGTCAGTATGGCTTAGGTGTACTCTCAGATCAGTCGGTAGGTTTTAACCGCGGTATGGGTGGTGTGGCTTATGGTATGAGAAGCGGTAAATATGTCAACATACAGAACCCTGCCTCTTATTCCGCTATCGACTCTCTGAGTATGATCTTTGATGCCGGTGTTACGGGAGAGATGACCAACTATAAGGAGGGTGGAAAGAGTCTGAATGCCAAGACTGGTGGCTTTGACTATGCTGTAGCTGGTTTCCGACTGTTGCGTCACGTAGGTTTGGCTGTGGGCGTAGTACCCTATTCAAATATCGGCTACTCCTATATACATACTAATACGATTGGTTCAGAAGGCTCTACCACGAAATCTACACAGGTTTATGATGGTAGCGGTGGTTTCTCACAGGTGTTCCTTGGTGCTGGTTGGCAGGTGACAAAGAATCTGTCGGTAGGTGCTAACGTCTCTTACTTCTGGGGAAAATATACCAAGACCATCGCAATGACTACCAATGAGACAGGTGCCAATACCGAGACACGTTCATATACGGCATTGATCAATAATTATAAAATAGACTTCGGTGTACAATGGCAACAGTTCGTAAGCAGTTATGATATGCTGACAGTCGGTGCTACGTTTGGATTGGGTCATAAACTCGGTGCTGATGCTGATTTGCTGATTGTGAACAGTAATTCCTCGAATGCGGCAGTGAGCAGTACTACGCTGTCCGCAGAAAATGCTCTTGCTATCCCTTATTCTTTTGGCGTGGGCGCTTCGGTATTGCATAAGAGCAGTCTGACAGCTGCTGTCGATTATACCTTCCAGAAATGGAGCTCGCTGGACTATCCGTTGTTCAACAATACCAACGGAACCTATTCGATGCAGAGCGGTTACTATAAGGACCGTCACAAGGTAGCTGCAGGTGTTGACTGGTTACCAAAACCGTTGGGTCGTAAGTTCTACCAGTTAATGCACTATCGTTTTGGTGTGTCTTATGCTACCCCATATTATAAAATAGGTACGCAAGACGGCCCTGGTGAATTGGCTGTAAGTGCCGGTTTCGGTATACCTCTCTATAATTCATGGAACAACCGCTCTACACTGAATATCAGTGCACAGTGGGTACGCAGCATGGGCTGTGACCTGATTAAGGAGAACATGTTCCGTGTTAATATCGGACTGACGTTCAATGAGCGCTGGTTTGCAAAATGGAAGGTAGACTAAACATACTTTACCTCTTTGGCATGAGCGCTTTGCTCATGGTACTGTCGTGTACGGAACAGAAGTCGCACACGGCACCTGCCGTTCACGACCGCGACTCGGCATCGATGATGGTGAGCTATGGCGTCAATACACTTATCTCTGACTCTGGTGTTATCAAGTATCGTATTGTTACAGAACGCTGGGATGTCAACACCGTCAAGGATCCGTCGCGCTGGACCTTCGAGAAGGGTATCTTCATGGAACAGTTTGACGAAAACTTCCATATTGCCGGCTATATCAGTGCTGATTCTGCCTGGTATTACGACCAGAAGAAGTTGTGGGAGCTGCGTGGACGTGTGTCTATCCGTAATGCCAATGGACTGGTATTCAATAGTGAGGAACTATGGTGGGACGGTATCAAACATGAGTTTTATTCTTATAAGTTCTCACGTGTAGTGACCCCTGAACGTATGCTTGAAGGAACCTATTTCCGTAGCGATGAGTACATGACGCATTATGAGGTCAGCAACTCAGAAGGTTCGTTCCAGTCGGAGGATATGGAAGGCGACAGCCAGAACAGCCAGCAGCCAACGGCAAGTGGCCAACAGCCAGCAGCCAACAGTCAACAGCCCGACACCACGCAACAGATTCCCGCGCGTCAGGCTGCCACACGTCATAAAGCCACTCAAAAGTCAACGTATCAGCCATGACCATGACGAATCTTATTATAGGACTTATCGTGACGATGGTCTTTTCGGCCTTCTTCTCTGGTATGGAGATTGCTTTTGTTTCCAGCAATCGCCTGCGTGCTGAGATGGACCGCGAGAAGAATGGGCTGGCGCAACGTGCCATCGATGTCTTCTATCGGCATCCCAATAACTTTGTGTCTACTATGTTGGTGGGCAACAATATTGCGCTGGTAATCTATGGTATTCTCTTTGCCCGTATTTTTGACCAGACGCTGTTCTATGCGCTAAGCGACGGTATGCGTGTGACAGCCGATACGCTGTTATCGACCGTAGTAGTGCTCTTTACAGGTGAATTCTTGCCGAAAACGATATTCAAGTCAAATCCCAATACCATGCTGACAGTCTTTGCCTTGCCAGCATATCTGTGCTATCTGGTACTATATCCTATATCGCGCTTTGCTACGCTATTATCGCGAGGACTATTGCGCATCTTTGGGGTGAAGATTCCCAAAGAGATTGATGACAAGGAGTTTACGAAGGTTGACTTGGACTATCTGGTACAATCGAGTATTGACAATGCCAAGGATGAGGACGAGATAGAAGAGGAGGTGAAAATCTTCCATAATGCCCTTGATTTTGCAGATACGAAGGTGCGCGACTGTATGGTGCCTCGTACGGAGATTGACGCGATAGATATTGATGACTGTACAATTGAGGAGCTGAAGAGCAAGTTCATTGAGAGTGGTCACTCAAAGATTATTGTCTATCGTGAGGATATCGACCATATTATCGGCTATATCCACTCTTCGGAGATGTTCAAGCACGTCAGCGATATTTCTAAGCACATTCAGCAGATGCCTTATGTACCGGAGACAATGGCTGCTCGCAAGCTGATGCAGATTTTCCTGCAGCAGAAGAAATCGTTGGGCGTTGTCGTTGATGAGTTTGGTGGTACCAGTGGTATCGTCTCGCTGGAGGATATCGTTGAGGAAATCTTTGGCGATATTGAGGACGAACACGACAATACGAAGTATGTGGCCAAACAACTCAGTGATGGTGACTATATGTTGTCGGCACGTTTGGAAATAGAGAAGGTTAACGAACTCTTCGACCTTAACCTGCCGGAGAGTGACGACTATATGACCGTTGGCGGTCTCATCCTGCACGAATATCAGTCGTTCCCTAAACTCAATGAAGTAGTGAAAATTGGGCACTTTGAGTTCAAAATCGTTAAGAATACGATGACAAAAATTGAATTAGTACGACTAAAAGTCATAGAATAAGGTATTTTTTTGATAAAAGATGCCGCTGTTTCAATGAAATTTTGTAATTTTGCAGGCTGAATCTGAAATTCAAGATAAAAGAACAAAAATAAAATAATAAAAACTATAAAATCAAATGGCAGCAATTGGAAAAATTAGAAGCTGGGGACCAGTACTTGCTACGGTGATTGGTCTGGCCCTTTTTGCATTCATTGCCGAAGAGATGTTCCGCTCATGCGAGGCTACTGGCAACGAGCGTCGTCAGCAGGTCGGCGAAGTGTTAGGTAAGAAAATCTCAGTTCAGGACTTCCAGAGTCTTGTCGATGAGTATCAGGAGGTCATTAAGATGACTCAGAACCGCGACAACCTCTCTGAGGAAGAACTCAATCAGGTGAAGGATCAGGTTTGGCAGCAGTTTGTCAACAACACCATCCTGGAGACTGAAGCCAAGAAGGTTGGTCTGACCGTTACTGATGAGGAGTTGCAGAATGTACTGAAGGCTGGTACCAACGGTATGCTGATGCAGACACCGTTTGTCAATCAGCAGACTGGTCGTTTCGACGTTAGCCAGCTTACAAAGTTCTTGGCTGATTATAAGAAGCAGCAGGAACAGGGTGGTAATGCCCAGATGATGGAACAGTACACTCGCATCTACAACTACTGGAAGTTTGTTGAGAAGACACTCCGTCAGCAGCTGCTCGCTCAGAAGTATCAGAGCCTGCTCGCTCAGTCTCTGCTGTCGAACCCCATCTCTGCTAAGATGGCTTTCGCCGCTCAGAACGAGGAGAGTGACATTCTGTTGGCTACCGTTCCCTACACCGCTATCAAGGATGCTGATGTAGAGGTAAGCGATGCAGACCTGAAGGCTAAGTATGACGAGAAGAAGGAGCAGTTCAAGCAGTATGTTGAGAGCCGCGACATTAAGTATGTTGATTTCCAGGTGGTTGCATCTAAGGCTGACCGTGATGCTTTGATGAAGACCATGAAGGAGGCTCAGCAGCAGCTGGAGAGCGGTATGACTCCCGCTGAGGTTGTTCGCAAGGCTCAGTCGCAGATTGCCTATACAGGTATCGCTGCTACTCGTAGCGCATTCCCCAACGATATCGCAGCAAAGATTGATTCTATGCAGGTGGGCCAGGTATCTGCTCCCTTCGAGACTGCATACGACAATACCTTCAACGTTGTGAAGCTTATCAACAAGGTGCAGCAGCCCGACTCTGTCGAGTATCGTCAGATTCAGGTTGGTGGCGCTACTGCTGAGGAGGCTCACAAGTTGGCTGACAGCATCTATACCGCTCTGAAGGGTGGTGCAGACTTCGAAGTACTTGCAAAGAAGTATAATCAGACTGGTGAGAAGCAGTGGATGACTTCTGCAATGTATGAGCGTGCACAGACACTCGATGCCGATACTAAGGAATACATCCAGTCACTCAATACGCTGGGTGCTGGTGAATTGAAGAACCTGGTATTCTCTCAGGGCAATATTGTGCTGCAGGTAACTGATCGCAAGGCTATTGTCAGCAAGTTTGACGTAGCTGTTGTAAAGCACACTATCGATTTCTCTAAGACAACTTATTCTAATGCATACAACAACTTCAGCCAGTATGTTAGCGAGAATAAGGACCTTGAGAGTCTGGAGAAGAACGCCCAGAAGTTCGGCTTCCGCGTTCAGGAGCGTAACGACTTGTATAGCTCTGAGCACAATGTAGCTGGTCTGCGTGCTACTCGTGAGGCTATGAAGTGGATCTTCGATGCCAAGGCTGGTGAGGTTTCTCCTCTCTATGAGTGTGGCAACAACGACCATCTGTTGGTAATTGCTCTTACTGGTGTACACCCTGTAGGCTATCGTGCTATGGAGAGCGTTAAGGAGCAGCTGAAGATGGAGGTTACTCGCGACAAGAAGTTTGAGAAGGCTGCTGCCCAGCTGGCTGGTGTTAAGGACATCGCTGCTGCTAAGCAGAAGGGTGCTGTTGTTGACAGTGTTCGTCAGATTACTTTCTCTGCTCCTGTATTTGTTTCTGCCGCTGGTTCTAGCGAGCCTGCCCTGAGTGGTGCTGTAGCTGCTGTTAAGCAGGGTCAGTTCAGCCCCGCCGTTGTTAAGGGTAATGGTGGTGCATATCTCTTCCAGGTACTTGCCAAGAAGCAGCGTGAAGGTGCCAAGCTGGATGAGAAGCAGCAGATGAAGCAGCTGCAGCAGCAGGCTATGCAGGCTGCCGGTCGCTTCATGAACGAGATGTACCTGAAGGCTGATGTGGTAGACAACCGCTA
Organism: uncultured Prevotellaceae bacterium; assembly: GCA_900316265.1. Lineage (GTDB taxonomy): Bacteria > Bacteroidota > Bacteroidia > Bacteroidales > Bacteroidaceae > Prevotella. The sequence goes on along the minus strand of ONCH01000007.1, from coordinate 30,609 downwards.
CCTCTTCTTCTAATCAAGAGAAAACAGAAGGCATGCCCAGTCGCCGTCGGTGTGGGTATCCTTCAACGATAAACCAAGTGTCTGTGCCTTGCTTTCGAGCAGGGCACAGTCATTTTTATAGAAACCGCTGAGGATGAGTTGGGCGCCTGGTGCCATGACGCTACGGAAGTGCTCCATGTCGTTGAGCAGGATGTTGCGGTTGATGTTGGCCATGACGAGGTTGAACTCAGCGTCAAAACCGCTGAGGACACTGGCATCACCACAGAGAGTGGTGAGGTGGTCGTCAACACGATTGATAACAGCATTATGGCGTGTATTGTCTGCGCTCCACTCGTCGATGTCGTAGCCTACGCAACTGGCGGCTCCCAGTTTGAGTGCGCAGATGCCTAGGATACCAGTACCACAGCCGCAGTCGAGCACGCGCAACCCGTTTAGCTGCATGTCGAGCAGCATACCGCAAATCATGCGGGTTGTCTCGTGAGTGCCTGTACCAAAGGCCAGATGGGCATCGATTTCAATTTGTACCTCCGCTGTATTATTTGGCAGATGGCGACCGTCGTGTATGACTAACTTGCCGTCACGTACAACAATCGGTTCAAAGCCTTCCTGTTCCCATTGCTCGTTCCAGTCCTTGTCTTCGGCTTCCTGAATGGAGTAGGAGAGGGAAACATTCTCGAAGGGGAAGCCTTCGAGAACAAGCTTGAGGACCTCTTCGTCAAACAGTGTCTGTTGCACGTAGCCCTTCAGACCTGTTGCTGTCTCTTCAAACGTTTCGAAACCTGCCTCGCCAGCCAGTGCTGAGAGGATATCCTGTGCGTCCTGAGAGCAGGGTGCAATGGTGAAATCAACTTCGTAGTACTTCATAAGATGTTAAATTTGCCCACAAAATTACAAAAAATAGGGAAAAACCTACGCTGTATTAGGGTTTTTCCCTAATTTTGCATGAAAATATGTTGTATTTTTGCAACGTGAACAAGTATAAAAAGACGAAAAGCTATGAAAAAGTGGATTCTTTTAACTGCAATCTGTTCCTTGCCACTCCAGCTGATGGCACAGGACGATGATATGTACTTCGTTCCCACGAAAGAGAACGTTGCCAAGGAAGCAGAAAACTACGGTATGCCCAAGAAGACCTATTATTCTGGCTCTAACCGTAGCATTGACGACTATAATGGTCGTCAGTCTTCCAGCATTACGCCTATTGACTCAACGGGACAGGAAGTAGAGACCGAAGACTACCAATACACGCGTCAGCTGTCACGTTTCGACGACTACACCCCCAGTCAGGCCTACTGGGAGGGATATCGCGACGGACGTTGGATGTCACCGTGGTACTATGGTCGTTATGGCTGGTACAGTACATGGTACGATCCTTGGTACATTTCTTGGTATGATCCCTGGTACATCTCTTGGTATGATCCTTGGTATTATGGTGGTTACTATAGCTGGTATTCACCGTGGCGCTATGGATGGTACAGACCTTATTATCATTATTATGGTGGTCGCAGCTATCGCCCGTCTTCTCACCAGCGTTTCCATGCTAATCGCCATGTGACAGGAACGTCGGCTTTTGGCAACGGTTTCGGACGTAACCGCAGTACCGGTTCCTTTGGTAATCGTTCCAATAATGGCACCTTTGGTAATTCATCACGCTCAACGATTAACCGTACTACGACTGATAACGGACGTTTCAACGGTTCACGCAACAGTACCGGTTTCGGTTCTGGCAATCGTTCTAGCAGCAGTAATAGCAGTGGCTCCTTTGGCAGTTCACGCTCCAGCAGTAGCAGTGGAGGTGGTAGCCGTGGCGGTTCTTTCGGTGGCGGCGGTGGACGTTCCGGTGGTGGCGGTGGACGCTTTGGCCGATAAGAGATTTGTAATCCCCAACCTCAACCCTTATATTATTAATAATGTATAAGCTATGAAAAAGTTATTTGCAATAGCTGCTATTGTCGTGGCTACGATGCCCGCAGCAGCACAGGAAACCTACGAGAATGCGAAAATTGCTCAGGAAGACCTGAACGGTACGGCTCGCTATGTGGCTATGGGTGGTGCAATGGAGGCACTTGGTGCCGATATCTCGACCATGGGCACCAATCCTGCCGGTATCGGTATGTTCCGCCACTCAAATATCAGCCTGTCAATGGGACTCGTCTCTCAAGGAGATGCCACAAATGCTGTAGGTGGTTCTACGACTAATGCGTCGTTCGACCAACTGGGTTTCGTCTATTCTTATCGTAATGGCAAGACATCGTTCATCAATGTGGGTGTCAACTTCCATAAGAGTCGTAACTTCGATATGATTCTCTCTGCCGCCAGTCAGTTGGGAAATGCATCGCTCAACAAGCTGACGTATGCTAAGGGTAATTGCGATCTTGTCTATGAGGCGAAGCAAGAGAAATTGGACGACGGCACGATTATCGATGTGCCGAACTTCAAGGCTCCCTATATTACCTGTAGCCAGTTAGATGACCTGTTTGGTCCGCACCTGAACTGGGACAATGTTGATAAGACGTGGGGCTATGACAATGCCAATAGTTTCCGCTTCGATCGTGCCCACGAGGGTTATATCGGTGAGTACGACTTCAATGTCAGTGGTAATATCAACAACCGCATTTACCTGGGTGTTACCGTAGGTGTTCACGATGTTCACTACAAGCACTATAGTGAGTATGTGGAACAGATGCAACTGTTCCAGTGTACCGTTGCTGACCGTCGTGAGATTACCGGTACAGGTTTCGATATCAAGGCAGGTGTTATTCTTCGCCCTATCGAGAGTTCTCCATTCCGTATCGGTCTGTCCATTGCTTCACCGACATTCTATGAGCTGAAGACCGCTAACTATTCATATATCTCCGACGGCAATCTGCGGTTTGATACGGGCAGTATTAACGATGCTCGCGAACGCACCAATTATAAGTTCCGTTTGTATACACCGTGGAAGTTTGGTGTTAGTCTGGGGCATACCATTGGCTCGCAGATTGCGTTGGGTGCCAGCTACGAATATGCTGACTACGGCAGCATGGATACCCGCTACATTACCGACGAGTACTATGACGATTGGACCGATACCTATAGTTCAAGGTCGGAGAGTGACCGCGTGATGAATGATCATACCGCCAAGACGTTGAAGGGCGTACATACGCTGAAACTCGGTGCGGAGATAAAGCCTACCCGCGATCTGGCCCTTCGCATTGGCTATAACTACGTTAGTCCGATGTACCAGAAGGAAGGATTCAAGGACGGTACACTGAATTCTGATGCCTCATATATCAGTTCCGCCACTGACTATACCAATTGGGATGCAACCAATCGCTTCACTTGCGGTTTCGGCTACACATTCGACAAGTTTAATGCCTCGCTGGCCTATCAGTACAGTGCTACGAAGGGAACGTTCTCGCCCTTTATGAGTTATTATGATCCCGACAACGCTTCGGACGACTGTATCGCTCCGCAGATTTCAGTCACCAACAAGCGCCATCAGGTGCTCTTGACGTTAGGATACACATTCTAGACATACGTAGACAAAAAACGAGACTCATAATTTGTGAGTCTCGTTTTTTTGTATTAACTTTGACTCCGTCGAAGGTACTCTCGCTCGAAAAAACTCAAATTAATTTGGTTTTTTGCTCACTTATTCGTACCTTTGCACCCCGTTAATTGCAATTAAAATATGTTTGAGAATTTAAGTGAGAGACTTGAACGTTCGTTCAAGATACTGAAGGGTGAGGGAAAAATCACCGAGATTAATGTTGCGGAGACCCTGAAGGACGTTCGCAAGGCTTTATTGGATGCCGACGTGAATTACAAGGTCGCCAAGCAGTTTACCGATACTGTCAAGCAGAAGGCGCTGGGCATGAACGTGCTCACTGCCATCAAGCCCAGTCAGTTGATGGTCAAGATAGTTCACGACGAACTGGCAGAACTGATGGGTGGCAAGGCCGTGGAGCTGAAGCTGGAGGGTCGTCCTGCTATTGTGCTGATGTCCGGTCTGCAGGGTAGTGGTAAGACCACGTTCTCCGGTAAGTTGGCTAATATGCTGAAAACCAAGCAGCACAAGAATCCATTGCTCGTTGCTTGTGACGTCTATCGTCCAGCTGCTATCCAGCAGTTGCACGTCGTTGGCGAGAGTGTTGATGTTCCCGTTTATTCTGAACCCGAAAACAAGAACGTTGTCGAGATTGCGCAGAACGCTATCCGCGAGGCCAAGCAGAAAAATTATAACGTAGTCATCATCGATACCGCCGGTCGTCTGGCTGTTGACGAGGAGATGATGAATGAGATCGCTACGCTGAAAGAGGCCGTACAGCCCGATGAGACGCTGTTCGTCGTTGATTCGATGACTGGTCAGGACGCTGTGAATACCGCCAAGGAGTTCAACGACCGTCTGGACTTCGATGGTGTCGTACTCACCAAACTCGATGGCGACACTCGTGGTGGTGCTGCCCTGTCTATCCGTACCGTTGTCACCAAGCCTATTAAGTTTGTGGGTACCGGCGAGAAGATGGAGGCACTCGACGTGTTCCATCCTGAGCGTATGGCCGACCGTATATTGGGTATGGGTGACATCGTCTCACTCGTAGAACGTGCCCAGGAGCAGTTCGACGAGGAAGAGGCTAAGCGCTTAGAGAAAAAGATTCGTAAAAATAAGTTTGACTTTGACGACTTCTATGGACAGATCCAGCAAATTAAGAAGATGGGTAACATCAAGGACCTGGCAGGTATGATTCCTGGTGTGGGTAAAGCATTGAAAGATGTCGATATCGATGACAACGCCTTCAAAGGTATTGAGGCCATCATTCAGTCGATGACTCCCAAGGAACGTCAGAACCCTGATATCATTAACCAGAGTCGTAAGCTGCGCATTGCCAAGGGCTCTGGTACGAAGCTTGAGGAGGTGAACCGCCTGCTGAAGCAGTTTGACCAGACACGCAAAGTGATGCGCATGATGACTGGTGTCGGTTCGTCGAAGATGGCGCAGATGGCTGCAGCCATGAAAATGCGAGGTGGAATGCCAAAATTTTAAGATATGCAACTGATAGACGGTAAAGGAACGGCAACGGCCATCAAGGCTGAGATTGCCGAAGAGGTAAAAGAGATTGTAGCCCGTGGCGGCAAACAGCCCCATCTGGCAGCGGTTCTCGTGGGTCACGATGGAGGCTCGGAGACTTATGTTAAAAATAAGGTACTCGCGTGCGAGGCCTGCGGTTTTAAATCGACGCTGATACGCTACGAGGCAGACATTACGGAGGAAGAACTGCTGGCGTGTGTTGATAAGCTGAACAAAGACGACGACGTGGATGGTTTCATCGTACAGTTGCCCTTGCCCAAGCATATTGACGAGCAGAAAATTATCGAAGCCATCGACTATCGTAAGGACGTGGACGGTTTCCATCCCATCAACGTAGGACGAATGGCTATTGGACTGCCATGTTTCATCTCAGCCACACCATTAGGAATCATTACCCTATTGAAACGCTACGGTATTGAGACCAGCGGTAAAAAGTGTGTGATTCTGGGCCGCTCTAACATTGTTGGCAAGCCTATGGCTCAGCTCATGATGCAGAAACAGTATGGTGATGCAACGGTTACCGTCTGTCACTCTCGTTCTAAGACGCTGAAAGATGAGTGCCGTGCAGCTGATATCATCATTGCTGCCATTGGACAGCCTGACTTTGTAACAGCTGATATGGTGAAGGACGGCGCTGTCATCGTTGACGTTGGTACTACTCGCGTGCCTGATGCAACCCGCAAGAGTGGCTTCCGTCTGAATGGCGACGTAAAGTTCGATGAGGTCGCTTCTAAATGCTCATACATTACGCCCGTACCTGGAGGCGTAGGTCCCATGACTATCTGTTCGCTGATGAAGAATACGCTGGCCGCTGGAAAGAAAGAGTATTATAAATGACGGCGGAAGAGTATTACCAGAAAGGCAACGAGGCCCGCAAGCAAGGTTTGTGGCACGAAGCCATCAATTGTTACATCCAAGCCATTGCGCTTGACCCCGATAGCCCTGCTGTCGAGGCCAAGCGCATGTTGGATGATATCATGGCCTTCTACTGCAAAGACATGTATAACCCCTAAAACACTATGAACAAAACCTAACCCTAAATATGAAACGACTTATTATCAACATCATTGCCCTAATGACTATCGGGCAACTGTCCGCCCAGACAATGATTACGGGCTCAGAATGGGACAATCCCCTTGTTACGAGTGTTAATCGCGAAACTGCGCATATGTTGGCTATTCCCGATGCCCTTGGCACAACTGCCGACATGAGCCAATCACCTTGGTATCAGTCACTGGATGGTGTGTGGAGGTTCCAGTGGGTAGGTGTGCCCACCAGTGCCAAAACCGAATGGTGTGCCAAGGACTTCGACGATGCCTCATGGACCAACATAGATGTGCCCAGTAGCTGGCAGGTGTGGGGACTAAACCACAACAAGTCGTGGGACAAGCCACTCTATTGCAACACCAGCTATCCATTCTCATATAATGAGTCGACGTATTCTGTCATGGCCGACCGTCCCAGTTGGTTCACCTATACTGGTAGCAAAAAGAATCCTGTGGGAACCTATCGTCGCCACTTTACTATACCCGATACATGGAAAGGACGTGATGTCTATGTTCGCTTCAATAGTGTGGGGCACGGCTACTACCTGTGGATTAATGGCCAGTGTGTTGGCTACTCGGAGGACTCGTATCTGCCATCAGAGTTTAAGATTACAGATTACCTCGTTGAGGGTGATAATACCATCGCTTTGCAGGTATATCGTTTCACCAGTGGTTCTTTCTTAGAGTGTCAGGACTATTGGCGTCTGACGGGTATTCACCGCAGTAGTTTTCTTTGGTCGGCACCGAAGAGTCAGATACGCGACTACTTCTTTACCACCGACCTCGATGCCACCTATACCAATGCCAAAGCAAACGTGAAGGTAACCCTTGAGGGTGCAGATGCTCTCAGCGGAGGCACCGTGGAGGCTTCCATTGTGCGCAATGGTTCACCCATTGCGACAGCTTCTGCCTCTGTGGCTGCTGAGCTGAGCCTGGATATGGATGTCACTGCTCCCGACAAGTGGAGTGCAGAGACACCTAACCTCTATGACCTTGTGCTGACACTGAAGGATGCAGAGGGTAATGTTATTGATCGTCGTGGCTCGAAGGTTGGCTTCCGTGAGGTAAGTGTTCGCAATGATGGTGCCTTGCTTATCAATGGTCAGCGAATGGTGTTCCACGGCGTCAATCGTCATGATTTCTCGCCTATCAACGGCCGTGCTATCACCCCCGAAGAAATAGAACAGGATATTCTCTGCATGAAGCGCCTGAATATCAATGCCATCCGTACCTCTCATTATCCCAATGATCCTGTGTTCTATGACCTCTGCGACAAATACGGAATGTACGTGCTGGCTGAGGCAAATGTCGAGTGTCACGGCAACTGGAATCTCTCGCATGTGTCGCAGTTTAAGAATGCGATGGTAGAGCGCTCGCAGAACCACGTTCGCTGGATGCGCAATCACGTCTGCATCTTTATGTGGTCTTTCGGTAATGAAAGTGGTAACGGCAATAATTTCGCTGCTGTGCAGGCAGCTATTAAGGAACTCGACAAGACCCGTCTGACTCACTATGAAGGTGGTAGCGACTATGCCGATGTGTCCTCGTCCATGTATTGGGATTATAACGGCATAAAGAATAAGGGTATGAACCAGAAGAACCGTCCTCACATCCAGTGTGAGAACTCGCACTCTATGGGTAACTCGATGGGTAATGTCCGTGAGATGTTCGACCTCTACGAGCAGTATCCCTGTCTGACGGGTGAGTTCATCTGGGACTTCAAAGACCAGGGCCTGCTGACAAAGAGCTCTGATGGTCAAGACTACTGGGCTTATGGTGGTGACTTCGGCGACAACCCCAACGATGGCAACTTCTGCATCAATGGTCTGGTGCACCCAGACTGGAGCTATACCGCCAAGACTTATAACACTAAGAAGATTTACCAGCCTCTGGAGTGGGCAGCTGTCAGCGGCAAGACCGATGTATTCCGCATGAAGAACAAGCTGGCTTTTCTGTCCAGCAACACCTACGACGTCAGTTACACCCTGATGGACGAGGAGGGTAATGTCCTTGGTAATGGTACTATCAGCGACGATGTGGCTGCTGGTAAAACACAGGATATTACTATCGATTTGAGTGCTGTTAATAGCCTTGACAATGCTAAGGAAGCATTCATTTATTTCTGTGCCAAGCAGCGCGAGAATACCGCTTGGGCTGAGGCCGGCTATGTGGTGGCTGAAGAGAAATTGCCTGTGAAGACTGCTCAGAAGCCCATGAAGGACCTGACGCTTGCTACAGCTGATGCACTGACAGTAGAGGAGACCAGTTCTGCTGTCAAGGTAAGTGGTGCAAACTTTACCGCTAGCTTTAGCAAGAGTAAGGGTACGCTGTCTGGTTATACGCTCGATGGCGTGTCAATCATTCGCAAGGCCCTTGTCCTCAATGCCTTCCGTCTGCCGACAGACAACGATGGCAGCAAGAAGGCAAGCTGGGATGCTCTGGGACTGCCTACGCTCAGCTCCACAGCGAAAGGAACTAGTACCAAGGTGGCAAAGGACGACAACGGCAAGACTGTTACTGTCAGCATGCAGAGCACCTACGGCACCAGTTCGAATACGTTTGATGTCAGTCTCGACTTCATCGTCTGTGCCGATGGTACCATCATGACTAACTCTATGATTCGTCCCAAGAATACAGGTGCTATCATCCCCAAACTCGGCTTCAGGTTAGAACTGCTCAAGGAAATGGAACAGCTCAGCTGGTTTGGTCGTGGCCCATGGGACAGCTATCGCGACCGCAAGGAAGCCTGTCTGCCTGCCATCTATAACAGTACCGTTACTGACCAGTACGAAGAATATATCCTGCCTCAGGAGCATGGTACCAAACAGGAGGTGCGCTGGCTGTCTGTAACCGACAACGAGGGTAGGGGTCTGCTGTTTGTCGCTCCTGACCAGATGGCAGCCTCTGCCGTCCATTTCCGTCCAGAGGACAACTATACGGATAAGGACAACCGTGCTAAGCATACCTATCAGTTTAAGAGTTGTGCCACTACTGTTGTCAACCTCGATGCTGTCACTCGCGGTCTGGGCAACAACTCCTGTGGTCCTGACGTGATGGATCAATACGAGTTGCGCGCAGCCAATACTGCCTTCCGCTTCTTTATCATTCCGCTGAAAACTGGTGTTAAGGCTGCCGATGCTGCTCGCATCAATATGCCTGTTTGTCAGCCCGTCAGTGTAGAGCGTCAGAATAATGGAAAACTGAAGATGACGACGCAGACACAGAATGCTACTATTTGGTACAGCATTGATGGTGGTGAATATCAGAAATATACTTCAGCCGTCACCCACAATAGTGCCTGCACTGTTACGGCCTACAGCACGTTCGACGGTCTGATGAATAGTCCGATGATGAGTTACGATGTCCCACTCTTCATTGACAAGAGTGCGTGGAAGGTGAAGAGCGTTGATAGCTATCAAGGTGGTAATGAGGCAAAACTGGCTATTGATGGTAACAACAGTACCTTCTGGCATACTGCATGGGGTACTAATGAGCCTCGTCATCCACACACAATTGTGATTGATATGGCTACCAACTATAAAGTAACTGCTATTACTTATCTTTCACGTCAGGATGGCAATCAGAATGGTATGGTGAAAGAATATGAAGTATATCTGAGTACTGACGGTCAAACGTGGGGTACGAAGGTTGCCAGCGGTTCTTTCCAGAATACGACAGCACTTCAAACTGCTAAGTTGAATACTGCTACCACCGCACGCTATATGAAGTTCGTGGCCAAGAGCGAAATCAACGGTAACGCATGGACATCAGCTGCCGAGATTGGTATTGAAGCTGAAGATGAAGCAACGGCTATCAATATGATGCAGAACAAAAAAGAATCAATGAAATACGTTTACGACCTGCAGGGGCATCGTCATGATGGTTCGCAGGCCTCACTTCCTCACGGTATCTATATTGCTCAAGGACGTAAAATCGTGAAGTAATATGTTATAATAATGAATAAACTTGCAAGAATGGTGCAGATATAATTGATTTTGCATAAATAATTGCATTTTATATTGGTTAATTATGAAATAATTTTGGTGGTTTCCACACTTATTCGTACCTTTGCACTCCGAATTCGAAAGTTAATGCATTAAACAAATACAATATGGCAAAAATGAAAGGCGCTATTGAGGTGAATACTGAGAGGTGTAAAGGATGCCAACTGTGCATCATTGCCTGCCCTCAGAAAGTTATCGCCCTGGCCAACAAAGTGAATCTGCACGGCTACCCCTATGTGGAGGCTGTCAACGAAGAGGCCTGCGTGGGCTGTGCTTCGTGTGGCATTGTCTGCCCTGATGGCTGTATCACCGTGTATCGTAAAAAAGTGGAGGAATAATTATGGCAGAAGAAAAAGAAGTTGTATTGATGAAAGGCAACGAGGCTATTGCCCACGCTGCTATTCGTTGCGGATGCGACGGCTATTTCGGCTATCCTATTACTCCGCAGAGTGAAGTGATTGAGACGCTGGCTGAGTTGAAGCCTTGGGAGACTACCGGTATGCAGGTGGTTCAGGCTGAGAGTGAGTTGGCATCTATTTATATGGTCTATGGTGCTGCCGGTGCTGGTAAGCGTGCTATGACCTCTTCATCGTCTCCTGGTATCGCCCTGATGCAGGAAGGTATCACATATATGGCTGGTGCTGAGGTTCCTGGTGTGTTTGTCAATGTGCAGCGTGGCGGTCCTGGTCTTGGTACCATCCAGCCTTCGCAGGGTGATTATTTCCAGGCTACCCGTGGTGGTGGTAATGGTGACTATAAGGTGATTGTGCTGGCTCCTTCTTCAGTACAGGAGATGGCCGATTTCGTTGACCTCGCTTTTGAGTTGGCATTTAAGTACCGTAATCCTGCTATGATTCTGAGCGATGGTGTCATTGGTCAGATGATGGAGAAAGTGGTACTTCCTCCATTCAAACCCCGTCGTACCGATGAGGAAGTCATCAAACAGTGTCCTTGGGCTTCTACTGGTAAGCCAAAGAACCGTGAGCGTGTAGTCATCACCTCGCTGGAGCTGAAGCCTGAGATTATGGAGCAGCGCAACCTGGCTTTGCAGGAGAAGTATCGTAAGATTCAGGAAAACGAGGTTCGCTATGAAGAGCAGCAGATGGACGATGCAGAGTATGCTATCGTAGCATTTGGTTCTGCTGCTCGTATCGCTGAGAAGAGCGTTGAGATTGCTCGCGAGCAGGGTATCAAGGTCGGTCTGTTCCGTCCTATCACTCTGTTCCCATTCCCTGAGAAGCAGATTGCTGAGCTCTCGAAGAAGGTGAAGGGTATCCTTGTTGCCGAGATCAATGCTGGTCAGATGGTGCAGGATGTACGTCTGGCTGTGAATGGTGCTGTTCCCGTTGAGCAATTCGGTCGTCTGGGTGGTATCGTTCCTGATCCTGAAGAAATCGTTAATGCACTTAAGAAGGTAATGTAAGTTATGGATAGAAATCAAATAGTTCAACCAGAGAATATCGTCTGCAAGAAGCCGACGCTGATGAACGACAACAATATGCACTACTGCCCAGGCTGTAGTCACGGTGTGGTGCATAAGCTCATTGCCGAAGTCATCGAAGAGATGGGTATGGAAGACAAGGCCGTAGGTGTATCGCCTGTTGGTTGTGCTGTCTTCGCGTACAATTATATAGATATCGACTGGCAGGAGGCTGCCCACGGTCGTGCGCCCGCACTGGCTACGGGTATCAAGCGCTGCTGGCCCGATCGCTTGGTATTCACCTATCAGGGTGATGGCGACCTGGCTTGTATCGGTACCTGTGAGACCATTCACGCTCTGAATCGTGGTGAGAATATCGTGATTATCTTTGTCAACAATGCCATCTATGGTATGACGGGTGGTCAGATGGCTCCTACCACACTGATTGGTCAGAAGACCTCTACTTGTCCTTATGGTCGTGATCCTGAGATTCACGGTTATCCGCTGAAGATGGCTGATATTGCTGCCCAGTTGGAAGGAACCTGTTACGTTACTCGTCAGAGTGTAGAGAGCGTTGGCTCCATCAACAAGGCCAAGAAGGCACTGCGTAAGGCCTTTGAGGCTTCAATGGCTGGTAAGGGCTCATCGCTCGTGGAGTTTGTCTCTACCTGTAATAGCGGTTGGAAACTCACACCTGCTAAGGCTAACGAGTGGATGAAGGAGAATATGTTCCCCTTCTATCCCAAAGGTGACCTGAAAGATACGACGGGCGAGAAGTAAGATATAAGAAGTAAGATGTAAGAAATTATGAAAAAAGAAATTATCATATCTGGTTTCGGAGGTCAGGGTGTACTCTCGATGGGTAAGATTTTGGCCTATAGTGGACTGATGGAGGATAAGGAGGTTACATGGATGCCTGCTTACGGTCCTGAACAGCGTGGCGGTACAGCCAACGTGACGGTCATCGTTAGTGATGAGCGCATCTCTTCGCCTATCCTCAGTAAGTACGACATCGCTATTGTGCTCAACCAACCCTCATTGGAGAAGTTCGAGCCGAAAATCAAGCCCGGTGGTATTCTCATCTATGATGGCTTTGGCATCATCAATCCGCCAACCCGTAAGGACATTACTGTTTATCGTATCGATGCTATGGATAAGGCTGCTGAAATGAAGAACGGCAAGGTGTTCAATATGATTGTGCTTGGTGGACTCCTGAAGATTGCTCCTGTGGTCAGCACTAATGGTGTGGAGAAGGCGTTGAAAAAGACATTGCCTGAGCGTCACCATTCATTGATTCCACTGAATATGCAAGCTATTGAAGAAGGCGGAAAAATCATTCAAAAACAGTAATTATACGTTGTTAGAATAAAAAAATGAACGTAAATGTACGATTTTTACAAAAAAACTTGGCAGTTTTAAATATTTTTTGTTACTTTGCATCGATTAAAGTCACGAGGATATTTGAGTAAAACGAACATTTACATTATTAATATTAACAAAAACAATGAAAAAGTTATTTTTAGTTCTTGCTGCAGCTATGCTGACAGTTTCTGCTTCTGCGCAGAAGACAACTATCACTTCTAACAAGGCTGGTGACAACTGGTATGTTGGTTTGAACGCAGGTGTTGCTACTCCTGTTTCAAAGTTCAATGTAGGTACCGAGGAATGGGGTCGCCTGAAAGGCTTTGCTCCCAAATTGGGTGTTCGCGTTGGTAAGAATCTGACTACCGTATTCGGTTTGGCTTTGGATGCTGACCTGTATATCGAGTCTTCAGAGAAGTCAATGATGAAGGAGAAGACTTTCATCGACGCTATTAACGTTGACCTTATGGGTACCTTCAACCTGAGCAATCTTTTTGCAGGTTATCAGGGTCAGCCCCGTTGCTTTGAGGTATTTGGTCTTATCGGTGGTGGTTACAGCCACACTTATGGCTATGCTCAGTCAGGTCTGAATGCTAAGGCTGCTTTGGACTTCGCTTTCAACCTGGGTGCTGCTAAGAATCTGCAGCTCTACATTGAGCCCGCTCTCGTAATGGGTCAGCCTTCTCCCGTATGGGCTAATCCATTCCGCAAGGTAAATGACAAGTGGAATGCCATTGGTCAGGTTAGCGTCGGTTTGAACTATAAGTTTGGTAACAGCAATGGTTCAAGCAACTTCAAGATTGAGCAGCTGCGCGACCAGGCTGAGATTGACGGTTTGAACGCAAAGATCAACGAGTTGCGTGCTGACAATCAGGCTAAGGATGGTAAGATTGCTGCTGACGGTAAGGCTATTGCTGACCTGAAGGCTCAGCTGGCTGCTTGCCAGTCTCGTCCTGCACAGACCATCATTGAGGAGCGTGTTATCAAGGAGATGAATGCTACTCTGCAGCCTATCGTTATCTTCCGTCAGGGTAAGACTACTGTTGATGCTGCTGGTTTGGCAAGCTGTGAGATGGTTGCTAAGTACATGAAGAACCATCCTGATAGCAAGGTTAAGATTCAGGGCTTTGCTTCTCCTGAGGGTTCTAAGGAGGTTAATGACCGTATCGCTAAGCAGCGTGCTGAGGCTGTGAAGAACGTCCTCGTTAAGAAGTACAAGATTGCTGCTAACCGTTTGGAGGCTGAGGGCCTTGGTGCTACTGACAAGCTGTCTTCTGAGAACGACTTCAACCGTGTTGCTAAGTTCATCGACACTACTCTTCAGAAGTAATTAAGGTTTATCATTAAAACCATAACAAAATCCCCACAATTATTAGGTTGCGGGGATTTTTTCTGTCATTTTGTTGGCTATTTACGGAAAAAGGCGTATCTTTGCAACTTAAAATTATAGAATAAGCTAAACAGATATGAAACATCCATTGCGTAGTGCTGTGTGCACGGAAGGCAGAAGAATGGCAGGCGCCCGCGCTCTGTGGGTGGCAACAGGTATGAAACATGAGCAGTTTGGCAAACCGATTATTGCCATTGTCAACTCGTTCACGCAGTTTGTGCCGGGTCATACACACCTCCATGAGATAGGTCAAATAGTCCGTGAAGAAATTGAGAAGATGGGCTGCTATGCCGCTGAGTTTAATACCATTGCTATTGACGACGGTATTGCTATGGGGCATGATGGCATGCTTTATTCGCTACCTTCACGCGATATCATTGCTGACTCTGTAGAATATATGGTCAATGCCCACAAGGCTGATGCTATGATTTGCATCTCCAATTGTGACAAGGTGACACCAGGTATGCTGATGGCAGCTATGCGCTTGAATATTCCTGCAGTATTTTGCTCTGGTGGTCCTATGGAGGCTGGTCGCTGGCGCGGAGAGAATGCCGACCTGATTACGGCAATGGTAAAGGGTGCCGACCCCTCCGTCTCTGATGAGGAGATGAAGGAGATTGAGTCGTGCGCTTGTCCTGGTTGCGGATCGTGCTCAGGCATGTTTACTGCCAACAGTATGAACTCACTGACAGAGGCTATTGGTCTCTCGTTGCCTGGCAACGGTACCATTCTGGCTACCCATACCAATCGTGTGGAACTCTTCAAACAGGCTGCCCGTCAGATTGTCAAGAACGCATTAGCTTATTATGAGGATGGCGATGAGAGTGTATTGCCTCGTAATATTGCTACCCGCAAGGCCTTTATGAATGCGATGGCCCTTGACATTGCGATGGGTGGTTCTACGAATACCGTTCTTCACTTGTTAGCTGTTGCTCAGGAGGCTGGTGCTGATTTTACCATGAAGGATATCGATGCACTTTCAAGAAAGGTGCCTTGCCTCTGCAAACTGGCTCCCAATACGCAGAAATATAGCGTGCAGGAGTGTGGTCGCGCTGGTGGTATTTTAGGTATTCTGAACGAACTCAATAAGGGTGGACTGATTGATGGCTCTGCTCCTCGTGTAGATGGTATGACCCTCAGCGAGGCCTTGAAGAAATACAGTATTGTCGATGGTGCTGTCGATGCAGAGGCTAACCGTATCTATCAAACTGCTCCTGGTAATCGTTTCTCTACGAAAATGGGTTCGCAGTCAGAAAAATGGGGTACTCTCGATACCGATCGTGCTGAGGGTTGCATTCGCGACTTAGCCCATGCTTACACCAAGGACGGTGGATTGGCTGTACTTTTTGGCAATATCGCTCAGGACGGTTGCGTCGTGAAAACTGCTGGTGTTGACGAGAGCTTGTGGCACTTCGAGGGACCTGCTGTTGTCTTCGATTCTCAGGAAGATGCCTGTGAGGGTATCCTTGGCGGAAAAGTCAATAAGGGCGACTGCGTAGTGATTACCCACGAAGGTCCGAAGGGTGGTCCTGGTATGCAGGAGATGCTTTATCCCACCTCTTATATCAAGAGTATGCACATGGGTAAGGAGTGTGCGCTGATTACTGACGGCCGTTTCTCTGGTGGAACCAGCGGGCTGTCTATTGGTCATATCTCGCCAGAGGCCGCAGCTGGTGGTAATATCGGCAAGATTAAGGATGGTGATATCATCGAGATTGATATCCCCAACCGTTCGATAAATGTGAAACTCAGTGATGAAGAACTTGCCGCACGTCCACAGCAGCCACTGAAGCGTAACCGCATGGTTAGCAAGGCTTTGCGCGCCTATGCCCAGAGTGTGAGCAGCGCCGATAAAGGTGGAATTAGAATAATAGATTAAGAAATGAGAGACAGAATAACAGGAGCAAAGGCTCTGATGCGCGCATTGCAGGCCGAAGGGGTGAAGACCATCTTTGGTTACCCTGGTGGTAGCATTATGCCTACCTACGATGCGCTGTTCGACTATACACGAGGCGAGAAGAAATGTTTTGACCACATTTTGGTGCGCCACGAACAAGGTGCTACCCATGCTGCCGAGGGCTATGCCCGCGTCAGTGGTGAGGTAGGTGTAGCGCTGGTTACCAGTGGTCCTGGTGTTACCAATACCTTGACGGGAATCGCTGATGCCATGATGGACTCTACACCGATGGTTGTCATTGCTGGCCAGGTGCCCATCACTGCACTGGGTACTGACGCTTTCCAAGAGGTTGACCTCGTAGGCGTTTCTCAGCCTATTTCCAAGTGGTCGTACCAGATTCGCCATGCGGCCGATGTCGCGTGGGCCGTCAGCCGTGCGTTCTATATTGCTCGCACGGGTCGTCCTGGTCCTGTGGTGCTCGACTTCACTAAGAATGCACAGGTTGAGGAAATTGACTGGGAACCCAAGAAAGTGGATTTCGTGCGCTCATACGTCCCTTATCCCAAACTGGACCATGAGGCTGTGCGCCAGGCTGCAGAGCTGATTAACAACGCCAAGAAACCGTTGGCACTCGTTGGTCAGGGCGTAGAACTGGGCAATGCGCAGGAGGAGCTGAAAATGTTTCTTGAGAAAGCAGACATCCCTGCTGGTCGCACCATGCTGGGACTCTCTGCACTGCCTTCCACCCATCCGCTCAACGTGGGAATGTTGGGAATGCACGGCAACTATGCCGTCAACCTGAAGGAACAGGAGTGCGACGTGCTCATAGCCATCGGTATGCGCTTCTCTGACCGCGTGACGGGCAATCTGAAGACCTACGCCAAGCAGGCAAAGATTATCCATCTGGATATTGACCGTTCAGAGATTGACAAGAATGTCAAGACCCATGTGGCTGTCGTTGCCGACTGCAAGGAGTCGCTGCCTGCTCTCACCGCACTTGTCAATAAGAATAATCATCAGCAGTGGCTTGAATCGTTCTATGAGCTTGATGCCAAGGAACGTACGAAGGTTATCGAGCCTGCTATTCATCCCACAGAGGGTCCGTTGCTGATGGGCGAGGTTGTGAATGCTGTTGCCCAGCAGGCTCCCGACGGAACGGTGCTGGTCACTGATGTGGGCCAGAACCAGCTCTTTGCCACCCGATATTTCAAATACACCCAGCAGCGCAGCATCTGCACCAGCGGTGGTCTGGGTACGATGGGCTACGGAATGCCTGCAGCCATTGGTGCCACCTTTGCTACCGACCGTACTGTTTGCTGTTTCATGGGCGATGGCGGTTTCCAGATGAACATTCAGGAGTTGGGTACCATTATGGAGCAGCAGGCTCCCGTGAAGATGATTCTCTTGAACAACCACTATCTGGGCAATGTACGCCAGTGGCAGGATATGTTCTGGATGCGCCGCAAGTCGTTCACCAAGATGATGAATCCCTGCTACGAACCCATCGCACAGGGCTATGGTATTCCCTACGTCGCTGTCACCGACCGCAAGGATTTGGCTGCAGCCGTAGAGAAGATGCTTGCCACCAAGGGACCGTTCCTCATGGAGTGTGCCATCAAGGAAGATGATGATGTGCTGCCTATGACGCCTCCGGGAATGGATGTTGATAAGATGTTGCTGGAGATATAAGGGAGTTAAAGAAGTTAGAAGAAGATAAAAGGATGGAAGAGAAGAA
Organism: uncultured Prevotellaceae bacterium; assembly: GCA_900316265.1. GTDB lineage: Bacteria > Bacteroidota > Bacteroidia > Bacteroidales > Bacteroidaceae > Prevotella. Next base: position 12,684 of record ONCH01000007.1, on the reverse strand, counting down.
TAAAAACAAACTATACACTCTGCTGGTCTATTCGGAGAACGTTGCTGGTATCCTGAATCAGATTACTGCTGTATTCACGCGCCGTCAGGTCAATATCGAGAGTCTGAACGTGTCGGCCTCCAGCATTCCTGGTGTGCATAAATACACCATTACCGCTTGGAGTGACGAAGACCAGATTATCAAGATTACGCATCAAATAGAGAAGAAAATAGATGTTGTGAAAGCGAACTATTTCACCGATGATCAGCTGTTTATCCGTGAGGCAGGACTCTACAAACTGTCAACCGACAAGGTGCTGGCCAATCCGGAGATTTCGCGCACCATTCGTCGCTATGATGCTACCATTACGGAGGTGAATCCCACCTATACCATTGTTATGAAGAGTGGCAAGACCGACGATATCATCGAGCTATTCCGCGCTCTTGATGCTTACGAGTGTGTGCTCCAGTACACCCGCTCAGGACGTATTGCTGTCACGCGTGGTACACAGGAGCAGGTTAGTGAATTCTTAGAGCAGAGGGAGGCGCAGAATGGATAAGGTAGGCAGTTACGAGTTTCTGGCTGAGCCGTTTCATTGTGACTTCAGTGGCCGTTTGTTTATGGGCCATCTGGGCAACCACATGCTCAATGCTGCCGATTTCCACTCGTCAGCACGCGGCTTCGGCATGAAGTATCTTATGACCATCAATCGCTCTTGGGTACTCTCGCGCCTGGCCATTGAGATGACGGAGATGCCCCAGCAATACACTAAATTTAACGTCGAGACGTGGGTGGAGAGTGCTATGCGCTACTTTACCTCGCGTAACTTCTCCGTCATTGGAAACGACGGTCATACCTACGGCTACGGACGCTCCATCTGGGCGATGATTGACACCGAGTCGCGCCAGCCGACAGACATTTTCTCGATTGATGACGGTGCTATCAACAACTGGATTGTGGCCGACAAGGAGTGTCCCATTGACAAGGGTGGACGAGTGAAGATGTCCGACAGTGCCCAGCTTGTGCGCACCATCGATACCTATTATAATGATGTCGATATCAACGGACACATCAACTCCGTGAAGTACATTGAGCACATCCTCGACCTGTGGACTATCGATTGGTACAAAGAACACCAGATTAAGCGCTTCGAGATAGCCTATGTCGCTGAGGCGCATGCTGGTGACCAGTTGTCGTTCTATCGTGAGGAGACTGCAGAAGACGAATTCTGTGTGCGCATTGCCAAGACCGATGGTACGGAATGTTGCCGCAGTAAGGTTAAATTCGTATAATTTGCAACAAAAATTTGGCAATTTGCTTACAATTTGTTATCTTTGCAACCGATTTTTAAGTTAAGTCTCTCGTCGCATCCTTGTGTAGGGTGGGAGTGGACCGGTAAAACGACGGCTCTCGTGTAGGGCTGGCATGGTACACAGAGATAAGTATAACACTAAAACATAATACAATTATGGCAGAAATGAATTTTGGTGGCGTTATCGAGACTGTAGTCACCAGCAAGGAGTTCTCTCTTGAGAAAGCACGTGAAGTATTGAAGGATGAGGTTATCGCCGTCATCGGTTATGGTGTGCAGGGTCCTGGACAGGCTTGCAACCTGCGCGACAATGGTTTCAACGTCATCGTTGGCCAGCGTCAGGGCAAGACCTATGACAAGGCCGTTGCTGACGGTTGGGTACCTGGCAAGACACTCTTCTCTATCGAGGAGGCTGCTGAGAAGGGTACTATCCTCTGCATGTTGCTTTCTGACGCTGGTCAGATGCAGCAGTGGCCCACCATCAAGCAATATTTGAAGCCCGGCAAGACGCTGTACTACAGCCACGGCTTCGCAATCAACTGGAGTGACCGCACGGGTGTTGTTCCTCCCAAGGATGTCGATGTTATCATGGTGGCTCCTAAGGGTTCTGGTACCTCTCTGCGCACGATGTTCTGCGAGGGTCGCGGTCTGAACTGCTCTTATGCCGTTTACCAGGACGCTACGGGTAAGGCCAAGGAGAAGACACTGGCCTTTGGTATCGGTATCGGTGCAGGTTACCTGTTTGAGACCACATTCCAGCGCGAAGCTACCTCTGACCTTACCGGTGAGCGCGGCTCGTTGATGGGTGCTATCCAGGGTCTGCTGCTCGCTCAGTACGAGGTGCTCCGTGAGAATGGTCACACACCTTCTGAGGCTTTCAACGAGACCGTTGAGGAGCTCACCCAGAGCCTTGGCCCGCTCTTCGGCGCTAAGGGTATGGACTGGATGTATGCTAACTGCTCTACCACCGCACAGCGTGGTGCACTCGATTGGGCTCCCCGCTTCCACGACGCCATCAAGCCCGTTATGGAGTGGCTCTACTACTCAGTGAAGACTGGCAACGAGGCTCAGATTACCATCGATGCCAACTCGAAGCCCGATTATCGTGCAGGACTGGAGAAGGAGCTCGAAGCTATGCGCAATCAGGAAATGTGGCGCGCTGGTGAGACCGTCCGTAAGCTCCGTCCTGAATATCAGGAAGACTAATCAATCACATAAGCTAAGGAGAGGCGTTGAACCTCTCCTTACTTTTTCAAACACAAAAGGATAATGATAAAGAAACTTTCAATTGTTTTTGTTGCCCTGTTGGCAGTTATGAGCATTCATGCTCAGGATGAGAAGCCTCGTCATGAGATTGGCGTCAGCTATGGTCTGGGTGTCTCGCTCATTGGCGACGGTATTGGCAATGCCATAGGTACAGGTATCTTTGAAATCGGTTTTTCCGGATATAAGTGGACGAATAGAAAAGAGTTCGGAACCCTTGGTGTAGAGTATTTCTATCACCTGGCTGACACTCCCCGTGCTGCTATTGGTGGCATCTTTACCTATGCCCGCTATGGTGAGGACGTAGAAAAGGATGGTGCGAAGATAGGTGAGCGTACACGTACCTATATGACACTGATGCCCTCTGTCAAATACTATTATGTTGATGGTAAGAATTTCGGACTCTATTCCAAGGCTGCTGCTGGTGTAATGATGCTTCGTGCAAAATCTGAGGATAGCAGCAAGAGCGATACTGATTCCAATTTCCGCTTTATGTGTCAGGTTTCACTGCTGGGTATAGAAGCAGGTTCTCAGAACTTCCGTTGCTTCTTTGAACTTGGTGCTGGTGAGCAAGGTATCCTCCTTGCTGGCCTGCGCTGCAAATTCTGATTTTTTCTACCGCGAACATAATAGGCCTCAGGGGTTCTCTCTCCTGAGGCCTATTATTAGGCTAATACGGAACTGTATTAGGCTAATACAGATGCGTATTAGGCTAGTAATGGGTGCTTATTAGGCTGGTTTTTGATGTATTTATGTTGTCTCACGTACCTGATACCTGTTTCTCCATGAATCCGTCGTTCAGGAGAATCTTTTCCTCGGCAACCAGACGGCGGAGGGCTTCATTAAGGGCTTCGGTTGGAAGGGGCAGACGATGAAGCTCTGACAGGTGGTGGCGGTGGTCGTCGCTGAGCAAGTGGAGAATGGCATCTGCGGCTGTGGGCGACTGTTGATGGGCAATGGTCTGGTGCTGGCGTTCGAGACAGACGTCGCAGTGTCCGCAGTCGTGGGTGTTCTTTTCGCCAAAGTATTCCAGTAGCAGGCGTGAGCGACAATGGGCTGTGTCCTGCATGTAGTTGAGCATGGCGTGGATGCGCTGGCGGTACTGCTCCTGGCGCTTCTCATAGACGTCGGGTGACAGTATGACGTGCTCCGGATCTTCGCGACGCTGCATATAGCGGATAGTGGGTACCTGCTGACGGGGAATATACTGGATGATGCGCTTATGGGCCAACGACTTCAACACCTCGTGGAGGTCGGCAGGACGCAGTCCGCACTGCTGACTGATGAGTGTCTCGTCGATGTAGCCGAAGTCGGCAAACAGTCCACCGTAGTTGCGCAGGAGGGTAACGATGAGGCGGTCTTCGTCGGCTGAGAGGTCGTTGAACTGATAGAGCTCGTGGCGCTCTAAGAGGAAGCGCACACGCGCCTGCTGGTCGGGTGTTGCGTCGTATTCTATGTAGCCTGCACGCTGCAGAATCTGCAGGGCGGAATGCACACGGACGGGGAAGTGGTGGAAACGCTGGCAGAAAATGTCGATGCTGAACTCGCGGGTAATGCCGAAACCGTCGCCTGTGGCTATCTGGAAGAAATAGGCGAGGTGCTCATAGACCTGACGGATTTCGTCCTTCGGTGGAAAGGTGTCGTCGATGCGCTTGGCGAGCTTGGCATTGTCGCTGTTGTTGTAGAGCAGGATGGCCTGTGCGGGCTTGCCGTCGCGCCCTGCACGACCAGCCTCCTGGAAGTAGGCCTCGATGGAGTCGGGACAGTCGTAGTGCATGACCAGTCGGACGTCGGGTTTGTCGATGCCCATGCCGAAGGCGTTGGTGCAGACGATGATGCGCACGCGGTCTTGTTGCCAGTCGCGCTGGCGCTGGTCTTTCACCTCGTGGTCCAGTCCAGCATGATAGAAGGTGGCGCTGAGTCCAGCATTGCTGAGTTCCTGGGCAATCTCCTTGGTGCGTCGGCGACTGCGCACATAAACGATGGCGGAGCCTTGGGTGTGCTGGAAGGTGTGGATGAGTTCCTGTATCTTGTCGGGACAGTCCTTTACCAGATAGGTAAGGTTCTTGCGCTCAAAGCTCATTCTAAACACGGCAAAACCGTGTTCCACACTTTGGGAGGCGGTTTGCCCGGATTTGCCAGAAAGCTTCTCGCAGATGTCCTCGACAACTTGAGGTGTTGCGGTGGCGGTAAGTGCCAGCACGGGAATGTCGGGTAGGAGAGTGCGGATGTTGGAAATCTCCAAGTAGCTGGGTCGGAAGTCGTAGCCCCACTGCGAGATGCAGTGTGCCTCGTCAACCGTAATGAACGACACATGCATGTGGCGCAGCTTGGTAACGAAGAGTTCGCTGGAGAGTCGCTCAGGTGACACGTAAAGAAATTTGGTGCGGCCGAGAATGCAGTTCTCCAGCACGCGCAGGATGTCGTCGTGTGACATACCGCTATAGACGGCAGCTGCCAGGATACCCTGCTTGCGGAGGTGCATCACCTGGTCTTTCATCAGTGCGATGAGTGGGGTAATGACGATGCATACGCCTTCCAGCGCCATAGCAGGTACTTGGAAAGTCAGCGACTTACCACCTCCCGTAGGCATGAGACCCAGCGTGTCGTGTCCCAGTCCTATCGACTCGATAATCTGCTGTTGGATGCCACGAAAGTCTTCATAGCCCCAATAGTGCTTCAGTATCTCTTTGTAGTTACTCAACGGTCGCCTGTCTATTGTCCTCTTCTGACGGACGGATACCTTCTATCTGAAGCTGAATCTCGCCACGCTTGTAAGTGTTCTCCTCGATGGTATAGACGATGTCGAACGAACGCTTTGACTTGATGTAGCGTGCTGCTGAGGACTGTCCGAAGGCGATGCCGTTCATAACTACTGCTGACTTGGAATCAACGAGTTCCAGTTTAATATGCTCCTGATGGCGACCCACCACTTTCGAGGTGCCGAAGTCGAAGACGTTGCGCGTGAGGAACAGCGGTTTGCTGTTGTTGGGTCCGTGAGGTGCCAGACGCTTCAGCTCGTTGAGCAGGCGCTTGTTAATCTGTTGGAAGTCCAGCTCCATATCGATGTCGAGCGTCTGTTGGGTCTGCTCAGGCAGGATGTGGTGGCTGACATATTCCTGGAAACGACGACGGAACTCAGGGATATTCTCCTGGCGTATGGTTAGACCTACGGCATAGGTGTGACCACCGAAATTCTCCAGCAGGTCGCGACACGACTTAACGGCGTCATAAACGTCAAAGCCTGCTACGGAACGTGCGGAGCCCGATGCCATACCGTCGATGACGGTGAGCACCACCGTGGGACGGAAATAGAGCTCGGTGAGTCGTGAGGCCACAATGCCTACCACACCTTTCTTCCAGCCCTCGTCATAGAGCACGATGGACTGCTGGTGCTGCTGACTCTCCAAGCGTTCTACAATCTCGTTGGCTTCGACAGTCATCTGCTTGTCAACGTCCTTGCGCTGCTCGTTGTATTCGTTGATGCGCATAGCCATCGCCAAAGCGCGCTTCATGTCACGTTCTACGAGCAAGTCGACAGCCTCGCGACCATTCATCATGCGTCCGGAGGCATTGATGCGCGGACCTATCTTGAAGACGATATCGCTCATGTTGAGATCGCGGTTGGTAAGTCCGCAAATCTCGATGATTGCCTTCAATCCCGTCGATGGTGACTGGTTTAGTAGTTTTAGTCCGTGGAACGCCAGTGTGCGGTTCTCGCCCTCCACAGGCACCAGGTCTGCAGCAATGCTGACGGCACAGAAGTCGAGTAGGGGGATAAGGCGTGAGAACGGAATGCCGTTGTTCTTGGCAAAGGCCTGCATGAACTTGAAGCCCACACCACATCCGCAAAGATGTTTAAAAGGATAGGTGGAGTCTTCACGCTTGGGATTGAGAATAGCCACAGCAGGAGGCATCACCTCGTCAGGCACGTGATGGTCGCAGATGATGAAATCTACGCCCTGCTCTTTGGCATACGCTATCTCCTCGACGGCCTTGATGCCACAGTCAAGTACGATAATGAGTTTTACCCCTGTTTCTGCTGCATAGTCTATTCCCTTCTTGCTGACACCATAGCCCTCTTCCTCGCGGTTGGGGATATAGTAGTCGATGTTGGAATAGAATTGCTGCAGGAACTTGTAGACGAGCGCTACCGCCGTACATCCGTCGACGTCGTAGTCGCCATAAACCATGATACGCTCTTTGCGCCCCATGGCGTCGTTCAGTCTGTCCACTGCCACGTCCATGTCGTTCATCAGGAACGGGTCAATCAGCTCGTTCAGCATAGGACGGAAGAAGCGCTTTGCTGCACTCTCCGTTTTGATGCCACGCTGTATCAGGAGTCCGGCCATCACGGGACTCATCCCGATCTTCTCGGCCAGCTCCTTAGCTGCTTGCTGCTTTTCTGGTGTCAGTGGTTCGTAATTCCATTTAAATTGCATTTATATTGTTATTTATTTTTTGTCGTCTACAGGGGTATCGTATGCACGTAGGTATACAATACGCCTTCAAAGTTACGAAGAAAAAACAAATAAATGGAACGGAAGACTGATTTTTTAACAGAATTTGAGTTTTTAGTTATAAATTTTGACGTCGCGTTTGCCTTGCAACACGGCGAGGGCATTAAGTGCAAGTGCCTGCATTTCGTCTTCGCCAGGGAAGGTATAGACGGGCGCCAGGAAGCCAATGCGGCGGCGCAGTTCGTTGACGATATATTCCGAGTGGGCCATACCGCCTGTAAGCAGGATGGCGTCAATCTTACCACAGAGCACAGCGGCTTCTGCAGCGATGTTCTTAGCAACGTGATAGAGCATAGCATCGACGATGAGCTTGGCGTGTGCGTCGCCATTCTTGATACGCTCTTGAATCTCGCGCATGTTGTTAGTACCCAGATGGGCGTTGAGGCCAGCCTTGCCGGCGATGCGCTTCAGTAGTTGCTTCTCAGAGTATTTGCCACTGAAACAGAGGCGGATGAGGTCTGCTGCAGGCAGTGAGCCGGCACGCTCTGGCGAGAAGGGACCTTCTCCGTCCAGTGCGTTGTTGGCATCGATGGCGCGACCGTGCTCGTGAGCTGCAACAGAGATACCTCCACCCAGATGACAGATGATGAGGTTCAAGTCTTCATACTCCTTGCCGATGCCGCGGGCGTAGCGGCGGGCAATGGCGCGCTGGTTCAGCGCGTGCCAGATGCAGATGCGAGGCATCAGGGGTGAACCGCTGATACGTGCCAAAGGCGACAGCTCATCAACAACACCCGGGTCGGCGATGAACGAGCGACACCCTATCTCTTTTGCGATTTCGTGGGCGATGAGACAACCGAGGTTGCAGGCGTGATTATGCATGACGCAACCATGCAGTGTGTCGTCAATCATTTGTTGGTTTATTTCATAAACACCACCAGCGATGGGCTTCACCAGTCCACCTCGTCCGATGACGGCATCAAACTCTAATGGAATATCAGCTGCAGCCAGCTCGTCGAGCACCAGCTGTTTGCGGAAATCCTGCTGTTCAGTAATGGCGTCGAAAGGTGCCAGCTCTTCAGCAGTATGGGTGATGTTACGCAGAAGAATGGGTTGCTCGTCTTCATAGACGGCCATCTTCGTACTCGTGGAACCTGGATTTATGACAAGGATTTTCATATTGCGGCAAGTGCAAGTGAGTAGTATTTGGAATCGGGACTATCGGCACGGGAGGGCAGCACGCAACAGCATTGCGTACCTTGTAGTACGCCTGCCGTCTTGGCGTAGCCGAAGAGCGTCAACGTCTTGTAGAATACGTTACCAGCTACGATATCGGGGAAAATGAGGGCATCGGCTTGTCCGTCGATGACACTCTTAATACCTTTCTCGTGTAGCGACACGCTGTCGAGTGATGTCTTCAGATCTAGTGGACCGTCGATGATGCAACGCCCAAACTGTCCGCGCTGGGCCTCGGCAATGATTTCTAAGTAATCGACAGTATAGGGAAAAGCCTTCGCGCTGACTTTCTCGGCACAGTGGATGAGCGAGATGCGTGGTTCCTCAATGCCCAGCGCATGACACACGTAGTTCATATATCGAATCTGCTGGCGACGCTGTGTAGGCGTGGGAACTGGGATGACGGCAGCATCGGTGAAGAACAGGAGCTTTTCGTATTTGGGAATCTCAGCCATCGCCACATGTGTCAGCACGTGACCCTTGCGGAGAATGCCGTTCTCCTTGTCGAGAATGGCGCGTAGCAGTACGTCGGTATTGATGAGACCCTTCATCAAGATGTCAGCCTCGCCGTTCTTACACAATGCTACCGCGCGACGGGCACACTCGTCCTTGTCGTCGCCGTCCACATAGATGGGCTCGATGAATCCCATCTCCTTGCCTTTCTCTACTGCATAGCGCGTGCTGGCGTCGTTAGCACAGACCACAGCCACACGTTTGCGGTCTCCCCGTTCTTGCAGGAAGACAATCATGTCGTTAAGGGTTCTTATTGGTTTCATAGTTATTGATGGGTTAACGTCGACGGCTAAACCGTCGACAACAATCTACTTTTAGCGGGTAAACCGTCGACCACAATCAGCGCTCAGCGCGCATCGGGTTGTTGAGGAAGTCCTCATAGGCCAGTCGGATACCATCTTCAAGTTCTGTCTTGTAGGTCCAGCCGAGCTTGGTGGCCTTGCTGACGTCGAGGAGTTTACGTGGAGTTCCATTAGGACGTGTAGTGTCCCATTCGATGCGTCCCTTATATCCGATAATCTTTGCGACGAGTTCCGTTAATGCTTTGATAGTCAGTTCTTTACCCGTACCTGCATTAACTGTTTCATTACCGCTATAGTTGTTCATCAGGAACACGCAGAGGTTGGCGAGGTCGTCAACATAGAGGAACTCGCGCAGGGGTGAACCATCGCCCCAACAGGTGACGCTCTCCAGCCCTGCTTCCTTTGCTTCGTGGAAACGACGGATGAGGGCGGGCAATACGTGGCTGTGCTCAGGATGATAGTTGTCGTTTGGGCCATAGAGGTTGGTGGGCATTACAGAGATATAGTCTGTGCCATACTGACGGTTCAGGAACTCGCAGTATTTCAGTCCGCTAATCTTCGCTAATGCGTAGGCTTCGTTGGTCTTCTCCAGTTCGCTGGTCAACAGGCAACTCTCAGGCATCGGCTGTGGCGCCATACGAGGATAGATGCAACTGCTGCCCAAGAACTCCAGCTTCTTACAACCGTTCTTCCATGCTGCATGGATGACGTTCATCTCCAGTATCATGTTGTCATACATGAAGTCTGCCAGCGCACTCTGGTTGGCCACAATGCCACCGACCTTTGCTGCAGCGAGGAACACGTATTCAGGTTTCTCCTCCGCAAAGAACGCCTCGACGGCTTCCTGACGGGTGAGGTCAAGCTCCTTATGCGTGCGCGTAATAATATTGGTATAGCCCTGGCGTTGCAGTTCGCGCACAATGGCGCTACCTACCATACCACGATGGCCAGCTACGTATATCTTCGAATCAAGCTTCATCTTCTTTGTCCATTTGTGCTTTGATAAACAGCTTCTTCACGAACTTCATATCGTGCTTCACCATAATCTTAACGAGCTCTGGGAAACTGGTCTTTTGCGGATTCCATCCCAGTTTAGCCTTTGCCTTAGCAGGATTACCCAACAGCTGATCAACTTCGGCAGGACGGAAATATTTGGGGTCGACCTCAATCAGTGCTTTGCCTGTAGCTTTGTCGTAACCCTTCTCATCTACGCCGTCACCTCGCCATTCCAGTTCAATACCTACTTCCTTGAAGGCAAGGGTAGTGAACTCGCGAACAGTATGGTATTCACCAGTGGCAATGACGAAATCGTCGGGCTCTGGCTGTTGTAGGATGAGCCACATACATTCGATATAGTCCTTAGCGTAACCCCAGTCGCGCAACGAGTTCAGGTTACCCAAGTAGAGCTTGTCCTGATAGCCTTGTGCGATGCGGGCGGCAGCAAGCGTGATTTTACGTGTGACAAAGTTCTCGCCACGACGTTCACTCTCATGATTGAACAGAATACCGTTGCAGCAGAACATGCCGTACGACTCGCGATAGTTCTTCATAATCCAGAAACCGTACAGTTTTGCAACTGCGTATGGCGAACGGGGATAGAACGGTGTAGTCTCACTTTGGGGCACCTCCTGTACCTTTCCGTAGAGTTCTGAGGTCGATGCTTGATAGATGCGACACGTCTTCTCCAGTCCGCAGATGCGTACAGCCTCCAACAGGCGTAATACGCCATCAGCATCCACATCTGCTGTGTATTCTGGTACGTCGAAAGACACCTTCACGTGGCTCTGAGCGGCTAGATTATAAATCTCTGTGGGTTTCACTTCGCCAATTACGCGAATCAGCGACGAGGAGTCCGTCATATCTGCCCAATGTAGATTGACCAGACGAGCCTTCTTCATGTCGCGAACCCATTCATCGAGATAGAGGTGTTCTATACGTCCTGTGTTGAATGACGAGCTGCGGCGCAGCAGTCCATGCACCTCGTAGCCTTTCTCAATCAAGAACTCAGCCAGATAACTACCGTCCTGACCAGTGATGCCTGTGATGAGAGCAATATTTTTATTTGCCATAAATACCTTTAATTCGTGGTTTTATTTATCTTGTCCAGAGAACTGCTTGATGCGCTGTTCCTCAGAGAGTTTGCAGATGAGCAGGGTGTCGTCGTTCTCTGCGACGATATATCCGTCGAGCCCCTGAATGACCACCTTCTTCTCCTGTGTGGTATGTATGATGCAGTTAGAGGTCTCAAAGAGTGATATCTCCTGTCCGATGCAGGCATTGCCATAGAGGTCCTTCTTCGACTGTTGTTGCAGAGAACCCCATGTGCCTAGGTCGCTCCATCCGAAGTCGGCAGGACAGACGAATATCTCTTCTGCTTTCTCCATGATGGCATAGTCTACGCTGATGTTCTCGCATTCCGGGAACAGCTCGTCAATCTTCTCCTGCTCCTTGGGTGTGCCGTAGACGGGCAGCAGACTCTCGAAAATCTTCGCTATAGCGGGCTGGTAGATGCGGAAGGCGTTGACGATGGTGTTCACATTCCAGATGAAGATGCCAGCATTCCAGAAGTAGTTGTTCTTCTGGATATAGCGCAGGGCGGTCTGCAAATCGGGCTTCTCGCGGAACGAGTCCACGCGGAAGATGCCCTTGTTGCGCAGAGAGTTGGCAGAGAGGTTGGCCTCGATATATCCGTAGCCCGTCTCAGGACGTGTGGGTTTCATTCCCAGCGTGATGATGGCGTCGCTGTCGCTGGTGAAGTCCATACACGCTTTGATGACCCGTCGGAACTCCTCTACGTTCAACACCACATGGTCGCTGGGCGACACCACGATGTTGGCTTTGGCGTCGCGCGACTTGATGCGCCACGAGACGTAGGCTATGCAGGGTGCCGTATTACGACGGCAGGGCTCGCAGAGAATATGGTCTGCAGGCATGTCGGGCAACTGTTCCGCAACAGTGGCAGCATAGTTTTTGTTGGTCACTACCCATACGTTTTCTGCATCTACTATGCCTGCAAAACGCTCTACGGTGAGCTGCAGCAGCGACTTCCCCACGCCCATCACGTCGATGAACTGCTTGGGCTTTTCAGCCGTACTCATGGGCCAGAAGCGGCTACCTACGCCGCCAGCCATGATAACCAAGTGATTGTTGATTCTTGCCATAATGTTAGTTCAAAAGCTTTTATTCTGCAAAGATATGCATTTTTTTTGAATTATGCTAATTTTGTGACATCTTTTTCTTCATGATATGTCTGACGGCAAACCACCCGATGGCTATAACCACCAGCGCTATGATGAAAATCTTGATGTATTCAGCATATTCCTCAATCTTGTCGTTGAGCTGTTCCTCAGGGACGATGGTGTGCAGATACCAGCCCAGTCCTGCCAGTATGGCGTGCCAGCAGCCCGCACCTATCGTGGTGTAGAGCAGGAATTTCCAGTAGTTCATCTTGGCCAGTCCTGCAGGTATGGAGATGAGGTGTCGTATGCCTGGTATGAGTCGTCCCGTCAGCGTGGCTGCTATGCCGTGATCGTCGAAGTAGCGTTCCGACTTCTCCACCTTCTCTTGGTTCAGCAGACACATCTTGCCCCACTTGCTGTTGGCAAACTTATAGATAACG
>ONCH01000031.1 GCA_900316265.1 uncultured Prevotellaceae bacterium | reverse complement strand
TAACGGACGAATGGGGCGTCTGTGGCAGTCGCTGATACTTGGCAAGTTGCATCCTCTATTTGAACATCTGCCTGTAGAAAACATGGTTTATAGTAATCAACAGCAATATTACGATGCTATCACAGCCAGCACTAACGCAGGGCAGTCGGGCCCATTCATCGACTTTATGCTGAACGAGATATACAAGACGTTGAAGTCGCACCAAGGAGAGCCATTGCCTAATAAACTGCACGATAAAGTTCCCAATAAAGTGCAGGATAAAGTGCAGGATAAAGTGCAGGATAAATTCCCAGAAGTTTCACAATCTACATGGGATATATTGGCAATTATCCAACAGAATCCAAAAGCAACGGTTACCGATATTTGCGCGAAAAAGGGTTTGAAGGAAAGACAAGTTTATAAGCATATTTCCATATTGAAGTCTTTGGGTGTTATTGTTCGTGTGGGCAGCAACAAGACTGGATATTGGAAAGTAAACATCTGACGATTATGGCAAAGATAAGAGTACAAAATACTAAGATGCTACACAATCCCAATTTCAATTGTATTGAATTCGGTACAATTAGAAATCCCATCGAATTCGAGGGGGCTGACTCAACCAGATTGCCATCCAGCAGATGCAGGTTTTGGAAGATAATAGCGGTAGGAATCTGTTGAAATGAGATTCTGCGACATCAGGAACAGTCCCTTGACATAGATTTTGCAACAAGTTGCTGCAAAATTGTTCTCAATACCTTGGGGCCATTTCCTTGTGTGGGCGTATTTTTTGTAGCTTAGACGTTTTTTTCGAAAAAAAAAGGTGGTTTTCATTTTTATTTGCTATCTTTGCATTCAAGTAACTTAAAACGATTTTGACTACGTAAGCGAGTAAAAGAATATATGGCAAAGAAAAGCGAGAATACTACCTCAATAGGTTTTGAGGATGCAATATGGAGGGCTGCTGATAAGCTTCGAGGCAATCTGAATGCTTCGGAATATGAAGGTGTGGTGCTGGGACTGATTTTCCTGAAGTACATCAGCGATAAGTTTGAGGCAAAATACAAGGAATTGTTGGAGGAGCCAGATGCTGACGTAGAGGATAAGGACGAATACGAGGCAGACAACGTATTCTTCGTTCCTCAGGAGGCGCGTTGGCAGGTTATTTCCTTGGCAGCACATACGCCCCAGATTGGTAAGGTTATTGACGATGCACTGGAGGCTATTGAGCGCGAGAATACCAAGCTGAAAGGTGTACTGCCCAGCAACTATGCACGTCCTGAACTGGACAAGCGCCGCTTGGGCGATGTGGTAGACCTCTTCACCAATATTCACATGCTGGCGTCGGGCGACGAGAAGGATCTGCTGGGTCGCGTCTATGAATACTGCTTGCAGAAGTTCGCCTCTATGGAAGGTAAGAACGCTGGCGAATTCTATACCCCCAGCTGTATCGTCCGAACCATTGTCGAGATATTGCAGCCTTATCAGGGCCGTGTCTATGACCCCTGCTGTGGCTCAGGTGGTATGTTTGTTCAGAGTGCCAAGTTCATACAGAACCACCAGAAGGATATTAACAACATCAGCGTCTATGGTCAGGAGGCCAACCCCAGCACATGGAAGATGGCACACATGAATGTCGCCATCCGCGGACTGGAGGCAAACCTTGGCAAGTCGTATGCCGACACCTTCTTCAACGACCAGCACCTCACGTTGAAGGCAGATTTCATTATGGCAAATCCTCCTTTCAATCTCAGCGACTGGGGAGCAGACAAGTTGGAAAAGGACGTCCGTTGGAAGTTTGGCATCCCACCAGCAGGCAATGCCAACTTTGCATGGATGCAGCACATGATTCACCATCTTTCTCCCACAGGTCGCATCGGTTTGGTGTTGGCCAATGGCGCATTGAGCAGTCAGACAGGTGGTGAAGGCGCTATCCGCCAGAAGATAGTAGAGGCTGACTTGGTAGAGGGCATCATTGCCTTGCCCAGCCAGCTGTTCTACAGCACGGGTATTCCTGTATCGCTGTGGTTCCTCTCTCGCAACAAGCAGCAGGCAGGCAAGACGCTTTTCATTGACGCTCGCAATATGGGTACGATGGTAACTCGTGCCGTACGTGAACTGATGGCAGAGGACATCAAGAAGATTGCCGATACCTTTGAGCGTTTCCGCAATGGTACTCTTGAAGATGAAAAAGGCTTCTGTGCAGTAAAGACCTTACAAGACATCGCAGCACAAGACTTCATCCTTACTCCAGGCCGCTATGTGGGCATTGCTGAGCAAGAAGATGACGGAGAACCATTTGCAGAAAAGATGGCACGCCTGACCTCAGAGCTCAGCAGTCTCTTCGCTGAGAGCCACCGCTTGGAGGATGAGATTAAGAAGCAGTTAGGTAGTATTGGATTTGAGATATAATTGGGAAAACTAAATATGTCACAGAAAGAGAATAAACTGATACTATATAAAGATGATGAAGGGAAACTGAGTGTAAATACTCTGTTTGCTGATGAAGATGTATGGTTGACACAAGCCCAACTGGTAGAGATTTACCAGTCGAGCAAGTCGAATATCAGTGAGCATCTTAAAAACATCTTTGAAGATAAAGAACTAGACAAAGAAGTGGTAGTTCGGAAATTCCGAACAACCACTCAGCATGGAGCTATTGAGGGCAAAACCCAGACTCATGAGGTACTGCACTACAATCTCGACGTCATTATTGCCCTCGGCTATCGTGTTCAGTCGCCTATAGCCGTGCGATTCCGTCGCTGGGCCACTCGCTTATTGCATGAATATATCCAGAAGGGCTTCACGATGGACGATGAACGTCTGAAGCAAGGAGGTAATCGCTACTTCAAGGAGTTGCTGCAACGCATTCGCGACATCCGTAGCAGTGAGCGTAACTTCTACCAGCAGGTAACAGATATCTATGCCACCTCTACCGATTATGACCCTCGTTCTAAGACTACCAAGCTGTTCTTCTCTACTGTGCAGAACAAGATGCACTATGCAGTCCATGAGCATACTGCTGCAGAGCTGATTTATGAGCGAGTAGACAACGAGAAGCCCTTTGTGGGTATGACCAACTTTAAGGGCAACTACGTTACTCGCGACGATGTAAAGATTGCTAAGAACTATTTGACGGAGTTGGAGTTGCAACGTTTGAATCTGCTCACCTCGCAGTTCCTCGACTATGCAGAGTTTCAGGCTTTAGAGCAGAATCCCATGACGATGGCTGACTGGGTGGCAGCCCTCGACGACCAGATATTACGTTTACGCAGGAATATCCTCGAAGGTACTGGCTCTGTTTCGCATCAGGAAGCCATTGAGAAAGCAGAGCGTGAGTTCGAAATCTATCGCGAGCGTGAAATGCGTATGCTTGAGAGCGACTTCGACAAAGCAGTAAAGGCGCTGTTGGAGAATAACGACAATCAAAAGATGTAAATTCTCATTTATGGAAGAGTGGAAAGAATATAAGTTAGGAGATATTGCCCAAGTAAAAGGCGGAAAAAGATTACCAAAAGGTGTGAATCTTATAAAAGCGAAGAATTCACATCCCTATATTCGCGTTCGTGATCTCGGACAGAAGAAGGTTTTAGAACTTGATTCTTCTTTTGAATATGTAGATGACGAAACCCAAAAATCCATATCAAGATACATAGTTAATAGTGGCGATATTATTGTTTCTATTGTAGGGACAATTGGATTGGTTGCAATAATAGGCAATTCGCTTGATAAATCCAATTTAACAGAAAACTGCGTAAAGCTTATTGATATAACTGCTATTAATAAAGAATACCTATATTATTATCTTGTTTCTGAACTCGGTAAAAATGAAATAGAGAAAGGAATTGTTGGGGCTGTTCAGGCAAAGTTGCCAATTAAAAACATACAAGCAATTAATATCAAAGCGCCAAACTTAGAATCACAAAGAAGAATTGCATCTATTCTCAAATCACTTGATGACAAAATCGAGGCAAACAGTCGGATAAATGACAATTTAGAGCAGCAGGCCCAGGCGTTGTTTAAGTCCTGGTTCGTGGACTTCGAACCATTCAAGGATGGTGAGTTTGTTGATTGTGAATTGGGCAGGATTCCGAAAGGATGGAGAGTTAGAGCAATAGGGGATTATTGCAAAGTTCGTTCAGGTTATGCATTTAAGAGTTCTTGGTGGTCTAACAGTGGTATTCCCGTTGTTAAGATAAAGAATATAACCGATGATGGACGTTTAGATATGACAGATAGTTCATTTGTTTCGAATGAACATGCGGATTTAGCAAAAGAATTCCAAACAAAAGTTGGTGATTTGCTTATTGCTATGACGGGTGCCACGATAGGAAAATTCTGTATAGTACATTCAAACAATAAATTATGCGTAAATCAACGTGTCGGTAAATTCTTCTTAGGGGATAACCCACTAAAAAGATTACCATTCGTTTATTATTATCTTAAAAGGCCAAATGTGTTTGAAGAAATAGTTCGAAGAGGACAAGGAAGTGCTCAACCTAATATAAGTGGTAAAGATATAGAAACTATATCCATAATTTATCCTAGCGAAGAAATAATAGCACAATTCAATTTATTACTATATCCCTTTTTGGAAAAAGTAATATGCAACCATCAAGAATCTCGTCGACTCGCGACTCTCCGCGACACCCTTCTTCCAAAGTTGATGTCTGGAGAACTGAAAGTAAATGAAATAGAAATCTAAAACTATCTAGATATGAGTAATTGGATATTCAGAGCAAATCCTTCGCAATTCAGAATTCATGATTTTATTCATGATTATGGGTTCGTGGAATACCTTCAGAAAAAAAACGTGCAAGAAGGTGATATCGTGTATTTGTATATTACTGCTCCAGCCAAACGTGTAGAATATAAGATGGTGGTGGAAAAGACAAATATATCCTCACGTGACGCTTTTAACGATACGCCTTATTCCTTGATTCATAAGGCCACCACATCGAAAGATTCTGATAAGGTCGTTCGCTTTAAGTTAATTTCGGAAAGAGTAAAGAACGACGACTTGTGCTATAAAAAACTCTGTGAGCATGGTTTTCATTATACCATGCAAAACGATAGGGAGCTGCCAGATGAAACAGCAGCATATATTGATAGTTATTTTAAATAGAACCAATAACGTTTGAATGATATGAAACAATATAATCGTGTAATGCTAGGCCAAGGTGGCAAGTATGCAAAGTGGTGCCGCCAAGAGGGATTCATAGGCAGTGAGTTCGAGGTGATGCAAGACTTGTCGGATTCGCTCTACGATAACTGGCGCGACTTTAATAAAAAGTTCATTCCAGAATGGCTCAAGCTGTTTCCTGAGAAGTCAAAGACCTCTGCGGGATTAGTTTGTGGGTTTACTTGGACAATAGTCAAAGGTCTGAAGATTGGCGATACCGTACTCTGCTCATCAGGAGAAGGATACTATTATGTTGGAACCATAACAAGCGATTATTACTATGAGTCCAATTCACCCCTGGCACATCGTCGCAAGGTAGAATGGATGGATATTACAATTCCACGCAAAGCAATGCCTCAGAAACTTCGCAACTCATCTGGTTCTATCGGCACTTGCTGTGACCTCACGCGTTATGCTGACATTATAGAGGAGCTGATAGCTAATGCGAAAAAGAATCCTCAGTCTACAAATCAAAATGTTGCTGTTCAAAAAGCGACGTCTAATAAAAAGTATGATGAGAGGTCGTTGCATAAACTATTTTGCAGTTTCCTTCGCACAAGGAACATCTTTGCAAAGACCATTTACCACGAAAAATCGAATCATCAAATAGACAATGCTCAAAAATGGGTGCATCCGGATATTGTAGGTGTTCAGTTTGAAGAGTTCAAAAACGACGCGACACTATCCCTGCTGAAAGCCACAGAGCCCAAGGAAACGGTACATATCTACTCCTATGAGATGAAGAAAAAGATAGAATCGGACTATCAGCTAAAGCAATATTATTTCCAAGCCCTTTCAAATAGTAGTTGGGCAAATTATGGATATCTGGTGGCTTTTGAAATTGCAGACGGACTTGAAGATGAGATGGAACGACTTAATAACGCATTTGGAATAGGTATTATTCTCATGCAGGCAACAGATGCTACTGTCTTATATCCTGCTCGTGAGAAAGCACTTGACTATATCACAATAGAGAAGCTGAACAATTTGAATCCTGATTTTTGCTCCTTCATCACAAAGCTCTCTAAAGTGATGAATGCTTCTAAGGATTATACTTCAGACGCTCGTCTTTCATTCGAGAAAATATGCGATAAAATATTTGAGTCAGATGAGGAGCTTGAGGCTTATTGCAAGGAATACAACATACCATTCTAAGCTATGGACATGATTGAAGAGTTAATACCGCAAGGAAATGATAGAATAGTCTGCGTGAAAGTAAGTAAGGTTTTACGCGAGAATCTATATGAAATGACCAGAAAGTATTGGGTTATGAAGTTGGAAAGAGCTTCAAAAGCTACTCATGTTCTGGCAATTGTCGATGGAGTCGTTAAGGCTGTTTATATTCCGGAGAAGTGGTATCATTCCAAAGATAAAGGCAAAGAGCATAGATTGGAGTTCATAGGCAAAGAAGATCATTTGTCTGACTATATCGGGAAAAGCGTAAAATCGTTCTATGGCAAAAGCCAAAATCCAGTCAAATATATTAATATGTGACAGGAATATCGATAATAAAAGAGAACAGATATGAGTACCAATAAGTTCACCGAAGACAGCTACGAGCAGACGCTGATATCCTTATTCAAGGAGTTGGGGTATCAGTACGAATGCGGATATGACGTAGAGCGCGACTACAGGTTGCCTTATCATGCCCAAGATTTGAAGGCTGGACTGCAGCGTCTGAATCTATCGTGTAGTGAATACGTGATAGATGAAGCCTACCGACTGGTGACTAACATCAACGAGGGAACGCTGGAGCAAAGGAACGAGCAGCTGATGGACTATCTGCAAAGTGGCGTGGAGGTGAAATATAGCGAGGATGGGCGCTCGAAGACGGCACTGGTCAAGCTGATGGACTTTGAAAATCCGCAGCGGAACAGCTTTGCTGTGAGAAACCAATGGCGCGTGGTGGAATATGAGCCCATACGTTGTGACATGGTGGTATTCATTAACGGATTGCCATTGGTGGTGATAGAATTGAAATCGCCATCGCGCGAAGAGACGGACGAAGAGGATGCCTACACGCAAATCAAACAGTACCAGCAGAAGTGTCCGTCGCTGTTTGTCTATAACGCCTTCAACGTGACCAGCGACATGCTCATGACACAAGCAGGTACCATCACAGCTAAGCGCAACCGCTATATGGAATGGAAGAGTGTGGACGGCAAGAGCGAGACAACGGAGATTGCTGACTACGAGACATTCTTTAATGGCATCTTCCAGAAACAACGACTCATTGATATCTTGCAGAACTTCGAATGCTTTGACCATAAGGATGGACGAATGGCAAAGATCATGGCAGCCTATCACCAATACTTTGCCGTGAACAAAGCGCTCAGGCATACCCATACAGCTGTGGGTGGCGACGGAAAGATTGGCGTATTCTGGCATACGCAAGGTTCAGGAAAGTCGCTGTCGATGGTGTTCTATGTTCACAGGCTGATACAGGAGTTTCCGCAGTGTACCATCGTGGTGGTGACAGACCGCAACGATCTAGACCAGCAGTTGTATGAGCAGTTTGCTGGTTGTCAGAAATTTCTGCGTCAGGAACCGCAACGCGTAGGTTTCGACCTGAACGAGAAAGGGAAGCTGACAAAGACAGGAGGCCGTGAAGACCTTGTCAGGAAACTGAAGGACTTGCAGACGGGTGGCATCATCTTTACCACCATTCAGAAGTTCGAGGAAGGAACGGGTCTGCTTAGCGAACGAGAAAATATCATCGTCATCACAGACGAGGCACATCGCTCTCAATACGGTGAGGAATACTGGGACGTCAAGGCCGAGAAGATGAAGAAAGGCTTTGCCCTGCTGATGCACGAAGCATTGCCCCATGCGTCGTTTATAGGCTTCACTGGTACTCCCATCTCTGAACGTGACAGAGATACCAAGGAGGTATTTGGCGACTACATTGATGTCTATGATATGACGCAGGCTGTGGCCGATGGCGCTACACGTCCAGTCTATTACGAAAGTCGCGTCATCAACTTGAATCTGAACGAAGAAGCGCTGAGGAGACTGGATGAAGAATTCGACAGACTGGCTGATGAAGGTGCCACGGAGGAACAGATCAGCAAAGTGCGTCGCGACAATAGCGGACTGAAAGAAATACTGTGCCATCAAGACACCATCAACAGCTTGTGTGACGATATATTGAAGCACTATGAGGAAAACCGTCAGCACGAGCTGACAGGAAAAGCTATGATTGTGGCCTACAACAAAGAGGCTGCAGTAAAGATATACAAACGAATATTGGCATTGCGACCTGAATGGACTGAGAAGGTGCATGTGGTGGCCAGTGCTGCCAATACGGACAACCCAGAATGGCACGACATCATCAATGCCAGAAATAATAAGGAGTACGCCAAGCTGTTTAAGGACGACAACAGCCCCATGAAGATAGCTATCGTGGTGGATATGTGGCTGACAGGATTTGATGTGCCAAGTCTGGCAACGATGTATGTCTATAAACCCATGAAGGGACACAACCTGATGCAAGCAATAGCCCGCGTGAATCGTGTGTTCCCAGAGAAAGAGGGTGGACTGGTTGTTGACTACGTAGGTATTGCTCAGGCACTGAAGCAAGCCATGCAGGACTATACCAACCGCGACAAGAAACAGTTTGGTGATCCTGATATTCAGAAGACAGCCAAGGTGAAATTCCAAGAGAAATTGGAGATTTGCCGCGACCTGTTGCATGGTTTCGACTATACAGGTTTCTATGAAGGCTCAGATGCAGAAAGAGCGCGTATCATTAAGGGTGGTGTGAATTTCTTGTTGGCACCAGACAAAGCCGAACGCCTGAAAGACTATATCAAGGAGAGCCAGTTGTTGCATAACGCACTGACACTATGTCGCTCGCTAATATCAGACCATGATAAGCGAGAGGTGGCGCTGATGGATGCCATAAGGGTGCTGTTACTACGATTCACCCAGAACCACGGTCCTGTGACGAAACAGGAAATCAATGAGCGTATCGCTGCGTTGATAGAACAGAGTATCCAGAGCACAGGAGTCATCAACCTCTTTGAGACCAAGCGTGAATTCTCACTGTTCGACGAAGGATTCATAGAGGAACTGCGCAAGATGAAGGAGAAGAACCTGGCTGTGCAGTTGCTGGAGAAACTGGTGAAAGAACGTATTCGTCAATATGAACGTACCAATATCGTACAAAGCCAGAAGTTCAGCGAGTTGATGAACCAGGCACTCTCCAACTATCTGAAAGGTATGTTGACCAACGAAGAGGTCATTGAGGAACTGCTGAAGATGGCTGCAGAGATTAAGAAGACTGAGGAAGAGGGCAATGAGCTGGGATTGAACGTAGAAGAGAAAGCCTTCTATGATGCCCTGACTTCGCCTGAGGGTATTCGCGAGGCATATAGCAACGAGGAGTTTATTGCATTGACGAAGGAATTGACGGAACAGCTGCGCAAGAATCGCACCATTGATTGGAACAAGAAGGAGTCTGCCCGTGCGAAGATGCGTGTGCTGGTGAAGCGACTGCTGAAGAAATACAAGTATCCGCCAGAAGGTCAGGAACAGGCGCTGAATACAGTCATGGCTCAATGTAACAAGTGGGCGGATGACGACGACCACTTTAATCTGGTGAAACTAGCTGATGTCGAGGACGATCGTGATGTGCGCAATCTTCTCTTCAATCGTCTCCAGATGGATGCAGAGGTGAGCGATATGGAGTTGCAGCGTGAGGTTACGGAACTGTATGGCGAACGCTATCCAGACATGACGCTGAATGACTGGCGTCATATCATTGAAGAATATACGTCAATGGTAAGAGAGGCGGCAAAGCCAAAAGCCAAAGAGATACCACTAGGCTATCCGATGGCAGCAGAAGAATGATGACTATTTTACAAGCAAAGACATAGAAAAAGTATTCTATTTAATACTCTTTAAGAGAATGATAATATAGACATACACCTGGAAGCGATTTGCTAAAATGGCGAAGGAGTGGAAGAGGGAAGATGGATGATGGAAGAGGGAAGAAGGATGATGGAAGAGGGAAGATGGATGATGGAAGAGGGAAGAGGTTTCACTCAAGAAGAAATCTCGACCACGTGATTTTGTAGTCTAAGAGCAAGAATTCTATAGAGTCCAATCTTCCAGCTTTATACCCTCAATACGGTTAAAGTGCTTGGTGTTATGGGTGACTACTGTCAAAACAGTAGGGACAGGTAAGCGTCTCACCAATCGTACGATGGAAGAGAGATAAGTAAGAGGCCCCTTGTGTAGATATCGGACTTTTCAGTGCTGCAAAGGGTTTAACGATTTTTTGCAAATAATAGTGGGCTGACAATTAGGTTGGACC
This sequence comes from uncultured Prevotellaceae bacterium, assembly GCA_900316265.1. Classification (GTDB taxonomy): domain Bacteria; phylum Bacteroidota; class Bacteroidia; order Bacteroidales; family Bacteroidaceae; genus Prevotella. Next base: position 22,966 of record ONCH01000031.1, on the reverse strand, counting down.
ACTATTATTTTGTAATTTTGTGGGCTGAAATTTATCACAAAATGTCGACAGTCAGACTACATATCGTGGCGCTACCTTATTACGAGGTTGGTGGGTGCCTGGGCGAGTTTCTTGCCGAGGCGCAGGGGCGTGCTATGACTCTACGTCCTGACCCTACGAACGATGTGGATGTGAACGCTATCTGTGCGTATGACTGGCAGGGACGGCATGTGGGCTATGTGGCCATACACGACCAGCTGGCGGCATGGCAGACGTTGCGCGGCAGTGGCAGGCGCTCGCTAAGAGGGCGTGTCTGTGAGGTGAATGCTGAGCATAAGTGTGTGGTGTTCGAATGTTGCATGGAGACGATGGGCGACGTGGAGGATCTGTATCCGCAGACGGCTTATCTGAAATGGACGTACACGGGCCCTGTGTTGAAAGCTTCGCAGGAGACGGTGACGCTGGACTACATGATGGATGAGATCAGCGAGCGACTGGACGAGCGCGACGGCTGGGACGAGGCTGACCGTGAGAACTTCGTGGTGTTGTGTAAGCGCTTCAGCGCCCTGTCGAAATATGACTTGAGTGGTGAGATGAGCGACTACAGGCGCCGTCTGTGTCTGCGACTGCTGGAGACCAAAGATGATGTGCTGCTGCCGCTGGTGGAAGAGTTGAACATGGCCTACGGACGTGCAGGACGCGAGTCACAGGGTGGCGAGGTGCTGGACTACTGGATGTGTTTGCTGACAGCGCCCAGAAACATCAAATCGCTATTGGTGCATCGCCATGAGTATGACCTTGAGAAGGTGCATGAGCAGCTGCTGGTGTTTCCTGAGGCGATGTATGAGGAGTGGCTGGAGAACAGGGAGCGCTTTGTGACGAAACTGCTCTATATGCACATTCCGCGCGAGGTGCTGTGGCGCTTCATATCGGGCATCGCTTTCTATGAGGCTATGACAGCCCGCAACAAGGCCATCAGCGAGGAGAAGAAACAGACGGAGACATGCGACGAGGAGAGTCCTGTGCAACTGAGTACGGCCAAGGGTCAGAAGATAGACATGATACGTACGCTGAACGTGATGTACGAGCAGGGGCGCTTCCAGGGCAAGGACGGCAAGAAGCTGACCAAGAAAGATTTCTTCAGGACGATGGGCAGGGCGATGAACGTGGACCTGAGTGACTACGACAAGGACCTGTCGCGCTCGATGTCGGACAGCACCAAGCTGGAGAAGCACCTGAAGCCCTTTGACGAGATGAAGGAGAAAATGATTGAAATCTGGAATTCGAAATAGGAAAAACATCGTAGGGTTTACATAGGGTAAACGAACCACCCCACGAAAACATCGTAAATTTGCACCCGTAAGACGGAGAATCCGTTTTGCGGGTGTTTTCTTTTTGGCTATCGGCCAAAGGACACCAACATATTATTAACCCGAGTGGAGTGAGAGTCCTCTGAGGTGAAAAAGCTGGCAATCTTTCTCTTCTCACAACACTTGGAGACGATGAAACAAGTTGTATTGCGTATTGACGACGCTGCTTTTGAGAAGTTTATGGGCATGGTGAGTCTGTGCCCACAGGTAGAGATGCTGAACGTGTGTCAGACTGGCGACGGAAAACTGACTACTGACCGCTATGTGGTCTCTGCCATTCGCGAAATGCGACAGACGCTGGCATTTCGTTATCCCTGCGACTATGCTTACCTGATGGTAGCCATGAACGAGAGCGTGGTGAAAGGGTTGCCTTTCTTTTACACGCCCAAGGACTTCCTGGACTACATGAGGGAATCGAAGTTTGATAACCTGCCTGGAAGAAGTACTGTCTACAACACGATTGCGAAGGTGAAGGGCAAATATCCTGACTGGACGTTTACGGATGCTCCAAAGGCGAGCGAGGCGCTGCGCAGGAAGAATCTTATCAAGCGATTTCTGAGTGCTTTTATGAAGGCTCAAAGCAGACAGTTGGACGGTTTGTCGGACGAATTCTGAAAGGGATGGACGGTTGGTCGGACGATAGGAAAAATATCCATCGTGGGCTGAAAAAACAGTTGTAATTTTGCATCATCAAAAAACAAAAAGTCATGGTAGAACAAATTAGATTTCAAACGATGAAATATTCAGAGGTTAGCGTGAATGCCTTTGGCATCACAGTGAAGAAGATGTGCGCCTCGTGCGCCATGAGGGAAGTCGATTACGACGGCAATCGTATCTGTCAGGAAATGGGTCTGAAGGTGAAGCAGCAGTTCTGTTGCCGACACTGGCAGATGAGTGACGGACTGAAGAACGCAGGACTGCAAAACGGTGGCGTGGTTCGCCGAAGGGGAACGCAGGAAATCGTGATACGTTAAACATTGAACATTGAACATTAAACAATAACCGAGTCGGAGCGTGGTGGAGGAAGTCTACGTAGTGAAAATGGCCAAATTCTGACACGACCTTCACTCACAAATTCGACAAGTTATGAAAAAGTACATTTTTATTTTGGATGCCCTGGAGCTGATGACGAAGCTCATGGTGGGCAAGCGAGTGGAAGGTGTTCTGTATGTGGACGAGAACACAGGTCATCTAACCTTCAAGGCGTACAACCGCCAGCCGCGAGTGCGTGAGAAGGACCGCATGGTGAAAAAGCTGCCGTGGGGATGGGTGAAGGAATCGATGGAGCGCATCAAGGTGTTTGGCTCGTTTCCGAAGGACTTCTGTACGGCGCAGGTCATCGAGTTGCTCAACGAGCACAACCAGGATGCCAAGAATGCACTCATCGAGAAGGAACTGGACTTAATTGAATTTTGTTAAACCTAATAAGTATAAGAATCATGGAAGCATTAGTGACTATTATTGCGGTAGGCGCATACGCTGAGCGCCAGTATCAGAGACAGGACGGCACACCTGAATACTTTAAGAGCCGTGGTGTGACAATGAAGCGTGGTGGTGACGTGATCTATGGTGAGATGACTGGGGAACTGGCATCGAAGAACCGCGAGACGGTGTACGACACTAACAGACTCTACGTGGCGAAGGGATTCTGGAAGCATCGCACGTGGCAGGACAAGAACGGCGAGGAGCGTCATGAGAACGCATTCTATATTACTGACCTTCAAACGCTGTAAGTATGGGATTTTGTTATCAAGAAAATACTCATTTCTCTCAGGCTACCCAGTGTAGCCGAGAGAAATTCTGGGGGAGCATCAGGAATGCTTCGAACCAGTGGAAAATAGATTCACGTCGAGACATACTCGATGTGGTGGAGCGACACGACGCAAAGGGCATTAAGAAGTGGTTGAAGAATGAGGACTATGGCAAGTTCCTGGCCAAGAAGCGTGGATTAAAGAAGTTGTCAGTTCGCCAGAAGTTCTTTGAGAAGAGCGACGAAGAGCGTCTGCTGGCCTTTGCCCAGGAATTGAAGGATAACCTGACGGCATTCATATTCTCTTGCTATGAGTTTGAGGCAACACCTACGGCCAATGGCAATCCTTTTTGTCATCGCAGATTAGCTGATTGCCATCTGAATGGTTTGGTGATGCTCGACATTGACCATGTGGACAATCCGCTCGAAGTCTATGAGATGTGGAAGAAGAACGAGGGGCTGGTGAAGCGTACGGCATTGGTGCATATCACTTCGTCCAAGAAGGGCATCCGCTTTGTGTTTACTGCGAACATCAAGGATGGCAATTTGGCTGACAACCAGATTGTATTTGCTCAGACATTGGGCTACAAAGCTGATCAGAGTTGCATCGATGCTACCCGAAACTCGTTCGCTCCCAAAGAGGAGGATATACTTTACATTAACGAAGAATTGTTGTTTGATTATTATGATGAAAAATTTGACAAGGAGTTTACTCCCCAATATCGAGAGAAGAAAACTCAGCCGCTCAATCATCAATTTCCTGTTGCTGACGGGGCTGACAGTATTGTTCGTAGTAAATCATCTGCTGTGGCCAGTGAAGATGCTGGAAAAGGATCTGCAACAAGTGGAAACGTGGATGCTGATGCGTCTGGGCTAAAGTGGAAAGGCTATGATGTACAGTCTATTATTGACTTGCGCTATGGTGACAAACTGCCATGCGCTGCCGACAGTAACCGACACAACGAATCGCTCAAGCTGGCCTCAGACTTGCTTGTGCTGTTTGATGGCGACAAGCAGAAGACGCTGGCCATGCTCAAGACGCAGAAGTGGGTGCAGGAAATCATCGACGAGCGCGACGAGAACGTGGAACAGACGGTTTCCTCAGCCGCTCAGCGCATGGCAGAGAGGGAGAAGAAATACCTCAGTCAACTGCCGAGTAAGGCTATGCAGGATGCTATCGAGGAGGCGACAGGCAAGACGTACCAAGAGATAACAGACCCCTCCCGACCTCCCCTGCATAGTGGAGGAACCAACTCTCTCCCTACGCAGGGAGAGATGGAGAGGGTCTTGTGGGAATGGGGTGAGCAGATAGAGGCGATGATGCCTGAATATCCGATACTGAGGGATATCTGCAAGGGCTTGAAAAAGAACCAATATCCTGCGGCTGTGTTCGTGGCTGGCGGTCTGATGATGACTTTGATGACAAGGTGTACTTATCGCTTTTATCATCGTCCAGAAGAGTTGCGCAGGCTGAATAACTCAACGCTGATCATCGGCGACCCTGCCAGTGGTAAATCGTTCGCTACTCGACTGTTCAAACTGTTGGCTGCACCTATCGTCGCTGCCGACAAGGTGGGCAAGGATGCCATCAATGCCTATCGTGAGCAGATGCGCACCAAGGGCGCCAACAAGGAAAAGCCCAAGAAGCCGAAGGTCATCGTGCGTGTGCATCCTGCTCGAACCAGTAATGCGCAGTTCATTCAGGACATGGTAAACTCGGTGGAGAATGTGGACGGAGAGGATATGCAGTTGCACATGCTGACGTTCGACACGGAGTTGGACAATACGGTGACTGTTCAGAAAGGCGGCTCATGGATTGACAAGCAGTCGTTGGAGTTGAAGGCCTTCCACAACGAGGAAGACGGCCAGGCTTACTCGAATAACGACAGCATTCTTCAAGACTTCTACGTGACGTGGAACTTCATCTATACTGGTACACCTATCGCCCTGAAAAAGAAGGTGAATGAACAGAACTTCGGAAGTGGTTTGGCTACACGCTTGACTTGTATTCCTCTGCCAGCCACCAACTTCGAGATGATGAGTCGCGAACAGAACGTTGACTTCGAGAGCGACGAAAGACTCAAAGAATGGGCTTTCAAGCTGGATCGCGTAAAGGGCGAACTCTCAGTGCAGAAGATTGTCGATGAACTCTATGACTGGACGGCACGCCGCATGATGGACGCCAAGGAGAATGACTCTCGTGCGGATGAGATGCTGCTGAAGCGTTGCGCCTATCACGGGTTGAACTTCTCAGCACCATTCATTGTGATGCGCCACTGGGACCAGATGAAGCAGGACGGTCAGTACTGGTGTGGCGAATTTGAAACGGACGAGGTGGATTGGAAATTGGCCGAGTTGATTGTGAACATCCAGTACGCATGCCAGCGTCATTACTTTGGTGCGATGGCTGAAGCCTATTTCGATAACAAGTTGAAAGATGCCTCAGTCAACGTGCAGCGCCGCTCAAAGACCTATGAGGGATTCAACAGACTGCCTGACGAGTTTACCACAGAAGATGTGATGCGGTGCTTCCAGCTTAGGACCACATCAGCCGCCTATATGCGTATTAACAGATTGGTAAAGGACAATCTTATTGAGAAAAAGGAAGAATATGTAGAGAATGGGTCTGCAAGGGCGCGCTATCGCAAGACAGGTACAACGATGTGCTAACAACCTAACGCCCTCACATCCTCACATCCTCACATTTGAATTTAGAGTTATGTTACCAAGAGGAATCAGAAATAATAATCCACTGAACATCCGGAGAAGCAAGGATCAGTGGCAGGGAATGAGAAGAGAGCAGACAGATCCGTCTTTCTGCCAGTTCGAGAACTTAGCGTATGGGTGGAGAGCAGCATTTAAGCTGCTCACCCGTACCTACTACCACACGTACCGCCTCTATACCATCAGGGCGATAGTGACGAAGTGGGCCCCACCTAACGAGAACAACACAAGGGCGTATGTGGAGAACGTCAGTAGGCTGACGGGCATAGGTCCTGACGAGCCGCTGGGCATCCCAAGTGAAAGCCCCTCGCGCTGGATAGCGCTGGGTGCAGCAATGGCGATTCAGGAAAACGGCATTACGTCGATAGACTGGTTCGCCATGCTGAAGGGTTGGGAGATGGCGAGGAATATGTCAAGGGACAATCCCTGACATAACCTGCAAAGCCAAATAGCTAAAAGTAGATAATACGGGGCTAAAAATGTGGCTAAAAGAAAAGAACTTAACTGAAAATCAATCAGTTAAGTTCCTTCTCTGTCGGGATTACTGGACTCGAACCAGCGACCTCGCGCCCCCCAGACGTGTGCGCTACCAACTGCGCTAAATCCCGATTTGCGGGTGCAAAGGTACGTAGTTTTTTCGAAATACGCAAATTTTCCAAGTACTTTTTGCTGAAAAGATATATAATTAATGTTATTTCCTTGGCTATCTATCAAATAATTCGTACTTTTGTAACGTTATAATGAAGAAGTTAGAAGTATAAAAAGAAGAAATGCAATATAACATCACAGCCCCTGAGGCACTGAACCAGACCATCAAGCTACCTGCATCGAAGAGTATCTCGAACCGTGCAATGATTATCCATGCATTATCGGGGTCTCATATCCTGCCGGACAATCTGTCAGACTGTGACGATACAGAAGTGATCATCAGTGCGCTACGAGACAACCCCTATGAGATAAACATCAAGGCTGCAGGTACCGCTATGCGTTTCATGACGGCCTATCTGGCCACACGTGACGGTGAAGAGCACATCCTCACAGGCACAGAACGCATGAAGCACCGCCCCATACATATTCTGGTGGATGCACTGCGCTATCTGGGGGCAGACATCTCGTATGTCGGCGAAGAAGGCTACCCACCATTACGCATCAGAGGTCGCCAGTTGGAAGGCGGACAATTGGAAGTGCCTGGTAACATCAGCTCACAGTTTATCTCTGCCCTTCTCTTGATAGGGCCTTGTCTGCGCAATGGTCTTACGCTTAGCCTCAAAGGTGACCTTATTTCACGTCCGTATATCGACCTTACGCTATGGATGATGCGCGAATTCGGCGCCAATGCCGATTGGAGTGTCTTCGATACTATTACAGTAAGCGGCACATCTTACTGCCAGCGTCCTTACTATATCGAGAGTGACTGGAGTGCCGCTTCTTATTGGTACGAGATGATGGCGCTGTCAAAGAATGCTGATGACGAGATTCGCTTGGAAGGACTGATGGACGGTTCGAAGCAGGGCGACAGCACGGTGCGCTATATTTTCAGTCTGCTTGGTGTAAGGAGTACCTTTGCCACTACTGAGGAGGGCGTACCTACCACCGTGACGCTACGCCATAGTGGTCACTGTGTACCGCGCCTGGAATACGACTTTGTCAATGCGCCCGATATGGCACAGACTTTTGTGGTGTGCTGTTGTATGATGGATATACCGTTCCATTTCCGTGGACTGTCAACGCTGAAAATCAAAGAGACGGACCGCATAGAAGCGTTGAAGACGGAGATGCGCAAACTGGGCTTCGTCATCCATGACAAGAACGATAGTGAGCTCTATTGGGATGGTGAACGTTGCGCCAAGAGCGAAGAGTCTGTTGGCATTGACACCTACGAGGACCACCGCATGGCACTGGCCTTTGCTCCTACAGCCTTCCGTCTGGACCATCTACGCATCAACAATCCACAGGTGGTCAGCAAGTCGTATCCTAACTTCTGGGAAGATCTCAAAGCCTGTGGCTTTGAAATTAAGAGTTAAGAATTAAGAATTGAGAGATGCAATTTCTGCTGATTGTCGTCATATCACTTGTGGTGCTGGGTGCCATCGCTGCTATCGCCTCTATCGGTAGCACGGATGAACCTATTGTCACAAAGGAGGGCGACTGTGCCTCGTGTAGCAGCAGAAGTGAGTGCAAGTTGGCTGAATTAAAGGAGCGAGGTGCAAGGAACGAGGGGCAAGAGAAATGCCATGACCACAATCTTACAGCTATCCTCATACTTCTTACATCATCCATCTTACTTCTCAGTGCTTGCTCTACGAAGAACAATACGGCAAAGACTCGCTTCTGGCACTCGTTCCATGCCCGATATAATACCTATTATAACGGCTCGCAGGCCTTCATCGACGGTAGTATTGAAAAGGAAAATGGCAACAAAGACAACTGTACAGAGATGATTCCCCTCTATGCTGTTGCCAACAAGCAGAGTCGCGAGTTGGGAAAGGGCAACTTTGACCGTGCCATCGAGAAAGCCGAGAAGACCATCAAGTTGCACAGCATCAAGAAGCGACCAGAATGGAACAAGGGACGTCGCAAGACCGAAAAGGATATTGAGTGGCTGAACCGTCGCGAGTATAACCCCTTCCTGTGGCACGCTTGGCTGTTGTTAGGAAAATCGCAGTTCCAGCAGGGACAATTTGAAGAAGCTGCTGCCACATTCTCCTATATGTCGCGCCTCTACCAGACACAACCGGCCATCAGTGGTATCGCCCATGCGTGGCAGGCTAAGAGTTATACCGAACTCGACTGGCTCTACGATGCCGAGGACATCATCAACAAACAGCTACGCGACAGCATCCACTACCGCGCACAGAAAGACTGGGACTACACGCTGGCGAACTATAACATCCGTGCTGGTCGCTACCAAGAGGCCCTACCCTATCTGCGCAAGGTCATCAAGCATGAGAAGCGCCGCAAGCAGAAAGCCCGTGAGTGGTTCCTGATGGGACAGATTCAGTCGCTGTTGGGACAGAAAACGGAAGCCTACCAGTCGTTCAAGCATGTCATTCGACTGAACCCACCCTACGAGTTGGAGTTTAACGCCCGCATCGCTCAGACTGAGGTTATGCCTGCTACGGATGCCAAGAGCAAAATCAGCAAGCTGAAGCGCATGGCCCGTTCTGACAACAACAAGGAATACCTCGACCAGGTGTACTACGCCATAGGAAACGTGTATCTCACCCAGCGCGATACGCTCCACGCCATTGAAGCCTACGAGGAAGGTTGCAAGAAAGCTACACGTAGCGGCATTGAGAAGGGTGTCCTGCTATTGACATTAGGCAATGTCTATTGGGATAAAGAGAAATATGCCGATGCCCAGCGCTGCTATGGTGAGGCTATCGGTCTGTTGGACAAGGACCGCAAGGACTACAAACAACTTGACGAGCGCTCAAAGGTGCTCGACGAACTGGTACCTCATACCAGTGCCGTAGAGTTGCAAGACTCTCTGCAACGTCTGGCTCTCATGCCTGAAGCCCAGCGCAACAAGATTATTGATAAGATCATCGAAGACCTCATCAAGAAGGAGAAAGAAGAAGAGCGAGCCCGTCAGGAAGCTGAGGCCGAGAAGATTCAACAAGCGGAAGAGGCCAAGAACGGTAACAGGAACACCAGACCGACACCCGTCGCTCCACAGCCCACAGCCGGTGGCCAGTCTACTCTTTGGTATTTCTACAATCCACAAGCCGTCAGTCAAGGTAAGCAAACCTTCCAGCGTCAGTGGGGTAAGCGTGAGAATCAGGACCACTGGCAACGCCTCAACAAAACGGTGGTAAACTTTGCCCAAGAAAGTACTGAAGACGGCGAGGCGACAGAAACAAATGACGGTACAGAAGCCACAGATAGTACAGACGTCGCCACTGCGCCCAGCGATTCAATCGCCGGAGCCAAGAAACAAGACGGAGAAGCCGCCGACAGTTCCGCTCTTGACCCACACAAGCGCGAGTACTACCTGGCACAGATACCCTTCACCGAAGAGCAGAAGGCCGAGAGCGACAACCTCATCAAGGATGGCTTGTTCCATTCAGGCATTATCTTCAAGGACAAGTTAGACAACCTGAGACTCAGCGAGAAGGCGTTAGGTCGCCTGACTACCCAATATGCCGACTACGAAAAGAACGACGAAGCATGGTACCACCTCTTCCTGCTCTATTCACGACTGGGAAGAACCGCTGAAGCGGAACGCTGTCTGGCCATGCTTAAAAGCGACTTCCCAGAAAGCAACTGGACCACGCTATTGTCTGACCCGTACTTTGCTGAGAACCAGCGCTTCGGCGTACATATCGAAGACTCCATCTACGCAGCAACCTACGAAGCTTTCAAGACTGACCGTCATGCAGAGGTAAAGGCTAATGGTGAAATTTCCGAGAAACGCTTCCCCCTGGGATTGCACCGTCCGAAGTTCCTCTTTATAGAAGGTCTTAGTCTGTTGAACGAAGGAAATTCGCAGGGCTGCATAGACCGCATGAAACAGGTGGTTGAAAAATACCCGGAAAGCGAGGTCAGCGAAATGGCTGGTATGATTATTCGTGGTGTGCAGCAGGGCAAGACATTGCGTGGTGGCAAGTTTGATATCAGTGATGTATGGTCACGACGTGCTATCGACATGGTGGCAGACTCTACGCGCAACGACACGCTGACTATAGAACGTAACGCCAACTACGTATTCCTGCTGGCCTACCAACCCGACTCTGTGAACCACAACCAGTTGCTCTACGAGATGGCGAAGTATAACTTCTCGAACTTCCTCGTACGCAACTTCGACATCACTGTCGATCAGGATGCCCACGGACTGGTGCGCATGGTGATTAGCGGTTTCCTTAACTACGACGAAGCACGCCAGTATGCCCGTCAGTTGTATAATGACAAAGCAATGGCTGACATGCTACGCCCCTGCCGGCCTATTATTATCAGTGAGAAGAACTTGCCATTGCTGGGTACCAACTACAGCTACCGTGACTACGAGATATTCTTCGAGAAGGAGCTGGAACCACTGGATGTATCTGATGAAGACCTGCTGGACGAACCAGAGACCATCATCCAGAACGAAGAGGATGAGGAGCCTGACGCCAACGGCCAAAATCCAAATGGCAATAGCCAAGACCCGAACTACGACCCATTGTTCGACGATGCTCCACAGCAGCAGAACAACAATTATGATGAGTTCGACGATGATTTCTGGAGATGACAATGTCGAAATAACGTAATAACGATATAACGTAATAACGAAAAGATAATGAATAACGGATTGCTGCTTTGGGCTGACGACGAGATGGAACTGCTCCGCGCCCACCTGCTCTTTTTAGAGAAGAAAGGTTACGAGGTGGTGACGGTAACCAACGGTACCGATGCCATTGAGGAGTGCAAAAAGCGCACCTTCGACCTGGTACTGCTCGACGAGATGATGCCTGGCCTTAGTGGTCTGGAGACACTGCAGCGCATCAAGGAGATAACACCACAAGTGCCTGTCGTCATGGTAACAAAGAGTGAGGAGGAAGACATCATGAACCAGGCTATCGGTCAGCAAATTGCAGATTACCTCATCAAGCCCGTTAACCCCAACCAGATACTGTTGACGCTGAAGAAGAATATCCACCGTAAGGAGATTGTCACCGAGACGGTGCAGACCAACTACCAGCAGCAGTTCCAACAACTGTCCATGCAGATTATGGATTGTCGTACGTGGGAGGACTGGACAGCTGTCTATAAGCGTCTGGTGCGCTGGGAACTGGAGCTTAGTGCCACCGACTCGCAGATGACCGAGATGCTGGAGATGCAAAAGCAGGAGGCTAATCGCGGCTTTGCTAAATACATCAAACAGCATTACATGGACTGGATGCGAGGCGACGAACACCCTATGCTTTCGAATGAACTGTTCAAGACCAAGGTTTTCCCTGCGCTGGGCGATGGAGAAAAGATTTTCCTCATCGTACTCGACAACTTCCGCTACGACCAGTGGAAGACATTAGAGCGTGAGATTGGCGACCTGTTCGACATTGATGAGGATGTCTATTGCAGCATCCTGCCCACCGCTACCCAGTATGCCCGTAACGCAATCTTCTCTGGCCTGATGCCCGTACAAATTGCACAGATGTTTCCTAACCTGTGGGTTGACGAGGATGAGGAGGAAGGCAAGAACCTTAACGAGGAGCCACTCATTAAGACGCAGTTGGAGCGTTACCGCAAGCGCAACACCTTCTCATATCATAAGATTAACACCTCGCAGGAGGCCGACAAGCTGCTACAGCAGTTGAACACGATGGAGAAAAACGACCTCAACGTCGTGGTATTCAACTTCATCGACATGCTTAGTCACGCACGTACCGAGTCGAAGATGGTTCGTGAGTTGGCGAACAATGAGTCGGCATATCGCAGCATCACGCTGTCATGGTTCCGCCACTCAGCAATGGCTGACCTGTTCCGTCAATTGGCACAGAGCGACTATCGCATTCTTATCACCACCGACCACGGCAGTATCCGTGCCACCAATCCTGTGAAGATTATCGGTGACCGCAACACGAATACCAACCTGCGTTACAAGTTGGGAAAGAATCTGGCGTATGACTCGAAAGACTTGTTTGTCATCAAGGATCCACAGAAGGCTCATCTGCCCGCTCCGAACCTCTCGACGAGCTACGTCTTTGCGACAAGCGACGATTTCTTTGCCTACCCCAACAACTACAACTACTATGTCTCGTACTATCGCAACACTTTCCAGCACGGAGGTATCTCGATGGAAGAGATGATAGTGCCTATCATATCATTGAAGGGAAGGAAACGATAGGTTTTCGATATAACGACATAACGATATAACGACAATGAAAATCAGAATTCAAGATATAGAACACATCCGCGAAGCTGCTCGCGAGTTTATAGAACAAATCGGCGACCATCGAGTCTTTGCCTTCTATGGTAAGATGGGGGCCGGCAAGACTACTTTTGTCAAGGCTATCTGTGAAGAGCTGGGCGTTGAGGATGTTATTACCAGTCCCACTTTCGCCATCATCAACGAGTACACGCAACCCGATGGTGAACCACTTTACCACTTCGACTTCTATCGCATCAAGAAGTTAGAAGAGGTTTATGACATGGGCTACGAAGACTACTTCTACTCTGGAGCCCTCTGCTTCATAGAGTGGCCAGAACTGATAGAAGACGTGCTGCCCGACGATGCTGTACGTGTCAACATCGAAGAGCAAGCCGACGGTAGTCGCCTCGTTACCTTTAACGAATAGTAAAATGCTATGCTTCGCCCTGTCGGAATAGGTGGGTGAAGTACTTGCTATACAGTTCGGAAAGCCCCTGGCGATTATCGATAGCCTCACCGACAACGAGCATGGTTGTCAGTGTGAGATTGTTGTCATGAACAATCTTCGCCAGGTCTTTCAGCACTCCACGATAGATTTTCTGGTCTGGCCACGTGAGGTGATAGCAAGCAGCTACTGGCGTGTCTTCAGGATACTCCTGCAACAGTTCACGTTGCACATCATCAACAATAGCAGCAGATAGGAAAATACACATCGTACTCTGACTCTTAGCCAACAGGTGCAATTGTTCCTTCTCTGGCATGGGCGTCCTACCCTCTCCTCTCGTCAAGATGATAGTCTGTGTACGCTCAGGAATCGTAAACTGACTACGCAGTTCTGCAGCAGCAGCCAGGAACGATGAGATGCCTGGGGTAATGTGATACGACATATTGTGCTTATCGAAGAAAGCCATCTGCTCCTGAATAGCGCCAAAGATGCAAGGGTCACCGGTATGCAGACGAACAATGAAATGTCTCTTGTCGTAATGTTCTTTCATGAGTGCACATTGCTCCTCCAGATTCATGTCAGCAGAGCTTCGCACAACGGCACCTGGCTTATGACACTCCGTCAGGGCTTTCGGTACCAAAGAGCCTGCATATAAGATAAGGTCGGCCCTTTCTAACATCTTCCGACCACGGACACTTACTAAATCTGGGTCACCAGGACCAGCACCCACAATCTCGATATGTCCCTCGCGCAGACACTCACGGTCAATGGCCAAAGCTGCCGTCCAGTTCTTACCTTTAATCTTGGGAACTATCAATTTACCATGGTTGGAACCGAGGATGGAAGCAGCCTCACAGACACTGGGTGTGCCGACATGTTTCATAACAGTATCGCTGGGGTTGGGAACCTCGACAACAGCAAGTTCTTCAGAAGTAAAGAACACGACCTCCTCTTTGTACTCTTCTTTGAGCATCGCACAGAATTCTTCGTCCTCTTTTACGTCAATGGTGCAGTACTTATGAGCGCACGGCAAAATGCCCTGGTTGGCAAAGGCCTCGTCTATCTCGTCATAAATATGCATGTAGTCCTCAGGGTGATGAGCCAAACCGAAACCAATCGTTCCCACCATCGGGACGAAATGCAGTTCGAGCATCCCTTCAGGGGCATTGCGGATGAACGGTGAAACAATAATCAGCAGTTTATATTTCTTGGGGTCTGCTTCACTGATATCATTGATAATGGTAACGTGCTTAGGCTTCGTAGTTTCCAAGTAGTTTGTCCCCTCGTCACGGACCTCCAACAGCAAGGCTGTCGGTTGGCGATTGACGAAAGCAAAGATGCAATCGTTCATATCTTCAACTTCACTGGCTACAGGCCAGTCGAAGCGTTTCTCAAAGGTGTTCGCTCTGGGTGGTAATCACTTCATGACTGCCAATAATACTTGCAATTTCTCGTGTCAGGTCATTGGCTCCACCCACATGTCCACTGAGCACAGAAATAACATTCTTTCCCAACGAGTCGATGCAAACCACAGCAGGATCGCTGTGCTTATCGTTGATATAAGGGGCGATAGTACGGACACAGATGCCCATAGCACCGATAAAGACAAACGCATCGAACTTCTGCCAATTGGTTGCGATAGAATCGCGACACACAATTTGTGCACCAAGCGTTTCCTGTAAACGAGCAGCGATGGCAGCTCCGGCCTCGCTGATTTGTATAATTGCTATCTTTTGCATTTTAGTATTGTTATCGGGTGGTGGTCATTCAACTGAATATGAAGTGGCGGTTCCTGTTGGAGGTTAAGTTCTTCGCAGGCCTCGTTCCAAAGCTTCTGGCTATCGGTAAGTACCTTGGGAGCTATGACGCTATTCATCACGATAATGCCATTGGGAGCAAGGACGGTAAGTACCTTCTCCATGATGTCCTTCAGACGGCCACCGTGCCCGCCAATGAAGACGGCATCGGGGGTTGAGTATGTTGCAACGCTATCGCAACAAACAAGGAAATCGCCTATGTGGATGTTCATTCCTGGAGCACCAAAGCAGCGAGCATTCTCCTGAATGATGGCTTCACACTCAGGGCGAATCTCGAAGGCTTCCACCTGCAGGTGCGGAAATTGAAGACGTGCCTCAATGGACACGCTACCTGTGCAGGCACCAATATCCCACAGTACATGTCGATGAGACAGATCAAGCGCCTGTAACGTCAGCAAGCGGATTGGCATTTTTGTAATCATCTTCTCGCGACCATCAAGCAACATGAAGGCACTATCAGGAATACCGTAAGGTTTCGCGTGCTCGTCGGTTTTGCCATCGAGAATTACACAGTTAGGCGTGGAGAATGCAAACTGGGCAGCCTCTTCAAGGGTAAGCGTCGTCACCTTTTCTAATTGCGGATTACCCAAATGTTCACCAACATACATATTATAATAGGTATATCCGTAGTCCATCATGCGTTGGGCAATGGCAGCAGGTGTATGTTGCTTATCGGTAAGGATGCCTATCTTTGGGACTCGCTCAATGAGTGCTCTGTCGAATTCCTGCCAAGGTCGACCTGTCAGTGAGACAATATGCATGTCGTGATAGGGCATTACCAGTCGGTGAGCAAGTAACTGCAGAGAATTGAAAGTCGGGAAAACCTTCAACTCTGCATCAGGGAATTCACGTTGCAAGGTATTTGCAAATCCAAAAAACAAAGGATCACCGGAAGCAAAAACAACTACCTCGTCATGGTACTGTTCGAAAACAGCATTTAAAGGGACCGTGATGTCTATCCATTGTGCATTGGCAGGCAAGAACGGAGCCACTATTTCATGGTGACGCTTGCCACCAGAGAAGACCTTACCACTCTTAATGATTTCCAACACTTCTGGTGGGAAGAACGGCTGCGGATTATCGGTAATTCCTATAACGATGAACTTCATAAGTCGCGACCAGGTTTCAGTTGTTCGGCATCATCGAAAGTCAAGATGGCATTGCAGAGCGTAGCGGCGAGGTTACTGCCGCCCTTGCGCCCTTCCACTATCATCTTAGGAATTTGCTTCAACGTCTTGGCTGCATGTTTACTTTCGCAGACATGAACAAACCCCACGGGAGCAGCAATAATACCTGCAGGATGCATCTTTCCCTTACGAACCAAATCACATATCTCAAAAAGTGCAGTAGGTGCATTCCCAACGACATAAAGCGCTTCAGGATATTCCTCTGCCGCCTGTTGCATACATGCCTGACTACGTGTAATACCCTTCTCGTCAGCAATCTGTTTCGTTCTGGGGTCATTGATATAACAATGCACTTGGATGCCGAGTCTTTCTAAAGCACCTTTACGGATTCCGCTAGCAGCCATCGTGACATCTGTAACGATATGCTTCAGACTCCCATCGACCACCTTATTATACAAAATCTCCGTTGCACATTCGTCCATCCAAAGACACTGTTCCATGCTGAAATCCACGGTAGTATGTATGGCATGCAACAACGGCCAGAGGCGCCATGTGGGCACATCAGGGTGCTGCATCTCAGAGAGAATGGTGCTGAAAGATTGCATCATAATTGTTTGTCCAGGCTTCTCTCCTTCTTGTTCCTTATTACGATAATAGCCGCGAGGAGTAATCATTTTACCTTCATAGACATACGACTGGGAGTTACCAATCAATATAACGGTAAACATATCCACCTCCTCTGGATCGAAAGCACCAAGGGTTGTCATTTTAACTTCCTGCTCCTCACGCCCTGCCTGACGGACATAGCCCACAGGAGTGTCAGCAGCACGTTCTTGCAAGAAAAGCTCCTGCAAGCGATAGAGTTGCCAATAGCGGCCATGCGACTTGGGATTATAGATAGCCGTGACAAAATCGCCAACAGCGGCGGCCTTAATTCGACGTTCAATCACTTCCCACGGTGTCATAAGGTCTGAGAGAGAGATAAGGCATAAATCATGGCCTAATGGAGCACCTAATAAAGAGGCTGCTTTCTGGAAAGCAGAGATGCCAGGAAGAGAGAGAATCTCGATGCTTTGCGACGGGGAAACCGTCGCACACGAGCGCTCGCGCTGCATCTCATAGATAAGTGGAGCCATACCATAGATGCCTGCATCACCAGAGGAGATAACAACAACTGTTTTCCCTTGCTCAGCCAATAGGAAAGCCTGCTCAGCACGTTCACGCTCCTTCTTCATGCCCGTGTCAATGCATTCACAGCCTTCTTTGACGTAAGTCTCGATGAACTGGAAGTAATATTTGTAGCCCACGATAGCGTCTGCTTCACGTACTGCCTCCAATACGGCAGGAGTAACATCCGCTGCACTGCCAGGACCTATTCCTGCAATAATGATTTTTCCCATTTTGTCGTTTTCTCTTGCTACTATAAGTCGCAAAGATACAACTAAAATGGCATATTTGCAAATTTCTGTATGAAAAAATTGTTTATTCAGAAATTATGCTTACCTTTGCGGCCGAGAAAGCTTATTATTTTTATGTATAACTAAAAAGAAATGTTATGAAAAAGATTCTTTTAGCAGTGATGGCTGTTGCTGCCATCGGTTTCACTTCATGTGGTAACAAGACTCAGCAGGCTGAAGCTACTGACAGTACTGAAGTTGCAATCAACGCAGAGGAAGAGGCTAATGCCGTTATTGACAATCTGAAAGCATTTGTTGCTGCAGGTGATGCAGAGAAGGTTTCTGCTGCCCTGGATCAGGTAAAGGAAATGGTTAGCGAGTTCGTGCTCAACGATCCAGACGCTGCCATGACCTACGTTACCACCGTACAGAACTATCTGAAGGAGAATGCTGAGCAGATTAAGGCCGTTGTTGAGAAGAATGCTGACGCAGCTTCTGCTGTTGCCGTCTTCATGGAGACAGAGCCTGAAGTAATGGTTAGCGCTATCGTTGAGACTGTCAGCAACAAGGCCGAGGCTACCAAGGATGCAGCTGTTGATGCTGCCGTTGAGGCCAAGGGCGCTGCTGTGGATGCTGCTAAGCAGACCGTTGACGAGGCCAATGCTGCAGCTAAGCAGAAGGTTGAAGAGACCAAGGAAGCTGCTAAGAAGCAGGCCAACGACGCTATCGACGATGCTGCCAAGAATGTCAAGAAAGGCTTAGGCATTTAAGATTTTTCGCTGAATAAAAGAGCCGGTTCGTTGATTATATTTCACGAGCCGGCTTTTTTTGTCTATCTTTGTAGCAGAAAAAGCAATAATACACTACAAACAAAATGCTAATATGAAGAAGACAAAGATTTTAATGATGCTGACGGCGGTAGTACTGCTGTCTTCCTGTATGTCGGACGATGCCACCGATACATACAAAGATTTTATCAACAACTGGGGCAATAATGGCAATGGAACTATCACTTCTGCCAGTGGTGAATTAAGCACCTTTGAGGTGGCTATTGACAAAGAAACAGCTGAACCTACCGATGTTGCCACCGCCACCTATCCAGAGGCCAGCGATGCCATCAGTACACAACAATTTACGAAGATGGTTACTATCGACATGTCCAATCCTGTAGAAAAGACCGAGAACGGTGTCACGATAACTGTTGTCGATGGCAAGGACATCACAACCGACCACGGCAAGACGGAAGGAGTCTGTTATGTGGTGAGCGGAACAACAGCCGATGGTTCCCTGACTATCACAGGTAGCACAGACTATGAGCTTAACCTCAATGGTGCCAATATTACCAGCAGTCAGTCGACAGCCGTCAATCTGGATAGTAAGAAAGCTGCTTATGTCGTGCTTACAGGTGCAAATAAGTTGACCGATGGTATTAGCGAAGACCACAAGAGTGCTCTTTATAGCAAGGGTAAGATACTCTTTAGCGGAACGGGTTCATTGGAGATACAGGGACTTTACAACAATGGTATTCAATCAAAGAGCTATGTTCTCTTTGAGAAGGGCGTTAACATTTATGTCAATGCTGCCAATCATGGCATTAAAGGGTCCGATGCTATCATCAATGGTGGTATCATCAATGTGGAGACGGCAGGAAAGGGTGCCAAAGGCCTCAACTGCGACGAGGATATCATCATCAACGGTGGACGTACCACGGTGGTAGCCACTGGTGACGGTGAGTGGGACACGGAGGATCTGGAGACCAAAGCAGTCTCTTGCATTAAGTGCGATAGCGTCTTAACCATTAACGGTGGTGAAGTTTATGTGAAAGCTACCGGCAGTGGTGGTAAAGGTCTTAAGGCAGATTGGGAAGCATATATCAATGGTGGCAAGATTCGTGCCATCACAACCGGTGGTCTATACTACAGCAATGGAACCAATGAGAGCCTTGACTACAAAGGCAATACCGACAATCTGGACGATGCCTACACTTCATCTCCAAAGGGTATTAAGATAGGTACAAAGAACGAACATGGAGTTCTGACTATTTCGGGAGGTGACATTATGGTACGCACTTCTGGCACCAATGGCGAAGGCATTGAGAGCAAGGGAACGCTCGACATTACTGGAGGCAGTGTGATGGTAGCCGCCTACGATGATGCTATCAACTCGTCAAGCGACCTGACCATCAGTGGTGGTACTGTAGTGGCTGTAGGATTAAGCAATGACGGTATCGACACAAACGGCAACCTCTATATCAAGGGCGGCAATATCGTGGCTTATGGTGCCAGTGGAGCTGAGGCTGGTGTCGATGCCGAAGAGAGTCACGCACTCTACATCACAGGAGGTAGCCTCTTTGCCATTGGCGGTCGTATTGACTGTAAGCTAGGTTCTACATCACAAGGACTGATACAAGCCAGCGGTTCAGTGACTGCTAACAGCACCGTCACCATCAGCAACAACAGTAACACACTGGCAAAGTTCACCATGCCTCCCTACTCCAATAGCAATGGTACTATTCTTATCACAGCAGAGGGTATGACGAGTGGCAACAGCTACACACTCGCTATCGGTTCTAACACAGCAAGTGCAACAGCCTCATCAACGATTACAAGTTCCATGGGTGGTGGTCCTGGTGGCAGACGATAAGAAAGAAGTGAAAAATACGAAAAGGTAAAAAATAAAAACTGGAAAGTTGCGTTATATGTATTGGATGAAGATACAGTCACGACAAGAGAACGTCATATACTTGGCACTCTGGGGTCTGCTCTTTGCAGCTCCAGTGCTAATGATGTATTTGCGTACGGTGAGTAACACTTACCTCTCTTTCAATTGGCTTGAGATATTTTTCGTATGGAAGCTCTTTGCATTTTATCTAGTTATCTTCCTCATCCATAATTTCCTATTGGCACCCCTGCTCATCTATCGCCGTAAGCGTATGCTTTACGTCTCGATGATAGTAGCCATCCTTGCTCTTTTCGTTGCCTATCAATGTAGTCAACGTCCCAAGTTCATGGAACGCAGACCCATCCCAATGGAAAGAAAGATGGACGACAAACACGATCAGCGAGAAAGGGGACCTCAACCTTACATGATGGGCCCACACCGTGATCGTCCACCTCGCGAGTTCCACCAAGGAGAGCACCATGGTGAACCTCGTGGAGAGCACCGTGGAGAGCATCTTGGAGAGCGCCGTCTGCCAGCATTTATCGGTGTACACAATATTGTGGCAGTGGTTAGCATCATCCTCATGTTCGGTATGAATATCGGTATCAAACTCTTCTTCAAGAATCGTACTGACCAGAAGAAACTGGACGACCTACAGAAGAAGAATCTGGAGCAGCAGCTAGAATATCTGAAATACCAGATTAATCCGCACTTCTTCATGAACACGCTGAACAATATCCACGCTCTTGTAGATATAGACCCAGAGAAGGCAAAGGACACTATTCTTGAACTATCAAAGATGATGCGCTTCATCCTTTATGAAGGTGACAAGAGCGGTGTTCCTCTGGCTCGTGAGTTTGACTTCATCCGCCATTATGTGGCACTCATGCAACTGCGCTATACCAACAAGGTAGAGATTCTCGTAGATTTGCCCAGCGAGGCACCCGACAAGACAGTACCACCCCTGATGCTTATCTCGTTCATAGAGAATGCCTTCAAACACGGCATCAGCTATCAGCAACAGTCGTTTGTACACATCAAGGTGGCTATCGACGGCGACAAGCTACATTTCAACTGTAGCAACTCCAAGGCAGAGACGCCCAATCAGGAAAAAGGCGGTGTTGGTCTGGCCAATGTCAAGCAACGTCTGCGCTTGCTCTACGACAGCAACTTTGAATTGCACATCCAAGACAAACCCGATACTTATATTGTTGAACTAACCATCCCACTCACATGATACGATGCATGGCTGTTGACGACGAGCCTCTGGCACTCCAGCAAATCGTCACTTATATCAGTAAGGTACCCTTCCTCGAACTGGCAGCACAGTGTCAGAGTGCGCTGGAAGCCCGTCAGTTTCTGGAGCAGGACACGGTGGATGCCATCTTCTGTGACATCAACATGCCCGACCTGAACGGCATGGACTTTGTCAAGTCATTGGCCACACCACCGCTCATCGTCTTCACCACGGCCTATGCCGAATATGCCGTCGAGGGGTTCAAAGTCAACGCTGTGGACTACCTGCTCAAGCCCTTTGGTTTACAGGACTTCCAGCGGGCAGCCAATAGGCTGAAAGAGAGACTCTCCCCCCAACCCCTCCCGGCAGGAAGGGGAGACGATACTCCTGTGGTCAGCGGTTTAGCCTCTGACACTGCAGACGACACCATCTTCCTCAAGACCGAATATCGTATCGTGAAGGTTACTATCAGCGATATCCGCTACGTCGAGGCCATGAGCGAATACCTGAAAGTGCACCTCGTCAGCGACAGTAGACCTATCATCACGCTGTTGTCAATGAAGAAGATGGAAGAGCGCCTACCTGACTACTTTATGCGCATTCACCGCTCATACATCGTTAATCTCAAGATGATTCAGGAGGTCAACAAGAACCGTATTATTATGGATAAAGACACTTATCTGCCCATTGGCGATATGTATAAAGACACCTTCCAACAGTATCTTGACACTAAATTTCTTGGCAAATAAATTTGCAGGATTGCTTACTTATTCGTACCTTTGCGCCCTGTAAGCATTAAAAATTGAACAAGAGACATGAAAAAACTATTTATTCTGATACTTGCCGCAATGATGGCAGCACCCTCATTCGCACAGTTTAGCAAGAGTCACAACCGTTACGACCACAACAACACAGAAAGCTATTATGGCCTGCGCCTGGGTATGAATATCGCATCACTCAGTAGCGACAATGCCGACTTTGATATGGACAGCCGTGCAGGTCTGGCCTTCGGAGCTGTTTACGGTCTCCAACTGGCTAATTCAACCCCTGTCTGGTTAGAGGCAGGTTTGTTCTACTCAGAGAAGGGTGGTAACATGGAAAGTGTACCTTTCAAGATGGCAGACGACAAAATTGGGTTCCAGAAGGTAAAATGCCGTCTGAGCTACCTGCAGATTCCCCTGGTAGTGAAGTACTCTTTCGACATCGTTGACGACCTGTATATCGACCCGTTCCTCGGTGGTTATCTGGCATTAGGAGTGGGTGGTAAGACGAAGTATTATGGTGAGCAGAGATCTATCAGTTCCTACAACGCTGTTGACCGTTTTGACGGAGGTTTGCGTATTGGCTGTGGCTTGGAATACCAGATGCTCTATGCTGAGGCAGGCTTTGACTTCGGTCTTGCCAACATCGGCGACAGCGACTTCGACGGTGTCCACACTCGTTCATTCTTTATCAATGTTGGTGTGAACTTCTAAACAGATCTTATTTAACAACAATAAAACCGGCTGAGAGCATCACTGCTGTCAGCCGGTTGTGTTTCATAGTATTCTATTTAATTATTTAACAATTTTCTTGCCATTGAGAATGTATATGCCTCGTGGCAATTGGT
>ONCH01000027.1 GCA_900316265.1 uncultured Prevotellaceae bacterium | reverse complement strand
CGATATCGTCATTATCAAGTTAGGTACTAACGATTCAAAGCCAGAGAACTGGCAGTATAATGCTGAATTCAAACAAGACCTGCAGCAGATGATTACTACCCTGCGTCCTGACCTGTTGAAGCCTGTCAAGAAAGGTAAGAAGAATAAGAAGCAAGTTGTCAAGAACGAAGGTCCACAGATATTCCTCTGCACACCTATTCCTGCCTTCAAGACTACATGGAACATCAACGACAGTATTATTACGAATAATATTATTCCTATCCAGCAGCAGGTAGCTCAGGAGTATAATCTCCAAGTCATTGACCTGCATAGTCTCTTTGGCGATGGTAAGGGTACCATGCTCAACGATGGCATCCATCCTAACGACAAGGGAGCACAGAAGATGGCAAAGATTATTGCTGACGCCATAAAACATTGAGCATTGAACATTTTTTTTGCGCAGCCTAATTAAGCATTAAGCATTATACATTAAGCATTGAAAAGGCTGTTGATAACTGTGTGGAAAACTTGTGAATAATGCTGGAATAACGCTGTATTATTCCATTCAGAAAAATAAAAAGAGTGGATAAAAAGCATAAAATAACAGCTTATTCGCAAGTTTTCCATTATTTTTCGCTCAAAAAAGATATAAACTTATTAATTTTGCACCGAAATAGAGAATTGTGGATAAACTACTTATCATATTCAAAATCAGTAAGTAAGTATTCACAGTAGGTGTGGATAGCGACATTTTATGTGGGGATAAACAATCTGGCAAGAAAAAAAGCTAAAAGTTTTGCACATATCAACGTCATATCATCCTATTCATTTCTATTATTTTTAAAAAGAAAAAAGAAAAATAAAAAATGATATGATGTTGAAAACTGAGTGGAAAGAGCAAGGGTTTATTGATGAACCAGTAACAGAAGGTACAGATCTAAAGGCTGAGATTCGTCGCCTGTGTAAAGAGAAAGATGCCATTATTCTGGCACACTACTATACGATAGGCGATATTCAGGATATTGCTGACTTTGTAGGCGATTCACTGGCATTAGCACGCAAGGCTGCAGAGACAGACGCAAAGATGATGGTGATGTGTGGTGTACATTTCATGGCAGAAACCTGTAAGTTGCTGTCTCCAGAAAAGACGGTACTTTGTCCAGACCTCAATGCTGGCTGTTCGTTGGCAGACTCTTGCAAGGCAGAAGACCTGAAAAAATTCAAGGACGAGCATCCTGGCTATCAGGTTATATCGTATGTCAACACCACAGCGGCAGTCAAAGCATTGACAGACGTCGTTGTTACCAGTGGTAATGCCAAGAAGGTTGTCGATCAGCTGCCTAAGGATGCCAAGCTCATCTTTGGTCCTGACTATAATCTGGGTAACTATATCAATGAGGTGACAGGTCGACAGATGCTGCTATGGAATGGTGGTTGTCATGTACACGAGCGCTTCTCAGTAACTAAAATATTGGAGTTAAAGAAGCAATATCCAGAGGCTGTAGTAATGGCTCACTTGGAGTGTAAAGGTCCTGTGTTGGCTGTAGCTGACGTAAAGGGTAGTACGGCGGATATGTTAAAGTATGCTAGTGGAAGCCCAGCATCACAATATATAGTAGCTACAGAGGCTGGTATTTTGCACGAGTTGCAGAGAAATTGTCCAGACAGTCAGTTTATCCCTGTACCTCCAGAAATTAGCGAGAGCGGTCTGGAATGCAGCTGTAATGAGTGTCAATATATGAAGATGAATACACTCTTGAAGATATATAACTGTTTGAAGCACGAATGGCCTTCTGTTGAGGTAGATGAAAGTATTGCTAAAGAGGCTGTTAAACCTATACAAAGAATGCTGGAGTTGAGTTAATCTCCAGCATTTTCTTTTGTGCTATTGCTTAAATGCGAAGAATCGCTGTCCTAAGTAGTTAAGCGCTGTAAAGAGACACATACCAAATGTCATAGATACATTCTCCTGGACAGTAATACTATAGCTTGACAACAGCCACATCATCAATGGCTTGGCAACGCTATATGCAATAACATAGCATACAGCAATATTAATGATGAATTTGGCTATCGACTTCCAACTACTACCATGATAGCTAAACGTAAAGTATCTGTTTAGGAAATAGCTTACGATACTACCAACAATATAGTTGGATGCTGACGATATCCAATAGCTGAAATGAAAGACATTATAGAATACGAACATCACAGTTGCACCAACTGTGACATTCACCATACCTACTAAGACAAACTTTATGAATGTCTTGTCAGTAAATAGCGATACTATCTTATTATAGCTATCTTGCATACAGTACCTTTACTACCATCACTCATCGCAGTAGCCACCATATAGACACCAGAGGCCACTCTCCTACCCTTCTTGTCACATCCATCCCAAACGAAGGTACCACCATTTGAGCGTCCTTCAGCTATGAGTGCTCCATTAGAAGCCAATATTTTTACATCAGCATCATAGGTAAGACCAGTAATAGTGATAGGACCTGTATAGCTTGGTTCTACAGGATTAGGATAAGCCCAAACGTTATCTTTCGTCATCTCATCATTAGCTTCTGTAGCATCGCTAACATATGAACAAAGACCTTTGTCAGTAAGGAAGAACACCTCACCTGTCTGACTGTTAATAGAGATAGACAATACGTTATCTGATATAAGTGGGGAATTCTCTGAAGTAAAGTGTTGTAACTGTGTCATATTGTCTTCACTGACAAGGAAAACACCATTGTTGACAGTTCCAAACCATTTTCTTCCACCACCATCAATAGCAATCATATAAATACCTATACCTGTAAGTAGATAGTCGGCTAGGTTTGTACCATCATTACGTGGTACTTTCTCCTGATAAAACACTACATTATCTTGCCCTACCTCATCACTTTTGATATATAATGGTCCTTTATTGGTAGCCACCCACATATTATGGCTCTTATCTTCTATAATGTTATAAATTAGAATATTGGTGTTATATGAAACACCATCCTGATTAGTGAAATCCTGATACTTGAATATCTTATCATTTTTTATGTCATAGCATACAACACTTTGGCTATTCCAACTGGTATTGACAAACCACAATAAACCACGACTGTCTATCATCACGTTTCTCATACCTTCCATACCTACTTTCTCATGTCTGAAGAAAAGGTCTGACTTGGTATGTTTCTCCCATTTTCCTTTTTTTGTAAGTAATAGTATATTCACATCGTAAGCCTGGCTATTGATAACCCACAAATTGCCATTATCATCATATTTGATACCATTGATAAGTGTGTAATCGTTTCCAAAAACAGTTGAATTATCAGCTGACGTAGCAGGTTTTAGCGGACTGTTTTCTTTATAATGATAAGCTTTTAACTGTCCGTTCTGAAACTCATAGAGTCCACAGCGACCAGCTACTGCCACATGATTTGGATCTGTAGGATCTACATCTATACAATTAATATCTTCGTAGGCGAAACCTGTAACACTACTAATAGTTTGTGGATAGAGCGTCCAATTATTACCATCAAGTACTTGCACAGTTCCTATATGGCTCATACCATATATACCTGACAAGAACTGGCCACCAGTAGTATAGAGCTTTCCATTAATGAATTTAGACTCGTAGAACCAGTTATACTTAGGACCGTCTGGCTGGAGCGTTTTCACCAGTTCTATGTATTTGTCATAGTCGCTATTATCTTCGTCTGGCAGGGTTTTAGGATAGTCAGGATGATTAGGTGTATAGGTATCGGCTATTTCAGCACGCTGGACATTAACTTTGACTATACCAAAGCCACAGATGAGGTAAGCGTAAATGCCATCAATACGTACACTACTGACAGTCTTATCACCAGTAATAGACTTAGTATAGAAATCGCTGATATTGATAATGTTTCCATTGGTCTCTACCAGGTCTATATTTGAATTATTATACACAACTACAAGACGTTTAGCCTGCTTACACCAGCGGATATGCTTAATATCCACATCGCTCATGCCGTTCACCTTGTCGTAGGTGTAAATGCTCTTGTCGTTCTGGTTATACTGATAGAGTGCGCCAGAAGCCATCACAAAAAGGTCATTGCCAGCTGACTGTATCTGCTTTGGTTCAGCATACGATAAATAGTTATGCCAAGAACCAATCTGGGCAATACATAATGCATAATTCATCATGCATAAAAATACAGCAACAGCAAATCTCTTCATATCGTTTAGAGCGTCTTTAAGTATTCTACCAGCTTCTGGGTGGCTCGTGCACGATGGCTAATCTGATTCTTGATATCAACACCCAGTTCAGCAAAGGTCTTGTTGTATCCTTCCGGCTGGAATATGGGATCGTAGCCAAAGCCCTGCCCACCACGTTTCTCAGTGATTATGTCACCATTCACGATGCCTTCGAAGGTAGTTACCTTTCCGTCTATTATTAACGCAATAACGGTACGGAATCGTGCCTTACGATTGTTATTATTTGCTAATTCGTGCAGTAGTTTCTTCATGTTAGCCTCAGAGTCGTGTCCTACCCCACCCGCATAACGGGCGCTATAGACTCCTGGTGCACCTCCCAGCGCTTCACACTCTAGACCTGTATCATCAGCAAAGCAGTTGACGTGATACTTATCATAGACATACTGAGCCTTTATCAGCGCGTTGTCTTTCAGTGTCTGTCCCTTCTCAGGAATATCCTCATGACAGCCGATATCTTTGAGCGACACGACTTCAAACTGGTTACCCAGAATGTTGCGTACTTCTGTCAGCTTGTTTTGGTTATTAGTGGCAAAAACTATCTTCATTTTCTTCTTCTTTTGTTCTTTGAGTTTCACATGCATCTCGTCGAAACCTTCACCATAGACACCAATGACGCTTGACTGCGATACGAAGGCGTTAGGGTCAATCATCTTGATGAGACGGAACATATTGATGCTCTCGTTCTTCTTGGCCAGAATACAGAGCACCTTCATCTGTCGACCCGTATACCATCCATGACCGTCCAGAATGGTTACACCATGATTCATCTGGGTACCTATGGCGTTGGCTATCTCCTGCCATTTCTGTGAGAATATCATGAATTGTACTGACTGCCTGCGAGCATTCATCACGTAGTCCAGTACGTAGTTCTCCATAGTCATTACGCAGAAGCCGAACATCACCTTGTGAGCGCGTTCCATGTAAGTACCAAATTGTGGGAAGAACATACACGAGCCGATAATGCAGAAGTCTGCAACAATCAGCACGTTGCCCAGCGTTACGTTAGGATGGAATTTATTGACAGATGCCGCAATAATATCCGTACCACCTGTTGAACCATTGTTCATAAATACAGTAGCCAGTGCGATACCTGTCATTACACAACCGATAATCATCGACATGAAATCCTGTCCCTCGCCCATCAGCTTGAAAGGTAGTCCGTTCTCCTGTTTAGGAAGGATATCTTGCGCAAACTTCAGCATAAAGTAGAGCGTAAAGATGGCAAAGATGGTCTTCATCAGGAACTTCCATCCCAATATTTTGAGGGCTACGATCAGCAATAAACCATTGATGATGATATAGGTATTCTCCAAGTGGAATCCTGTGGCGTAGTAGATGATAGCTGAAAGACCTGTCACACCACCAGCTACAATCTGGTAGGGCATCAGGAATACGGTAAATGATATTGTATAGATAGCAAGGCCAAGGGCTATGAATAAATAGTCCTTGACCTCGTTCAGAATCAACTTATGATTTATTGTCATTTACTTTTTGAAAACGATGTTCACCATACGCTTCGGGACGATGATAACCTTCATGATTTCTCCCTCAATGTACTTCTTGGCGCGCTCGTCAGCAAGCACAGTGTCCTGAATGGTTTGGTTGTCAGCATCTGCAGCAAACTCCATATCAAAACGAGTCTTACCGTTGAACGCTACACCCAGCTTGACAGAATTCTCTACGAGATACTCCTCATTCCATGTAGGCCACTTAGCATCGCATACACTACCCTGCTCGTCCAGTGCCTCCCAAAGCTCTTCAGTAATGTGGGGTGCGAAGGGAGCCATAAGGATAACTAGCGTCTTCAGTAGTTCGCGGTTCTTACACTTCAGCTGTGCCAACTCGCCTACGCAGATCATGAAGGCAGAGATAGAGGTGTTGTAAGAGAAGACCTCGATATCCTGAGTAACCTTCTTGATGAGCTTATGAACGCTCTTCAGCTGGTCACGTGTAGGCTCTGCATCGTCAACGAGCAGCTTGCCCTCAGCATTATCGCGACTATTACCATAGAACAGTGCCCAGAACTTCTTCAGGAAGCGGTGACAGCCATCGATACCGTTGGTGTCCCAGGGCTTCGACTGCTCTACAGGACCCAGGAACATCTCATAGAGACGTAGGGTGTCAGCACCATATTTCTCAACAATCATGTCTGGGTTCACCACGTTGAACATCGACTTCGACATCTTCTCAACAGCCCATCCGCAGATGTATTTGCCGTCTTCGAGGATGAACTCAGCGTTGTTGTATTCAGGGCGCCAAGCCTTGAAGGCCTCGATGTCGAGCACATCAGCAGAAACGATGTTCACATCGACGTGAATAGGTGTAGTGTCCTTGTAATTGCCACGAAGGTTGAGACTCACAAACTTACCCTTGTCTGCACCCTCGTCCTCGATACGATAAACGAAGTTTGAGCGACCCTGAATCATACCCTGATTGACCAGCTTCTTGAAAGGCTCATCCTCGCAAGAGTAGCCAGAATCGTAGAGGAACTTGTTCCAGAAACGACTATAGATCAGGTGACCTGTAGCATGCTCCGTACCACCTACATAGAGGTCTACATTACGCCAGTATTCGTCAGCATCCTTGCTAACCAGTGCCTTTTCGTTCTTGGGGTCCATATAGCGCAAGTAGTAGGCGCTAGAACCTGCAAAGCCAGGCATTGTGTTTAGCTCCAAGGGGAAAACGGTTTTATTGTCGATAGCAGAACAATCGACCACACTATCGGTCTTGGTATCCCAAGCCCAGTGCTTGGCGCGTCCCAATGGGGGTTCACCAGTCTCTGTGGGCTGGTACTTGTCAATCTCTGGCAGTTCCAAAGGCAGACACTCCTTGGGAATCATATAAGGCATGTCGTCCTTGTAGTAAACGGGGAACGGCTCACCCCAGTAGCGCTGACGAGAGAAGATGGCATCGCGCAGACGGTAGTTGACCTTCACGCGACCCAGATTATGTTCTGTCACATATTTCTTGGTAGCAGCGATAGCTTCCTTAACCGTCAGACCATTCAGAGAGAACTTGCTGCTGGCTGAGTTGCAGACAATACCCTCCTTGGCATCGTAGCTCTCTTCAGAAACATCAGCACCCTCAATCAATGGGATGATAGGCAAGTTAAAATGCTTGGCGAAGGCATAGTCGCGACTATCGTGGGCAGGAACAGCCATGATGGCACCTGTACCATAACCAGCGAGCACATATTCAGATATCCAGATGGGAATCTTCTCGTCAGTAAATGGATTGATGGCATACGAACCTGAGAATACACCAGTCACCTTGTGGTCCATCTGGCGCTCACGCTCTGTACGCTTCTTGACATAGTCAAGGTACTTGTCAACCTCAGCCTTCTGGTCGGCAGTAGTCAGTTCTGCTACGAGTTCTGACTCAGGTGCCAGTACCATGAAAGTCACACCAAACATCGTGTCGGCACGAGTGGTGAAAATGGTGAAATGCTTATCGCTGTCAGCAACGTTGAACTCAACCTCCGTACCCTCTGAGCGACCAATCCAGTTGCGCTGAGTTTCCTTCAGCGAGTCCGTCCAGTCAATATCCTCCAGACCATCGAGCAAGCGCTGTGCATAGGCACTGACACGCAGACACCACTGGCGCATCTTCTTCTGCTCTACAGGGTATCCACCACGTTCAGAGACACCATTGATAACCTCGTCGTTGGCCAATACGGTACCCAGAGCCGGACACCAGTTTACCATAGTCTCTGCCAAGTAGGCAATACGATAGTTCATCAGTACCTCCTGCTTCTTTTTCTCAGAGAAACCAGCCCAATCGGAAGCCGTAAAATGCAGTTCTTCAGTACCAAGAGCGTGACAATCCTCAGTACCCATCAGTTCGAAGTGCTCAATGAGCTTGATGGTAGGCTGAGCCTTGTGTGACGAAGTGCTGTAGTAGCTCTTGAACATGCGTTGGAAAGCCCACTGTGTCCACTTGTAGTAGATAGGGTCGCAGGTGCGCACCTCACGTTCCCAGTCAAACGAGAAGCCAATCTTGTCCAGTTGTGAGCGATAGCGGTTGATGTTCTCCACCGTGGTCTTCTCAGGGTGTTGACCCGTCTGAATAGCATACTGCTCAGCGGGCAATCCATATGCGTCGTAACCCATAGGATTCAGCACGTTGAAACCCTGCAGGCGCTTGTAGCGGGCATAAATATCGCTGGCGATATAGCCAAGTGGGTGACCGACGTGAAGTCCAGCGCCACTGGGGTAGGGGAACATGTTCAGCACGTAGAATTTCTTCTTCGTGGGGTCTTCCGTTACGCGATAGGTTTTCATTTCTACCCATCGCTTCTGCCATTTCTGTTCAATGTCTCTGAAGTTGTATTCCATAACTGTATATGTGTTTTTATTGTTTCTAACAATACTATTAACGTGCAAAGATACGCATTTTCCGTGAAACAGCCAAGAAAACAAGGAAAATATCATAGATATATTTCCATATCAGCCTGATACGCGTCTGTATCAGCCTAGTAAGCACCCCTTATTAGCCTAATACGCGTCTGTATTAGCCTAGTAAGCACCCCTTATTAGCCTAATACGCGTCTGTATTAGCCTAATAAGCACCCTTTATCAGCCTAATACGGAGATTTGTTGCAATGTTGCATGTTGCAACGTTGCAATAAGCACCCTCCACCACTCTCCGATGCAAAAGGGGTATTATTACCCATGAAACATTATGATAAATAGAATTAATAATTCTTCTACATTCTCTGTTATTATACTCCTTATTGCAACATTGCAACGCAACACTCGAAATTATTTTGTTTTTTTTATTGTATATTTCAATTATTGTTTGTAACTTTGCGCCACAAACTGATATTACTCATTATTAACTTTAAATTTATATGCTTATGAACAAAATTTTACGCTATTCTTTCATGGCTTTACTGGCTATGGTCGGCTTGAACATCAGTGCACAGGAAGTCACACTGGACTTTACTTTGGAGACTGAAGAAGGCTCAAAACAGAGTGTATGGGGATTCCCTGCATCTTCTAAGAACAAACAGGTTGAAGAGCAGTCTTTTACTTATAATGGCTATACTGTTAAGGTAGCAGGCTCTGAAGGCAATGGTTATTATTGGCATGATAAAGATCATTATCTGCTTTTCGGTAAGCAGGGTGCTTATGTGCAGCTTCCCGCTTTTGACTTCGATGTAGCACGTATTGAAATTGAAGGAACATCTGGTGCAAGTACTGGTGTAAAGCAAAACATCTTTGTAGGTGATGAGGCTGTCAGCACTGAGACAACAGGTGCAAAGGATGTTACAAATGTTTTCCAAATCGCTGAGGGTTATCAGGCTGCAGGTACTATCTATACCATTAAGGTGACCAGTGCCCACAATAATCAGATTAGAACCATTAAGATTTACAAAAAGGGTGCTGAAGCTCCTATTCAAGAACCTGAGTTCAGCGTAGCCAGTGGTCTGTATCTCGAAACTCAGAGTGTTGCTATGTCTTGCGAAGAAGGTGCAAGAATTCTCTATACTGTAGCCGTAGGCAATGATCCTGAATATATTGACGATGAAAATTATACTGGCGTATTCTATGATGGTAATCCTCTGACTGTTTCTAAGTCAACCATTATCAAAGCTATGGCTGTCAAGAATGGTAAGACCAGTAGTATCGTAACAGCTAAATACACTATTGTCAACACAACAGGTAAGGGTACTGTAGAAAGTCCGTTCTCTGTAGCTGACGCTCTGCTGGTAGTCGATGCCTTAGACAATGGTCAAAAAACAGCTGATGAGTATGTAATTAAGGGCAATGTCACTGAAGTTACTGAGATATCTCTTGATTATGGTAATGCTACCTTTAAGATAGCTGACGCTGGTAGTGCAGATGTTTTGACAGTTTTCCGTGCAAAGGATGCCAATGGAGAAAATATCACCGATGAGAACTATGTGAAAGTAGGTGATAAGGTAGCGGTTCAAGGTAAGCTCCAGAAGTATGTTTCAGGTGAGACGGTAACTCCTGAGGTTGCTCAGGGTGGTAAGATTCTTTCTGTAGAGAGCGAAGTGCCTCTGCCAGAACTGCCTACCGTTGACCAGCAGCCTGTTTACAAATTCACTGCAAAGGGCCAGTGGGGTTCATATACCTTCAACAAGGCTCCATTCAGAGCAGCAGATTATAAGGGCTTCCGTATCGAATATTCTAATATGAATGAGGTTAGCGAGGGTGCTGCTTTCAATATTCTGATTAATTCTAATGAGACTCATCTGGGTCAGGATTGGTCAGGTGCTGAGGCTCAGGTTCCTAACAAGACAGCTTATAAGAATTTTGGATTCGACGCAGCTCACACCGTATTTGAAGGCGACTTCTCTGATTTCGTCGCTACTGACGATCCCACAACTACATGTCCTACCATTGCACAGTTTGCTCTGCAGGCTTGTGCAGCAGGTAACACAGTTATCATCAAGAAGGTTGTCTTCATCAAGCAGGATAATACTGAGGTTCTTCCTGAGTACAAAGGCGACGACTGGGGTGGTGGTGCTTACACCATTGAGGAAGTTACTGATGGCATCAACACCATCAACGCTGACAAGACAGAGAACGGTGTTCGTTACAATCTCGCTGGTCAGAAGGTGAACAATGGCTTCAAGGGCGTTGTTATCATGAATGGCAAGAAGATGTTGCAAAAGTAAACAATAGCAAACAACTTATAATAAAAGGGCGGAACTCTTGGTAGTTCCGTTCTTTTTTTGTACCTTTGACCCTTGGTCAAGGTACTTACGTTCGAAAAAACTCAAAATTCTTTTGGCTTTTTGCTCACTTATTCGTACCTTTGCAGCTGTTATGGCAAAGGAATTGACACCCATGATGAAGCAGTTTTTCGACCTCAAGGCGAAGCACCCTGAGGCTCTATTGCTGTTTCGTTGTGGTGACTTCTACGAGACGTATTGCGAGGACGCTGTCATTGCTTCTCAGGTGCTCGGCATCACGCTGACTCATCGTAACAACGGCTATAACAAAGGCGACGAGATGGCAGGCTTTCCACATCACGCCCTCGATACCTATCTGCCTAAACTGATTCGTGCTGGCAAGCGTGTGGCCATCTGTGACCAGCTGGAAGACCCCAAGCTGACGAAGAAGCTCGTGAAGCGTGGTATCACCGAACTGGTGACGCCAGGTGTGACGATGAGTGATACGGTGCTGAACTACAAGGAGAACAACTTTCTGGCATCCGTACACTTCGGCAAGGGATCGTGTGGCGTAGCGTTCCTGGATATCTCGACAGGTGAGTTCCTGACAGGCGAAGGTACTTACGACTATGTGGAGAAGCTTATTGGTTCATTCCAGCCCAAGGAGGTGCTCTACGACCGCGAATACCGCCACGATTTTGAGCGCTACTTCGGTACCCGTCTGTGTACCTTCGAGATGGACGACTGGGTGTTTACCGAACAGACTGCCCACCAGAAACTCTATCGCCATTTCAATGTGAAGTCGCTGAAAGGCTTTGGCGTAGACCATCTGAAGAGTGGTGTCATCGCTGCTGGCGCCATCCTGCAATACTTGGAGCAGACGCTGCACTCGCAGATAGCACATATTACCACCCTTGCACGCATCGAGGAAGACAAATACGTGCGTCTGGATAAGTTTACCGTCCGCTCATTGGAGCTGGTAAGTACCATGCAGGAAGACGGCAAGTCGCTGTTGGATGTCATTGACCGCACGGTATCGCCTATGGGTAGCCGTCTGTTGCGTCGTTGGCTGGTGTTCCCCTTGAAAGATGAGAAGCCCATCAACCAGCGTCTTGATATCGTAGAATACTTCTTCCGCGAGCCTGATTTCCGTGAGTGTATCGACGAGCAGTTACACCATATTGGCGACTTGGAACGTATCATTTCAAAAGTAGCCACAGGTCGTGTGTCGCCACGTGAGATGGTGCAGATGAAGGTTGCGTTGCAAGCCATTGAACCCATCAAAAATGCTTGTCTGCAAGCCGCCAACGAGGCGTTGCAAAGAGTAGGGGAGCGCCTGAATGTTTGTGAACAGTTGCGTGAACGCATAGCCCATGAGATACAAAACGACCCACCACAGCTGGTAGCAAAGGGTGGCGTTATCCGCGATGGTGTAAATAGCGAACTCGACGAACTTCGTCATATCGCCTATAGTGGTAAGGACTATCTCTTGCAGATTCAGGAGCGTGAGGCTCAGGAGACGGGCATTGCCTCGTTGAAGATTGGCTATAACAACGTCTTTGGCTACTACTTGGAGGTGCGCAACACCTATAAGGATAAGGTTCCACAGGAGTGGGTACGCAAGCAGACGCTGGCACAGGCCGAGCGCTACATCACACAGGAACTGAAGGAATACGAAGAGAAGATTCTGGGTGCTGAGGACAAGATTCTATCTTTAGAACAGCGCCTGTTCACAGAACTTGTTGTTGCTGCCCAAGAGTTTATCCCACAGATACAGCAGAACGCCAGCGTGATAGCCCATATCGATTGTCTGTTGAGTGCTGCGAAGACGGCTGAGGAGAACCACTATGTGCGTCCTGTCATCGACAGTAGCGACGTGATAGACATTAAACAGGGGCGTCATCCAGTCATTGAGACACAACTGCCCTTGGGCGAGCGCTATATTCCTAACGACATCTTGCTAGACCAGGAGCGTCAGCAGATTATTGTGATCACAGGTCCGAATATGGCAGGTAAATCGGCGCTGTTGCGTCAAACAGCCTTGATAGTACTGTTGGCCCAGATAGGTTCGTTTGTGCCTGCAGAGAGCGCTAGAATCGGTCTGGTGGACAAGATATTCACGAGGGTAGGGGCCAGTGATAATATTTCTCTGGGTGAATCGACATTTATGGTAGAGATGACAGAGGCGTCGAACATTCTGAATAATGTGACACCACGTTCGCTGGTATTGTTTGACGAGCTGGGACGAGGAACCTCTACCTATGACGGCATTTCTATTGCCTGGGCTATTGTGGAATACCTGCATGAGCATCCGAAAGCGCAGGCACGTACACTCTTCGCCACGCACTACCACGAGCTCAACGAGATGGAGAAGAACTTCAAGCGCATCAAGAACTATAACGTCTCTGTGAAGGAGGCAGAAGGTAAAGTCGTCTTCCTGCGTAAGTTGGAGAAGGGTGGCAGTGAGCACTCCTTTGGTATCCATGTAGCAGAGATCGCTGGTATGCCTAAGAGCATTGTCAAGCGTGCCAACGTCATATTAAAGCAACTTGAATCAGATAACGCCCAAGTTGGTACTGTCGGCAAGCCCACAGCAGAAATAGCCCAGAGCCGTGAAGGTATGCAACTTTCGTTCTTCCAACTCGACGACCCTGTGCTCTGTCAGATTCGTGATGAAATACTGGGTCTTGACATCAACAACCTGACGCCTATGGAGGCGCTCAACAAGTTGAACGATATCAAGAAAATCGTATCAGGTGGTCGGTAAGGATAGGATAAAGCGTGCCCCCTCCTTATATTCTTTGTCTAAGTAAAGACTACCGTGGAGTAGGGTAGTTATCTTTAGTGCCATCGTCAGGCCCAGTCCGAATCCAGGTTTAAAATTGTCGGCCTTAAAGAAGCGGTCATAGAGATGTTCTTGATGCTCTTCTGAAATACCAATACCTGTATCTGTAACGATGAAGCGAACAGTTCCGTGGTCTGGTGAGTCATAGACATACAACTCTACTTTTCCCTCGTTGGTGAACTTTAAGGCGTTGTCGAGTAACTGACGCAGTATCTTATCGACGGCCTGTTTGTTGGTCTTCATCTTGTAGTCATCTGTAATATCGGTAATGAAGTCGATATCCAGATGGTGTACATTGAGGGATTCCATATCCTTAATAAGATGACGACAGAGTTCGTTGACAGCTACCATCTCATCGTGGTCGATATGCTCACGACTTTCGTCTTGTGCCACTTCTAATAACTCATTGACGATATTCGTAATTTCTACGGTATTGCGAGAGATGTCATTCAGCATGTGGTCGCGCGTCTCTGTATCAAGCTTGTAGTCAGGATTGGTAATGATCTGTGCATAGCCTGTAATGACGTTCAATGGCGTGCGTATCTCGTGACTGACATGTTCAATAAATGAGTTCTTCATGCGGTCTGACTCCTCAGCACGCGATAGGGCAATTTCCAGCTTCTTGTTCTGGGCTATCAGCTCCTTCTGCAGGTAGTGACGCGTTAGGTAACGCCAGAGTAGCAGACCAATAACAACGACCAGTAACACCACGAGAATACTCAGCAGCATGGTACGGTCTTTGGCGGCCTTTTCCTGCGTCTTGCTGAGGTCTATCTCAGCGTTCATCTCGTTGAGGTTCTCGTAGATGAAGTTGGCATTCAGCGAGTCGATGGCTTGGTATTTCTTGTAAGCCTCCAACATCATCTTGTCCTTGTCGTTCATCATGCGATATACCTGCATCGTCATATCATAACGACCGATGTTCTCATCATAGATTTTGTCGTTATAGATGCGCTTGATAGCCTTTTCGTAATCGCCGTCAAAAGCCATACGCAGGGTTTCCATCAGATGGTCTGTCTGTTCGTCCTGAAACTGAGACTCACGTTGACGGATGCGGTATTCTTCCAACGTCTGGAAGAAGTGCTGGGAGTCGTTCTTAAAGAAACAAGCAGTAGCCTTCACCCCCAAGACATAGTTGTAGTGGGTAGGGTATTTCTCACAGAGCGGCAGTAGTTTGTCAACCCATATCAGTGCCTCGTCAGGATGAGCAGAAGCCTCCAAATCGGCAATGCTGAGGTAAGAACCTATCATAGATACCGTGTCATTGGGCTGAGTGTACTTTACAGACATATCGAAATAGCGACGCGCCATTCTGTAGTTACCTCGGTTCTTATAGATGCTTCCCATCGCGTTGTAGACGAAGTCGAAGTGACTGTCACCATTCTCCTGCATCTCTTTCAGCACGTCGTTGGCTATCATCAACGCTTTGGCAGAATTGCCTTGACGGATTTCATAGCTTGCCTCATTGATGCAGAACATGTAATAGTGCTTGCGATCGCCTTTAGCCAGCATCTCGTCCTTGGCTTCTTTGCTGGCAGCATAGAAGGTTTCAGCATTGTTCTGGGCAAAAGCATCGTAGTAGCGCTGTTGCTGTTCCGTATTCTGGGCAGAAAGGTGAGTGCTCAGTAGGCATAAGACGGCTATCATCGTGAGGCGCTTCATCCAGCGTCCACCAAGCATGCAAACAATACCTATTATAATGAAAGGAATGCTCAATATCTGACCCATATCGATGGGCAGGGTAGCTTCAAAAGCTTCCTGAATCTCCTTGGTGTATTCGATGAAGAAGCGGAACGTGAAGATGTACGTCAGACAGAAGCCAAAGTACCAGCCAGAACCCACCTGCAACGCATGGCCTGTGGTCTGTGGTTTCCCCACAGACATACCCTTCTTGTGCAACCACCACATGATGGCAAAAAGCACGGCATAGGCGATAGCCTCGTAAAGCTGGCCAGGATGGCGAGGATAGCTATCTACCCGCTCAAAGATAAATGCCCAGGGGACATCCGTTATCTTGCCAATAATCTCTGAGTTCATCAGGTTGCCCAAACGAATAAAACAGGCAGTGATACCTGTAGCAATAGCAATATTATCGAGTACCATCCAGATGCTCAGCTTGGTCTTCCTGACATACAGCCAGAGGGCAATCATTAGTCCTAAGGTGCCACCATGAGAGGCCAGTCCTTCGTAGCCTGTAAACTTCCAACCACCATCAGCAAGGAAGTGTATAGGTAGCAGCATCTCCACAAAACCTTTCCCAGACGTGAGGAAGTAATCGGGTTGATAGAAGATACAATGGCCTAAGCGCGCACCAACAAGGATGCCGATGAAGCAGTAGAAGAAGAGTGGGTCAAAGAGTTCTTCCTTGATATTCTGTTCTTTATACAGGCGCTTCACAACGAAATAGGCCAGTGCCAGACCAATCAGCCAGCACAGAGAGTACCAGCGGAAAGGCCCTATGCTGAGGCTGGGGTTCCAAACGATATATAGCAGTTCGTTCATACGTTAAATCTGAAGTGCATGATGTCACCATCCTGTACGACGTAGTCTTTACCCTCTACGCCCATCTTTCCTGCCTCGCGGACTGCAGCTTCTGAGCCATATTTCAGGTAGTCGTCGTACTTGATAACCTCTGCACGAATGAAGCCTTTCTCAAAGTCGGTATGGATAACACCAGCACACTGAGGAGCCTTCCAGCCCTTTTTGTAGGTCCAAGCCTTCACCTCCATTTCACCAGCGGTGATGAAGGTCTCAAGGTTCAGCAGGGCGTATGCCTTCTTGATGAGGCGGTTCACACCACTCTCTTCCAAGCCCAGTTCTTCCAGGAACATCTGCTTATCTTCATACGAATCCAATTCAGCGATATCTTCTTCTGTCTTGGCTGCAATAATCATAGCTTCAGCGCCTTCTTCCTTAGCCAGTGCTTCTACTTTCTTGGTGAAGTCGTTACCATTCTTGGCATCAGCCTCGCCCACGTTACAAACGTAGAGCACAGGCTTAGATGTCAGCAGGAAGAGATTCTTGGCACAGTCTTGCTCGTCCTTGCTTTCAAACTCAACGATACGAGCGTTTTTGCCTTGTTCCAACACCTCTTTGTAGGCCTTGAGTACAGTAACCTCTATCTTAGCATCCTTATTGCCTGCTGCAGCGGCTTTCTCCGTCTTTGCCAAGCGACTCTCGATAGTTTCTAAGTCCTTGAGTTGCAATTCTGTATCGATAATCTCCTTGTCACGGATGGGGTCGATAGTACCATCTACATGTGTAATGTTCTCGTCCTCAAAGCAACGCAATACATGGATGATAGCATCCGTCTCACGGATGTTCCCAAGGAACTTATTACCTAGGCCTTCACCCTTGGAGGCACCTTTCACCAGACCAGCGATATCGACTATTTCACAAGTGGCAGGAACGATGCGTCCTGGATGCACAATCTCTGCAAGTTTCGTAAGGCGCTCATCAGGAACGGTAATCACACCGACATTGGGTTCAATCGTACAAAAAGGGAAATTAGCTGCCTGTGCCTTAGCACTCGACAGACAGTTGAACAGGGTGGATTTGCCTACGTTAGGCAATCCGACAATACCACATTTTAATGACATTCTTTATCTCTTAATTCTTATTTATACTTCTTCTTGTGTAAGTGCTTCTTCTAACTCTTGTTGACGCTGGGCACCAAACTCAGGAGACACATAGTTGTTGAGCGTGCTGCAGGCTTCTGCAGAGAACAGTTGGGCACAACCGATAACGGCATTCCATTGCTCTTCACTGAGTCCATGCTCCATATCGTCGCGTGTAATCTGATTCTTGATAAGTCCATAAAGGAAGCCGGCATTGAAATTATCGCCAGCACCAATGGTACTTACTGTTTCCATCTGTGCCACAGGGTATTCCTTGTGGAATCCATTATCAGCGAAGAGATGGATGGCATCAGCTCCTTGGGTATAGATGAACTTCTTGGTGTAGAAAGCTATCTGCGAACGGTAGATGGCTTCAGCATCGCGCTTCTTGAACAGCACTTCAAAGTCTTCTGCCGAACCACGAACGATATCTGCCAGTTCGAAATTTTCCAGCAGGTTGGGGGTAATTTTCATCACCTCATGCTGGTGGGAAGCACGGAAATTGACGTCGTAGTAGAGGATTGCTCCACGCTCATGGGCATAGTCCAGAAAGCCTTTTACCTGTGGACGGATAACGTCGTTCAGCGCGTAGTAGGAACCAAAGAGTACGATGTCATCTGGCTGGATATCAGGATAGTTGAAGTCCAGACGATCGTGGGGATGGTCTTTGTAGAAGACATACTCAGCATCGTTCTGCTCATTGAGGAAAGCCAACGAAAGGGGTGATTTAGAGTCTGGATAGACATTGACACAATCGGCCTTACATCCGTTGTCACGCAGAAACTGGATAATATTACGACCCACACGATCGTTACCAGTCTCACTAATGAAACCAGTCTCAATGCCAGAGCGTCCCATAGAGATGATGGCATTAAAAGTAGAGCCTCCAGGTATCGCACTGATAGGCTGTTCGTTACGGAAGATGATGTCGAGCACCGTCTCTCCGATTCCAATCACTTTTCGCATACTTCTTGCTTTTTGCGTGCAAAGGTACAAATTAATTGAGAATTATGAATTACGAATTAGGAATTATTTCGTACCTTTGCATGCAAAATTATGAAAAAATACAATACAGCAACACTTTCTAACGGGTTAAGAATCATTCATCTGCCTTCAACATCGAAGGTGGTCTATTGTGGCATTGGTATCAATGCAGGTGCTCGTCAAGAGGCAATGGGCGAGGATGGATTGGCTCATTTTTGTGAACATACCACGTTTAAAGGTACCCAGAAGCGTTCGGCCATCCAGATTCTCAATAGTCTGGAGAGTGTGGGTGGCGACCTTAATGCGTTTACCAACAAGGAAGACACTGTCTTCTATGCCGCTATATTGAAAGACCATCTGAACAGAGCTGTCGATTTGCTCTGCGACATAGTGTTCTGTAGCGTCTATCCTGAAGAGGAAATCCGTCATGAGGTGGATGTCATCTGTGACGAGATAGAGAGTTACAACGACTCACCAGCAGAACTCATCTACGACGAGTTCGAGAATATGATATTCCAGAACCATCCTTTAGGACATAATATATTAGGTACACGCGAGCGAGTGCTGTCGTTCACAGGGGAGGATGCTCGTCGCTTTACCCAGCACTACTATCGTCCCAGTAACGCCATCTTCTTTGCTTATGGCGATGTGGATTTTGCACGAATGGTCAAGCGTCTGGAGCGATGCTTGGAACAAATAGGCGAGCGCAATGTCCGTCAGAATATCCAGTCTACGTCTTCTTTTCCACAGTCAACACCTGCAACAGCTTCTCAGGAACACCATCAGGCACATGTTATGCTGGGAAGTAAGGCTTACAGCTATGATGACCAGCGACGCATGCCACTCTATCTGTTGAACAACCTGTTAGGCGGACCAGGAATGAACGCCCGTCTGAACCTCTCCTTGCGTGAGAAGAACGGATTGGTATATACGGTTGAGAGTGCAATGGCCAGCTATAGCGATACGGGTTGCTGGTCAGTGTATTTCGGTTGTGACCATCACGATGTGAAGCGTTGTCTGCGATTGGTACATCGTGAACTGGATAAGGTGATGCAGCATCCGTTGACGGAACGCCAACTGATAGCCGCTAAGCGACAGTTGAAGGGACAGATAGCTATTGCTTGTGATAATCGTGAACAGTTTGCACTTGACATAGCCAAGAACTATCTGCACTATGGTCGTGAGCGTAATATTGACGAACTACTTGAGCGTATCGATGCCATTACGGCTCCGCAGATACAAGAAGTCGCCCAAGAGCTCTTTGCTCCTGAGCGACTGCAACAGTTGATATTGTAATAAGTTAGTGATTATTCATTCACAACCTTTTTGATCGTGCCGTCCTCATTGTAGAACAGGCGCTGTACCTTCAGTGAGCGCAGGTGTGTGATATCGTTGCTGGGCACACAGTCGTGATAGCACAGATACCACTGACCCTTATACTCAACGATAGAGTGGTGGGTAGTCCAGCCAACGACGGGGTCAAGAATGACACCCTGATAGCGGAATGGTCCGTAGGGGTTGTCACCAATGGCATAGCAGAGGAAGTGGCTGTCACCAGTAGAGTAAGAGAAATAGTACTTGCCATTGTATTTGTGCATCCATGAGGCCTCGAAGAAGCGGTGTGGGTCACCAGCCTTCATAGGCTCGCCATTCTTGTCGAGTACGACAACAGCGCGAGGAGCCTCTGCAAACTGCTGTACGTCGTCGCTCATGCGAACAACACAGCTGTTGATAGCAGGACTGTCAGCCTGTGTGAAGAGCTCGCCTTTATGGTCAGGAGCAGCGCCGAGGTCGATGAGTCCGTTCTGGTCACCATATTTGCCGAATACAGGAGCCAAGCCATTGGGCAGTGGGCGCCACCACTGCAGCTGTCCGCCCCACAGTCCACCGAAGTAGGTATAAATCTTGCCATCATCGTCCTTGAACACGCAGGGATCGATAGAGAACGAGCCACGGATGGGTTTGTCCATAGGCTTGAATGGTCCTTCTGGCTTGTCTGCAACAGCTACACCGAGACGGAACACACCATCGTAAGCCTTAGCAGAGAAGATGAGGTAGTACTTGCCGTCCTTCTCAACACAGTCGTTGTCCCACATCTGCTTCTCAGCCCAGGGCACATCCTTCACGTCAAGGATTACACCATGATCGGTTACCTCACCATTCTCGATGTCGTCCCATGAGAGCACGTGATAGTCCTTCATTTGGAAGTGACCACCATCATCGTCGAAACACTCGCCTGCATCCCAGTCGTGTGAGGGATAGATATAGAAGCGTCCGTTAAACAC
This sequence comes from uncultured Prevotellaceae bacterium, assembly GCA_900316265.1. Taxonomy (GTDB): domain Bacteria; phylum Bacteroidota; class Bacteroidia; order Bacteroidales; family Bacteroidaceae; genus Prevotella. The sequence continues at coordinate 25,592 of ONCH01000027.1, read as the reverse complement.
ATTGGCTGAGGGGTCAGCCATATAGTCGCTTGGGAAAAGATAACGTGGTAATTTTGCCATAATAGTAATTATTTGTATAGTTTGATAATGTCGTTAATTACGGGCTTTGCCTGATACTGGCGGTCGAAGAGCAGTGCATAGTTAGTGCGTCCCTTGATAGGCCAGCCATTGAGCCAAGAGTTCTCGTCACAGACGCCCCACAAAGTGATGCGACCAATCTGTGAGCGATGCTTGTAGTAGATTTTGAACAGGTCCAACCAGCGCTTGTCGACTTCTTTCTGCTTATCAGCAGGCAGACCATTGACATAGGGATTGTACTTCTGCTGCAACTCGAAGTTCTGGGCAATATCAGCACCACCAAAGCCTTGTGGGTTGGGCAGCACATTGATGTCGAGCTCGGTAATCAGCACCTTCACACCACATGCAGCAAAGGCATCGATGCTCTTCTCGTATTCATCGAGGTTAGGATAGTCCAGACCGTTGTGGCTTTGCATACCTACACCATCAATGCGCAGACCCTTAGCCTTCAGGTTCTTGACAAGACGGCAAACAGCCTCGCGCTTCTTCTCACCCGACATAGAATAGTCGTTATAGTAGAGCTCTGCGTCTGGGTCAGCCTCATGAGCTGCACGGAAAGCAATCTCAATGAACTCTTCGCCTAATAAGTTATAGTACTTTGACTTACGGAAAGAACCGTCATCCTCGATAGCCTCGTTGACCACATCCCAACCGAAGACCTGTCCCTTGAAGTGACCTACTACGGTCTTGATGTGCTTGATAAGACGCTCTTTCAGAACCTCTTTAGAAACAGGACTGGCAGCATAGCCATTGGTGAACCACCAGTCAGGAGCCTGTGAGTGCCATACCAGACAGTGACCGTTCACCTTCAGCCCCAACTGCTGGGCGTAGTTAACAAACTTGTCTGCTACACGGAAGTCGAAGATGCCTTCTGCAGGTGCCAGGACCTCTGGTTTCATACAGTTTTCTGCTACTACGCAGTTGAAGTGCTTGCTGAGAACGGCATCGGCCTGTGGAACCTGTCCGTCGCTCTGCCATTGGTTGACAGCTGCCCCCATCAGGCAGTATTTGCCAATGGCGTCTTTGAGGCCTTGTGCCGACACTGTTGTCAATGTGGCAACGGCCATAGCGGATAGGAGGAGTCTTTTCATAATTTATTTGTTACGTGCTTCAATTTTTTTATTAATATCATCGATAACCTCGTCAGTCAGTTCGTACTTAGAGATGATGAACATAGCCAGACCCAGCAGCATAGCGGGGATAACGCAGACGAGCCACAGGATACCCTCTTCGGCAAAAGGAGTCTGGTCAATGGTGTTGCTGTTATAGCCTACGTAAGCAAGTACGGCAGGACCAACAATGCTACCGAAGGTCATACCTGCCTTGAAGAACAAGCCTGTCAGTGCGTTGACGATACCAGAAATACGACGACCAGTGGTGTATTCACCATAGGAGATAACCTCAGGAACCAGTGCCCACATGTAACCAGTGGCTACGATGACACCTGTGCTCTTGATAAACTGTGCTACATAAATCATCATCATGCTGGGCTCATCCATCTTTGAGATGAAATAAAGCATTGCCATACCGACAATAGCGGCACCCAAGAAGAGATAGAACATATTCTTCTTGCCGACCATGCGCTTGAACCAGGGAACAAGTGGCATAAACAGGAAGGCAGGAGCAGAACCCAGAGCCATGAAGATAGACAGTTCCTGAGCTGAACCGTGCAAGTTGCTGTTCATGAAGTATGCACCAGCAGCATTACCTACTGACATCATAGCGAAAGCGGTGATGAAGAAGAAGGCAAGCACGCGCAAGGGACGGTTGCGGAGGAATTCCATCCACAGGTCGCTGACCTTTACGTCTTCAGTGGATTTGGCATCCATCACCACACGCTCCTTACACTGTGAGAAGCAGAAGGCGAGCAGACAGAAACCGATAATGGCATAAATGGTCATCGTGGTAAACCATGCAGAAGGATCCTTTGGCAGACTGTCTGATGGTGCACCAGCAATCAGGGCGATGAACAGAGGCAGACCAGAGTTTACAGCCAGACCGCCGAGGTTGGCCATAAACATACGTACTGACGTAAGAATGGTAATCTCGTCTGTGTCGCGTGTCAGCGAAGAGTTCAAGGCTCCATAAGGAACGTTGATGAACGTATAGAGCAACTGCATGGAGATATAGGTCACGTAGGCATATATCAGCGATGGGGCAAAACCATTATAGAAGCAAAGGATGGCAAAGCCCGAAAGGGGAATACCTACATACAGCAGATACGAACGGTATTTACCGTAACGTGGATTGCTCTTGTCGATGAGTGTACCCACAATGGGGTCCCAAATGACGTTAGCCACATTACCAACAAGGAACATGACGGCTACTGCTGAAGGCGTCAGTCCATAGATGTCGGTGTAGAAAAACAGCAGGTAAGTACAAATTACCTGGAAAATCAGGTTCTGAGCCAAGTCGCCAGAACCAAAACCAATGCGTTGCAGCCAGGACAGTTTGTAAAATCCTTTGGCTTCTTGAGTTTCGTTAGGTGTCATTGTTGTTAGGTTGTTTTAAATTATTCTTTTATTTTTGTGCAAAGATACGGTTTTTCTGTTGAAATGGATGTTTTTGCATGTTACAAAAACTACGTTATTTGTTGCAAATACGGAAAAAACGCGAATTATTTGGCTTTTTGCTCACTAATTTGTACCTTTGTGCCCACAACTAATCATTATACAATCATGAAAAAATCTTTTCTTCTTCTATTAGCTTTAGTCGGCTTCTCTATGGCCGATGCTAAAATCGTGTTACCTCAGATGTTTCAGTCAGGTATGGTTTTACAGCGTGGCAAGCCCATTCCTGTGTGGGGTAAGGCTGACCCTCAGGAGCAGGTGACAATACGTTGGCAGAAGAAGCAATATACCACAACTGCTGACAATCAAGGTCGTTGGCGCATAGACCTGCCAAAGACGAAGGCTGGTGGCCCGTATGTATTAGAGGTGAGAGGTAAGGATGAAGAGGTGAGAGAAATCTCAGACGTCCTTGTGGGCGATGTATGGCTCTGTTCAGGACAGTCAAATATTGATGTAACCATCGAGCGTGTTTATCCACAATATATCGATGAAATCGACCATTTTGACAACAGCAAGGTCCGTTTGTTCCGTGTTCGTAACACGACAAACACCCATGGCGTGCAGGACGATATCCTGCCTACCTCTTGGAAACCGCTGACGAAGGATAATGCCTGGCAGTTCTCTGCTTTGGGCACTTTCTTAGGTAAGCGTATGCAGGAGAAGACGGGTGTGCCGCAGGGTGTAATCGTCAACAGCTGGGGTGGCACACCTATCGAGGCATGGCTTCCTGCAGACAGCTTAGCTAAGGACTATCCGCAGTTGTTGGAGAAGACCCGTCTCTACGACAATCCTGAGTATATAGCAGCACAGGCTAAGGCCAATAACTTGGCTGACCGTCGTTGGAATGAATTGTTAGACCAGAAAGACCCTGGCATCAGCCAGCATTTTACCGCTCTTGACTACAACGATGCCAACTGGCAGGTTATAGACCAGAACAACTGGGGTTGGCGAGGAACAGGTACCACCTGGCTTCGTCAGCATATCCAGATCGACAAGGCACATGCCGGACAGCCTGCCCGTCTGTTGCTGGGTACGCTGTTCGATGCTGACATTACCTACGTCAATGGTCAGCAGGTGGGACGCACCTACTATCAGTATCCTCCTCGTCGCTATGATATTCCTGAGGGTTTGCTCCGTGAGGGCGATAATGTCATTACCATTCGCTTTATTAATAAGTATGGTATGGTACATTTCATTCCTCAGAAGCCTTACATGCTCTGCTTTGGTGCCGACCGACAGAGTCAGAATCCGATGCCCAAGGATGTCATCGCGCTGAGTAACAAGTGGCTGCAGCATGCGGGTGCCGACATGCCGTCATGTCCCAGTGGCGATGTCAGTCTGCAGAATCTGCCCACCACCCTCTATAATGCCGTGCTCTATCCCTTGGCACCTTATGCCTTGAGTGGTATTGTGTGGTATCAGGGAGAGTCGAATACGGGCAATCCTGTTCCTTATGGCGACTATCTCCAGAAGCTCATGGGTAGCTGGCGTGCACTCTGGAATGACTCGTCGTTACCTTTCTGTATCGTGCAGTTGGCTAATCATGACGGACGTCAGCAGACAGGTATGCCACGTCCTATCGTTTATGAGACCAATCCAGTCAATAGTAACTGGGCGCGTCTTCGTGAGGCTCAGCGCCTGGCCACCATTGGCGATGAACATGCTGCTACCGCTTGCCTCATCGATCTTGGTGAAACTGTCGATATCCATCCTCTTCGCAAGAAAGAGGCCGCAGAGCGTGTCGCTCTCTGCTTAGACCGTGTAGCCTATGGAGAGTGGCCAGCTCTCTCACCCCAGCCAGTGGGTCATTCTGTCAAGGGCACTGCCGTCACTGTCATCTTCGACCAACCGTTACGTGATGGGGTGGCTCATGAGGTGGAGGTGGCAGGTGCCGACAAGCGTTTCGTCAATGTGGAGGCCATTGTTGAGGGTGCCTACCTGAAGTTCCAGTCACCTATTGAGAAACCGGCCTTTGTGCGCTACGCCTGGAAAGACAGTCCCCGTGCCAGCATCTATAATAAGAAGGGTCTGCCCGCTATGCCGTTCGAATACAAACTTGGCGACTGACACAAGTGACACATACTATTTCGCTTACTTTTTTTCTGACGCAGGAGTTCCCTGTCAGGACAAAAATCGCAAAAAGATTTAACCATTTAACATAACATGCCTCAAACCACGATAGACAAAGGGTTTGAGGCATGTTAAATGTTTGCTCAACTATTATCGTTCATTTAACCGACTTGAAAGTTTAGAAGTTTAGAAATTTAGAATTTATAGTAAAAAAGAAAAAATTATAATTTTTATATTTACATATATATTAAAAACTAAACATCTAAACTTGCTAAACATACTCGTGAAACACAAGTGACTTACCTAGTATGTTAAATGTATATTAAATGTCTGAGCGACTATTAACATGCCCTGAGCCCTTTATTTATCGGGGTTTCAAGGGGGTATGTTAAAAGGTTAAATGTTTAGCAAGAATTTCCCCCACGTCGTTCACCAAAAAATGCTGTCGCTGGAAATACAGCTAATACAGCGCTGTATTAGGCTAGTACGGATATTGTATACAGCTAGTACAGGCGCGGCTACAGCTGATACAGCTCTGTATACAGCTAACTCGGCGCTGATAGCGGTGGGGAAGTGGTATGTTTTAGACCATAACATTAGACAACTTTCAGTCTGATTTCAGCTATTTGTCCATAATATCCCTGTTTGTCCATACATAATGTGGAATAAATGGGGATTTTTCTTGGTGGGTGATGAAAAACGCAGTAACTTTGCTTTCACAAAACAAGGACAAAGCGTTGTTCCAAGGAAGTCTAAGAATAGTTTTTTCATAAGCATTGTTTGATTAGTTAGTATTTTCTTCATTTGGTTAGTTTTATGTTAGTGAATAGGGTATAATGGGTTTGCGATGAGCAAGCCCATTATTCTTATAATTAGAAAAAGGTGGAGGCAGGTGAGTGTAGTTTCAGAAAAAAGTATTATCTTTGCAGCGAATATGACAAAGGACCTATATATAATCAGTGGTTGCAATGGGGCTGGAAAAACAACAGCGTCCTATACAGTGTTGCCAGAAATTCTTGACTGTAAGGAATTCGTCAATGCAGACGAAATAGCGCGAGGCTTATCGCCATTTAATCCAGAGAGTGTTGCCATTGAAGCAGGTCGGTTAATGTTGAGTCGTATCGAGGACTTGTTAGAACGTGACGAATCGTTTTCCATAGAAACAACCCTCGCCACAAAATCATATATCAATCTTGTCCATCGGGCACAGGCAAAAGGATATACTGTGAGACTTCTCTTCTTCTGGCTGAATTCTCCCGAGTTGGCATTACAACGTATTGCAGAGCGTGTAAGCAAGGGGGGACATAACATTCCAGAGCCGATAGCCAGAAGACGATATGTAGCAGGTATCAAAAATCTCTTCAATCTGTTTATACCAGTTGTAGATTATTGGGCCATCTTTGATAACAGCGAAACACCTCGCAAGAAAATAGCTATCGGTGGTAAAGATGCTGACACAGAGATACTTTATCACGAGTTGTACGAAATAATAAAGGCTTATGTCAAATAAAGAAGTGAAGGATTTTACCCTTAAATTAGAAGAAGGTTTGCAGATTGCAGAGAAACGAATGCTGGAAGAGAAAGCACTTCGTGGTGAAGATCTTATTGTGTCTTCTGATGGTAAGACCATTGAGCGCATTCCTGCAAGACAGTATCTGCCTCAATGAATTAATCGCACGATATGGAACAACTGCTGCACTATTGCTGGAAACATAAGATGTGGCCTATTGGCGGCTTGCAGACTACCGACGGTCAGGAGGTAGAGGTCATAGACCCAGGTTTGCACAACCGTAACAGTGGGCCAGACTTCTTTAATGCGAAAGTGAAGATTAATGGTACGTTGTGGGTGGGCAATGTAGAGATTCATGACAAGTCAAGCGACTGGTACTTGCATGGCCACGACCACGACGAGCATTATAATAATGTGGTGCTGCATGTGGTGGGTGTTGCCGACCGCGACGTGCAGATGCAGTCGGGTCATTTCGTGCCGCAGATGTGTCTGACAGTTCCTCCGTCAGTGCGTGATAATTACGAGGAACTGTTACGTACCGATTCCTATCCACCTTGTTACCGTATCATTCCCAGTCTGACGCGCCTGACCATCCATTCGTGGATGGCTGCCCTGCAAACTGAGCGCTTGGAGCAGAAGACGATAGCCATCCAACAGCGCGTCAAGGAGGCTGGCGGTTCGTGGGAGGATGCTTATTTCCAGACGATGGCGCGTAACTACGGCTTTGGCATCAATGGCGACGCCTTCGAGGAGTGGGCACGCCATATTCCTTTGCAGGCCGTAGGCAAGCATCGTGACGACTTGTTCCAGATAGAGGCTATCTTCATGGGACAGGCTGGTTTGTTGGAACTGAATACCATACCAGCCCAATATCAGCAGCAGGCACTCAACGAGGGCTATTTTGCCAAGTTGCGCAACGAATACCAGTATCTGGCACATAAGTTCTCGTTGACGCCGATGGATGCGCAGTTGTGGCGCTTTCTGCGACTGCGTCCACAGAATTTCCCCCACATCCGTATTGCCCAGCTGGCTAATCTCTACTACCAGCGCAAGGCTGGTCTCTCGGCACTTCTTGACTGTCAGGATATGGTGTCAATGGCTGAGATGCTGAGCACGCAGGTAACCCCATATTGGGAGACGCACTACACCTTTGGCTCTGAGAGTTTCCGCAATGCCAAGCACTTGTCGCCGTTCTCCATTAATTTGCTGATGATCAACACCTGTGTGCCCATGCTCTTTGCATACGGACGGCACAGCATGAAGGAGGCGTTGTGCGATCGTGCTTTCGACATTCTGGAGCAGCTGAAGGCTGAGAACAACAACATTATCCGCATGTGGAAAGAGTGCGGACTGGACGTGCAGAGTGCTGGTGACTCGCAAGCACTTATCCAACTGAAGAAAGAATACTGTGACAAGAGGGAATGCCTGCGTTGTCGCATTGGTTATGAATATTTGAAGAGAAGTTAAGAAGTAAGAGAAGATATGAGTAAATACGTTTATGAAGCCCGTATGGAGGTGCGCGACTACGAGTGCGACATCGAGGGTATTGTCAACAACGCCAACTACCTGCACTACACAGAGCATACGCGCCACCTCTTCCTGAAACATTGCGGACTGTCGTTTGCTGAGATGCACGAGAAGGGTGTCGATGCTGTCGTGGCTCGCATGAATCTGCAGTATAAGACACCTCTGCGCTGTGATGACGAGTTTATCTCGGATGTGTTTCCGTGGTGACATCACGCTGGTCTGTCTGGTCAACGGTCGACTGTCAGACAGTGAGGACTACGACCGCGTCTTTGCACCCTATTTGCCAAAAGAATAATGACTGAGAAAATACGGAAAGAAACGCTGCAAGCGTTTATCTTCGACTTGGATGGAACGCTACTGGACACCCTGGGCGACCTGGCAGCATCTGTCAACTATGCGCTGAAGGCCTGTGACATGCCCCAGCATAGCATCGACGATGTTCGTCGCTTTGTGGGCAACGGCGTGCGCCTGCTGATGGAGCGTGCCGTACCCGATGGTGCTGCAAATCCCAGATTCGAAGAGGCTTTTACCACCTTCCGCCAACACTATATGCAGCATTCTCTGGACACGACGCGTCCCTATGACGGTATCATGGAGATGCTGCAAGCCCTGCGCAGTAGGGGATTTCGGACGGCAGTCGTTAGCAACAAGTTCTATGCTGCCACCCAGGAGCTCTGCCAGCATTTCTTTGCCGACAGTATCGAGGTAGCCATTGGTGAACACGAGGCTGAGGGCATCCGTAAGAAGCCCGCTCCCGATACTGTCAACGAAGCCTTGCGACAGTTGGGCGTCAGTCGTGAGCATGCCGTCTATGTGGGCGACAGCGATGTTGACATCGCGACAGCAGCAGCCAGTGGTATGCCCTGTATCAGTGTGCTGTGGGGCTTCCGCGACCGTGAATTCCTGTTGGTGCATGGTGCCACCCAATTCATCAGTCACCCCAGTGAGTTACTAACCCTCTTTGAATAACGCGATGCAAGAAGAAGAGATATATTATACTTTGGCGCTGACGCGCATGATGGGCTTCAACTTCCAGACAGCCCTGTTGCTCTACCGTACATTAGGTAGTGGCAAGGCCGTCTATGACCATCGAAATGATCTTGGCGACGTGATGCCCGATGCTACACCGCGTATTAAAGAGTCGATGAAGAACTGGGACGATGCCCTGAAGCGTGCTGCCGTAGAGATGGAATTCATGCAGAAGGGCGGCATCCGTGCCCTGTGTCTGAACGATGCCGACTATCCGCAACGTCTCACCGAGTGCGACGATGCACCGCTGGTGCTGTATTATAAAGGCACTACCGATCTCAACCAGGCTCACGTTATCGATATCGTGGGTACACGCCATTGTACCACTTATGGACAAGACTTGGTGCATCGTTTCGTCAGTGACTTGAAACGTCTTGTGCCTGATGTGCTGATTGTCAGTGGTCTGGCATACGGTATTGATATTTGCGCACACCGTAACGCTTTGGAAAATGGCTTTGAGACGGTGGGTGTGCTGGCTCATGGCCTCGACCAGATTTATCCGCCACGCCATCGTGATACTGCCGTCGAGATGATTCGTCAGGGTGGTCTGCTTACAGAGTATATGAGTCAGACGGAGGCTCTGCCCAACAATTTCCGTCAGCGCAACCGCATCGTGGCAGGTATGAGTGATGCTACGATTTTAGTGGAGAGCGCATACAAGGGTGGGGGACTGATTACCTGTCGCATCGCCCAGGAGTATGGTCGCGACGTCTTTGCTTTCCCTGGTGCTGTAGGCATGTCTGCTAGCGAGGGTTGTAACAAGATTATCCGTAGCAATATGGCGGCACTCATCACCTCTGCTGACGACTTCGTAGAGTCTATGGGTTGGCAGACCGTTGCTATGCAACCTGAAGCTGTCGAGCGCCAGCTGTTTCCCGACCTTACTGCCGACGAACAGCTCATCGTTGACCAGTTGCAGCAAACCAACGACCTGCAGTTGAACATGCTCAGCGTCCGTACCAATATCGCTATCGGCCAACTGACCGCCATGCTCTTTTCGCTGGAGATGAAAGGCGTTGTTAAGCCACTAGCCGGCGGCACTTATCACCTGATCAAATAACATGCTATGAACGTACAGATAGAACCCACTTGGAAAGAATACTTGCAGCAGGAGTTTGAGAAGCCCTACTTCCAACAGCTTACAGGCTCCGTGCGTCAGGAGTACACCACCACAACCTGCTATCCGCCAGGTCCCCAGATATTCAACGCCTTCAACCTCTGTCCCTTCGACAAGGTGAAGGTGGTCATCATTGGTCAAGACCCCTATCACGAACCAGGTCAGGCGCATGGTTTGAGTTTCTCCGTGCAGGACGGCATTGTCTTTCCTCCCTCGTTGCAGAACATTTTCAAGGAGATACAGCAAGACTTGGGAACACCCATTCCTCAGAGTGGTAATCTGACGCGCTGGGCTGAACAGGGTGTCTTGTTGCTTAACGCCACACTGACTGTCCGTGCTCATCAGGCCAATAGCCATTCCACGCTGGGTTGGCAGACATTTACCGATGCTGCCATCCGCGCCCTTGCTACCCATCGCGAGCACTTGGTCTATATGTTGTGGGGTGGCTATGCCCGTTCTAAGGCGTATATGATTGACAAGCAGCGCAACCTCGTGCTGGAGTCTGTCCATCCTTCACCGCTCTCTGCCAATCGTGGCGGCTGGTTTGGTCAGCACCAGTTCTCTCGTTGCAATGCCTATCTTGAACAAAACGGATTAACCCCAATCGTATGGTAAATAACATTCCGCCAATACTAGAAGTTGGAGGTATTTTGATATCTTCTGAAATCATCACCGAGTGCTTCTGCTGTGACTATGAGAAGTGCAAGGGCATCTGCTGTGTAGAGGGTGATGCAGGTGCTCCTGTGACGTTAGACGAAATAGCATCCATCGAAGATGTGCTCGATACTGTATGGTCCGACCTTTCTGCCTCTGCGCAGAGTGTTATCGACAAGCAGGGCGTGGCCTATGCCGACAAGGATGGCGAGATGGTGACGAGTATTGTCAGGGGTAAGGATTGTGTGTTTACTTGTTACGACGGTGACAACTGCCTGTGTGCTTTGGAGAAAGCCTACCGCAATGATAAGACGCGTTTCTGCAAACCTATCAGCTGTTCGCTCTATCCTATCCGTGAGAAGAATTTTGGAAATAACTTGATAGGTCTGAACTATAACCGTTGGGATGTCTGCAAGGATGCCGTAGAAAAAGGGAAGGCACTGGGCCTTCCCGTCTATCAGTTTCTCAAGGAACCACTCATCCGTCGCTTTGGCGAAGCGTGGTATCAAGAACTTTGCGAAGTTGCTAACCTTTTCGATACTCCGAAGGACTGACGCCTACGTGTTCCTTGAAGTACTTGCCTAAGAACGACTGGTTGGGGAAGTTCAACTCTTCCGTAATCTCCTTGATACTCTTCGGTGAGTTCTTCAACATCACACGGATTTCCAGTACCACATAGCTGTCTATCCACTCGTTGGGTGTGCGTTTGCTAACGTTCTTTACTACCTCCGAGAGGTATTTAGCTGTAATTTCCAGTTGTTTGGCATACCAGCTCACGCGACGTTCTGTACGGAAGTTCTCCTGCAGCAGGGCAATGAAACGTGCGAAGATGACATCTGCGCGACTCTGTTTCTTGGCAGAGCTCTGTTCGATACGGTAGATGACGCCAGACATATCGTAGAACATCGCCAACAGCAGCGCCTGTACCAGTTCTGTGCGGTAGTGGTGATTCTCGTCAGCCATTTTCTTACGGATGTTCTCGAAATAGTTGCTGTAGGTCTTTATCTCCTGATTGGTGAGGTGTACTACGGGGTTGTTCATCGAGAACAGCAAGAGCGAAGAGACATTCTTGACGTTCTGTACGAAACCATGATAGAACTGCGTGCTCAGCATGATGCACAGACACTCGAAGTCACTCGATGCCATGTAGTTATCTACGATGTGGCGCTCTGAGATGAAGAGCAGGTCGCCAGGCATAACCGACTGTTCGCGGGTGTCTATATTATAGGTGGCTTGTCCCTTGCAGCATAGTGCCATCATGATAAAGTTCATACGCTGAGGCTCCCTGCTGATGGGAGCATTAGCTATCTGGTTGGTCAGTACCAGACCATCATTCAGATACAGAGCATTACCCCATTCGCGGGCTTGCTCCAGTGTTGTGTCTATTATATTCTTGTTTACCATGTCTTGATGGGCAATGTCTGCCCGGCTTTTATTCTGAAAGTTTTACTTTGTTTATTATATAATAAGGTAACCTTGCATTTCTTTTTGGCTTTGAGTGTAGCAGCCCGTACGTAGCCTCCCTTCCATTCGAAACTGACCTCGCAACCGCCACGGGCACAGAGACCACTGACTTTGCCCTCGCTCCACTGCTTGGGACAGGCTGGCAACAGCTCGATGATAACGGTAGGCTCTTGACTGTTGGTCATTTGCTGTTGGCTTTGCATCAGCATCTCGCAGACACCTGCTGTACCTCCGAAATTACCGTCAATCTGGAAGGGTGGGTGAGCATCCATCAAGTTAGGGTAGGTACCACCGCCACTGACGTAGTTAGGTGCGTCGCCTTTTTCAGGTGCTACGGGAGTCAGTAACTTGCGGTATATCTGGTATGCCTTCTCGCCGTTCTTCAGGCGTGCCCAGAGATTGATGCGCCAGCCCGTTGACCAGCCTGTCGTCTCGTCGCCCTTCTGTATCAAGGTTTGTTCGCAGGCTTTCTGTAATGCTGGTGCCGTGACGTGGTGCCCAGGATAGAGGCCTATGAGGTGGCTCTGGTGGCGATGTGTGGGGTCTGGATCCTTCCAGTCGTAATACCACTCGTTCAGGTCGCCGTCCTTACCGATGGTGTAAGGGTGCAGACGGGGTAGGGCAAACTGTAGCTTTTTCACGATGGCAGAACCATCGTGCACAATTGTGGCGGCGTGGAGTGTGTTCTGAAACAGCTCGCGGATGATGGCAAGGTCGGCAGTACCACCATAGCAAGTCACACCACGATAGCCGCGTTCTGTGACATACATATTCTCGGGCGATGTTGACGGAGCGGTGATGAGTTCACCATTGTGCTCTACCAGCCAATGTAGGCAGAAGTCGGCAGCACCCTTCATCAGTGGGTACACCGTCTGTCGCAAGTAGTTGTCATCACGGGTAAAGAGGTAGCGCTCCCACAGCGTTTCTACAAGCCACGCACCACCCATATTCCAACAGCTCCACATTGGACTTTCCCTGTTCTCTCCTACTGGATTGGTCATTGCCCACAGGTCGCTGTTATGACTGGCACACCAGCCGTTGTCGATGCCATAGAAGTGGTGGGCTGTATGACGGCCGTTCTCTGCCAGTGCACTGACGAAGCCGTCCAGTGGTGCAGCCATCTCTGCGAGGTTAGCCACGAATGCTGGCCAGTAGTTCTCCTCCAGATTGATGTTCATGGTGTAGTTGCCGCGCCAGGGTGACCACAGGTGTGGGGTCCACAATCCCTGCAGGTTGGCAGGTACACCCTTGGTGCGTGACGAAGAGATGAGCAGGTAGCGCCCGTATTGGAAATAGAGCGTCTCCAGATAGTTGTCGTCCAGCTTTTCACTCAGCAGGCGGTCGGTGGGCACGTCCAGTGCATCGTCATTTCGTGACGATGATCCTAACCGCAACTGCACCCTGTTGTAATATTGGCAATAGTCGCTGATGTGGCGTTGCAGGAATGTCTCGTATGAGTAGTTCTTCGTATGCCAGATGTCATCGATAGCGTGCTCTATATAAGGAGCGCCCTCGCGAACAGGATGGTGGTCAAAGCCGTTGAAACTGGTGCGGTTGACAATGTAGATAACCACTTCTTCAGCGTTGCGGATGGTCAGCGAACTGTCGCTGGCTGTCACTGTCCCTCCCTTGTTGTTGGCTTGCAGGATAGTGCAGAAATGGATGCTCTCCATCGGGTCGCCTGTAGCGTGTCCTGTTTGTGTCAGTTGGTTGCCCTTGGCTTTCACCTTGTGAGGCACCTGTGCTGTCAGTGACAGGCGAACGCTCACACCTCCTGTCAGTCGGATGGCGATGAGGCTGTCGGGTGCTGAGGCGAAATATTGTCTCGTGACGGGCAAACCGTCACGACAAAAGCGGTCGCTCACTACTGCTGAGTCCAGGCTCAGCTGTCGCTGATAGCCATTGATGGTGCCCTTGTTCAGGTCTTCTATCAGCAACGTACCCAATGGCTGGTAATATGCCGAGTTATGTCCTTCGACATGCAACTGCAGCGAATCGGCACGCGCATAGTCCTCCTTGAATAAGGCTTCCCTGATCTTGGGTATCCATTGGGCTGCACCAGCGCCCTCGTTATGGTCTACGGGCTTTCCTGTCCATAGCGTGATGTCGTTCAGGTAGATGAAACAGCTGTCTGTACCTCCATACACCAATGCGCCGAGTCTGCCATTGCCTATGGGCAACGACTCCTCGAAATACTGCGCCGGACGGTCGTACCACAGGCGCATCGGTGGATTCTTCTGGGCGTGACAGCAAAGTGAAAGAAGCAATGCCGCCACGAAAACAAGCTTTTTCATGACGGTACAAAGGTAGTGTAAATTGTTTGAAAAACCAAATATTATATGCGCTTTTCATACAGTATAACTTTATTTCACTATAGTGACACTTCAATTATGTTCTCGTTTCAGAAAAAATGATTATCTTTGCACGCGATGTTCATATTTTAAATAACAAAACATGATGAGACAGAAATTCTGGATGCTGATGGCAGTATTGCTGCTCTGTGTTACCGTGACTGCCGAGCCAACGGCAAAGCACCGTAAAAAGGTGGGCGTAGTCTTGAGCGGTGGCGGTGCGAAAGGCATGGCACACATTGGCGTGCTGAAAGTGCTGGAGGAGGCGGGAATTCCCGTTGATATCATCACTGGTACATCAATGGGAAGCATCGTGGGTGGTCTCTATGCTATCGGATATAATGCCCACTCGCTGGATTCGTTGGCACGTGCTCAGGATTGGAGCTACATCATTAGCGACCGTGAGAATCTGCGCAACCAGAGCCTTAGCGACGTCAGTAAGCAGTACATCTATGCATTATCGACGGGCCTGGGAGGCGACAAGCGTGACAGGCAGGCAGGTGGACTCATCAAGGGCAAGAACCTCGCGGAGTTGTTTGAGAAGCTGTGCGTGGGCTATACTGACTCACTGAACTTCTCGCGTGACCTGCCCATCCCCTTTGCCTGTGTGGCTACGGACATCATCAAGTATGAAGAGTATGACTTCCATAGTGGACGGTTGCCGCAGGCCATGCGTGCGTCAATGGCTATCCCCGCAGTTTTCTCACCAGTAAGAATTGACAGTTGTGTGTTGGTAGATGGTGGTATGCGAAACAATTTCCCTGTGGATATTGCCCGCAAGATGGGTGCTGACATTGTTATTGGTGTTTCCGTGCACGATCACCCCATGACGGTGGACGATGTCTGGGGTACGATGAGCGTGCTGAGTCAGATAGTCGATGCGAATACGAAAAATAAGTTCGAGGAGAACAAGGCGGCGACGGATCTTTTCATGTATGTGGACCCTAAGGGCTATGGTGCTGCCAGTTTCTCGGCTGCAGCTATCGATACGCTAATCCGTCGTGGTGAGGAAGAGGCTATGCGCCACTGGGACGAGCTAATAGCGCTGAAGAAGCGTATTGGTATAAGAGATAATTTCCGTCCTAAGTTGTTGCATCCGCTTAGTCCGGAAGTAATGACCGATAAGCATCGCGTTCTGGGCTTCGAATTTGTGAACATGACTCCGCAGGACGAGAGCTTCCTGCGACAGAAGTTCCACTTGGCAAAGATGGACAGTATCTATGCTGCCAAGGAACAGGAGATGGCAACATCCATGCGTGTGGACTTGTTCTATCAGTCGGCAGAATGTAGGCTAATACCCAGAGATTCGGGCTGTGTGGTCAGGATGGTTGCTGGTAATCGCAAGACGACGCGTCTCTACGCTGGTTTCCGCTACGACACCGAGGAGTATGCTGCTCTCCAGATGGGCTTGGCCATTCCGTTCAAGACTGCTATCCCTGTGAACAGTGAAATCATCCTGCGACTGGGCAAGCGACTCATGGCACGTGGCGAACTGACCGTCCATCCGCGCAGTTTTACGCGACCTACGTTGAGCTTTACCTTCCGTCGCAACGATATTGACATCTATATCAATGGCGAGCGCGACTACAATATCCAGTATAATGAATTCGAGTCAGAGTTCACACCCTTCAATTTCGACCTGCGCCATTTCAATCTCCAGATGGGACTGCGTTGGGACTATCTGCACTACCGCAACAAGCTCGGTTCTGAGTCGTCGCAGCAGATGTCGCTCATCAACGAGCACTACTTCAGCTATCGTGCACGCATCAACTACAATAGTGAAGACAACTGGCTGTTTCCCACTCGTGGCGCACGCTTCAAAGCAGAATATGCCTATTTGACCGACAATTTTGCACGCCTTGAAGCGCGTTCTATCGACGGCTCCTCCGACGGCAAGAAACCAGGTTTGAGCGACGTCAGTGCTGACTGGCGCATGTCGTTCACCTTTGGTAGTCGCTTCACGTTGCAGCCCATGTTCTATGGTCGTCTGCTCTTCGGAACCGTCCTGCCACCTGTCTTCGGTAATACCATCGGTGGTGACTACTTCGGACACTACATCGAGCAACAGATGCCCTTTGCAGGCATTGGTAGCATGGAGTACATCGATCGTCACTTCGTAGCTGCTCAGCTGCAAGCCCAACAGCGCTTCGGCACCAACCACTATGTGCTGATTCGTTTTGCAGGTGCACAGCATGCAGAAAGTCTTAAACAGCTGTTTGACCGTCGCACGCTCCTTGGCGTGCAGGCGGCCTACTACTACAACACCATGTTTGGTCCTGTTGGTGGTACTATCGGTTACAGCAACCGCACCAAGGAACCCTACTTCTACCTGAATCTCGGATACGAGTTCTAAGGGGGGGACAGCCCATTGGCGATATATATAAGATGGTCTGCTGAATACAGCTAATACGCATCATTATATAGCTAATATGCGCGCGTATTAGCTGTATTTACTATGCAGGTACAGCTGATTTTCACGTGTATAAGCTATATTCGCTGTCTTTAGTGGAAAAAATGGCGAAAGAAGGGCATTTTACTTACTTTTTGGACAGAAAAAAGGAACGGAACACAATTTAATAAATATTGAACATTAGAAATTGGATGTTTCTTACGAAATTTGCACCCGAGAAAGTAAATATAGAACATCATGGAAATAAAAGACCTCATGCCACGGGATGGCAACGACACTCTGCGTATAGGCGATAGTGACGATTTGGTGGTGATGGAGAATTTTGGCAAATTGCCTTTAGGCAAGTTGCGTCTCAACAATCACGGACTCATTGTGATGTGTACTGAAGGTGCGGCCCAGTTCGACTACGACGGACAGCAGATTCAGCTACACAAAAATGATCTTTTCCTCTACATGGCGCATAGTGTTGTTTGTAATTTTATGTCCTCACCGGATTTTAACTGTCGGCAGATATGGTTTTCCCGAAGCGAACTTTGGAACATCGATATGTATAGTGAGGTAAGTCTGTCAGATTTGACTTTTCTTAAGCAACACTCGAAGATATCTCTCAAGGATAACGATATAACACTACTTGATAGCTATTTTCGGTTGTTGTGTCGTCGGATGCGAGACACATCACCATCGTTGTATCCTGATATTGTGAGGTCGCTTGTCAGCACGATGATGATGGAGATACTCTGTATGATTCGTCGCGAGAAGGAGCTCTTTATCGATGCGGAAGCGTTAAATGAAAAATCTCCAGGTTTTCATAGAAGGCTGCTGGCTGACAGGTTCATTCATTTGGTTGAGAAGAGCGACGGACGTATCCGTAAGGTGGACGATTTCGCCAAGCAGTTGAATGTTACTCCCACCTATCTGTCGACCGTCTTGAAGGAGACCCTCAATCGTCGTCCGAGCATGATGATAGAACATTTCACAATGGGAGCCATCGAGCGTCGCCTACGCTACACAGACATGACGATGCAGGAGATTGCCAATGACCTGAAATTTCCCAATGCCTCATTCTTCGGCAAGTACGTGAAGGAGCACACGGGTATGACACCGTTGGAATACAGAAAGAAATATCAGAAATAGAGAAATTATCCGAAACGATAAATAAGAAACTAAAAACAATAAACACAAAGATGAAAAAAGGACATTTCGTGATGGCTGCCGTGGTGCTAGTTGCATTGTGCAGTTGTGGAGAGAAGAAACAAACCGCTGCAGAGCAGACGGTAAGGGTAAAGGTTCAGCAGATTCATGCTGAGGCAGTAAATGGTGAGCAGGGATTCTCTGGAACTATCGAGGAGCAGAGCGGTGCGTCGCTGTCGTTTGCCAGTACGGGTACTATCAAGCGTATCTATGTCAGTGAAGGACAGACCGTCAGTGCCGGACAGCTGATTGCCGAGTTGGACCCGACGACGATGCAGAATGCCTATACCATTTCTAAGACAGCTTTGGAACAGGCTCAGGACACTTACAACCGCATGAAAGAACTACACGACGCAGGCTCGTTGCCTGAGATGCAGTGGATACAGGTAGAAAACCAGTTGAAGTCGGCAATGGCATCGGAGGCGATGGCCAAGAAGTCGCTGGCGGATACAAAGCTCTATGCCCCGTTCAGTGGTTTCATTGCTGACAAAAGTGCTGAAGTAGGACAAAATGCAGCTCCAGGAATGCCGGTAGTGAAACTGGTAAGCATTGGAAGCGTAAAGGTTAAGATATCGGTGCCAGAAGATGACGTACAGCGCATCCAGAAGGGTTCGTCAATGAAGATAATTGTTCCTGCACTGGGTCATCGTGAATTCTCTGGCAAGGTGACGGAGCGTGGTGTAAGTGCCGACCCTCGTTCACGTACTTATGAAGTGAAGGCTACCATTGTAAACCACGACGGTCAGCTGCTGCCAGGCATGATTTGTCAGGCATTTACTAACTATATGCAGGATGCTACGGGCGTGTTCATCCCAGCTAATCTGGTGCAGCTCGATGGCGACAACAAGACCTTTGTCTGGGTGGTCAATGGCGACAAAGCCGTGAAGCGCGAAATATTTATCAGCAGTGAAACGGCACAGGGTGCGCAGGTCAGTGGCGGACTCTCCTCCGGTGACCAGCTCATCGTAGCAGGACAGCAGAAGGTAAGCAACGGCATGAAAGTAGAAATCGTGAAATAGTCTGCTGTTATGGAAGAGAAAAAGGAGAAAATGACGCTGCAGGAGTGGTCGATGCACTACCGGCAGATTATCATATTGCTTGTGAGCTGCTTGGTGGCTCTAGGCATCTATGGTTTGGCGAATATCAACAAGAACGAGTTCCCCGATTTCACGATTCGTCAAGGTATTGTTGTGGCTGCTTATCCAGGTGTAACAGCACAGGAAATGGAGGAACAAGTGACGAAACCACTGGAGAAATACATCTTTACCTATAGGGAGGTCAAGAAAGAGAAGACCATCTCTTACTCGAAGGAAGGCCTCAGTATTATCCAGGTGGAGCTGAACGACGATCTAACGGACAAAGACGGTTTCTGGTCGAAGTTTAAGCACGGTGTACAAGGTTTCAAGGACCAGTTGCCTGAAGGTGTGCTGGCTATCATAGTGAACGACGACTTCGGTGACACGTCTGCATTGTTGTTGGCCATGGAGTCGGACGACAAGACCTACCGTGAGCTGAATGACTACATGAACTCGCTGATTGACTCATTGCGCATGATACCCAGTGTGGGAAAGATGAACGTCTTCGGTCTGCAGAAAGACCAGATCAGCATCTATCTGAACTCGGACAAGCTGTCGCACTACGGTATTAGCTATCTGACCATCGGTCAACAGTTGAAGGCGAAGGGCTTTGTAACAACGGCAGGCCGTGTGAAGAATGCCGGTTACAAGTCGCCTATCTATGTGGATCATGCCCTCAATAAGATTTACGATGTTGAGAACACCTTAATATATACAGATGGCAAGGGCAACAATGTTCGACTGAAAGATGTGGCTACGGTAAAGCGCGAATATGCTAAGCCGAAGTCGTACATCACTAACAACGGCACGAAGTGTCTGTTGCTCTCAGTGGAAATCAAGAAGGGACAGGACGTATCGAAGATGGGTTCTGCCATCAATGAGAAACTGGCAAATATTAAGCAGCATATTCCAAATGATGTGCAGCTGAGCATCATCACCGACCAGAAACAGGTAGTGGATGATAGTATCGACAATTTCCTGCATGAGCTGTTGATAGCCATTACAACGGTTATTCTGGTAGTAATTCTTATTATGCCGATGCGTGTGGCGATGGTGGCTGCAGGTACAATGCCTATCACCATCTTCATATCGCTGGGGACGTTCTACATGTTCGGCATCGAGCTGAACACCGTGACGCTGGCGGCATTGATAGTGACATTGGGAATGATAGTGGACGACTCGATTGTAATTATCGACTCTTACATGGAAATGATGGCAGAGGGCAAGCCACGCTGGCAGGCCTCCATTGATGCTACCGTCCACTTCCTGAAGTCCATCTTTACCGCCACACTGTGTATCTCGGTGACGTTCTTCCCATTCCTCATCGTGATGAAGGGACAGTTCCACGACTTTCTGCTCTCGTTCCCATGGGCCATCAGCATCGTGCTGTTCATCTCTATGATTATTGCCCAGACGCTGCTGCCTATCCTGCAATACTTCTTTATCAAGAAGCCTATTGAAGCCGCGAAACCGAAGAATGGTAAGAAGCCCTTCAACCTGCTTGATATCATGGACAAGTACTATAAGAAGTTGTTGAACGTCTGCTTCGACCATCCTTGGGCGACAATAGGTGCAGGTGTAGCCAGCGTGATTATCGGTTCTTGGCTGTTCACTACGCTACCGCAGAAGATGATGCCAGCCGCTGAGCGTAATCAGTTTGCCGTAGAAATATATCTACCCACAGGCACGGGTTTGGAGCGCACTGTTGCTGTGGCCGACTCGCTGGAGCACATGATTGCGAAGAAAGAGGGTGTGCTGTCAGTAGCCTCCTTCAAAGGCTGTGCATCGCCACGTTTCCATACTTCCTACGCTCCGCAGATTGCCGATGAGAGCTATGCACAGTTCATTGTTAACACTACGGGCAATGATGCTACCGTGAAATTGGTTGAGGAGTGTACGAACCAATACACTACCTACTTCCCTGAGGCATACGTTAAAATCAAACAACTGAGTTATAACTCATGTGCAACACCCATAGAGGTACGTCTGCAAGGCAATAACCTCGAAGAACTGGCACAGTATTCAGACAGCATCTGTGGTATTCTGCGCAAGATGCCTGAGTTGATGCTCGTTCGCACTAATATGCTGGAGCCGCTGTCAACCACACGCATCAAGATTGATGATGAGAAAGCCAGCCGACTAGGTATCACCAACCAGACTGTAGAAATGCAGATGGCTTTCCGCTATGGTGAGGGCGTTAGTGTGAGCACAGCATGGGAAGGTGACTATGACGTGCAGGTGAAGATGAAGACCGACAATGCTGACCAGGCTACGAAGGAGGATGTGATGAACGAATTGATACCCATTGGCATATCGGCAGCAATACCCACTAGCGCGGAAGAGCTGTTGAGCCTGAGATCTGTTGGTGAGGCTATCCCCAGTGTTCCCCTGCGCCAGTTTGCAGAGATTATACCTACCTGGCAGTACGGACAAATCTGTCATCGTAATGGTCTGCGCACTGTTACTGTTCTTGGCGAAGTAGACCGTGACCTGAATGTTGGTGTCGTAACGAAACAGATTATGGAGCGTCTTGCCAGCATGCAATTGCCGGAAGGCATGAAGTTGGAGTATGGCGGACAGCATGAGGCTGACGGTGAGACGGGTCCGCAGTTGGCTGGAGCCCTCGTTATTTCCGTGTTCATCATCTTCTTCGTACTGCTATGGCATTTCAAGAACATTAGCGAGGCTGTGCTAATCATGGTGTGCCTGTCGCTCTGTGTTTTCGGTACGGCCATGGGTGTACTCATTCAGGGTATAGACTTCTCATTGACCTGTGTACTTGGTTTTGTGTCGCTTATGGGTATTCTCGTGCGCAACGGTGTCATCCTCTTCGACTATGCAGCTGAGGTGAAGGAGCTGGAGAACCTTTCTCTCAAGGATGCCATCCACGTGGCTGCCGAGCGTCGTATGCGCCCAATCTTCCTGACATCAGCAGCCGCCTCCATGGGTGTGGTACCGATGATTCTCGGTGGCACAGGTCTATGGATGCCGATGGGTTCGGTCATCTGCTATGGCACGCTCATTACCATGCTGTTTATCCTGACCATTATGCCAATAGCTTACTGGAAGGTCATGGGGCATGGAGAAATTAAAGAAGTAAAGGAAGTTAAAGAAGATACAGAAGCATGAAAAAGATAATCATCATTATTTGTTGTTCCGTATGTTGCGGCTTTGCCATCGCCCAAGGAACGTATAGTTTGGACCAGCTAAAACAACTCGCCGTCGAGAACAACTATAGTCTTCGTTCTGCTCGCAATGCCATCCAGCAGTCAAAGCAGGTGAAGGGTGAGGCGCTCACCAAGTTCTTTCCCCAGATATCAGCTACAGGATTTGGTTTCCAGAACAACAAACCGTTAGTTGACTATGACATCGAACTACCTGGCGCTCTTGCCGCCATCGTACCACAGGGTCTGATACCTGCCAATATCAGTCTGATGAAGAAAGGTATCTATGGCTCCGTTTCGGCTGTACAGCCCATTTTTATGGGTGGTCAGATTATCAATGGTAATAAGCTGGCGAAGGTCGGCGTCGAGGCCAGTGAATTGCAAATGGAAGTGTCGGCCGACCAAGTGGAACTCACTATCGAGCAATATTTCTGGCAGGTGGTCTCATTGAAAGAGAAACTGCAGACACTTGCCACAGTCCATGATATGTTGGAACAGTTAGAGAAAGATGTTACTAATATGGTTCGCGTAGGAGTCGTCAACCGTAACGACCTGCTTCAGGTGCAGCTCCGTAAGGGCGAAGTGGAGAGTACGACAGCAGAGGTTGAAAGTGGCCTAATTACCGTCCGCCAGCTCTTGGCACAGCATGTTGGCAAGGCTGATGAAGCCATCGACGTAACAATGCCCGCAAGTTTTGCTTTCGGGACCGTTCCTGACATGCCCATTGCCTTGCGACAGAACCATCAGTCTGCACTGGCAGCTACGCCACAATACCGCTTACTGGAGAAAAATGTTGAGAGCCAGCATTTGCAACACTCCATGGCTGTCGGTAGTAATCTACCGTCCGTGGGTGTCGGTGCCAGCTATAGCTACAACGACTGGTTTGGTAAAAATACTAATGCTATGATTTTCGCCACCGTCCACGTACCTATCAGTGGTTGGTGGGGCGGCTCACACAATATCAAGAAGAAGAGTCTCGCACTCGAGGATGCCAAGGAGCAGTTGAAAGACAATAGCCAGAAACTCATTATCCGCATGAACAACGCTTGGGCTGCTGTTGAGACGAGTCACAAGAAACTACTTATTGCTCATAACGCCATTGAGCAAGCTGAGGAGAACCTGCGATTGAATAAGGATTATTACCGTGTGGGACAGACCAAGATGAGCGATCTATTGTTAGCACAGGAGCAATATCAGCAGGCTCGCGACCGCTATACTGATGCCTATGCTGATTTCCAAACAAAACAGTTGGAGTACCGCCAAGCTACAGGACAATGAAGAATGAAGTTGAATAATTATAAATGAACAATTAAAGACTAAAAACGATGAAAAAAGTGAATTCTATGATGCTCTTGGCATCGGTGATGCTGACAGCAATGACATTTGCCTCGTGCAAGAGTAGTAACAAACCCGTTGCTGAAACTTCGAGAATTGGTGAAATTCCCGAGGCCGCGCAGTACATCGTCGGAATCGAGAAGTACGACTCCTTGATTGACTACAGTCAAGCAGCAAACTGGCTCGACGTGCCTGCAGCGCTCGTCAAGGACGGCACACTTGACGCTACTGCCACTGACAGTATGAAGGCTGTTGACGTGTTCTATATCTATCCGACCGTCACAGGCTTCCGCCCTGAGACCGAGGTCTGCGACATGACCGACACAATGATGATTGCTGGTGCACAGATGGTCAGACAAATCCAGACCGCCGTGTTCGACGAGAGCTGCAACGTCTTCATGCCTATCTACCGCCAGATATCCATGCCGAAGCCAGGTTCGGACTATCGCGCCATCATCGACTACGTCTCTAAGTTCGACGCTACCGACGCGCTCGACTACTACCTTAACAACCTTAATCAGGGTCGCCCCTTCATTCTCGCTGGACACTCTCAGGGCGCCTCTGTGTTAATTGCCCTGCTTGAGAACTACATGACCAAGCATCCCGAGGCTCTCAGTCGCATGATTGCAGCCTATCCGATAGGTTTCGCCGTGACCAAGGACTGGCTTGCCAAGACAGGTCTGAAGTTTGCCGAGGGTCCAACCGATACTGGCGTTATCGTCTCGTGGAACACTGAGGGCCCCACCAACCTGAAGGAAAAGAACATGACGCTCGCCCCTGGCGGTATCAGCATCAACCCCATCAATTGGAAGCGTGACGATACCTATGCCGACGTCAAGGAAAACCTCGGTTCACTCACTGTTGACGGTAAGCTCGTTACTCCAGGCATTGCTGATGCTCGCGTTGATACCGTCCGCGGCTCCGTCGTCGTCACTACCGCCGATGCCAAGCTCTATGCCATTCCTGCCGACGGCGCTCAGATGTTCGGTCCCGAGAGTTACCATTTGCATGACTACGGTTTCTTCTTCAACAACATGAAGCAGAACGTCGCTGATCGTATCAAGGCATTTATGGAGAAATAAACATAATAATTTTGTTTTTCTTTTGACTTTTCGTATCTTTGCAACATGCAAACAATTTAAACGAAAGATTATGGGAAAGATAAAAACAATTGGTATTTTGACTTCTGGCGGTGACGCCCCTGGTATGAACGCAGCTATCCGTGCTGTGACACGCGCTGGTATCTGTAATGGATTTAAAATTAAAGGTATCTATCGTGGCTACGATGGACTCATCAAAGGTGAGGTCAAGGAGTTTACAACAGAAGACGTCAGTGGCATCATTACTCGCGGTGGTACAATTCTGAAGACAGCCCGTTCGAAAGAGTTTATGACGCCTGAGGGCCGCCAGAAGGCCTACGAGACGTGTCAGAAGGAAGAGATAGACGCACTGGTGGTCATTGGTGGTAACGGATCGCTGACGGGTGCCTGGAACTTCGGTGTGGAGTTCGACTATCCTGTTGTCGGTCTGCCGGGCACCATCGACAACGACCTTTATGGCACGGACAATACCATTGGCTACGACACTACGATGAATACCATCATGGAGTGTGTGGACCGTATCCGCGACACAGCCAACTCCCACGAGCGCATCTTCTTCATTGAGGTGATGGGCCGTGATGCTGGTTTCCTGGCACAGAACTGCGCCATTGCCTGTGGTGCTGAGGCTGCTATCGTCCCTGAGGAGGTAACCGACGAAGACCAGCTGGCAGAATTTATGAAGCGTGGCATCCGCAAATCGAAGAAGTCATGCATCGTCCTTGTCTCAGAGAGTCCGAAGTGTGGAGCCATGTTCTATTCAGACCGTGTGAAGAAGGAATTCCCAGAGTTCGACGTGCGTGTGTCTATCCTTGGCCACCTGCAGCGTGGCGGTACACCGTCGGCTCGTGACCGCATCCTGGCATCTATTACAGGTGTCGGTGCTATTCAGGCTATTATGCAGGGTCAGCGTAACGTGATGATTGGTGTCAGGAACAACGATGTGGTC
>ONCH01000092.1 GCA_900316265.1 uncultured Prevotellaceae bacterium | reverse complement strand
CACTCAGCAGTATGTGGAACAGCAGCGAGCCGAGGGTGGCAACGGTGATGAAGAGGAAGATGCCAGGATTGACATCGGTGAGTGTCTTCAGGCTCACCTGCGAGGCCACAGCCACGCTGAAGATAAGAATGAAGAATGTGCCAGCCTCGAACGTGCGCTTCAGTCTACGCACCTTAGGATGCAAGGATGAGAGAATTGCCAGCAGACTGATGCCCAGAATAAAAATGCTCTGGAAGGCTGACTTGGGGAACAGGCTCGCGATGCCTGCACCAAGGGCAATGATACCGATGGTGAGCAACAGGCTCCGTCCGAGGTCTTTCAGATTGTCCTTGCGAAACAGTCCCATGAACAGTTCCTCTTCATGATTTTCCACCTTGATGTTTTTGTCCTCCACACTCTTGTCATCTTTGAAGTCCGGCATGAACAGCCGCAGTACCCGCTTGCCGAAGATGATGATGAAGAACAGATAGACGGCACTCATCACCGTGCTATAGGCCGAAGTAAGGATATACGTCGCATCGTCCACGCCAAGGGCAATCTTCAGCGAAGCCAAGTTGGCATTGCCGCCTGTATAGAGGCCCGTCAGCATACCGCCGATATGGGCAAACAGCGTCGGGTCGCTCTGCCCGTAAAGCCAGAATCCCACCACAATCGCCAAGGCACAGCCCAACAGTCCGAAGATAGTACTCTTGATAAAACTTGGAGCCAGTCGCGCCCATGCCTTCAGATCTGCCGAAAACAGCAACAACGGAATGGCAAAAGGTATGGCTGCCGATGCGACAGCCGTCTGCACACCGTGCATCTCCTCCGTGTCAGGAATCAGTCCCGTCAGTCCCAGCGTACAACCGATGACGTAGGCGATGATGATACTCCCCACTTTCCTAAGCACCGCGCTCTTATACGTGAGCCACAAGATGCCGAGCGGTGTCAGCAGACAAATGAGAATGACTATAATCTGCATCATAATTACTTTAATCAACTTGCGACATCAAGACTTGTTCTTCCGATAGTCTGCTATAGGTGCCACCGTCACCGGATGGCGTGTGGCAATGCGATAGCTGATGCCTATCTGGCGAAGCTCGTCGAGGAAAGCATCAAGGTAGGTATCGTCTGCAAACCGCTGCATCAGACTGAGACAGAACGTGCCGTTCACAGCACTCATCTCGACGGTAAGGGCATACGGCGTATAGGCCTCTGTGTACATTTCACTGACATATTGCTCTGCAGCACCCAGGTTGGCCTTGCCGTCTTGGGTGTTCTGCGTCTGCCAAAAGCCCTCAATGACGTTATCCTCGTTCGACTGCAGGGCCACCATGCCTCGGAATATCGTCTGCTGCAATTCAAGATCCATACCGCGCATCTCGTCGTTCAGGGTCAGACGGAGCGACCCAGCCATTGTCTGGCCAGCTTGCGGACAGCCCAGGGCAGGACGCTGGTTAATGGCCAGTGCCACCATCGGCACACCTTCTGTCATGTCGGGATGCAGGCGGGCAATGGCACGGGTAAGTAGCAGCGACACAAGCGTAGCTGGTGATGTGTCGCCTGAAGAAACATACTTCATCATCTCTTGCTCCTCGACAAGGATGTTAACGGTTTCCACAGCCTCGTTTAACGCCGTCTTAGCTTGTGTAGTCAGATTGATACACCGTTTGCGTTCTGGCACTTGGAACGGGGCAAGGTTGTCGGGCTTAGCCTGAGCGGCAGGATCTTCCCATTCTGCTGGACTGATAGTGTCACTTACTACACGAACGTTCGCACGACTCAGAGCCACATCATAGCGGCGGTTACAATACTCATAGAGCAACGTGCGAAGGATGTTGTAGGCCCCCGTTCCGTCAGTCAGACAGTGGAAGAAATCGATGGCGATGCAGTCGTCCCAATAGCAAAACGCCAGCAGATGGTGGTTCGACTCCGGGCCAATCAGTTGCACAGGCTTTTCACCTTCGCTGACCACCCACGGCTCGCTATTGTCTTCATACACAAAATATTCTGTGCCGGCATCATCTTTCTTTACGTCGAGCTTCACTTGATAGTATGGATATCGCTGGCGGGCTTGTTCCACAGCCTGTCGCAACAGATCCCCGTCAACGGAATCCCGCATCTTCAGTGTCATGCGGACTGTCCAACTCATCTCTTCTCCTGCCCATGTCAGGTAAAATCTCTCTGACAGCAGTTTCTTTCCTATATTATAGTTCATATCTATGAGTCTTATTACCGGCTTACTATAAGAACAAATCATCCAATGTAACCTCCTGATTGACATCCTTCGAATGTTCGTTATGTGTCACACCGTTTGTCGTGACCATTACCAGCTGGAT
>ONCH01000004.1 GCA_900316265.1 uncultured Prevotellaceae bacterium | reverse complement strand
GATAGGCAAACTGAGCAACAGTGAACTGCGTGAGATTTTCAGATAGAAAGGACATCGCTATCTCGCCCGCCTTTTGCACTTTTACCGCCAATGCGCATCATCTTTCCGAAAAAAGTTGGAGTTTCCACAAGAAATTGGATAATTTTGAGTAATTTTGCGCCTGTTAAAAACGATGTGTAATGAATAATGTCACCATGATGAATTATAATAAAGGAAAGAAACTGCTTTCAGAAAGATTCTACCTGACATGGGCAGAAGAACAGATGAGTTGGACGGTACGAATGACGATGAAGATGCGAGATGTCGTTGACGGCGACTTGTTGCGTCAGGCTGTAGAATCAACGCGCCTGCGGTATCCATACTATCAAGTGAAGCTCGGCATGAGGAAAGATGCTGAAGGCACGGAATATTTTGTGTATGAAGACAACAGCGAGCCGTGGGTAGTCAACGAAGGGGAAAAACCAGTGAGACTGATTGGCCCAGAGTCGAACAACCATCTGCTGGCCTTCTGCTACTGGGACAACTGCATCGCTATCGATTTCTTCCACTGCCTGACCGATGGCACAGGAGCCTATAACATCCTACGCACCTTGCTCTATGAATATTCTCGCCGCCGCTATGATGCGACATTGGAAAGGGGTATGGCGAACATTCGAGTGGCAGGTGACACTATCAGCCCAGAGGAATGGGAAGACCCAGCCGCACTGGCTAAGCCCGACCAACTGCACCCGCTACCCCTTCCGGAACGTCTGCGCTGCATCAATCTGACCACACAGGCAAAGGTGGCGGTAAGTGAGGACGTGGAAACTGTCAACATCCTTGTTGAAGAGCAAGAGATGATGAGGTATGTGACCTTAGGCGACACATCGCCCGCTACGCTCATTTCGCTGCTGCTCGTCCGTGCCATTGCCCGTCTGCATCCCGACTTGACGGAAGGAGTGCCGATGGTGGCACTGGCCATCAACCAACGTCCCGCACTGGGTTGTCCGCAGGCCGGCCAATCGATGGCAGCATCGCTCCGCCTGACCCTGAACGATGAGATGAGAGGGATGGATATTGAAACGCAGCAGACCATATTCCGAGGCATGGTGGCTCTGCAGTCGAACGAAGACAACGTCATTGAGAATTTCTGGCGAACTCAGCATACGCAAGACATGTTCGAAAAGATTCCCACCCTTGAGGGGCGCCATCAGGCAATGGCCAAAGCCTACAGTGTCGCAACATCAGCAGCCACAACCTGTGTCAGTTACGTCGGCAAGGCTAATCTGGGTGCTGCCGAACAATACGTCAGCGAGATGTACACAGAGGCCTATACGCCGTATGCTCTCACCATTGAGATGAGTGCCGTGGGCGGCACGTTCTGTATCAGTCTGATGCAGCGGTTCGCAGATGATACATATCTCGAAGCCTTTCTCGACGAATTCCGCCAGATAGGTCTGCCCTATCGTATGGCTACTCGCCATCCGATGACGGTGGCACCAATAGCAAACTATCGGGAAATAGCCATTAA
Source organism: uncultured Prevotellaceae bacterium (assembly GCA_900316265.1). Lineage (GTDB taxonomy): Bacteria > Bacteroidota > Bacteroidia > Bacteroidales > Bacteroidaceae > Prevotella. The sequence continues at coordinate 130,624 of ONCH01000004.1, read as the reverse complement.
CGCCGCGACAGGAAAATGATTACATTTCCTTGCCACCTCAATCAGAGGGACAGGTCCCTTTGATTGCGTGGGTGAACTGAAAATGGCCGCACCTTTCGGCGCAGCCATTTATTATGAGTAGTAAAAATAGGTACTTCTTACAACTTTGGACCTGCAGCAACGAGTGCCTCAATCAGAGGGACTTACCTCTTTGATGCCAACCACACAAAAATAGGGTTCACACTTACTGCGCAAGATATCAATAGATTACGCGTGAATGTGAACCCTGTTTTCTTGCAATTTCTTCTGTAAAGTTGTATATTTAGGAATATCCCTCATTCTTTTAGAGTGGATATCCGGCAGTTCGCTGAACGAAACAGGGTGTTCGTTGAAAGTGGGGTGTGGGCGGTTAAACATTTCATGCCTTTGTTACGTCAAAGAAGCAAAGAAGAACGAAAACAAAGAAACAAAAATAGTAACAATTAAAAAATTAAAGGTATGAAAAAGATTATCGTAACACTGGTTGCCATGATGGCAGTAACATTTAGTTTTGCAGAAACTAACAGTAACAATGTCGACAGACGTTTTGACATGAGTTGTAACATGGACCGCCTCTCAGAGGTGCTCGACTTGGACGAGGATCAGTCGGAAGCCGTAGAAACCATTCACAACAACTTCAACACAGAGTTGCAGTCACTGGCCTCCGTAAGAGGACCTATCCAGAGACACCTGGTGCATCAGGCGGTAAGAAAGGATGCTCAGAAGATGAAGAGCGTGCTGAACGAGAAGCAGTTTGGACTCTACATGCGCATCATGCTGAACACCCTGCGCAACAGACACCTGTAAAAAGGAGATAAAAGAAGATAGAAGAAGCGGGAGAAAACTCAGGTTCTCCCGCTTTTCTTATTCTTTGCGATGCTTATCGAGTTTGCGTAAGAAGAAGTTGAAGGCCTCCAGTCCTACCAGCACCATGATAGAAGCAGCGATTGCCAAGACATACATGCCACCACCACAGGCCAGGCCGATAGCAGCGACCACCCATAGACCTGCAGCTGTGGTAAGTCCGCTGACCATATTCTCTTGTTTACGGAAGATGATGGTACCAGCACCAATGAAACCGATGCCACTAACCACCTGTGACGCCACACGAGATACATCCCAACGATGCAGGTCACTCGTCATAGAGTCACCAAAGCCGTAAGCTGACACTATCATAAACAATGCGGCGCCCAGTGCCACGAGGAAGTGGGTGCGGAAGCCAGCCTCCTTGGCACGATACTCACGCTCCAAACCAATGAGTCCGCCAAGCAGAGCAGCGACGAAAATTCGTAGAATAAATTCGTACTCCATAGTTAAATGTTGTTATTTGACTGCAAAGATAATGTTTTTTTCGTATCTTTGCAAAGATTATAACCAAAAAACAACAAAAACATGTTTGGATTAGGAATGCAGGAAATCATCGTCATTGCTCTGATTATCCTATTGCTGTTCGGAGGAAAGAAGATTCCTGAGCTGATGAAAGGACTCGGCAAGGGCGTCAAGAGCTTCAAGGACGGCATGAAGGATATTGACGAAAGCACAAAGGATGAGACGAAGGAACAAAAGGACGAATAGGTGAGACAAATGGACGAAGGAACGAAGGCACTCACCTTTTGGGACCATCTGGACGTATTGCGTTCATCGCTGATACGCATGGCCGTGGCCGTGATGGTGCTAGGGGTGGCAGCATTCTGTCTGAAAGATCTGCTGTTCAGTGTGGTGCTGGCCCCACGAAGTAGCGACTTCGTGACTTACCAGCTGTTAGGCGTTGATGCCTTCCACATCAACCTGATGAATACGGGACTGACGGAGCAGTTCATGATTCACATGCGGACGGCCATCTATGCGGGACTGCTGTTGGCTTCACCTTATATATTATATGAGCTATTCCGCTTCGTGTCACCAGGACTCTACCAGAACGAGCGGCGCTACGCCGTCTGGATAGTGGGAGCGGCCTACGTGATGTTCCTCATGGGCACACTGGTGAACTACTTCATCGTGTTTCCGCTGACGGTCAGGTTCTTGGGCACCTATCAGGTGTCGCCCGACGTAGCCAACATGCTGACCCTACAGTCGTATATCGACACGTTGCTCGGAATGAGTCTGGTAATGGGCGTGGTCTTTGAACTGCCGGTAGTCTGTGGACTGATGGGACGCATGGGACTCATCAACAGCCACATGATGTCACAATTCCGCCGTCACGCCGTCGTAGCCATCCTCGTCGTATCGGCTATCATCACCCCGACCACCGACGTGTTTACCCTCTTCGTAGTGGCACTGCCCATCTATCTGCTCTATGAGCTCAGTATACAAATCGTTAAAATAACAAACTGAAGCTAAACAATACTTTATGTTAAGAAAAATCAGAATTGCACTGGCAACCGTGATGTTTATCGGCATCACGCTGTTGTTCCTCGACTTCACAGGCACCATGCACCACTGGGTGAGTTGGATGCCCAAGATACAGTTCTTGGAGGCAGTATTGGCACTGAACGTCGTGGTCATTGCAGCACTCCTTGTGCTGACGCTCATCTTCGGACGCATCTACTGTTCGGTCATCTGTCCGTTAGGCATCATGCAGGACATCTTCGGATGGTTCGGCAAGAAAGCCAAGAAGAACCGCTACACGTATTCTAAACAGAAACACGCCCTGCGCATCATCTTCTTTGTAATGATGCTGATATCCCTCGTATTGAGTGGCGGCACCATTGTACAATTGTTAGCCCCCTACTCTGCCTTCGGACGCATATGCACCAACTTGCTACAGCCTGTATGGATGGCAGGCAATAACGTGCTGGCAGCTATTGCCGAGCACTACGACAGCTATGCATTCTACCACACGAACATCTGGATGCGTGCCCTGCCAAGCCTCATCATCAGCATCGTGACACTGGTTATATTGGCTCTGCTCGCCTGGCGCAATGGTCGCACGTATTGCAACACCATCTGTCCCGTGGGTACTGCGCTGAGCATCTTTGCCAAGTTCTCGTGGCTGAAGGTACATTTCGACGTGGACAAGTGCAAGAACTGCTCGCTGTGTACGAAGAACTGTAAGGCTGCCTGCATAGACTATAAGACACACACCGTTGACCCCCTGCGCTGCGTGGTCTGTGGCGACTGCATCGACAGTTGTAAGTTTGGAGCGCTGAAGTATGGGCATGGGGCTAATGGGGTGAATGGGCAACCCAGTGAACCCAATAAGCCCACTGAGACCAATAAGCCCACTGAGGCCAACGAGCCCGTTGACTCCAGCAAACGCACCTTCCTGCTGTCTTCCGCACTGCTGGCAACAGCTGCCATGGCACAGCAGAAAGATAAGATTATGGATGGTGGACTGGCCGAGATAGAAGACAAGGTGGCCCCTGAGCGCCAGACACCCATCATGCCGCCAGGCGCTCGTTCGAAGCAAAACTTCGAACAACACTGTACGGGCTGTCAGCTGTGTATTTCGGAGTGTCCCAACGAGGTACTCCGCCCCAGTTCTGATTTGTGGCACCTGATGCAGCCCACCATGTCGTATGAGCGTGGCTACTGTCGTCCAGAGTGTAACCGCTGTTCAGAGGTGTGTCCTGCAGGAGCCATCAAGCCATTAGCTCATGAGCTGAAGGCCTCCACACAGATTGGTCATGCCGTATGGATTAAGAAGAACTGTATTCCATTGACCGACGGTGTGGAGTGTGGCAACTGTGCCCGCCACTGTCCTGTCGGCGCTATCGAGATGGTACCCTCTGACCCTAATGACGAGGAATCACCCTACGTACCTGCCGTCAACGAGAACCGTTGCATAGGCTGTGGTGCCTGCGAGTATCTGTGTCCTGCCCGTCCCTTTTCAGCAATCTATGTTGAAGGCCACGAGGTGCATAAAGAGGTGTGATGTAAGATGTATGATGTAAGATGTAAGAAGTATGAAAAAAGATATATCAAGACGAAATTTCCTCAAAATACTGGGTGGTGGCGCTGTTGCCACTGCTGCCGTAATGACGGGCTGTAAGTCGAAGAGCGACTCAAAGGCTGTGGAGGAGTATAAGAAACAGGTGGAGCCACCAACGGACAAGATGACCTATCGCACAAATCCTAAGACAGGCGACAAGGTCTCCATTCTGGGTTATGGTATGATGCGTCTGCCGTCGAAGACAGAAAACAAGGACGACTATGATCAGGACATGATCAATCGTCAGATAGACTATGCCCTAGAGCATGGCCTCAACTATATCGATACGTCACCCGTCTATTGTCAGGGAAAGTCGGAGCGCTGTACGGGTATCGCCCTAAGTCGCCACAAGCGCTCAGAGTATTTCATCGCCACCAAGCTGTCAAACTTCCACCCCTCTACACAAAGTCGTGAGGCGAGCATCGGCATGTATAAGAACTCCCTGAAAGAATTGCAGGTTGACTATCTCGATTACTATCTGTTGCACGCCATTGGTGGTGGCATGGATGAGTTCAATCGCCGCTATGTCGATAATGGCATCATGGACTTCCTGATGGCTGAGCGCGAAGCTGGCCGTATCCGCAACCTCGGTTTCTCATTCCACGGCAAGCAGGAAGTGTTCGACGAGGTACTGGCCATGAACGACAAATACCACTGGGACTTTGTGCAGATAGAGCTGAACTATCTGGACTGGGACTACGCCAACGAGATTAATGGCAGTAACGTCGATGCCAGCTACCTGTATGCAGAGCTGCAGAAGAAAGGTATTCCTGCTGTTATCATGGAGCCTCTGTTAGGTGGTCGTCTGGCTAACCTGCCACAATACCTCGCCACGGAATTGAAGAGTCATGCGCCAGAACGCAGCGTCGCCTCGTGGGCATTCCGCTATGCAGGTACACCAGAGGGTGTGCTCACCGTACTCAGTGGTATGACCTATATGGAACATCTGAAGGACAACCTGTTGTCATACTGTCCGCTGGAACCCCTTACAGAAGAAGAGCAGCGTTTCTTGGACAAGGATGTAGCTGAGCGCATCGTCGGTCTGGAGAATATTCCGTGTAACGACTGCAAATACTGTATGCCGTGTCCTTATGGCATCGACATCCCTGCCATCTTCGTACATTATAATAAATGTAAAAACGACGGCACATTGCCACGCCTGAAGATGGATGACGAGTACTTCAAGCTACGTCGTAACTACCTGATTGGTCTCGACCGTGCCGTACCGCGTATGCGTCAGGCTGACCACTGCATCGGTTGTGGTCAGTGTGAGCCACATTGTCCGCAGAACATCCGTATTCCACGCGAGTTGCAGAAGATTAGTCAGTTCGTGGAGGACCTGAAGCAGAACAAGACAGTTAGTGGTGAGGGGTAAGGGGTGAGAAGTGAGAGGTTAGACCTGAGCGATGCTTTGGGCTACGGTATAGGCAGTAGTCCATGCCGCCTGGAAATTAAAGCCGCCTGTAACGCCATCAATATCGAGTACCTCACCAGCGAAATACAGATGAGGAACGTGTTTACTCTCTAATGTAGCAGGATTGACAGCTTTTAGCGAAATGCCGCCACAGGTAACAAACTCATCCTTGAAGGGAGCACGACCCGCTAACTGATAAGTATCATTCAAGAGGACGTTGACCAAACGGTTGACGTCCTTTTTGTTCAATTCCGCCCACCGTATCTGAGCACGTGAAGTCAGTGCCTTCTCTAACAGATACATCCACAGGCGTTGTTGCAGGCCAAAGGGATTATAGGTTGTCAACTGTTTCTTCGGTTGTTTCACACCTTGTTCATACAGAAGAGCAGCAACCTCCTCATCCTGCATAGCCAACCAACGGACGCTCAGCGATGCTTGATACTGATGCTCAGCCAGATGACGGGCAGCATGACTCGACAGTTTCAGAATGGCAGGACCACTGACACCCCAATGGGTAATCAGCAACGGCCCCGTGGCACGAAACTTCGTACCGGCAATCATTGCCGTAACATCATTCACCACCGTTCCTTGCAGAGCATGCAGGTGTTCATCAGCAATAGAGAAGGTAAACAACGAGGGGACTGGAGCCTCTATCTCATGCCCCAAGGCAGCCAACCAACGTAAACCCTCACCCTTGGGAGAGCCTCCCGTTGTCACTACAACATCATCGAAATCACTCAACTGGTCAAGAGAACCCACATGGACACCCTTACGAATCTCAATATGGTAGCGACGGGCCAACGAAAGGAAACAGTCGATGATAGCATGTGAGTCCTGAGCCTGTGGGAAGACGCACTGGTCTTCCTGCGTCACCAAAGGCACACCATGTTCCTCGAACCAACGATAGGCATCCTGGTAGTCAAAGTTGTTGAATAGGCGTTTCAGCAGGCGGTGACCACGGGGATAGACTTGCGACAAATCACTGACTGAAGCGAAAGAGTTGGTACAGTTACAACGTCCGCCACCACTAACCTCCACCTTTGCCAGCACATGGTGGCTACGCTCGAAGATGACGACCGCCATGTCAGGCATTATCTCTTTCAGGTTGACTGCCAGGAAGAAACCGGCTGCCCCGCCACCAACGACTGCCGTCTTCATAGCTTGGCGATACACTCGCGCAGTGACTCTTCCCAATAGGGAACCTCAATGCCGTAGGTCTGCTTGATCTTTGTCTTGTCAAGCACCGAATAGTGCGGACGGGCTGCAGGAGTGGGATATTCAGAGGTATGCAACGGACGGACATGACACGATGTGATGCCAGCAATACGATGGATGGCCTTCGTGAAGTCGTACCATGAGATAACACCCTCGTTAGAGAAATGGTAGATGCCAGGGACAATGCCTTTGTTGATGGCAACCATGATAACACGAGCCAAGTCGCGAGCATAAGTTGGTGTACCAATCTGGTCGAAGATGACACCAAGCTCTGGTTTCTCATTGCCCAGGCGTATCATCGTCTTCACGAAATTATTGCCAAAGGTGCTGTAGAGCCACGCCGTACGGATAATCATCGAACGTTCGCAGAGCTTCTGCACATTCAATTCACCGACGAGTTTGGTCTTACCATAGACACTGTTAGGACAGGTATCCTCGTCCTCGGTATAAGGAGTATGATTCGTACCATCAAATACGTAGTCAGTAGAAATCTGTATCATCCAACCGCCACGCTTGCCGATGGCATGAGCCAGATAAGCAGGGGCCTCCGCATTCAGTTTGGTACAGAGTTCTTCATTGTCTTCAGCCTTGTCGACAGCAGTATAGGCGGCACAGTTGACGATACCGTCAATATGATTATCATTGACAAACTGTTCGATAGCCGTCTGGTCGGTGATATCCAACTCTGCGACATCCGTATTATAATAGGTGTGCTGCGGATTCTCCTGCTCCAGCAGCTGCATCTCATTTCCTAATTGGCCATTACAGCCGGTAATCAAAATATTCATTTATTCAAATTTCAGTCCTTCTTCTTTATCTTTCTTGTAATAATCAGAGAGCATGCCGATAAAGGTAGTAATCTCCTTGACAGCAGCCTGTGTATTGGCAGTAATCTCCTTCTTCTGCAGACGGAGCAGCATGGTTCCATAGAGTGCATTGAAACAGGTCTCTATCTCATTCTCTTCTTTGTTGGCACCATGGTTGCGCAACTCCACGATGAACGGCAGCACCTTGTAGTACTCCGCATTATAGAATGGGAACTTTGGCGATGACAACAGCTGGCTATGCAACTCAGAGAGTGTCTGCATGGTAACCTTGTTTATCTGCAGGTGTCCTTGTTCGCGAGAGCCCTCTTGGTTCATCATGCGAATAAGGTTACCAAACCAGTCGGCCTCGTCTTCTTTCTGTTCATCAGTATAGTCGAAGCGGTCGATATACTCGCGACGAATGCGGCTGATGGAACAGTCAAAGGCACGAATGGTATCCTCCACCTGCCACATATACAGCAGGTATTCGGCAATATTGGTCTTGCGTAATTCGTTAGCTATAAACATTGTATCTTGTCGTTATTATGTTATAACGTTATCACGTTAAAAATTAAAAGAATCTGAACAGATTCGTCACCGTGCCGAAGAGCGACACGAAAGAGAAGATGATGACCACAGCACCAATGATACGATTGATGATGCGTATGCCTTGAGCATCAAAGATAGTACGTATCTTGTCTACCAACCACGACAGACCATACCACCACAGCAGTGCTCCTCCCACAATGCTGGCAAAACCAATGAGCATCTCAAACGGATGGTCGGGGATGACGAAGGCAAACTGGGCAAACAATGCCATGAAGAGGAATATAATCAGCGGATTGGAGAACGTCACCAGAAATGCCGTCCACGTATTGTACCAAATAGTACCTCGCTGCAGCCCCGACTTACGCATGTTCTTCGTAGGGTCTATACGGTAGGTATAGATACCAAAGCCCAACAGCAATGCTGAACCGATAATCTGTAGATAGAACTTATTCTGATCGTTGTTGACAAAATCCATGACAAAGGCCATACCAAAACCAGTAATACCAGCATAGATGATATCACTAATGGCTGCACCAATACCTGTCACAAAACCATACCAGCGTCCCTTGTTCAACGTACGCTGTACACAAAGGATGCCTACCGGTCCCATCGGTGCAGAGGCTACCATGCCTATCAGCATGCCCTTGAACACCAGATCGACAATATTTATATGTAGTGGAAATGGCATATCTGAGTGCAAAGGTACAATTTATTATTGACATATATCATTGCATTAAGTTAAAGGGAGTTAAACAGGGTGAGTTTTATGAAGAAATGACTATCTTTGCATCGTAGAAAAGCAACAAACAGAATATAAATACTACTATGAACGAGCAACAAGGAATAAAACCCTACGTCATCGGATTAGACTTAGGAGGTACCAATGCCGTCTTCGGCATTGTTGACCAGCGTGGCGACATCAAGGCTACCACAGCCATCAAAACCCAGCAGTATGATACTGCCGAAGCCTTTATCGAAGCATCTGTCAATGCTCTGCAACCTATCATCGAACAGGTTGGTGGCATCGACAAGATCAGATCAATGGGCGTGGGTGCACCAAACGGCAACTACTATAACGGTACCATTGAGACTGCTCCCAACATCAAGTGGGCACACGACTGCGTAGTGCCGCTTGGCAAGATGTTCAGCGAGAAACTGAATGGTATCCCCGTAGCTGTCACCAATGATGCCAACGCTGCTGCCATCGGTGAGATGGTTTATGGCGTTGCCCGTGGCATGAAGAACTTCATCGTTCTTACCTTGGGTACAGGTGTGGGCTCAGGTATTGTCGTCAACGGTCAACTGGTATATGGCTCTGATGGCTTTGCCGGTGAGTTGGGCCATGTCACCATGGTTCGTGGCGAGGAAGGCCGCATGTGTGGCTGTGGTCGTAAGGGATGTCTGGAGACCTATTGTTCAGCAACGGGTGTGGCTCGCACAGCTCGTGAGTTGCTCGACAAGACCAGTCGTCCGTCATTGCTGCGCGACATCAAACCTGAAGACATTACTTCTCTTGACGTTTCTATCGCTGCCTCCAAGGGTGACGAGCTGGCTAAGGAGATATACGAGTTCACCGGCAAGATGCTGGGTGAGGCTTGTGCAGACTTTGCCACCTTCTGTTCGCCAGAAGCATTCATCTTCTTTGGCGGTATGATTAAAGCTGGTGATTTGATCATGGATCCTATCCGCCGTGCCTACGACGAACACGTCATGAACGTCTATAAGGGCAAAGCTCAGTTCCTGGTCAGCGGACTCGACGGAGCATCTGCTGCTGTGCTGGGTGCTTCAGCTATCGGCTGGGAAGTTTAAATAAACGTATTTATAGCAAAAGAGGTTGGTGCAGGACGCTACCAACCTCGACTATAAATATGTGATAAGTGTCGTGGCAAATGCCTACGTAAGGCTTATCGGGGGCAAATATAGACAATAATCAGCTAAAATGCAAATTTTTCGGCTTTTTTTTTCGTTTTTTCTTCTTTTCGCCCTAATAAGTTGCGAAAAAGAACTGGCAAGCGACACTCCTGTTGCTAATTCTTCTGATGAATTAACGGACGACATCAAGAGAGATGCACTGACGGTTGCTGAAGCCATGGATGTTGAACCTGGCTACTGGATAACGGTGAAAGGCTACATCGTGGCAGCAGCAGAAAGTAGCATCAAAAATGCCGATTTCAAGAAACCTTTTGCAGGCAAGACAGCTATTCTATTGTCTGACGAACCATCTGACGGTACCGACGAACAAGAGTTTACTTACCTCATGCCCATCTCACTGTCCGATGCAGCCAAAGGCATCAGTGCCAGTTTTAATCTTCAGGAGAATGCTGACCGTTGGAACAACTTCGTCTATATCCACGGCATTCGCAAACAATACATGAGTGCGCCAGGCCTCAAGGAAGTCAAAAATATCTGGATTGGCGACCCCAATGAGCAGGTTGATCCAGAAAAACCAGACGACCCAGACAATCCCAACAACCCAGATGACCCGGATAATCCAAACAATCCTGATAATCCTGACATTGATATGATTAACGGGAACCCTGTATATACCATAGCGCAAGCGCTGAGCGACAACTCCCTTCGTGACCATATCATTTGGGTAAAAGGGTATATCATTGCCTCCGCCAAGAGAAGCATGGGAAGCATGGACTTCGAAGCGCCCTTTGACAGTGATACAGCTATTATTCTGGCAGAGAGCCCCGTGACTGCAGAAGACATCCAGCATATTAAAGATATGAATGATTACGAAGGTTTGTTCCCTGTTGTCTTTAGTACGAAATATCAATATGCGAAAGACACAGCGAATCTAAAAGACCACCCGGAAAATCATAATCAGCTGGTATATATACGGGGCAATCTAACATCCACATCCGTTGGTCAATTGGGAATAAGCTTTGCTATTGACGCCCAATTTCCACCATTACAATAACATTTTGTCGGCAAAATCATACTTTTTCTTTCAATTTATAAAATTTTCAACGAAAAAATTTGCATATTTGAAATAATGTGTGTACTTTTGCCACCGAAACAGAAATAAACAGACAATGAAACAGTCAATGAACAATACATATTGGTGGCGCATCTCGAGATTCAAATAGTCGCGAGGTACGTAGCCGTATGGTATTAGTTCAACCAAAAAATACAAAGAGGCTCGTCGTTAACGCGACGGGCCTCTTTCCTATTTTGCAAACCAACAAAAAGACAACAAATATATGAGTTACTTAGTAGATGACAAAGGATTTTACGGTGAGTTTGGTGGAGCATACGTTCCAGAGATTCTCTACGCCACCGTACGTAAGTTGCAGGAAGAATACCTGCCCATCATCGAGTCGGAGGAGTTCCAGCAGGAGTACATGCAGCTGCTGCGCGACTATGTCGGCAGACCATCGCCATTGTACTTCGCCCGCAGAATGAGCGAGAAGTATGGCTGTCAGCTGTATCTGAAACGTGAGGACCTGAACCACACCGGTGCACACAAAATCAACAACACTATCGGTCAGATTCTGTTGGCAAAGAAGATGGGCAAGAAGCGCATTATTGCTGAGACAGGTGCTGGTCAGCACGGTGTGGCAACTGCCACCGTCTGTGCACTGATGGATATGCCATGCGTAGTCTATCAGGGAGCCCTAGATGTGGAGCGCCAGCATGTCAACGTAGAGCGCATGAAGATGTTGGGCGCTGAGGTTCGTCCCGTCAAGACTGGCAACTGGACACTGAAAGATGCAACCAACGAGGCTATCCGTGACTGGTGCTGTCATCCTAGTGACACCTTTTATATAATAGGTAGTACAGTAGGTCCACACCCCTACCCCGATATGGTGGCGCGTTTGCAGAGCATCATCTCCAAGGAAATCAAGGAACAGCTACAGGAAAAGATTGGCCGCGACTATCCCGACTATCTGATGGCGTGTGTCGGTGGCGGTTCGAATGCTGCAGGTACCATCTACCACTATATCGACGACGAGCGTGTGAAGATTGTTTTGGCCGAGGCTGGCGGACAAGGTGCCGACACCGGACACACCGCCGCTACCATCCATGCCGGACGATTGGGTATCCTGCACGGAGCAAAGACGCTAGTCATGCAGACCCCCGACGGTCAGATTATCGAGGCAGAGAGCATCTCGGCAGGTCTTGACTACCCAGGCATCGGTCCTATGCACGCTAATCTTGCCTCACAACATCGTGCCACCGTCTATAGCATCAACGACGACGAGGCTGTCCGTGCTGCCTACGAACTGACACGTATGGAGGGCATCATCCCCGCTCTAGAGAGTGCACACGCCATTGCAGCACTCCAGAAGATGACATTCAAGAAGGACGATGTGGTGGTGCTGACCGTCAGTGGACGTGGCGACAAAGACGTAGAAACCTATCTGAACAACAAACAAATGGCAGGAGAATATGGAAACTTTTAAATATACAACAACCAGCAAGACCATTTTGGCAGACCTATACACCCCAGTAGGTGTCTATATGCGACTGCGTGACCTTTATCCGCAGAGTGCACTGATGGAAAGTTCGGACTACCACGATGCCAACAACTCACACTCATTCATTGGCATCAATCCCATTGCCAACGTAGCCATCGGTCATGGCATAGCAACCATCTCTTTCCCCGATGGCACTACCGAGCGTAAGCCTTTGAGTGCGAACTTCAGTTCTGCCGAAGCCATTCACACCCTCATCGACCGCATCCAGGTCACGGGAGACGATGCTGCGGACTGCGGACTGTTCGGCTACACCTCGTTCAACGCTGTGCGCTACTTCGAGGACATCAACGTGAAGGACGAGACGCAGGAGAAGAACGATGCACCCGACGTGCTATATATATTATATAAGGTAGTAATAGTCTTCGACCATCACAACAATATGCTCAAGATAGTGACGCTGGACGACGCTGCCGACATCGATGCTGTGCTGAAGGCAATGAACAAGGCCAACGTGCAGGCCTACGACTTCCATCCCGTAGGTGATGTGCGTTCAACGCTGACCGACGACGAGCACAGGGCAAACATCCGCAAGGGTATCCAGCACTGTCTGCGTGGTGACGTGTTCCAGATAGTACTCTCACGCCGGTTCATCCAGAAGTACGAGGGCGACGACTTCAAACTCTATCGTGCGCTAAGAAGCATCAATCCTTCTCCCTACCTGTTTTACTTCGATTTCGGTGGGTTCCGCATCTTCGGTTCTTCACCAGAAACGCATTGTAGAATTGAGGGGCGCAAGGCTTACATCGATCCGATTGCCGGCACCACCAAGCGCACCGGCGATTCGGAGGCCGACCGCCAAGGTGCAGAGTATCTGCGCAACGACCCAAAAGAGAATGCCGAACACGTCATGCTGGTGGACCTCGCCCGCAACGACCTCAGCCGCAACTGTCACGGTGTGAAGGTCGATTTCTACAAGGACCTGCAGTACTATAGTCACGTCATTCATCTGGTATCTAGAGTTTCCGGTATTTTAGATGCCGATGCCGACCCCATCAAAGCGTTCATCGACACGTTCCCTGCAGGCACGCTCTCTGGTGCGCCAAAGGTTCGTGCCATGCAACTCATCTCTGAATACGAGCCCCACAACCGCGGTGCCTACGGTGGTTGCATCGGCATCATCGGACTAGACGGTTCACTGAATCAGGCTATCACTATCCGTACATTTGTCTCTCGTAATGGCGAGTTGTGGTTCCAGGCCGGTGGCGGCATCGTAGCAAAAAGCGATGTAGAGTATGAATTACAGGAAGTGAATAACAAACTCGGTGCCCTGCGCAAGGCCATCGAAAAAGCAGAAAAGTTATGAAAATAGTCATCATAGACAATTACGACTCGTTTACCTATAATCTGAGTCATTTGGTCAAGGAATTGGGCGTGGAAGTCACTGTACTACGCAACGACCAGTTTAGTCTCGACGAAATCGAGACCTACAGTAAGATTATTCTCTCGCCAGGACCTGGCATTCCCTCTGAGGCCGGCCTGCTGCTCGATGTGATTAAAACTTATGCCGGCAAAAAGCCTATCCTCGGCGTCTGCCTTGGCCATCAGGCTATTGGCGAGGCATTCGGTGCAAAGCTGGAGAACCTCAGCGACGTTTTCCATGGCGTTGCCACTCCCTGTCACATCATTGTTGACGACCCCATCTTCAGCGGCATTGAGCGCGACATCACCATCGGTCGCTACCACTCGTGGGTAGTCTCGAATGAGGATCTGCCCGACTGCCTGGAGATAACCGCCATTAGCAACGAGGGCCAGATCATGGCACTGCGCCATCGCGAACTAAACATCCGTGGCATTCAGTTCCACCCCGAAAGCGTACTGACACCGGACGGTAAGAAAATGCTACAGAACTGGCTCTATCTCTAATCCCATTAACCCCATTAGACCCATTATTACCCATCACAACTATGGAACAAACAATGAAAGGCTACCTCTTCCGCCTGTTAAACCACGAAGAGCTCTCCCGTGAGGAGATGAAAACCATCTTGATTGGAATCACACAGAGTGAGTACCCTAACGAACAGATTACCGCACTGCTAACCTGTCTACAGATGCGCGGCGTAACTGTCGAAGAACTGCTGGGTTTCCGCGACGGCATCCTGGAAACAGGCGTTCCCGCCATCCTCGACTGTGACCGTTACATTGACGTTGTCGGCACTGGTGGCGATCGCAAGAACACGTTTAACATCTCTACGACCGCCTGCTTCGTCATTGCCGGCGCCGGCTACAAGGTCGCCAAGCATGGTAACTATGCAGCAACAAGCGTGAGTGGTGCCTCAAACGTCATTGCCCATCACGGCATCAAGTTCACTGACGATATCGACAAGTTGAACCGTTCGCTTAACGAGGCTGGTATTGTCTATCTGCACGCTCAGCTCTTCGCCAAGGCCATGAAGTTCGTTGGTCCTATCCGCAAGGCACTGCCCTTCCCCACCATCTTCAACCTCCTCGGTCCTATTGTCAATCCCTCACAGCCGAAGTGCCAGCTGTTGGGTGTTGCCAATCTCAACCAGATGCGCCTGTACCATCAGGTGTACCAGAAACTGGGCATCGACTATGGCATCGTAAACTCTATCGACGGCTATGACGAGATTTCGCTGACTGGCGACTTCAAGGTAACCACCAAGGATTACGAGCGCATCTTCTCACCCAAGGATCTCAGCTTCAATATCGCCAAGCCTGAAGAACTCGTCGGTGGTGCCACAGAAGAAGAAGCTGCACAAATCTTCGACAGCGTGCTAGAGAACCGCGCTCTACCTGCCCAGAAGAACATCGTACTGGCTAATGCCGCCTTCGGTATTCAGGTACTGGAAAAAGGAAAGAAGAGTATCGAAGAGTGTATTGAGATTGCCCGCGAAAGTATCGACAGTGGCAACGCGCTGAAGACCTTTAAGAAATTTGTAGAGTTGAATTCATGAAAGATATCCTACAGGAAATCGTAGCCAACAAGCGAGTAGAAGTAGAGCGCTTCAAGGCAGAGCTCAGCGAGCGGGAAATCCACCGTCGTGTAGAACCGCTGCTCGACTTCAGCGTAGCCTCTATGTCACAGGCGCTGACGGAGTCCGACTCAGGCATCATCGCCGAATTCAAGCGCAAGTCGCCCTCAAAGGGTTGGATAAAGGAAGACGGACGTGCTGACATCATCCCGCTCAGTTATCAGCAGAACGGAGCCTCAGCACTGAGCATCCTTGCTGACGAGAAGTACTTTGGCGGTAGTGATGAGTTTATCAAGATGGCTCGTCACAGTGGTGTCAATATCCCCATCCTCTATAAGAACTTCGTCATCGACGAGTACCAGCTGTTCCAGGCTCGCCTGTGTGGTGCCTCCGCTGTGTTACTCATTGCTGCCGACCTTAATGTACAGCAGTGTTCCGCACTGTTGAAGACAGCGCATGAACTGGGTATGGAGGTATTGTTGGAGATGCATTCAGAACCAGAGCTGGAATATGCTGCCTTAGGGCCAGACATGTGTGGTATCAATAACCGCAACCTCGGCTCGTTCGTCACGGACGTTGAGAACAGCTTCCGTCTAGCAGAGCTTTTGCCCAAAGATGCTGTCAAGGTCAGTGAAAGCGGCATCTCGAATCCAGACACCGTCCGTGCGCTTCGTCAGGCTGGCTTCCGCGGTTTCCTCATCGGTGAGAACTTTATGAAGACTGCCGACCCAGGCCAAGCCCTCGGTGACTTCATCACTCAGTTAACCCATTAATCCCAATAGTCCCATGATAATTAAGGTTTGTGGTATGAGGGAAGCGGAAAACATCCGCGAGGTCGAGGCACTGGGCATTGACCTGATGGGCTTCATCTTCTGGGAGAAGTCCAGCCGCTACATCAGTAAGCGTCCTGCCTATCTGCCCACAAAGTGCAAGCGCGTCGGAGTGTTTGTCGATGAGGATATCGAGTCGGTCAAGCGCATCGCGGATGACTATGCCCTCGATTATATTCAACTGCACGGTCACGAGAGTAGCGATTATTGTGCTCAGTTGCAAGGGCTTCATCTTATCAAGGCCATCAGCGTGAGTAGTCGCAATGATATTGCGACATACAAGACATACGAGGGTCTTGTGGAATACTTCCTATTCGACACTAAGTGCCCCTCGGTAGGTGGTAGCGGCCAGCAGTTTGACTGGAGCGTGCTCTCTGCCTATGACGGCAGCACACCCTTCCTACTCAGCGGCGGCATCGGCCCCGACGATGCAGAGCGTCTCCGCGCTCTGCGTGTGCTCGACGGTTTCCCCGTCGAGAGGTGCGCCGGCATTGATCTCAACTCCCGCTTTGAACTGGCCCCAGGCCTCAAGGATGTCATCAAATTACAAGCATTTATAAAAGAACTAAGCATATGAACAAGATTAATTCCCTTTTCGCAAACAGCAAGGACAGAAAACTCCTCTCGCTCTACTTCTGCGCTGGTGCACCTACCCTCGACAGTACTGCCGACACCATCCTGACTATGCAGGCTAAAGGCATCAGTATGATAGAAGTGGGTATTCCCTTCAGCGACCCGATGGCCGACGGTCCTGTTATTCAGGAGGCCGCTACAACAGCACTGAAGAACGGCATGAGTCTGCGACTGCTTTTCCAACAGTTGAAAGCCATCAAGGAACAGGTCCACATCCCCTTGGTACTGATGGGATATCTGAACCCCATCATGCAGTACGGCATTGACGCGTTCTGTCAGTCGTGTGTAGAAAGTGGCGTTAGCGGTGTCATCATCCCTGACCTGCCCTTCGATGATTATTTGGAGAGTGTCAAACCTGCCGCTGACAAGTATGACATCCGTATTATCATGCTCATCACACCGGAAACCAGCGAGGAGCGCATCCGCTTCATCGATGAGCATACCGACGGCTTTATCTATATGGTCTCGTCGGCTGCCACCACGGGTGCCCAGCAATCGTTCGACGAACAGAAGCAACAGTACTTCCGTCGCATCAATGCAATGAACCTGCACAATCCTCGTATGATTGGCTTTGGCATCTCTAACAAACAGACGCTGGAGTCTGCCCAGCAGAATGCCGCAGGTGCCATCATCGGTTCTAAATTTGTACAACTGCTGCAAACCCACGGCAATGCTGCAGCAGCCCTCGACGCACTCTTCGAGGCGCTGGCTCACTAAAACGATTACGTGATAAAAATACTTAATTAGTTCGTGGTTTCGTGCTTTTTCCGTATCTTTGCACCAAACTACGAACTAATTCTTTTTTCCACATGAAGAAACTACTAAACACGACACTACTTCTCTGTTTGTTTTTCCCCCTCTTCGCTTTTGCCGACGGATGGGACGAGCAGCAGTATCGCGAAATTGAACAAAGCATCCGTGTGCCACAGTTTGCTGCACAGGATTTCCCCATTACGAAATACGGTGCCAAGAGTGGCAATACTGCCAAGAAGAACCAGAAGGCTATCCAGAAGGCTATTGACACTTGTAGCAAGAAAGGTGGCGGACGTGTCATCGTGCCTGCCGGTCAGAAGTTCCTGACGGGTGCCATCACACTGAAAAGTGGCGTTAATCTCGTCGTTGAGGATGGTGCCGTACTGGAGTTTGCCTTTGAGCCCGACCTCTACCCTATTGTTCCCACTCGCTGGGAAGGCCTTGACTGTTGGAACCTCTCACCGTTGATTTACGCCTACCAGCAGAAAGACATTGCCATTACAGGCAAGGGCACCATCGACGGTGGTGGCTCACGTGAGACTTGGTGGCCTTGGGTCAGTTCTCCGAAGTTCGGATTCAAGGAGGGCATGCCTGTTCACCAGTGGAAAGAAACCAGCAGACCGCGTCTGCTCAAGTCGGCTGAAGACGGAGTACCCATGGACGAGCGCCGCTTCACCAAGGAAGACGGCCTGCGCCCACAGCTCATCAACTTCAACCAGTGCGAACGCATTCTGATAGAGGACGTCACCCTGCTGCGTTCTCCGTTCTGGGTTATCCATCCCCTGTTGTCCACCGACATCACCGTGCGTGGCGTACACATCAACAACGACGGTCCTAACGGTGACGGCTGCGACCCTGAGTCGTGTGACCGCGTACTGATAGAGAACTGCTACTTCAATACCGGCGACGACTGCATTGCTATCAAGTCGGGTCGCAACAACGACGGTCGTGAGGGCGGTCAGGGAGCCTTTGCCGGTCGCCCCTCGAAGAACATCATCATCCGCAACTGCAAGATGAACAACGGTCACGGCGGTGTTGTCATAGGTTCGGAGATTTCCGGTGGCTGCCAGAATGTCTATGCTCACGACTGCGAGATGGACTCACCGAATCTGGACCGTGTATTGCGCATCAAAACCAACTCTTGTCGTGGTGGCGTCATTGAGAACATCAACATGCGCAACGTCACAGTCGGTCAGTGTGGCGAGGCCGTGCTGAAGATTAATACTGACTACGAACCAAAGGAGGTTTGCTGTCGTGGTTTCTACCCCACTGTGCGCAACGTAACGATGGAGAACGTGACGTGTAAGAAGTCGAAGTACGGCGTTATGATAGTGGGCTACGAAGACCCCAAGCTGGCGTACACAGTTAATAATATTACTGTTCGCAACTGCCAGTTCGACGGTGTTATCAGCAAGCCCATCCACCAGATTGGCTTGGCACAGGACGTGAAGTACGAGAACCTCATTATCAATGGTTCGCTGGTACTGCAAGAGAAACCCTATAAACACTATTCCGAGTGGCTCACCTACTCCGAGATGCAGCGCACGCCACGCTCCTATCTGCTCGACTTCTCGAACAGTCCCAAATGGAGCTACGTCATGGGTATCGAACTGGAGGGCATGCTCGACACCTATCTCAGATATGGTGGTGAGGACATCCGTCTCTATTGCCAGGAATATACCGACACCATGATTCGCAAGGACGGCACCATCCGCGGCTTCAACATCAAGGACTATAACCTCGATAACATCCGCACAGGACACTTCGTCACCCGCATGTACCAGCTATGGCCGGAAGAGAAGAACCTGAAGGCTATGCAGCTCATGATGAAGCAGCTGAAGGACCAGCCACGCACCAAGGTTGACCGCGTCTTCTGGCACAAAGCCATCTATGCCTATCAGGTGTGGCTCGACGGCATCTTCATGGGACTGCCCTTCCGCTGTCTTACCGCGCCCATCACGGAAAAGGGCAAAAACGCTCAACGCTCAATGCTCAACGCTCAACAGATCTACGACGATGCTGTTGACCAGCTGAAGACCACCTACGAGCGCACCCTCGATGCTAAGACCGGACTGAACCGTCACGCCTACGACGAGACGCGTAACACCTTCTGGGCAGACAAGGAGACGGGACTGTCGCAGCACTGTTGGGCACGCGCTCAGGGTTGGTACTCGATGGCACTCATCGAGGTGCTCGATGCCTTACCTGAAGATTACGCACGCCGCTCAGAAGTCATCGACCTGCTCCGTAAAGACCTTGCCGCCGTTGTGAAGTGGCAGGATAAGAAGACGGGCACGTGGTACCAGGTGATGGACTCACCCGCCAGACAGGGAAACTATTTGGAGTCAACAGCTACCAGCATGTTTGCCTACGTATTGCTGAAAGCTGCCCGCAAAGGCTATGTCGGCAACGAGTATCGTGAGGCAGGAAAGCGTGCCTATGAGGGAATCATCAAGAATATGATTCGCATCAACAGCGACCGCACTATCTCGCTCACCAATTGCTGTTCTGTAGCTGGTCTCGGTCCTGCTGCTACGCCTGAAGTGCAGGCCGCTATGAAGATGATTAATCCCAAGGGTGAGGTCAAGGAGAATCGCCGCCGCGACGGCTCCTACCAATACTACCTCTCTGAACCTATCCGCGACAACGACGCCAAAGGCATCGGCCCATTCCTGTGGGCTTCGCTGGAGATGGAGGAGTTAGGCTACACCACAGAAAAATGAAATATGAAAGATGAAAAATGAAAGATAATATGAAGAAGACAATATTTGCAACGATGCTGTTAGCTGTGACGATGACAGCAACAGCCACAGACTACGACCAGAACAAGCCTTTTGGTTTCTGTACCGTTTCATCACGCACAGATGCCAGCAGTACCTACGATATCACTGGTGGCGGATGCTACACCTATCCTATTCCTGATGATTTCACAGGTACCGTTAAGGTTTTGAAGTCCACTGGTGAGGACATGAAGGGAACCATTCAGAATGCCATCAAGCAGAATAACGTGGTTATCCTTGACGGTGCTGACGGTGACTTCATCGTGTCGAGCAACATTGGAATAACCTCTTCCAACAAGACAATCATTGGCATTAACAATGCCCGCATCCGCACACAGTGGTATGTAACCGACGAAATCAAGGCAGCCCTTGATGCTGCAGGCGTTCCCAGCATGAGCACCAGTGGCGGTGGAGGAACACTACCCAATGGCAAATCGGTGAGTGAAGAGGCTGAGTACAATACGCGTAGAATTATCATCGAGATGACAGGCGACAATAATGAGAACTACCGTAATGCAGGCATTTTCTCACTGAGTGGTTGTCAGAATATCATCATCCGCAACCTCACACTTCAGGGTCCTGGTTCTATCGACGTGGGTGGTGCTGACCTCATTTCCAGTGTCAACGGTGCCAAAAACTGCTGGGTGGACCACTGTGCATTCCTGGACGGTATGGACGGTAACTTTGACATCACGCAGAAGTCCGATTTCAATACCGTCAGTTGGTGTACCTTCAGCTATACTTCTCGCTCATACATGCACCAGAACACCAACCTCATTGGCAGTAGTGACAGCGAGACAACGGGTTATCTGAATACCACTTTTGCTTTCAACTGGTGGGGAACAGGTTGCAAACAGCGCATGCCGATGGCGCGCGTGGGCAAGATTCACATGCTGAACAACTATTTCAGCTGTAGTGGTTCTAGCAACTGCATCAATCCCCGCAAGAACTCAGAGTTCCTCATCGAGGGCAACTACTTCGACAAGGGTGTGAAGCGCTTCTACAAAAGCGATAATGCCAAAGCCGTGACATGGGCATCGAGCAACTATCACGTAGAGAACAACTCGCTGGGAAATCTCGACTCGTTTGGCACTACTGTTACCGTTCCTTACGACTATACCGTAGCACCCAACAGCGACGTGCCGACAGCTGTCATGGAGCATGCTGGTGCCACACTAAACTATGGCGAATCCACTGGCATCACATCCCCTACTTCTGCCATCATCCGTCAGTCATCGGCCATCTATAACCTGGCTGGTCAAAAGGTCAACGAGAGCTACAAAGGTGTCGTCATCAAGAACGGCAAGAAAGTAGTACAATAGAGAAAGTATATTACAACGTCTTGATCCATTCTGCTATTTCGTCAGACAGCAGACTGGTGAGCTTCATATAGTAGGCAGTAAGTTCCTCTTTCGACTTTCTGTTTAGTCCAGCCATGTTGTGTTGCAAGGTTAGGAGGATGCGGAACATCTTGCGAGTAAACTGATTGTCGTCAAAATAGCAGATAAGGGCGATGATATGCTTGTAGGGACAGATTCGATGCCCACATTCCCAGGCGTTGTATGTCGCCTGGGATATGTCTAAGGCAAAAGCAATCTGTTCCTGTGTTACATTCTTGCGCTGGCGTGCTTGCAGGAGGGCAGAAGAGAACTCGTATAGGATATTCATTTCGTACCTCCTTTCATGTAATAGGGCATGAACTCATCTGGTTCATTCACACTTATCGCAATAGGCATGCCTTTCGTGCGATAAATCACAAACGCCCTCTTGTCATCGGTCACATACGAACGGAATGTACCAACGCCCTTAGTGCGGAACAAACCGATATACCCAAATACGCCACCCATACCTAGCAGACGTATCGTTTTGGTGGTGCCAAACAACTCGTCTACTCGTTCAATGCGGTCGATGTCTTCATACGATATCCGTTTTGTTCGAAGCAATGTACGTATACCGATTCCCTCATCTTCTGCGATGACATACATGGGAAAAACGAGGAAGCAAGAGAAGGACACGACAAGCAGAAGCGCTGTGACGATAATTGCCTCAATATTGTTCCCACCTTTAGACACCTCATAAATCGACACCAGAATGGCGAGAATCATAACAAGGAAGAAAATGACGGTAATCCATTTTACCCCTGTGCTTTGAGAGCATTCGTAAATTGTTTTCATACTAATGGTTCTTAATAACTATTCAAATTGATGTTGCAAAGATACAACTATTCTTTGATTCTTCTTATCAGTTTTGTTGATAAATAGCAGTATTTTGCATTTTATATGACAACCGACACAGATGTTTTTGACGGCCGACGCAGATTAATGAATATGTTAAGTGGCATACTGGCAACGACATCTCTGAAAGCAATTGTGTACGTGCTACACTTTCGCAATCGTTTACGTCAGTTTTAAGTTAAAAAAGATGAGGGGGAAAGTACCATATTAATAAATAATGTGTATCTTTGCAGAGTTATAGGCCCTTCTGCCAAAACAAGGAACAAATCAAAACAAGAATAATTTACTAACATTAAAACCAAAACAATTATGAAGTACAGACTTTTACGTTTATCACTTCTCAGCATGCTCGTTATGCTGTTTGGAGGAGGCATTTATGCCACATTCCGTGCTGCAGGCGACGAACATACTGCCGTAGTTGACCTTGCCAACTTCAATAATGAAGACAAAGGCTACGAGGTTGTCAAAGCAGGAACTAGTAGCACTGGAGGTGACTTAGAGATTTCACTTACTGACATCAGTCTCACCTCATCATTAGGCTATGCCAAGAAAGATGAAATGAGCATCTACAAGACCGGTTCTCTTACCATTTCCCTAAAAGACGGTGTTTCTGCTCACATCACAAAGATTGTAGTAACACTATCCAACAGCTATCCTTTCGTTGAACCAGAGGGGTGGACTACAACATATATGGATGCAAACGGTGAAGCAATAGAAGCTTCTACCGCAGCTAAAGTTGCTAACAAGAGTGTTCAGACCTTCACTACTGATGCAACAGATATTAAGTCATTGACACTGTCCAATGCTTCAAATGGCAAAACCGGTATTCGTAAAATTGCTATTACATATGTAGAAGACGAGAAGCCCAACACACCTGCTGCATTCCAGGATTTCGAGATTACCAACGAGCAGCTGAGTGGTGAGTTTGATGCTTCTACCCTGCCCGCTTGTGCAACATTCAGCGGTACACAGCGCAACGACAATCACGGCTATGGTAACGTAACCATTACTGTTGCCGTTGATGGTCCTACGAAGTTCACCATCGGTGGATGCCAATATGCTAATCCCGCTAACTGCAAGGTAACCAATGCTGCTGGCGAGGTACTGGCTACTCCTAACCTAAAGACAGCCACTTGTTACCATCAGGACGGTGCTACAGCTACCTATATCTATGACGGCGAACCCACGACGCTGACCTTCAGCGATATTGCCTACCTGCCATACTTCAAAGCAGAGGCTACCGAAATAGAGCCAGAGCCTGTAGCATTCCAGGACTTTGAGATTACTAACGAGCAGTTGAGTGGTGCTTTCGATGCTTCTACTCTGCCTGCTTGTGCAACATTCAGCGGTACACAGCGCAATGACAGTCACGGCTATGGTAACGTAACCATTACTGTTGTTGTTGACAAACCAGTGAAGTTCACAATCGGTGGATGCCAATATGCTAATCCCGCTAACTGCAAGGTAACCAATGCTGCTGGCGAGGTACTGGCTACTCCTAACCTGAAGACAGCCACATGCTACCATCAGGACGGTGCTGCCGCTACCTATACCTATGATGGCGAACCCACCACGCTGACCTTCAGCGATATTGCCTATCTGCCATACTTCAAAGCAGAAGCAATAGAAGATACTCCTGAGCCCCACGACCCAGTTCTCTTGGTATGGGACTACACCAATAAGGATATTCCTACCACTGGTCCAGACAATGGATTGTACTATGGCGCTTATGTCAACGACCCAGCAGGCACCAACAACGGTATGCACGGTGTGAAGTTGAACAGCTCTGGCTGGGCATATTTCGAGAAGCCAGCTGTTGCTGGTAAGTTGACATTGACCTTTGGTAACCGTAAGACTGCCGATGCTTATGCTGTCAATGTTAGCACAGGTACACTTGGTGCTGACAATGTGGGCGTTAAGGGTGACCTCATTGGCGAGGTTGCTGTTGCTGAGAGTCCAGGAACTGGTAGCATAGACATTCCTGCCGAGGTAACTGGTATCTATATTAATCGTAAGACAGGTTCAGAGGGTGTGCTCCAGAAGATTGTCTTCAAGGAGGATGTTCCCCGCCAGTTCGTTGACTTCGAGATTACCAACGAGCAGTTGAGTGGTGCTTTCGATGCTTCTACCCTGCCTGCTGGTGTAACCTTCAACGGTACACAGCGCAACGACAGTCACGGCTATGGCAATGTTACCATTACCGTTCCTGTTGACGGTACTGTGAAGTTTACCATTGGTGGATGTCAGTATGCTAATCCCGCTAACTGCAAGGTAACCAATGCAGCCGGCGAGGTGCTGGCTACTCCTAACCTGAGGACTGCCACATGTTACCACCAGGACGGTGCTGCCGCTACCTATATCTATGTTGGTGAGCCCACCACATTGACATTCAGCGAGATTGCCTACCTGCCATACTTCAAGGCCGAGGCTACAGATGTACATGAAGTAACCGTTACCTATAAGGACCAGAACGGTGGAGTGCTGGGTAAGAAGACCGTCTATGAGGGCGATCCTATTGGTGAGATTCCTTACGCAGAGGCAGACCTGACGATTCCTGCGGGCGAGAAGTTCCGCGGATGGGTTTACAACAGCAAGATTAAGGTTAAGGCTACCGATATTGTCAATGCAGACGTTACAGTCAACGCCAGTGTAACACCTATCGAAGAGGCTCCTACCGTAGGTAGCATCCAGACCTACGACCTGACACAGGCTACATTCTATCCAGAGGACCACGAGAACTTCAGCGTAGAGGGTGGTACCTACTACAACAACCACGGCTTCACCTTTGCCGATGGTGGTAGCTTCACCGTTGCTGTAACAAGCAAGGCCCAGATTGTGCTCAACCTCTGCCAATATGGTAATGGAACAACGATTACTGTCGTCGATTCACAAGGAAAAGTTGTTAAAGACGATCTTCCTGCTAAGGCAGAAGCTGACGGTGGTACGGCTGTTCTCAACTACGAGGGTCCTGCCGGTCAGCTGAAGTTTACCTTTGCTACCCAGGCTTACCTGCACAAAGTGACTGTCTATAATGTCAGCGACTTTTTGGCAAAGGATGAGTCTGGCTACTACATTGTTCCTGCTAACGACGGCGCAAGCCTAATTATGGCAATTAACGCTGTTGCAGCAGACCCCAATGCCAAGATATTCCTGCCTAACGGTACATACGACTTTGGTGAGGCAACTCTGACAGGCATTAGTGGTACAAACGTATCAATTATCGGTCAGTCAATGGAGAATGTTGTTATCAAGAATGCCCCAGCTATCGAGATGGAGGGTCTGGGCAAGGCCGATCTGTTCAACAACACATCTACTGGTCTGTATCTGCAGGATCTGACCTTACAGAATGCCCTTGACTACTACAAGGCTGGTACTGGACGTGCTGCAACACTACATGATCAGGGTACCAAGACCATCAACAAGAACGTACGTCACCTGTCTTATCAAGATACCTACTACTCTCATAAAGTAGGCGGTCTCTACTACTTCGAAGGCGGTGAGATGCACGGTACCGTCGACTACCTCTGCGGTAACGGTAAGGCTTTCTTCGAAGGCATGAAGATTATCAACGAGAAGCGCAACAGCGCTACTATCACTGCCAATAGCGAGCTTTATGTCTTCAACAACTGCGTTGTCGAGAACAATGCCGACAAGTATACTTTGGGCCGTGCCTGGAGCGATCATCCTGTCTGCATCTACTTGAACACTACCCTGCTTGATCCTGACAAACTGGAGGCTACTCGCTGGAATCTGAGCGGCATCAACTGCGACTATAGCATAGCCGGTGAGTACGCAACAAAGAATGCTGCTGGCGAGAACATCACCCCAGCATCCAACGAGATTACCTTCAAGAAGGAGAATACAACGTTGAATACCATTCTCTCTGCTGAGCAGGCAGCAACCTACACCATGGAGTCTGTACTCGGTGACTGGGCTGCAACAGCCAAGCAAGAGGCCAAGCAGTTGGAGGCTCCCGCAGCAGAGTTTGCTAACGGCACTGTAACATGGACTCCTGCCAACGATGGTGCTATTGCCTATATGATTGAGAAGAACGGCGAGTTCGTAGGCATCACTGCTGGAAGCAGCATGGCCGTCGAGGCAAATGCAGAGAGTGACAAACTGACTATTCGTGCAGCTAACGCTCGCGGTGGCTTCGGTGAGGCTAAACAAGTGGCTTACACAGGCACCAGCATCCAGGCTATCAATGCTGCTATTGAGCGTGGCGAGCAGGTTATTTTCAATCTCGCTGGCCAGCGTGTCAACAAGGCCACGAAGGGTATGTATATCATCAATGGTAAGAAAATGGTGGTGAAATAAGTAGATACACCTATTAATAAAAGAGGGCGGACACAGCAAATGTCCGCCTTCTTTTTGTGTTATTAATCGCAAACGTTTACGATAAAAAAGACCGCGACAGTTTGGTTATGTTAAGTTTTCTTAGTACATTTGCAACCAAATAACATAATTTATTAATTAATAATTTAAACTACTAATTTATGTCTATTAAAATGAAGAGTATGCGAAGTGCGCTTCTGCTGGCATTCCTACTGTTTGTAGGTAGCATCAGTGCACAGACCGTCAAGGTCAACGTGAAAGACTCTCAGGGCGAGGCAGTCATTGGCGCTAGCGTTATTGAACAAGGTACGCGCAATGGTGGTGTGACTGACTTCGACGGAAATTTCACTATCAATCTATCGGCAGGCAAGCCTATCGTCATCAGCTACATCGGTATGAAGACGAAGACTGTCAATGCCAAGGGTAAGTCAGAAATTGCTGTAGTATTGGAAGACGATGCTACCACTCTGCAAGAAGTTGTTGCTATCGGTTACGGTACTGTCCGCAAGAAGGATATTACCGGATCAGTAGCCACGGTCGGTAGCGATGCCATCCAAGCCGTACCTGTTGCCAATGCCTCTGAGGCACTGACTGGTAAAATGGCCGGTGTGCAGGTAACTACTACCGAGGGTTCGCCCGATGCAGAAGTAAAGATTCGCGTTCGTGGTGGCGGTTCTATCACCCAGTCTAACGACCCGTTGTACATTGTTGATGGATTCCCCGTAGAGAGCATCAGTGATATCGCTCCCTCTGACATCGAGGACATCACCGTACTGAAAGACGCTTCTTCTACCGCTATCTACGGTAGCCGTGGTGCTAACGGTGTTATCCTGGTAACCACCAAGAGCGGTAAGGAAGGTAAGGTCAGCGTCAACTACAACGTTTACTACAGTTGGAAGAAGATGGCCAAGAAGTACGACGTGCTGGGTGCTCGCGACTATGCCAAGTGGCAGTACGAGAACTTTATGCTGAGAAACAAGCCTGAGAACTACAGCCGCTACTTCGGTGCTTTCTCTGACCTGGATCAGTATAACGACATTGAGACCACCGACTGGCAGGATCAGGCTTACGGTCGCATCGGTCACACCTTCAACCACAACTTGAGCATCACTGGTGGTACAGACGCCATGAAGTATTCGTTCAGCTATGCTCACATTGACGACAAGGCCATCATGAAGTCTTCAAGCTTCAAGCGCGACAACCTGAGCTTGAAGTTGAACCACAAGCCCACAAAGAAGATTTCATTGGACTACACCATGCGTTTCTCGAAGACCAATGTCGAGGGTGGTGGTGCCAACGAGCAGAGCAGTACCTACAATACCGACAAGCGTCTGCGTCTGGCTGTGCAGTATGCGCCATTCCCCGTAAAGGGTCTGACTGGCGATGACGAGGATACCGATGCCGGTAACAACTTCATTAGCCCCATCACTTCTATCAACGACAATGCCCGCAGTCAGTCGCGCATACAGTTGAACATGGGTGGTGCTTTCACTTGGGAGGTTATCAAGAACCTGAAGTTCAAGACCGAGTTCGGTTACGACATTTATCGCAACGACTCTAAGAAATACTACGGTCTTTCTACCTATTATATTCAAAATGTACCCAGCGGTGAGAACCAGAATCATCCCGCTATTGAGCTGACCAAGCAGAACCGCTCGAAGTTCCGCAACACCAATACGCTGAACTACGACTTCAAGCAGTTGCTTGGCAAAAACAGCCCACACCACCTGAATGCATTGATTGGTCAGGAATATGTCATCCAGAAGAACGAGCTGCTGACCAATGTGGCTCACGGTTTCCCCGACAATTTCACTGCTGAGGACTGCTGGAACCTGACGACTCAGGGTTCACCGTTTGAGATTACCGACTACTATTATCCCGACGACAAGCTGTTGTCATACTTCGGTCGTGTCAACTATGACTTCGACAGCAAGTACCTGATTACAGCCACATTCCGTGCCGATGGCAGCTCGAAGTTCACAGAGGGCAACCGTTGGGGTTACTTCCCCTCAATAGCGCTGGCTTGGCGTGTATCTTCTGAGCCTTTCATGAAGAGCACTGAGAAGTGGCTCGACGATTTGAAGCTGCGCTTCAGCTATGGTACTGCCGGTAACAACAACATTCCTTCTGGTGTATCGCTGGCTCAGGAGTATGAGGCCAAGGCTACCAGCTGGATTAACGGTTACTCTTCTTACTGGGCACCCACCAAGGTGATGAGCAACCCCGACCTGAAGTGGGAGACCACCATCACCCGTAACCTCGGTTTGGACTATGTACTGTTTGGTGGCAAGCTGAACGGTTCTGTCGAACTCTACTGGAACAACACCAAGGACCTGCTCCTCCAGTATGGTACTGCCGGTACTGGCTACGACTTCCAGTATCGTAACGTCGGTGAGACCAAGAACAACGGTTTTGAAGTATCACTGAACTGGAATGTTATCGACAAGAAGAATTATGGTCTGAGCATCGGTGCCAACGTATCGTTCAACAAGAACGAGATTGTTTCACTGGGTGGCGTTGACGAAATCATCAACAAGGAGATGCAGACCAACTGGGCTTCTTCAGAGATTGAGAACGACTACATTATCAGAGTCGGTCAGCCCATTGGTCAGATCTTCGGTTATGTCAGCAATGGCCGCTACGAGGTCAGCGATTTCGATATCGCAGCATCTCAGGCTGCCGGCAAGTGGGTACTGAAGAACGGTGTGCCCGATGCCAGTGGCGTACTGGGAACTACCGTAATGCCTGGTATGATGAAAATTGCTGATACTGACGGTGACGGTAACGTTACTACTGCTGACCGCCAAATTATCGGTGACACCAACCCGACCTGCACTGGTGGTTTCAACATCAACGCCCGTGCTTATGGCTTCGACCTTGCTGCAAACTTCAACTGGAGCATCGGCAATGATGTTTACAATGCCAACAAGCTGATGTTCACACAGACCGGTAAGCTTAACACCTACTGGAACCTCATCGACGAGATGGCTGATGGCAAGCGTTGGACCTACATCAACGCTCAAGGTGAGATGCTCGACTTCAACCGTGCCGATGAGCTGGCAGCACTCAATGCCAACACTACCATGTGGACTCCTTACACCACCAAGTACATCTTGACTGACTACGGTGTAGAGAAGGCTTCTTTCCTCCGTCTGGCAACGCTGACGCTGGGTTACACCCTGCCCAAGGCTCTGACCAAGAAGGCATACATCAACTCGCTGCGCATTTATGCTACCTGTTACAATGTGTTCTGTCTGACCAACTATAGTGGTTCTGACCCAGAGGTTTCTTCTGTTCGCAAAACCAACATGACTCCAGGCGTAGATTTCTCAGCCTATCCAAAGAGCCGTCAGTTTGTTGTTGGTCTGAATGTGAATTTCTAATATCAAAATTAATTGAGACATACAATTATGAACAAATATAAATATCTATTAGGTTTCATTGCTCTGGGAGGCATCATGACTTCTTGCAGCGATGCCTTGGATGCTCCAAACAAGTCGTCCATGAGCGAGGATGTTATCTTCTCTACAGAAATCCTGGCTGACGCTGCTGTCATGGGATTGCACCAGTCGTTTGGTGAGACTAACTCTTACCGCGGCCGTTTCATCCCTTATTTCGGCACCAATACCGACTGCGAAATCTTCAATAACTATGGTGGTGTGGCAGATGCCTCAACCGATAAGGAGGCTTCGTTGGCCGTTTACTCTGCAAAGCCCAACAATAGCTATATGAACAACTCAACTAATGCATGGGCAAAGCTCTATGAGGGTGTTGAGCGTGCTAACAAGGCCATCACTTCTATAAAGGAATACGGCAACATTGACGATGCAAACAACAAGAACATGGGACAGCTCTATGGTGAGTTGCTCACGCTGCGTGCTATGATTTATTTCGACTTGGTGAAAGCATGGGGTGACGTTCCCTATCGCTTCGAGCCTATCGCTGCTGAGACTATCTATGTTCCCAAGACCGACCGCGTTACTATTCTGAAGAAGCTGTTGGCTGACCTGTTGGAGGCTGAGAAGTATCTGGGATGGCCCAACGAGAATAAGTACACTGTTTCTACAGAGCGTGTCAGCAAGTCTTTTGCCAAGGGTCTTCGTGCCCGTGTAGCCCTGTTCCTGGCTGGTAAATCACAGTGGCCTGCTGCTGAGGGTGACCACGTCAACTCTGTACTGCGTGACAACTTGAGCGATGGCGCTGAACGTCAGCAGATGTATCAGATTGCTTTTGCCGAGTGTAAGAGCATTATCGACGCTGGTGTCAACAAATTAGGCGCAACCTTCGATACCAATTTCCGTAATCTGTGTAAAGAGGTTACCACTGCCGGACAGGAGTCACTCTTCGAGATTCCATTCTCTGAGGGTCGTGGTCGTGTACTCTACACATGGGGTGTGAAGCATAGCGACACCGACGCTTGGACCAAGCAGGCCAAGGGTGGCGTCAACGGTCCTACTCCTACACTGTGGTACGATTTCGACAAGGACGATGCCCGTCGTAATATTACCTGTATTCCCTACCAGTGGAAGGGTGGCAAGAAGACCATCTCTGGTGCATCCGGTGGTGGCTGGAGCTTTGGTAAGCTGCGTTACGAGTGGATGAGCCGCGTGGTAACTTCTACCAACGACGACGGTATCAACTATCAAGTTATGCGTTATGCTGATATCCTGATGATGGCTGCCGAGGCTGAGAATCAGCTCAATGGTCCTGCCAATGCGGCTCAGTATCTGAAGCCCATTCTCGACCGTGCTTATCCTGCTGCCAAGGTTTCTACTATCCTGGCTCAGGCCGGTGCTTCAAAGGATGCCTTCCAGCTGACCATTGAGGACCAGCGTAAGTTCGAGTTTGCCGGTGAGGGTATCCGTAAGGTTGACCTCATGCGCTGGGGTAAGTTGACCGAGAAGCTCACTGAGACCAAGCAGAAGATGAACGACCTGGCTAACCGCACTGGTGCCTATGCCACATACCCACAGAAGATTTACTATAACGTAGGTCTGGATGCTGCCGACACTGATGCCGATGCTTACACAGTCTATGGTCTGGAGGACGGAGATGACGATACTATTGGTGCAGCCGGCTATACAGATAACTCTCGTCTGTTCTGCCTCGACGGAACTGGTACGTCTGACAACGACAAGAAGATCACGAACATGATTAACAAGTTGTTCCTCGGCGATCCCAACAGCCACATGTTCTGGCCTATCTGGGCTGAGTTCATCAGCACTAGCAACGGCACACTGGTTAACGACTACGGATATTAATCTACTAAACGCATAAACAATATGAAAAAGATATTCAATAAAATATCATTGCTGATAGCTGAAGGCCTTGTCCTTGTAGGAATGGCCGCTTGCTCTGACCCCGACGAGCCCGTCACATCGGTAGAGTTCAACAAGCTGTTCAGCCCCACAGAACTGGAAGCTAAGGTTCAAAACAAGACCAGCGTCAAGCTGTTGTGGACCACTATCTCTAAGGCAGAGTCATATACGATTGAGTTGTATGCAGATGACCCAAATATGACTTTCCAGGGTACTCCGCTGGTTAAAAAGCCTACCGCTGACCAGATTAACGACGAGAGCACCTCTAAGAAGTCATACTATGAGTGCAGCTATACCATTGACGGACTGATGGGCGAAACCACCTACTCTGTACGTCTGAAGGCAGAAGGCAGCAACAAGGAGTCCAATTGGTCGGCAACAACCTTCGAGACTGGTAAGGAGCAAGTTCTGCAGACTCCTTCTACATCCGACATCGGTAAGACATGGGTTAGGCTGACCTGGCCTGCTGGCATCGAGGCAACACGCATCGCTGTTGTCAAGAGCGGCGAAGAGCTGCAGAGCCACACGCTGACAGCTGAGGAAATTGCTGCCGGTTCAGCTACCATTGACGGTCTGAATATGGAGAGCACCTACACCTTCTATCTCTACAATGGTGACAAGGAACGTGGTAAGATTGAGGTGACCACCCTGCCTAACTACACACCAGTATCAGTTACTGACAAACTGCAGGATGCCATCAACAATGCTTCCGACGGCGAGACCGTCATGCTGGTTGACAATGCTGTTTACACCGCAGGCACCAACGACTCTGGTGACCCCATCACCTCTCTCAAGATTTCGAAAAATACCATTCTGGCTGCCAACAATGGTGCTATCCTGAAAGGCTGCAACTTCCAGATTACTGAAGGCGCAAGCTTGGAGATTAAGGGTCTTATCATCGATGGCGAAGGTGGTTCTGGCGATCAGGCCTTCATCTTCAAGGATGAGACAGCTGTTGATCACTTGACGATTACCGGTAGTGAGATCAAGAACTTCACGAAGGGCTTCTTCTACATCAATAATGCCGTGCTGGTGAACAGCATCATCATCGACAACTGTCTGATTCACCATATCGAGTGCTCAGGTGGTGACATGTTCGACTGCCGTGCTGGTGGATACAATGAGTTCAAGCTCACCAATAGTACTATCTATGAGAGCGCTGCATCACGTGACTTCATCCGTATGGATGACAAATCTTCGTCGATTCCCGCTACGCCAGTTATCACTATTGACCACTGCACATTGCACAATGTCGGTAATGGTGATGCCAACTATCGTCTGCTCTATGTCCGCTTTGCTGGTAACACCATCAACTGGACAAACAACATCGTATCCGGATTCGTCAACAAGCGCGGTTTCAGTGAGCAGAAGAACACTGCTGTACCTACGTTCAGCAACAACTGCTACTACAACACTAAGAACCTCGTGAAAGCTGGCGACAATGCTGAGCAGAAAGACGGTGCTGTGACCATCAGATTCTATGATGAGAATGGTACAGAGCTGACCGACGATCCGTTCGCAAATGCTGAGACCGGTGACTTCACCGTCAGTGGCAAGGCCAAGGACAAGGAGGCTGGTGACCCACGCTGGATTAAGTAAGATTATAGCATTATACTCAATAAACAATGTAATGGGATGGCATCATGTCATCCCATTACTGTCAAGTGACAAACGACTAATGAACAAAAATTTACGCAAATTACTTCTGCTACTTACAACACTGCTACCACTGACAGCATGTGGAGGAAGTGACGACAATGGCAATTCTCCTGACAGCAACACTCCGAAGTCCGCAACGTTAAAGAATTACACCCCAGCACGTGTGTTGGCATTCCCTGGTGCAGACGGTGGTGCCAGTACCATCGCCACAGGTGGTGCCGAGCGTGATGTATATATTGTTACCAGTCTGGCCGATGACAATCAACCAGGCACGTTACGGGCAGCTATCAGTAGCGGCAAGCGCACCATCGTCTTTGCTATCGCAGGAAAGATTGATCTACAGAGCCGATTGAACATCAACAAGTCGGACATCACCATTGCTGGACAGTCAGCACCTGGCGACGGCATTACCATTGCGGGCTATCCTGTCTATATCAGTGGTAGCAACATTATTCTGCGCTACCTGCGTTTCCGCATGGGTGACCAAAACATTGATAAGAGCAATTTCGATGCTGACGATGGCGATGCGCTGGGTGGCAAGGGTGGTAAGAACATCATCATCGACCACTGTTCAGTATCGTGGAGTACGGACGAATGCGCTTCCTTCTCACGTGTTGAGAACTTCACCATGCAGTACTGCATCATCTCTGAGAGTCTTAAACTTTCGGGTCATAGCAAAGGGAACCACGGCTATGGTGGCATCTGGGGTGGCAGAAACGCAGCCTACCACCATAACCTGCTGGCACACCACGACTCACGTAACCCACGCTTCGACCACCAATATGTCGGCCATGAGTTTCTTGGACCAATCGACTATATTAATAATGTAGTCTATAACTGGGGCGGAAATAGCACCTATGGTGGCGAGACTGCCTCAGAGTCCAACTTGTTCCATATTAATATGATTGGTAACTGCTACAAGGCAGGTTCCAGCACCAGCAGTGGGAGTAAGAAGCGATTGATGCAACTGACCTCTCTCTGCGAAAACTGCAACAAGTATGTTGGTCTGTCTGGAAAGACCGCCTACCCAGCCAAGCTATTTGTTGAGGATAACATGGTTAATGGTACAGCAGCTACATGGGACAATATTCACAAAGATTCGAAAGAAACCCGTGATACAAAATCAATGACCGAACTAAGCAGCCGTTGGACAGAAGGACTGGCAACAGTTTCATTTATAGAATCGTCAGACAATGCCTATAATACGGTGCTGACCTATGCCGGTGCCTCACTGAAGCGCGATGCAGTCGACTTGCGAATTACCAACGACGTCAAGAATGGTACAGGCAGACTTATCAATGCTGTTAGTGACACGCCAGGCTACCCCACTTTTGATACTGGCACCGCAATTACTGATACGGACAAAGATGGCATACCTGACGAATGGGAAGTGGAGCAGATGAGAGCAATAGGTGTAACTGACAAATCCATCAGCGACTTCAAACCCAGCGCCTACAACCTGACTGCCAAATACACCAATCTAGAAGTGTACCTCAATGAACTGGTATGCGGTACTTTCCCCGCAGGAGCCAAAGCTACAGAGACACGATAAGCCATATAAGGTAGGCCAAATAGCCTACCAACAAAGTGGCACCCTCCCAGCGTTCAACCTTGAGACGGGTAAAACAGAATATCCATACAAAGGATACCGACAAGAGCATCACTGCCATATCAATGGTGGTGATGCCTTCAATTTGAAGGGGATGGATAGTTGCAGTCAGTCCTAAGATAAGCAGGATATTAAATACGTTGGAACCAATGACGTTGCCTATGGCCAGTGCAGATTGTCCCTTACGGGCAGCTACCACCGTAGTAGCCAACTCTGGCAGCGATGTTCCACCAGCCACTACCGTCAAACCAACAACGCCCTCGCTGATACCCATTGACAACGCCAGCTGCGAGGCATGGTCTACGAAGACGTTACTACCGACAATAAGTAGCAGTAAACCTCCGAGAACAAAGATAGCACTCTTCAACTTAGACATCTGTGCGACCTGATCGTTGCTGTCAAGTTCTGGTGAACGACTGGCGCTATAAATGGAATAAGCCATAAACAGGGTGAATCCAGCCAATAGCATAAATCCACCTACATGTCCCAAGAAATGATCGAAGGCAAGGAACAGCAACAGCATGGAAGCTGCAACGGTAAACGGTAAGTCTTTCTTAACGGTGTTCTTGCTGATATTCATCGGAGCCACCATAGCAGCAACACCCACTATCAACATAGTATTCATGATGTTCGAACCCACCACGTTACCTACCGCCATATCCGACGTGCCCTTCAACGCTGACACCACGCTAACAAAAAGTTCAGGAGCAGACGTACCGGCAGCTACAATGGTCAGACCGATAATCATCTCAGGGATATGCATACGACGGGCCACGGCGGCTGCGCCCTCCGTCAAGTAGTCGGCACCCTTTAGCACGCACCAGACACCTAATATTATAAATAGGATATCAAAGATTATCGTCATCACTATCGTCCCAATCGAAATCGTCAAAACCACCTTCCAGTGACGGCCCTACGAATTCATCCAGTGCACGGCGCTCCTTCTTCGTGGGACGTCCCGTACCACGCTGACGATTGACGAAACCACTGATGCGATTCATCTCCAACAGTTCATACTGGTCGGGCGGTGTTACATTCTCGTAGATGCCGGGAATCAGTTTCGCACCGACACGCTGCTCGATGGTCTGCAGTATCTTGAAAGAATAGGTCACGGGCGGCTTACGCACGCTGACGACCTCGCCTACCTTCACCATGCGTGAGGGTTTGACGTTAACGCCTTGAATGGTGACACGACCATTTTTGATAGCGTCGGCGGCAATGCTACGTGTCTTGAAGATACGTGCAGCCCATAGCCATTTATCTATGCGAGCTTCATTCATTGGCATTTGGCTTTTGGCTATTTGCTGTTGGCTTAGGGCCTTTACCCAATTTATTATACTGATTCATCGTAATGTCGATACCAGCCAAAACAAAACTCTTGATAATATCGACACCGAGGTTAATAGCAGGCTGCAGCTTTTCCAGTTCCTCGGCAGGGAAACGTCCAAGCACATGGTCTATCTGCATACCGATAGGATAGTCGTTGCCAATGCCCATACGCAGACGGGCATACTGTTGTCCTATCAACTGCTGGATATGCCCCAGACCGTTATGGCCACCATTGCTGCCATTGGCCTTCAGGCGGAACTGACCTACGGGGATAGCCACATCATCGCTAATAACTAGCAGATGGCTCTGTTCAATGTTCTCCTTGTTCAGCCAGTAGCGTACGGCATTACCGCTGAGGTTCATAAACGTCGTAGGCTTCAACAGGAAAACCTTTCTACCCTTCAGTGTGGTTTCAGCGACATAGCCGTAACGCTTATCCTCAAAAACGATATTGGACGCCTTAGCGAAAGCGTCCAATACCATAAATCCAGTGTTGTGGCGGGTCTCGGCGTATTCGTCGCCAGGATTACCCAAACCAACAATTAAGTACTTGTCCATAATTACTCTGCGGCAGCAGCCTCAGCGGCAGCTGAACGAGAAGCACGAGTAGCCTTAACAGAGCATACGATAACCTCCTTCGGAGTAGCAATCTCCAGACCCTCGAAGCTCAGTGAACCAACCTTGATGGCCTTACCCAGCTGCAGCTCGGTAACGTCGATGTCCAGCTTCTCAGGAATCTGCTTGTAAGGAGCCTTCACGTCAATCTTACGGATAGAGAGGTTCAGACGACCACCATCACGAACACCCTGAGCGTGACCTACGATGTTAACAGGGATACCAACAGTGATAGCCTTGGTCTCGTTGATCTCGAAGAAGTCAGCGTGCAGCAGTGCATCAGTTGTAGGATGGAACTGCAACTCCTTCATAATAGCCTTGTGCTCCTTACCGTCGATGTTCAGATTTACAACATATACGTGTGGAGTGTACACAGCCTTGCGGAGCTCAGCCATTGATGCAGTGAAAGCCATAGCCTCGGGCAGACCGTTCTCACCCTTCTTCTCACCATACAGATTGCAGGGAACCATGCCCTCCTTACGAAGCAACTTAGAGGCCTTCTTGCCTGTGTCGGTGCGCTTCTGACCGTTTACGTTAATTTCTTTCATTTTTTAATAATGTGTTACTCTAAAATTAAGTTTGTAGCGCTTAATCCACCATCACACGATGCGAAAAGCGGCTGCAAAGGTACGAATAAGTGAGCAAAAAACCAAAGAAAAATCCAAATTTCTTTGTTTTTTCGAACGAAAGTACTTTCGAAACGGAGTTTCAAAGGTACGAAAAAAAGAGAGAATAAAAAAATAAAAGGATAAAAAAATAAAAGAAATGCCGTTTTCTTTTGGTTTTTTGCTTAATTTGCACTACCTTTGCACCTTGATAAGAGTATCAAATAGCTATTTTTACACAAGAATTATGATTAACAGAGAACTCATCAGGATTAAGGTCGTCCAGTTAACCTACGCCTACTATCAGAATGGAAGTAAGAACATCGACACCGCTGAGAAAGAACTGACATTCAGCCTGTCGAAAGCCTATGACCTTTACAATTACTTGTTAGCCCTCATTGTGGGCATCACCCAGGAAGCTCGTCGCCATGTCGAGGTCGCTCAATCGCGTGCACAGCGTGAAGGTACAGAGATGCCGTCACAAAAATTTATCATGAACCGCTTTGCCATGCAGTTGGAGGAAAACAAGATGCTCAACGAATTCATGGAGACGCAGAAGAAGAACTGGAATGACGAACCAGAATTTCTGAAGAAGATCTACACACAGATTACCGAGAGCCAGATTTATCAGGACTATATGGCCTCGAGCGAAGACAGTTATGACGCCGACCGTGAATTGTGGCGTAAGTTGTATCGCACCCTCATTGAAGGCAATCCTGACCTCGATAACCTATTGGAGGAACAGAGCATCTACTGGAATGACGACAAGGAGATTGTCGACACTTTCGTCATAAAAACCATCAAGCGCTTTGACGAGAAGAAGAAGGGGCATCAGGAGCTGCTACCAGAATACGACAGCGAGGAAGATAAAGACTATGCCCGCAAGCTGTTCCGCGCCAGCATCATGAACGCCGATCAATACCAACATTTCATGAGTGATGCTTCCCGCAACTGGGACTTCTCACGTCTGGCCTATATGGATATTGTCATCATGCAGATAGCCATTGCCGAGATGATGACGTTCCCCAGTATTCCCGTCAATGTCAGCATCAACGAGTATGTGGAGATTGCTAAGCTCTACTCCACCCCACGCAGTGCCGGCTATATCAACGGCATGCTCGATGCCATTGCACGCCACCTCATTGAGACAGGTCACATGCTTAAGCATATCGAACCAAAGAAAACAACAAATAACAGACAATAAACATGACACAGATTATTCTCGCTGCACAGGCCGCCCAGGGCGGTGGCAGCATGACCAGTTTTCTGATTATGATGGTTGCCATCTTTGCCATCATGTACTTCTTTATGATTCGTCCCCAGCAGAAGCGTCAGAAGGAGATTCAGAGTTTCCAGAACAACCTTTCTGAGGGTACTGCCGTTGTCACTGGTGGTGGTATCTATGGTACTGTAAAGAAGATTGACTTGGCTACTGGCATCATCGACGTAAAGATTGCCGACGGTGTGGTTATCAAGGTCGACAAAGGTTACGTCTACAAGGACACTGCCAGCACACCGATGCAGAAGTAAGAGGTGAGTGGTGAGAAGTGAGAGGTAAGAAACGATGGGTATCAAACGGATATTTATCACTATCAGGAATTTCTTGTTCAGCAATGTCAACAAGCAGTTCCTTATCTTCGTATTCTTCCTCTTCCTCTCAGGCATCTTCTGGCTGGTCATCACGCTGAACGAAACCTACGAGAAGGACATTAAGATACCCATACGGGTAGTAGGCATCCCTAAAAATGTGGTGCTCACCTCAGTACCTGTTGACACGGTGCGTGCCACCATCCGCGACAAAGGTTGGGTCATGATGGTTTACCTCTATACTGATCGTTTGGGTACTATCCAGATACCGTTTAAGATCTACGATCGAGGACGTGGTACTGGTGTCGTGGGCACCAACGACTTGAAGCGCATGATAGAACAGCGTATGGAACTCTCGTCGAAGGTCACTGCCGTCAAGCCCGACCATCTGGAATTCTCCTATAACAATGGTGAGTGCCGCCGCGTTCCTGTCCGTTGGGCAGGCCGCGTCATCCCTGACCAGCTCTACTTCATCTCAAATGTGGAGTATCTGCCCGACAGCGTAGAAATCTATGCTTCTAAAGAGAAACTCGACAGCATTCGTGCCGTCTATACTGAGGCGCTCAACTTCGTCAACTTCCGCGACTCACTGACTATTGACTGTCAGCTGGCTCACATCCCTGATGTCAAGGTTGTCCCCGACCGTGTGCAGATCCGCTTCTACACTGACGTGCTCACCGAGGAGACCATCAGTAACGTACCCATCCACTGTCTCAACTTGCCAAAAGGCAAGGTATTGCGCACCTTCCCACGCTATGCCAAGGTACACTTCGTGGCAGGTGTCAGTCAGATACGCGCTCTACGTGCTGACGACTTTAAGGTTGTTGCTGACTACCGTGAGATTACGGAAAGTCATAAGGAGAAGTGCAACCTCTACCTCCGCGAGGTACCGCGTGGCGTCAGCCATGCCGTTCTCGATACCAAACAAGTAGACTATCTGATAGAAGACGAATGAAGATAGGTATTACGGGAGGTATCGGTTCTGGCAAGAGCTATGTCTGCCAGCTTCTCATGACTCGTGGCATCGAGGTTTACGACTGCGACCAAGCTGCTAAGCGTATTATCCGTACATCGGACGATGTCCGTCAGCAGTTATTGCAGCTTATTGGTTCCTTAGAAAAAGCCGATATTGCGCGTTTCCTGCTGGAGAGCGAGGCCAATGCCAAGAAGATTGACAGCATCGTCCACCCCGCTGTCTTCCGTGATTTTGAGGAGAGCGGTTATCAATGGATGGAGAGCGCCATTCTCTATGAGTCAGGCGCCAGCAAACTGGTTGACCGCGTCATCGTGGTCACCGCCCCAGAAGATGTACGTATCCAGCGCGTCATGCAGCGTGACGGCATCACTCGCGAGAAAGCGCTCCAGTGGATGCAGCGCCAATGGCCACAAGCCGAACTCCAGCGCCGTGCCGACTACGAAATCGTCAACGACGGCAAGCAGAATCTTGACAAGCAAATTGATGATATAATTAAGAAAACAATAAAAAGATAAGAAATATGAAACAGACCATTTTAGCAATCTCCGGTAAGCCCGGACTCTACAAATTAGTAACACGTGCCACTAACAGTCTCATCGTCGAGGCTCTGGACGATACCCACAAGCGTATGCCAGCCTTCGGAAGTGACCGCATCACATCACTGGCTGACATTGCCATGTTCACCGAGACTGAAGACGTGCCCCTTATGAAGGTACTTGCCTCTATGCGTGACCTGGAAGGTGGTAAACCCTGCAGCGTCAACTTCAAAAAGGCTACTCCCGCCGAGCTCCACGAATATTTCTCAAAAGTATTGCCCGAATGGGATCAGGACCGTGTTCAGAACTCACACATCAAGAAGCTCATTCAGTGGTACGACATTCTCGTTAAGGCCGGTATTACTGATTTCGAGACAGAGATGGCTCCTACCGAAGGGGACAATATCGACGACCGTAAGGACGAGTAACTGAATCCCAGTGCAAAGGAATAAATAAGAATAAGATATGAAGAATTTTGTAGAAGAATTGAAGTGGCGTGGTATGCTGGCACAGATGATGCCAGGTACGGAGGAACTGTTGCAGAAAGAAATGGTGACAGCCTATCTGGGTACAGACCCCACGGCCGACTCCTTGCATATTGGTCACCTTTGTGGTATTATGATGCTGCGTCACCTGCAGCGTTGTGGTCACCGTCCCGTTATCCTGGTAGGTGGTGCTACTGGTATGATTGGTGACCCCTCTGGTAAGTCGCAGGAGCGTAACCTGCTGAACGACGAGACGCTGCGTCACAACCAGGAGTGCATCAAGAAGCAGGTGGCTAAGTTCCTGGACTTTGAAAGCAAGGACGCCAATGCAGCCCTGATGGTTAACAACTACGACTGGATGAAGAATTTCACATTCCTTGACTTCGCCCGCGAAGTAGGTAAGCATATCACCGTCAACTACATGATGGCTAAGGAGAGTGTGCAGCAGCGCCTGAACGGTACTGCTCGCGACGGTCTGTCATTCACCGAATTTACCTACCAGCTCTTGCAGGGCTACGACTTCCTCTACCTTTACCAGCACTATGGCGTGAAGCTGCAGCTGGGCGGTAACGACCAGTGGGGTAACATGACTACTGGTACGGAGCTCATCCGCCGCACACTGGGAAATGAAGTCGAGACCTTCGCCCTGACCTGTCCGCTGATTACGAAGAGCGATGGCAAGAAGTTTGGTAAGACTGAAAGCGGCAATATCTGGCTGGACCGTAACCGCACAACCCCATACCGCTTCTACCAGTTCTGGCTGAACGTCTCTGACGACGATGCTGAGCGCTATATCAAAATATTCACTTCGTTGGAGAAAGACGTTATTGATGCTCTCGTTGAGGAGCATAAGCAGGACCCCGGTCGTCGCATACTTCAGAAGCGTTTGGCTGAGGAGGTTACCGTGATGGTTCACTCTAAGGAAGACCTTGACATGGCTATTGAGGCCTCGAACATTCTCTTTGGCAAATCTACCAAGGAAGCTCTGGAGCGTCTCGACGAGCAGACCTTCCTCGATGTATTCGATGGTGTTGAGAAGCACGAGATTGGCACCGATCAGCTGGGGCAGCCCGCTATCGAACTGCTGACCACCGTTGCTCCCGTCTTCCCCTCTAAGGGCGAAATGCGCAAGATGGTGCAGGGCGGCGGTGTTTCTCTGAATAAGGAGAAGGTGACTGACCCGCAGCGTCTGATTACTGCCGACGACCTCATCGACGGCAAGTACCTACTGGCACAGAAAGGTAAGAAGAACTACTATCTGCTGATTGTCAAGTAAAGGTAAAAGGGTAAAAAAGTAAAAAGGCAAGAAATAATTTGGCAATATGCTAAATATTTCTTACCTTTGCACCCGCTTAACGCATATTGGTGTCCAATGGTGTAATGGTAGCACAACAGGTTTTGGTTCTGTTTGTGGTGGTTCGAATCCGCCTTGGACAACGTTTACGGAAAAAAGAGTGGTGCAATCCACTCTTTTTTCATAAATAATGATTACCTTTGCAGCATAATAAACTATTAAAGACAATTATACTATGCAGAATCTTTTTTCATTGGAAGGTAAGGTAGCGCTGGTAACTGGTGCTGCCTATGGTATTGGTTTCGCCATGGCCGAGGCATTGGCTAAGGCAGGTGCAGAGATTGCTTTCAACTGTCGTGGACAGGAACACATGGACAAAGCACTGGCTGATTATGAGGCTAAGGGCATCAAGGCACATGGATATATCTGTGACGTCACCAACGAGGCCGACGTACAGAAGATGGTAGCTGACATCCGCAAGGAATTGGGACATATTGACATCCTCGTCAATAATGCCGGCATCATCAAGCGCATCCCCATGCACGAGATGACACGCGAAGAGTTCCAGCAAGTCATCGACATCGACTTGGTGGGTCCATTCATTATGACCAAGGCCGTGATACCTGAGATGATAGAGCGCCGCGAAGGTAAGATTATCAATATCTGCTCAATGATGTCTGAGCTAGGACGTGAAACTGTCAGCGCATACGCTGCCGCCAAGGGTGGTCTGAAGATGCTAACCCGCAATATCTGCTCAGAATATGGTGAGTATAACATCCAGTGCAATGCCATTGGTCCTGGCTACATCGCCACGCCCCAGACTGCTCCGCTCCGTGAGCGTCAGGCCGATGGCAGCCGTCATCCGTTCGACTCGTTTATCTGTGCCAAGACCCCTGCAGGTCGCTGGCTCAATCCTGAGGAACTAGGTGGTCCTGCTGTTTTCCTGGCTTCTCATGCCTCGGATGCTGTCAATGGCCATGTGCTCTATGTGGACGGTGGCATCCTCGCCTACATCGGCAAGCAGCCCAAGTAACAATAGCAAATGAAGAAACTTTTTATAGAAACTTATGGATGTCAGATGAACGTCGCAGACTCGGAGGTTGTTGCCTCCGTGATGCAGATGGCTGGCTATGAGACCACGGAACAGCTGGATGATGCTGATGCCGTATTCCTGAACACCTGCTCAGTACGCGACAATGCTGAGCAGAAAATCTATCATCGCCTCGACGCCCTCGATGCCTTGCGTCGCAAACGCAAGCTCATTATCGGTGTTCTTGGCTGTATGGCTGAGCGCGTAAAGGACGACCTACTGGAGAACCACCACTGTGACCTAGTGGCTGGTCCTGATGCTTATCTGTCGTTACCCGACCTGATAGCACAGGCAGAGACGGGTCATAAGGCGATGAATATCGAACTATCCACTAGTGAGACCTACAAGGACATCGTGCCCCAGCGCCTGCATGGTGCCAAGATAGGTGGTTTCGTCAGCATCATGCGCGGTTGCAACAATTTCTGTCACTACTGCATCGTGCCTTACACCCGTGGTCGTGAGCGCAGCCGTGATTTGGAGAGTATATTAAGAGAGGTACGCGACCTGCGCGACCGTGGCTTCAAGGAAATAACGCTACTGGGACAGAATGTAAACAGCTATAATGCAGAGATTGGTTTCCCCAATCTCTTACGCCGCGTAGCTGAGGAGGCCCCCCAGATGCGTATCCGCTTCACCACGAGCCATCCAAAAGATATGAGCGACGAGACCCTGCGTGTCATAGCTGAGATGCCTAATGTCTGCAAGCACATCCACCTGCCTGTGCAGAGTGGTTCGGACCGTATTCTGAAACTGATGAAT
Organism: uncultured Prevotellaceae bacterium; assembly: GCA_900316265.1. Taxonomy (GTDB): domain Bacteria; phylum Bacteroidota; class Bacteroidia; order Bacteroidales; family Bacteroidaceae; genus Prevotella. The sequence continues at coordinate 85,844 of ONCH01000004.1, read as the reverse complement.
CGCAAGTACACCCGCGAATGGTACCTGGACCGTGTGGCCGCTATCCGTCGCATTATCCCCGACTGCGGACTGTCAACGGATATCTTTGTAGGATACCACAGTGAAACGGAGGAAGACCACCAGCTCAGCTTGTCGCTGATGCGTGAGGTGGGCTACGACTCTGCCTTTATGTTCAAATACTCGGAGCGTCCTGGCACCTACGCCTCGAAACACTTGCCCGACGATGTTCCTGAGGAAGAGAAGATACGCCGTCTGAACGAACTCATCGCCCTGCAGACTGAGATTTCTGCTCAGCAGAACAAGAAAGACGAGGGAAAGGAATTCGATGTGTTGTTGGAAGCTTTCTCGAAGCGTAGCCGTGAGCAGCTGATGGGACGTACGGAACAGAACAAGGCAGTCGTTGTCAACAAAGGCAATCACCATATCGGTGAGACGGTGCGCGTCCGCATCACGGGTTCAACGAGTGCTACTCTATTGGGTGAGATAATAGATAAAGGATAAGAGATAATAGATGTTACAGCGCGCACTATACCTGCTGAAATACTACTTGGTGACTATCGCATTGTTCGTGGTTGCCAAGTTGGTGTTTATGCTGGCATGTGGCGAGAGTCTATCGTTGAGCGACTATGCCGCTGTCGTGTGGCACGGTCTATCGCTTGACCTTTCTACAGCGCTCTATTTCTTTTGCGTACCCTTCCTGCTTACTATTTTCTCGCTATGGGTGAAGATGCCTCGCATCGCGTACCTTATATATAATATGGTGGTGGCTGTGGCCTTCTCGTTGGCTTTTGTCGCTGACACTAGCCTCTACCCTTTCTGGCGCTTCAAACTCGATGCATCGTGTCTGCAGTATTTGGAGACACCTACAGAAGCTATGGCCAGCGTGACGACAGGCTATTTGTTATTGAGGCTAGTCATGCTAATTATACTAGTAGTACTCATTTATCTAGCTTTTACCAGTCTTCACACTCGTTTTCAGCGTGCATACCATCGCATACTGGGCACCATCGTTTCCCTGCTACTCATTGGACCTATCATCATTGGTATTCGCGGTGGTCTGGGTGAGTCAACGACGAACATCGGACAGGTGTATTTCTCACAGAATCAGTTCTTAAACCATGCTGCTGTCAATCCTGTCTTCTCGTTCCTCTCGTCGTTAGGAAAGTCAGGCAGCTACATCGTCAGCTACAACTACATGCCTGATGACGAGTGTAAAGCACTGACTGATAGTCTGTTCTATACCGACAGTACGAATGCTGACACCTTGCTTACTACTCAGCGCCCCAACATCCTAATTATCGTCATGGAGAGTTGTGGTGGACAGTTTACAGAGATAGGTGGTCATCCAGAGATAACGCCTCGTTTGAACCAGTTGGCACAGGAAGGCATCTATTTCTCAGAGTGTTACGCCAACTCATGGCGCACCGACAAAGGTATGGTGAGTATCCTCAGTGGCTATCCGGCTTTCCCCGTCACGTCAGTCATGAAGGTACCTGAGAAGAGTCGCAAGATGCCATCGATAGCCCATTCTCTTGGACAGGCTGGCTATCAGAACACCTTCTACTATGGTGGCGACATCAACTTCACCAATATGCGGAGCTACGTATTGGGGACGGGCTACGACCATCTGGTATGGAAAGCCGACTACACGAGTGACGAACAGTCCACTTGTCAATGGGGTGTGCGCGATGATATTATGTTCGATACGCTCTTAGCTGATATCCAGAAAGAACAGAACAACAAACCTTGGATGAAGACGCTGCTCACCCTATCCAGCCATGAACCATGGGACGTCCCCACGAAGGTGTTGGATGATGAGGTGTATAATGCCTTCAACTACCTAGACCAGTGCATTGGCCGTTTTATCGACGACTTGCGCAAGACACCCACTTGGAAGAACACATTGGTTGTCATTCTGCCCGACCACGGCTATCGCTACAAAGGCATTGACGAGAGCACGCGTCTCTACAACCATATCCCCATGCTGTGGGTAGGTGGTGCCGTCCGCCAGCCTGTTGTTATTGACTGTCTCTGCAACCAGAGCGATCTCGCCGCCACCCTACTTGGCCAGTTGGGTATCCGTCACGACGACTTCCGTTTTAGCCGTGACATCGCTAGCAACAGCTATCGTCAGCCGATGGCCTATCACAACTCTACCAGTTGCGTATCTGTGTATGACACTACAGGTTGGATGGCCTACGACATTGATGCCAACAGCATGATTGCCAATGAGAGTAACGACAGCGAGCGCTTGCTTCGTTTGTCAAAGGCTATCCTTCAGTTGACCAGCCACGACCTGAAGAATAGGTAATTTTGAATAAAATTGTGTAGTTTTACACCAAAAAACTTTCTCTTTTCAATTATTTTTTTTACCTTTGCAGCTTAGAAAGCACTAACTAGGCATGAAAGGTAAAAACTATCGACGATTGGCCATAGTAACAACGTTGTTGTTGCTATCAACCATCATTGCAAGGGCGCAACATGAGCGTTTCGTGTTTACCACTGCATGGATGGCTCAGGCACAGTTTGCTGGTTATTATGTAGCCTACGAGCGTGGGTTCTACAAGGAGGCAGGTCTTGATGTCGATATTCAGCACCCCACCCTGACTAGTTCAGCACTGACACGACTGAAGTCCCAACAGTGTCACGCCGCTATGTTTTCGCTCCTATCGGCTATGGACTTCATTTCCCAAGGATTCCCGTTGGTAAACATCTTCCAGGAATCCATGAACAGCAGTAACATGCTCATCTCACGCTGGGACACCAACCCCCTGAAGATGAAGGGCAAGAAGGTGGCTATTTTCAATTCCGACCCCAACTACCTGACCTTCATTATGGATCGTCGTGAAGGAACACATTATAAATGGGTGCGCTTTACCAGCGGTATCAACCTGTTCCTTAGCGGTGCTGTCGATGCCACTATGGTCGTAAGCTATAATGAGTACTACCAGTTGCTTCAGTCTGGCTTCAAGTTCACTGACGAGAGTATCTACCGGTTCTCTGACCACGACTACAACATCCAGGAGATGGGCGTCTATGTGAAGCGTGACTATTTTGAGAAACACCGTACTGCCTGCCAGAACTTTGCCAAGGCCAGTCGTCGCGGCTGGGAGTGGGCAGCCGCTCATCCCAAGGAAGCACTCGACATCGTCATGAAATATGTTCGCAAGTATCATTCTCCCACCAACCGACACATGCAGAAACTGATGCTGGAGGAATGTCTGCGACTACAAATCAACAAGGACAGTGGCAAACGTGAGTTCCGTGTGCGAGAAGACATGGTAGAGAAAGCCTCGCAAATGATGACAGAGAGTGGACTGATAGCACGTCCGGTAACATATCAGGAGATAATGGGCTTATGAAGTGGGTGATACGATATGTGCGCAGCTCTCTATCCAGGCGACTGAGCTTCTGGGTGGTGGTTTTCGTGGCAGCTATCTTTACCACGGCTTTTACCCTCATGTTCTCCGAGACACGCGAGGTGGTGCGTGAAGAGGCTTGGAACAAGGCCACCAAGACCATTGAGGGTGCCGTGCTGCATATTGACAACACCCTGCATAGTGCCGAGGTAGCAGCCAACAACATGCTGGTAGTCATTGAGAGTCATCTTGACCAACCAGACCTTATGTTCGACTATAGCAGGAAGGTGCTGGAGAGCAATCCTAATCTGACGGGTTGCAGCATCAGCTTCGAACCTTACTATTATAAAGAGAAAGGCCGTTATTTCTGTGCCTACTCCTATCACAATGCAGACTCCATACAGACCAAGCAAGTGGGCACGGACTATTACCAATACCACTGCATGGACTGGTATCTCATCCCTTCGCTGCTCGACAAGCCCTACTGGATAGAACCCTATTATGAAGACACCAAAGAAGGCATCGTCATCAAGGATATCTTCTCCAGCTACAGCCTGCCCATTCACGATGCGAAGAACCAGGTGGTGGGTGTGCTCTCTATTGACATCCGACTCGACTGGTTCTCCTCTACCATCAGCAAGATTAAACCCTACCCCCATTCCTATAGTATCTTGCTGGGCAAGGGTGGCACCTATCTGGTGCATCCCGACACAACAAAGCTGTTCTATGAAACGGTGTTCACCCAGACCATGGAACATGAGGACTCCATTTGGAGAGGCATTGGCGAAGCCATGTTGGCAGGAGAGACAGGTAATCACATTGTGAACATCAATGATGAACCCTGCTACGTATTCTACAAGCCCTTTAAATATACGGGCTGGAGCGTAGCCATCATCTGTCCTGAGAGCGACATCTTCGCGTCCTACAACAAGCTGTATCGTACAGCACGCATCATCATGGCGGTGGGATTGCTGCTGTTGCTCGTGTTCTGTCTTGTAATCGTTGACCGCAACCTGCGTTCACTCAGACGGCTTGCCAACTTTACCACACTGACAGCGGAAGGAGATTTTGCCGATGAAGTGCCTGACAGCAAACGTCCTGACGAGATTGGTACGCTGCAGCGACGATTCAGGAAGATGCAGCAGGCCCTCCGCCAATACATTGGTCAGCTGCGTCAGGAGACAGAAACACTGGAGCAGCAGAACCAGGAACTGGGCATCGCCTACAACCGCATCAAGGAGGAGGAACAACTAAAGACTAACGTGCTGCACCAGATGTCGGAGGAGATGGAACAGCCCGTAAGGAATATCCTGACAGAAGCCCGTTCCATCTGCGACTATCACCATGACCTGACAGCAGAGGACTTCGGCAGTACCGTCGATGACATGTTAGCAAACACCAATCAGGTGACTACGCTTCTCGACAAGTACTTACAGGAAGCACAGGGAATAGGCGTTGGCGCAGAAAAAATGGGAGCATGAAAAGAATATGAATACGGTCATCAGATATATCAACAAGTCGGTATCCATCCGTCTGAGCGTCAGCATCCTGACGTTCGTCGTGATAATCTTTGCCGTGACCATGGCCATCCTCATACACCGTTCAAAAACATCCGTACGGCAGGCCGCCATCGAAGAGTCCGGACAGATGCTCACCAATACCGTGCAGCGTCTCACCGGCATCATGGACGAAGTAGAGGTTGCCACACTCAACACCGACTGGCAGGTGCTTCGCAATCTGCAACCCGACTCATTGCTGGCACTGTCGGCACGCATATTGACCATCAATCCCATGTTAAACGGGTGTAGCATAGCGATGGTGCCCGACTACTTCCCCAGCGAAGGCCACTACTTCTCCGCCTACTCCTTTAATAACGAAGGACATATAGAGACAGAGAACGAAGGCAGCGACAAGTACCGCTACTTCGATATGGACTGGTATCAGCAACCCATGAAGCAAGGCAAGGCTTGCTGGGTAGACCCCTTCCGCGACTATAACCCCAGCGGCATCTATTCACGCGACGTCATAGCCAGCTACTGTAAGCCCCTGGTCACCAGCAACGGTCAGACCGTCGGCGTCATATCAGTAGACCTCTCGCAGCGCATGCTTTCAGAGATACTGAAGCAGGAATGGCACTATCCTGACTCCTACTTCATCCTTGTCGGTGCCAAGAATACCATCATAGCCTCCAGCAAGGAAGGCGTCAAGATGAGCGACCTGCAGCGTCGCGACTGTCTGGTTTTGCAACAGCCGTTGTCCGACTCTGGTTGGCGACTGGTTCTTGTGTGTCCTGAGGAGGATATCTTCAGGGACTACAACAACATGATTATGGTCATTGTCAGCATCATTGTCTTTGGTCTGTTGTTTATGTTTGCCATCTGTTATTACATCATTCGCAGAACTGTGAAACCTGTCACCACGCTGACCCGACTGACAACCGCTATTGCAGCGGGACATTTCGACCGTCAGATACCTCCCAGCACACGCATCGACGAGGTGGGTAAGTTGCAGAACAGTTTCCATACCATGCAACAGTCCATTGCCAGTCACGTGGCTGAGCTGGAAACGGCCCGCAGTGAGACAGAACGAAAGAACAAGGAACTGACAGTTGCCAAGACGCTGGCAGAAGAGTCTGACCAGAAGAAGACGGCATTCATCCAGGATATGTTCCACCAGATACGTACTCCTCTGAATATCATCAGCGGTTTTGCTCAGGTGCTGCGCGACGGTCATAGTCTTATGGGCGAAAAGGACTTGGATGATGTCACACGTGAAATCAAGTTGAACGGTCAGACCATCACCAGCATCATTGACAACTGGAAGAAGGTGCTGGAACTGGAACAGACTGGCGAGACACCGTTGACCGACCTCGTTGATTGCAGTGCACTCTGTCAGGAGGTGGTACGCGACATCGTGATGCGCAACCCAGACACCGTAGAGCTGAAAGTGCAGATTCCTGCAGACAATCTGACGGTTACCACCAACAAGGCTTACCTGACGAAGATTCTCAGCGAGTTGCTGCATAATGCCAACAAATATACGCTACAGGGACAGATTACCATCGGTTGTGAGCAGAAAGCAGGCAACATCTGTTTCTACGTTGCCGACAATGGTCCAGGTATTCCGAAGGAAGACCAGGAACGCGCCTTCACGCAGTTCACCAAGCTCAACAACTTCAACGAAGGTCTGGGCATGGGTCTTTTCCTTTGCCGTCAGTTGGCTCAGCGACTGGGCGCTACCCTCGACATTGACAGCCTCTATGTTGGCGGCACCCGTATGGTACTTACATTACCCACACATCAATCATCTGAGTCATGAAGAAGCTGACAGTACTTGTCCCCATCCTTGCGCTAATCACCGCTATTGTCATGAGTTGCGGCGAAGAGCCTCGGCATCGTGGCATTACCGATGAAAACCAGCGCACGCATGTCGATTCCGTCATCTTCTCTGCCTTCGACACGCGTGACATACCTCGTACACTCGCCGTCATCGACAGTGTGGAGAAGAAAGGCGAGTTGTCAAAAGTCAGGGGTCTCTTCTATCGCACCATCTCCTATAACTCCAGTGGTCAATACCGTAAGTCGCTGAACCTCTATTACAAGCTGGCAGATGTCAGCGCCAGCGAACTGGAAGATCAGGGCGACTTCGAGTGCTATAACTATACCTGCAAGGACTATCTCCGCCTGTTGTGCCACATGAAGCGCTACGACGAAGTCCTCCGCGAAGCCAACGTCTTCGACAAGAAGCTGAGAGAAGCAGGGGGCGACGAGTTCACGCGTCTTCACGATATAGCAGAAATGATTGGTGAGAGCCATCTCTATCTCGGCCAGAAAGCAGAGGCGGCACAGAGTTTTCAGGCAGCGCTGAACGATATTCACAACATGCTGAAAATCCACCATGCCCCACTCGACTTCCGTGAGAGTCAGCACACCATGAAGTCGGTAGCGCTGGCCTATATCCAGGCAGGCAACTATGCAGAGGCTCTTCCCTGGGTAGAACGACAAGACTCCCTGTTTGCTATTGCCTGCAACCGCTCTGACCGAGACACTATCTATATCGACGAGATGAAGGCCGACATCTGCTATTGCCGTGCCTTGCTGGAGCATAAACGCGGAGGGTCGATAGCCGCTGAGCGTGCCTACAGGGACTATCTCTCCACACGCACCTCGAAACGACTGGGGCATATCATCAACAGCACAGAATACCTGATGCTGACTGAGCGCTACGAAGATGCCGCCGATCACTACCAGCTCCTTCATCGTTACATGCAAGAGAGTGCCTTCGAAACTGACCTTGAAAACATTGGTCGCTATCTGTTGCCCAAATACCGTGCCAACCTCTTTGCAGGGCGCAAGGATTCTGCCCTCAGTGTAGCCAGCCAGATAGCCGAAGCCTACGACTCCGCCCTTGTCAGACAGAAGCGTACCGATGCCATACTGCTTTCCACTATCTATGAAACAGATGCCAAAGAGCGCCAGCTGGCTGAGCAACAAGCTCAACACCTGCAGTACTGCCTATATGGTGTGATAGCCGTCCTGCTACTCATCATCGTCTTCCTTGCCATCTACGCCTACCGTCTTCGTAAGGCATAGTTTAAGATCATTATGAATAAGTCCAGAAATAAGCCTAATACGGTTCCTAGATAGGCTAATACAGATGCTAATCAGCCTAATAACGACCCCTAAATAGCTGTATAAATTGAGCCGGGCGCATCAGATGGCGATGTCGCGCTGGCGCCAGAAGCGGTAGGTGATGTCCTCGAAGGAGCCGTCCTCGCGCTGGCGGTAGAGGCGCTGGTTGGTGGTGGGCGACTTCAAGGAGCCAAGGTGCTGGATGTAGGGGCCTACCTTCAGGTAGTCGAAGTCGGCCTTGTTGACGGCTGACGACACGCGGAGGCGGCCACTGTACCACGCTACCTTGAACTGTGGATAGGTCTCGTGGATATACTGTGCGAGCTGGTTGACGCCTACGGGGTCGGCATCACCGCCCATGAAGGACAGGCAAGTGATGTCGTCGCCGTAACGCTCGATGAAGGCATCAATGGCATCGGTATCCAACGGCATGCCTATGTCGTCCCAGAGATAGTGGCTGTGGCATCCTGGGCAGTGACATGGACAGTTGGAGATATTGATGGCTAAGGTTACCTCATCGGGTATCTCCTGAAAAACAATTCCTGTGTTTACGTATTTAAGCATATTCCTTTTATTTACAGCGGACTACAGAACCTTGTGTGTTCTGTGGTGAGTCCTGTAGTCCGCTGCTAAATATTATTCTGCGTGTGCATAGTAGCGGCGTGATGCCTCCTCCTGGCGAGCCTGCGAGAAGTTAGAAACGCGCTTCAGATAGCCAATGATGCGGGTCATGTAGTCCACATTCTTCGAATGGCAGTGCGGGCACTCCTTGAGGTAGCGCTTATCAATATGGCCACAGTCGTTACATACCGTATTGGGGATGTTGAACGTGAAGTAGTTACAGCCCTCCTTGGCAGCCACCTTCAACAGGTGCAGATACTGCTCCTTAGACAGGTGCTCGTCGAGGTTCATGTGCAGGGCAGAGCCACCAGTGAGGTGCTCGATATAAGGTGCACCGTGCAACTTGAACTTGTCGATGACGCTCAGCGAGTCGTCCTCAACGACGTGGTACGAAGTAGCCGTCCTCACGATCCCACTTGGCATGCTTCACACCGACGTTCTCGGCAGGAATCATCTCGCAGTTGAACATGACATCCTTGGTGCGGTACTGCTTGTTGTACTTTTCGATGAGTCCGAGGATGCTCTGAACAAACTTCTTATAGTCGTCGTTGGGTGTAATCTTCAGTCCCATGAACTCGGCAGCCTCTACGAGACCATTGATACCGATGGTGAGGTACTGGCGTGCGATGTTGATGTAGCCTGCATCGAACAGGGGCAGCATGCCGTGAGCCTGCAGGTCCTTGAGGTTCTCGTTGTAGGCGAGCTGTACCTTGTGGCAGAGGTCGATGACCTGACCGAGGTACTCCAGATAGTCCATCTTGTGGTTGACGGCATACTGCACGCAACGGTTGAGGTTGATGGTGAGCACTGACTTCGAACCGGTAGACACACCGCCAGCACCCAAGGTATAAGAGAAACCATTGTCAGTAATCTCGTTACGCAGACGGCAGCAAGAACTGAGTGAGTCGGCATTGTCGCTCATATAGGTAAAGAACGAGTGACCCTCGGCATACATCTCAGCAGTGAACTCGCCCCACTCCTTGTCCTTGGGCTCGCCATTCTCGTCGACGAGCAGCGCCATGGTCTCTACGGGGAAGGTCAGCAGGGTCTTGGTACGCTCCTGGTTGAACCACTTCATGAAGCGCTTCTGCAACCAAGAGAGACCGTCCCAGTCGGGCTTGCTGCCATCGGGGAAGTAGAACTCGCCGAAAATAGACTCGAAATAGTAGCGATCGTAGTAGGCCACATTCCAGAAGACAGCCTGGTAGTTGCGGGCACCTGTGGGCTGGTTCAAGGAGTAGACAATCTGCTCGAAGTAGTCGGTGATAACCTTGTCGATGCTACGTTTCTTCAAGGAGAGGTCGGCCTGCTGGTCGGGATGCTGCCAGTAGTCCTTGCCGTACTCATTACCAATGAAGTAGTTCATATACATCAGGAACTCAGGCGTAGCGCAAGCACCAGCGAGCATCGAGCTGACCATGAACACCATGTTGATGAAACCACCGGCAAACGACTTCAGGTTGGTAGGAGCCGTAGAGTTGCCACCAATGGCCGTCGTACCACCGATCAACCATGGGTACATGGTGATAGAAGCACAGTAGTTGGCCAGCGAGGTCTCGTCATTCTTATATATAAAGTGGTGAGTCAGCAGGTCGATATACTTGTCGGCCAGCTCCTTGTCATACATCTTCTTGATGCGCTCAGTAAGCAGACGACGGTTCAGACGGATGAAGTTTGACTTGGGCAGCTCGCCAATCAGCGTGGCAATGTTCTTGTGCTCCACATTGGCGTTGGCATCAAACTTCGAACTGGTAGCGGCATTAGCCGACTCCATATAGTCGGACAGGAACTGCAGCTTAGCCAACGTCTCACGATCCTCGGTGTGCTGCTGGCGATAAAGCATGAATGACTTGGCTACCTTGTAGAAGCCTTCACGCATCAGCGCCTCCTCTACCTGGTTCTGGATATCCTCCACCGTGATATCGTCCTTGATATCCAGGTGACTGATAATCTTTGAGATGGTTCCCAGGTCAGAAGGAACATTCACACTCTCGAACGCCTTGACGATGGCGTTCATGATTTTGTCTAACGAAAACGAGTCTTTTGAACCGTCGCGTTTGGTAATGGTAAAATTCTTAATCTCCATTGTTTATGTGTATATTCTTTAGTTATTGCTTTCTCTTTGCAATAAGAAATTATCCGTTTTGGACAACTTTTTCATTTTTGTCTCGCAAAAAGTTTCCCATTTCGGGAAACTCTTAGCGAGTGCAAAGATACAAAATATAACTAAATTATAAGCACATTTTGGAGAGAAATATTTGCAAAAAATCGTTAACAGACAAGATTCTGTCGACAGCCATTTAATCTTTCAGTGAATAAGTTACTGTAGTAACTACGCGTAACTTTTTTATATACGGTGTGTTATCGTCGCGGTTGTCGATGGAAAACTGTCCTTGGTCAGCAGTGACGATTTTGCCGAGGTCACACTCGCTGGCCTCTGCAAACTGGGCAGCAGTCTTCTGAGCGTTCTTGATAGCCTCGGCCATCATCTCCGGTTTCATCTGCTGGAACGACGCATATTCGTACTGTGGGAAGTTCTCGCCCAGCGCCACGCCCTGCTTCAGGAGCTCGGCCTGACTGGAGATGGCCTTGTTGACCTCTGCCACCTTGCTGGTAGCCACCGTAATCGTGGTGTTGACGATGTAGCGGAATGCTTTCTGGTTGTCGCCCCACTCGCGTGCCTCCAAATCGGTGATGGAGGGAGGATTAACGGTAATCTCCTTCTCTGGCAGTCCGTACTTCAGCAGGAACTGCTTAATCTTCTGCGTCTGCAGGTTGATGTTCTCGTAAAGCATCGGCAGGTCGTTACCTGTCACCTTCGTACCAATGCTCCACGTCACTTTGTCGGCTGGCACCTCGCGTTCAGCCAGTCCCTTGACTGTTACATGACGGTCTTTGTTGGCAAAGTTGTCAATACCTGCCTTGAGATACCATCCCAAGCAGATGATGCCTACAGCGATGATGGCTGCGGCCATGATGCGATTGTTTTCTTTCATGCGTACCTTATTAATAAATTATATGGGGTTAATGGGTCTAATGGGTTATTTGTCTGCCAAGACAAAGTCGAGCTGACGCTTCTCCAGATTGGTGCGAGCCACTTTGATGCGGATGGGGTCGCCCAACTGGTATTTGTTATGATGGCGTCGGCCCACCAGACAGTAGTTGCGCTCGTCGAAGTCGTAGTAGTCATCGTCGAGGTCGTGCATAGATACCATGCCTTCGCAGTGGTTCTCGTCAATCTCGCAGTAGATGCCATACGACTGGATGCCGGAGATGTGGGCGTCGTACTCGTTGCCTATCTTGTCGGCCATGAACTCCACCATCTTGTACTTGATGCTGTCGCGCTCAGCCTGCTGGGCGGTCTGTTCCATGTCGGAGCAGTGCTCGCAGAGTTCTTCGTACTTCTCCTGATTTGCCGAGCGTCCGCCATCCAGGTATTTCGTCAGCAGACGGTGCACCATGGTGTCGGGATAACGGCGGATGGGCGATGTGAAGTGCGTATAGTACTCGAATGCCAGACCGTAGTGACCGATGTTGTGCGTAGAGTACTTGGCTTTCATCATGGCGCGCAGGGCAACGGTCTCGATGAGTTTCTGCTCCTTCTTACCCTGGCAGCCGTCCATCAGTGCATTCAGCGATTTTGAGATGGCACCCTTAGTACCAGCCGTCTTCATTTTGTAGCCAAACTTCACCACAAACTCGCGCAAGGCTTCCAGCTTGGTGGGGTCTGGCTGGTCGTGGATACGGTAAACGAAGGTCTTTGCCTTTGACTGTTCTCCATTTGCCTTTGGCTTCTTTGCCTTACCGATGCTCTCAGCCACGTATTTATTAGCCAGCAGCATGAACTCCTCGATGAGTTGGGTGGCGTCATTGCTCTTCTTGAAGTAAGCGCGGGTGGGCTTGCCAGTCTCGTCAATATCAAAGTGCAGCTCCTCACGGTCGAACTTCACGGCACCGCCCTTGAAGCGGCGCTCTCGAAGGCATTTCGCCAACTTGTCTAAGGTGCGCAGTTCCTCAGCATTGTCGCCATCCTTGCCCATCAGGATTTCCTGCACCTCTTCGTACGCGTACCTTCTATTACTCTTGATGACTGTATGTGCAATGTGGTAGTCCTTAACGTTGGCATCTTCGTCTAACACGAAAATGACGCTGTAGCAGAGTTTCTCTTCGTCAGGGCGCAGTGAGCAGATGAAGTTACACAGGCGCTCGGGCAACATCGGGATAGTACGGTCCACGAGATAGACGCTGGTGGCACGCTTCACGGCCTCCTTGTCGATGACGGAACCTTCTTTGACATAATGGCTGACATCAGCGATGTGGACGCCAACTTCCCAGTTCTTGCCCTTCTGACGAATGCTCAACGCATCGTCGAAGTCCTTGGCGTCCTTGGGGTCGATGGTGCAAGTGAAGACCTCGCGGAAGTCCTCACGGCGCGCTATCTCCTCAGGAGTAATGCCCGGCTCAATCTTCTCGGCGGCCTCCTCGACATGCTTGGGATAGTGGTAAGGCAGACCATATTGTGCAAGGATGGCGTGCATCTCTACATTGTTGTCGCCCTCTTTGCCCAGCACGTCGATGACCTCACCGACAATGTTCTTCGACTCCTTTGAGGGCCACTGCGTAATCTTGACGACAGCCTTGTCGCCCGTCTTACCACCCTTCAGTTTCTTCTTGGGAATAAGGATATCGTGCACGAAGATGTTACCCTCGGTAACGAGGAAGGCATAGTCCTTCTCCACCTTCAGCTTGCCGACAGCCTGGTCGCGCTTGTGGCTGAGAATCTCGACAACCATCGCCTCCTTGATATGCTTCTCACGACGAGCCATATAAGTCACCTTCACACGGTCGCCATTCATGGCAAATAGTGAGTTGCGCTCACTGACAAACACGGGTGTGCCGCCATCGTCGGGCTGGAAGGAGTTCTTGCCGTTAGCTTTGCGGATGAAGGTTCCCTCCTGCACCTGCGTCTTCAGGTTCAGTCGATAGGAGTTGTCGCTCACCTTCGACAGATAGTCGTCCCATGCCATCTCCTCCATCAGGTCGATGGCCAGCATCTTGGTAGGATGCGTGTCCAACTTCAGCGTCTTGAAAATCTGCTTAAAGGAGAACGTCTCGTTGGGATTCTGCTGGAACAGCGTCTGCAGCATTTCTGCTATCTGTTTCTTATTCAGCCGTTTTCCACCTTTCTTCTTGCTCATAGTATCGATATTTAATAGTTTCTGACAGCAAAGTTACGAAAAAAACATTAAACATTAATCATTAATCATTAAAAAAGAAATGACGGCAACATTTTTTTTACTTTTCACTCTTCACTTTTCACTTTTTTTACTACCTTTGCACGCAAAGATTATCAATTTATTCAAATTAATAGCTTATGGAACCTACCATGTTAATTCTCATTGGAGTGGCCATTCTGTTTTTGGCCATCCTGTTGTTCGTCTCTTATGTGAAGGCACCGCCCTCAGCGGCTTTCATCATATCGGGTCTGTCGAAGGAACCCCGTGTACTCATTGGTTCCGGTGGCTTTCGCATTCCCTTTTTCGAGCGTCTGGACCGTGTCTATCTGGGACAGATTACTGTAGATATCAAGACAGAAGAGAGCGTGCCCACTACCGACTTCATCAACGTTGATGTGGACGCCGTTGCTAAGATACGTGTGATGCCTACCAACGAGGGTACCCGTCTGGCTGCCAAGAACTTCTTGAACATGATGCCCAGTGAGATTGCCGAGCAGTTACAGGACTCGCTGCAGGGTAATATGCGTGAAATTATTGGTACGCTGGACCTCCGTTCGCTGAACACCGACCGTGACGGTTTCTCTGATCAGGTAATGACGAAGGCACAGCCCGACATGGCCAAGCTGGGTATCGAGATTATCTCTTGCAATATCCAGAATGTCACCGATAAGGAAGGGCTTATCAAGGACCTGGGTGCCGACAATACTGCTAAGATTAAGAAGGATGCCAGCATCAACCGTGCCATTGCTGAGCGTGACGTGAAGATTGAGGTGTCGAAGGCTGACAAGGAAGCTAACGACGCTCGTGTGGATGCCGACACTGCTATTGCTATCAAGAACAACGAGCTGGCGCTGAAGCGTGCTGCTCTGAAGCAGCAGGCCGATACGGCACAGGCTGACGCCGATGCTGCTTATGCCATCCAGCAACAGGAACAGCAGAAGACCATCAATATCAAGACCGTAGAGGCTGAGATTGAGAAGACGAAGCGCGAGCAGATCCTGTCGAAGGAGCAGATTGAGATTCGCCAGAACCAGTTGGCTGCTGAGATTGAGAAGAAGGCCGATGCCGACAAGTACCAGATAGAGAAGAATGCTGCCGCCGACCTGGAGCAGCGCAAGCGTGTCGCTGAGGCTCAGAAGTATGAGGCCGAGCAGCGCGCACTGGCACAGAATGCCGAGTCAGACGCCGTCCGCTACCGCTTGGAACAGGAGGCTATGGGTATCAAGGCCAAGGGTGAAGCTGAGGCTTATGCCATCCAGAAGAAGGGTGAGGCAGAGGCACAGGCTATGGATAAGAAGGCCGAGGCTTATAAGAAGTACAATAACGCTGCTGTGGCACAGATGATGATTGAGGTGTTGCCGCAGATTGTGGAGAATGTCGCCAAGCCTATCTCAGCCATCAAGGACGTTCACGTCTATAGTGGTGGTCAGGATACTGGTGCTGGTGTTGCTGCCATGAGTGGCGGCGTGCCCGTTGCTATTAAACAGGCTTTCGATGTACTGAAGTCTGCCACAGGTGTCGATATGGCTGATATTATGCGCGCTGGAACCATCGAGGCTAAGGTGAACCGCAACATCAACCTCAATGACGAGGCCCGCGATGCCGTGGATAACATGACTGGAAAAGGAACTAACAAGAAATAAAAAACAGTGAAGAATAATAGAATTCTTGCCGCACTATCACTTGTGGTATTCTGCTGTCTGTCGGCAGTGGCTAAGGACGCCGTCAACACCAAGTTTGGAAAGCCCACTAAAGAAGAGCTGACCATGACAGTCTATGCGCCGGAGCCTGATGCTGCGGCAGTGGTGTTGTGCCGATTGACGGATGTCGAATATAGCTTTCAGACAGACGGCTATCTCGTTGACTATCACGAGAAAATACGTATTAAGATTCTGAAGCCAGAAGGTGTCAAGTATGCGCAGGTCACCATTCCTTACTATGTCGTTCCACAAGACAAGGATAAGCTATACACATCACGGATGGCATTGCGTCCACAGCATGTTGACCTCAATGGTGCCGTCTCTTATGACGAAGGTGCATCCAGATCCCTCTCCACCAATATAGCCACCAACTATATTCACGAGAGTATTGAGGACGTCAAGGCCACCGCATACAATATGGATGGCAGTAAGACGACGAAGTCAAAGTTCAAGGGCGATGTCGCTCAGGAACAGGTGGATGATGAAACATGGCAGGCCCGATTCACTATACCTGACGTCCGTCAGGGAACGGTCATTGAATATGAGTACACCCGCCATAGTGAGCTGTTCTATCGCTTGCACGACTGGCAGGCACAGTGGGAGATTCCCGTCGCCTATGCCCGCCTTGATATAACCATTCCGCGTCACCTCCTGTTCAATTTCGAACAGCGTGGCAGTCAGCAGCTTATCGGCAAGCAGGAGTCTGCCACCATGATATACAAATTGGTGAGCGACCCGCTGGCAGCACCCACGAATGTGATGGCTT
Source organism: uncultured Prevotellaceae bacterium (assembly GCA_900316265.1). Taxonomy (GTDB): domain Bacteria; phylum Bacteroidota; class Bacteroidia; order Bacteroidales; family Bacteroidaceae; genus Prevotella. The sequence continues at coordinate 69,530 of ONCH01000004.1, read as the reverse complement.
ATCGCTATACCTTTACAGGACAGAACCTGAAGGGAGCCCCCAGTGACCCCAATGTATGCTTAGCAGACTACTACACGGTTGTTACCGCCGAACTCGGCAGTTTCGGCCTGCGCAGTACACCGCCTGCAGACTATGCAAACACATGGGAACACGTAGACCAGGTTCTGATGGGGGACGATAATCTGGGTAAGATGATGGAAGACTATAGCCCGCTACGTGAGGAGCTGCAGGCCGAGAATATTCAGACTATTGCCGATGAACAAGATCGTGCGGCAGCGGTTTGCCGCCTAGTATTCTCCCGCGTCAATTGGAATGGCAAGTATGCGATGTGGGCAAGAGATACCCAAGAAACCCTCTTACAGGGTGAAGGCAACAGTGCCGATGTCAATATGCTGCTGATGCAGACGCTGCGTGATGCCGGTCTGAAGGTAACACCCACTGTGATGCGTCAGCGCAACCTGGGTGCACTGCCCATCAATTTCCCGACTATCAGCAAACTGACAAATTACGTCGTAGCCATCAAAACCAGGAATGCGGGTACTGTCTATGTCGATGCCTCCTCTCCTGAAGGCCAGCTTAACAAGCTGCCTGAGCAGTTGCTGGTAGAACGGGCACATCCTATCGGATTCCCATCGACTGCACCATGGGTGAGCCTGAAGAAGGCCGTCGCCCCAAGGAGCAAACGTTAATATGGAAGAATACAATCATTGCCTATGAGGATATTGATTACAGGAGCCAGTGGGTTCATTGGCTCCTTTATCGTTGAAGAAGCACTGCGTCGTGGTTTCGAGACGTGGGCAGCAGTACGTAAGAGCAGTTCGAGAGCGTTTCTGCAGGACGAGCGCATCCACTTCATTGAGTTGGACTTCTCGTCGGAAACGCAACTGACCGAACAGTTGACAGGACTGCAGTTCGATTACATCGTGCATGCTGCTGGTGTCACTAAATGTCTGGACCCGCAAGACTTCCATCGCATCAATACCGAGGGTACACAGCATTTGGTACATGTGCTCAAGGCTTTGCAGATGCGCATAGAACGCTTCGTCTATATCAGTAGTCTGAGTATTATGGGCGCCATCCGCGAGGAACAGCCCTATGAGGAGATTCGCGAGAGTGATACACCACAGCCAAACACGGCCTACGGACGCAGTAAGCTGGAGGCTGAGCAGTGGCTGGACACTGTAGAGGATTTGCCTTACGTGATTCTGCGTCCTACGGGTGTCTATGGGCCTCGTGAGCGCGACTATTTCATGATGGCCAAGAGCATCAAGGCACATACCGACTTTGCCGTGGGTTTCAAACAGCAGGATATCACCTTCGTCTATGTCACCGACGTGGTGCAGGCTGTTTTCCTGGCCTGCGAGAAGGGTGTCACGGGTCGCCGCTACTTCCTTAGCGACGGTGAGGTGTACCAGTCGTCCACCTTCAGTAACCTGATACGCAAGGAGCTGGGTAACCCTTGGTGGATACGCATCACAGCACCACTGTGGCTGTTGCGCATTATTACGTTCTGCGGAGAGCATATCGGCCAAATGACGGGGAAAGTGACGGCGCTGAACAATGACAAGTATTACATTATGCGCCAACGCAACTGGCGCTGCGACATTGAGCCCGCACGCCGTGAGCTGGGCTACGAGCCACAAGTGAAACTAGAGGAAGGTGTTAAACGTAGTATAGCATGGTACAAGGAAAACAACTGGTTGTAAAAGGCCTGATGGCAGCAGAGTGGGTAGGCATGGGCTACCTGCTGTTCACGCTGGTCGTTATGGCTTGTGTTTGGTCACGACTACCTAACGTTGTTGATATGCTGGTGTTGCGTGGAGGTTATATTGCTGCCACCTTGGCAGCAATGCTTATCTACCGCCGTTTCCCATCCAAATGGACCATTTTCTTGCGTGTAGTAGTGCAGATGGTTTTCCTCAGCTGGTGGTATCCTGATACCTATGAACTGAACCGTACACTGCCAAACCTCGATCACGTCTTTGCCTCATGGGAACAGTCAATCTTTGGCTGTCAGCCATCGCTGCTGTTTTCGCAGAAGGTACCTTATGGCTGGTTCTCTGAGCTGATGTGCCTAGGCTATGTCAGCTATTTCCCGCTGATGCTCATTACCTATCTCTATTATTTCTTCCGTCGCTACAAGGAGTTTCAGATGGCAGCCTTCGTCATGCTCAGCTCCTTCTTTGCCTACTACGTTGTCTTTGTGCTGCTGCCCGTTACGGGTCCACAGTTCTATTACCTCGCCGTAGGCACCGAGAAGATTGCTGCTGGCGTCTTTCCAAACCTTGGCGACTGGTTCCTGACACATTCTGAACGCATGGCAGCGCCAGGCTGGGCTGATGGTTTCTGCTATCACTTGCTCGACATCACGCACGATGCTGGCGAACGTCCCACTGCCGCCTTCCCCAGCAGTCATGTAGGTGTTACAACGGTCGTTATGATGCTTGCTCTGCGCACCCGCAGCAAGGGCCTCATCTTCACCATTCTGCCTTTCTATGTGGCCATGTGCTTCTCTACCGTGTACATCTATGCGCACTACACTATCGATGCCATTGCCGGTCTCGCCACAGGCTGCTGCCTGTACTTCGTATTAGTTAATAGAATAATACGACGATAAGGTAGCCCACGGCGATCGATACGAAGGTTGTGATGAAACCGGAAAGCTGGAACGAGTGGTTCAGCACGTAGCGGCCAATGCGTGTCGTACCGGTGCGGTCGAAACCGATGGCAGCCACCTCAGTGGGATAGTTGGGCAGGAAGAAGTAGCCATTGACGGCAGGGAAGAGTGTCAGCAATACCAGGGGCGGAACGCCCAGTGCCAGTCCGATGGGATAGAGCGTCTTGGCAGTGGCTGCCTGTGAGAAGAGCATGATGCTGAACACAAAGAGAGGAATAGCGAAGAGTAGGGGATAGTTGGAAAACACACCCTCGATGCCGCCGAGTATGGTGTCTTTGTTGTTCTCGAAGAAGGTGCTACCCATCCATGCTACTCCAAAGATAGCTACCATGGCGTTCATGCCCGAGGCGAAGACGTTGCCTTGTGCAGCCTTCTTGACGTCGGCCTTGCCTACCAACAGTATCAGTGCAGCAATGGACATCATCACCATCTCGATGGTGGTGTTCATGCTCAATGTTTCACCGTGAAATGTGGGGCGCAACTCTGGGCAACTGCCAAAGACGACTACCAATGCCACACCCAGCAGGAAGGTAATGACGGCCCATTTGGCTCGCGGATTGACGAGCAGTTCTTCGGTACTACTTTCCTCCTCGTCATTGATTAGTCCTTCGCGCAGTCGTCGCTGATACTCCGGGTCTTTTGTCAGTGGCTTACCGACATGGTTCTGTACAAACGATGCTACCAAGATGGCAATGAGCGAGGAAGGGATGGTTACGATGAGAATGTCATCGATGCCAATGCCATGCTCGCCCAGTATCGACTGCGAGAGAATGGCTGCCGTAGCTGCCGACACTGGCGAACAGGTGATGCCTAACGATGCAGTAACGGTGGCTACGCTTAACGGACGCTCCGGACGCACTTTGTTCTTTTGGGCTATCTCGGAGATGATGGGCAACAGTGCATAACAGGTGTGTGCCGTACCCGCCAGGACGCAGAACAGCCACGTGGTGAGCGGAGCAAGGTATGTGATGTGGCTGGGGTGACGGCGCAGAAATCGAGCGGCTACATTCACCATGTAGTCCAGTCCGCCTGCTGCTTGTAGGGCTGCCGAGGCAGTGATAACGCTCACAATGATAAGCATCACGTCAATGGGAATTGCACCCGGCTCTAGTCTGAAGACGAACGTCAATACAAACACGCCCACCATGCCATATATACCCAGTCCGATACCGCCAACCCTGGCACCGACAAATATCATGGACAGTACAACAAGTAGCTGAAGAATGAATAGAAATGTAGCCATTGCCCTCTAAATTTTAGGTCTCTCTTGAGATAATTTCTTTTTTAGTTATTGTGCAAAGGTATGCAAAAAAGTTGAAACATCCAAATAATTACAAAAAAAATGGGACTCCGCTGAGTCCCTAACCTTTGTTAACCTTAAATCTAATACTATGAAAAACACGCTGCAAAGATACTACATATTTTATAATATGCAAGAAAAGCATGTTTAAAAATGGTGTAACCACTACACTTTCTTGACATAAATCAAGCGAATTAGAAAATAATTATCTAAATATTTGGCTGATTAAGAATAATTTACTATCTTTGCAAGCGATAACATACATAGCTGACAAATAGGATTCCGACATAACGACGAGTCGGGATTCTTTCTTTTATGTATTATCAAACTAAAATTGTAAATAATTAAATCGAAGATTATGGCATATATGTCCCAAGAAGGCTATGACAAGCTTATAGCCGAACTGCACCGCCTAGAAGCGGTAGAACGTCCAAAGGCTTCAGCAGCCATTGCTGAGGCGCGTGAGAAGGGCGACCTGAGTGAGAATAGTGAATATGACGCTGCCAAAGAGGCGCAAGCACATTTGGAAGACAAGATTAACAAGCTGAAGGCTACTATTGCTGAGGCTAAGGTCGTTGACACCTCGCGTCTGAGCACTGACAGCGTACAGATATTGACCAAGGTGGAGATGACTAATCTGACTACCAAGGCCAAGATGTCATATACCATTGTCAGCGAGAACGAGGCCGACCTGCGTGCTGGCAAGATTTCTATCAAGACCCCTATCGCACAGGGACTGTTGGGCAAAAAGGTAGGCGACGAAGTGGAGATTCAGATTCCCCGTGGTACCATTAAATTGCGTATCGAGAACATTAGCATTGCCTAAATAGGCAAATTGTATAATCGTCAAATAGTCAAATACTAAGATGGATATTTTTGCAAAAATTGCCGCTGGTGAGATTCCCAGTTATAAGGTTGCCGAGAACGATGAATTCTATGCTTTCCTCGACATCAACCCACTAGTAAAAGGTCATACACTGGTAATCCCTCGTCGCGAAGTGGATTACTTCTTTGATATGGAGGATGATGAGTTGGCCCGTTATCAGCAGTTTGCCAAGCGCGTAGCTAAAGCCATCAAGCAGGCTTTCCCCTGCAAGAAGGTTGCACAGGTGGTGCTGGGTTTGGAGGTTGCTCATGCGCACATCCACCTCATCCCTATGCAGAGTGAGGCTGATGCCGATTTCCGCAAGGCGAAGTTGAAACTCAGCGAGGAGGAGTTCAAGGAGATAGCAGCAAAGATTGCCGCAGCCTTTTAATTGTCTAACGGTTATTGGTTAACGGTTATTGTCTATGATTCTACTCAGTTTCGATACCGAAGAATTTGATGTGCCCCGTGAACATGGTGTGGACTTCACGCTGGAACAGGGTATGGCAGTCAGTAAGGTAGGCACCAACCGTATCCTTGACGTACTGAAGGAACAGGGCGTTAAGGCTACCTTTTTCTGTACGGGCAACTTTGCGGAGAATGCCCCAGAGGTCATGCAACGCATCATGGACGAGGGCCATGAGGTAGCGTGTCATGGCGTTGACCACTGGCAACCCAAGGCTACCGACTTTGCCATATCGAAGCAGATTGTAGAACGTGTCACTGGTCAGACTGTTTACGGATACCGTCAGCCCCGCATGTTTGCCGTCAGCGATGAAGAGATTGAGAAGGCGGGCTATCGCTATAACTCTTCGCTGAATCCCGCATTTATCCCTGGCAGATACATGCATCTGACAGCACCGCGCACTTGGTTTATGAAAAGTGGCGTCATGCAGATTCCTGCCTCCGTGACACCATGGATCAGGTTCCCACTGTTCTGGTTGTCGTTGCATAACCTGCCAGAAGGTCTGTACCACTGGATGGTACGTCGTACCGTCAACCATGACGGCTACTTCGTCACTTATTTCCATCCTTGGGAGTTCTTCGACCTGAAGGAACATCCGGAGTTTAAGATGCCATTCATCATCAAGAACCATAGCGGACGTCAGATGATGGAGCGCTTAGGCAACCTCATCGCTATGCTGAAACGCGGAGGTCATGAGTTTATTACCTATACAGAATTTGTAAACCGTCAACTCTCAACCGTCAATTCTCAATTATGATAAAGCTCGCTACAGTTTCACCATGTTATAATGAGGAAGAGGTACTACGCCACTCCGTAGAACGACTGACAACACTCTTTGAACGCATGATTGCCGAAGGACTTATTTCGGAGGACAGCATGATGGTCTTTGTCAACGATGGAAGTCGCGATCGTACATGGGAAATTATCAGTGAGTTACATCAGCAGAACCGTTTTGTGCGTGGCATCAATCTGGCACGCAACGTTGGTCACCAGAACGCTATAATGGCAGGCATGATGACTGCCAGAAAGTGGGCAGATGCAGTAGTTACTATTGATGCCGACCTGCAGGACGACATCGAGTGTATTCCTCAGATGGTTCAGCGCTTTGAGGCGGGCAACGATATTGTCTATGGTGTGAAGGTGTCGCGCAAGGCTGACCCGTTGGCTAAACGTCTGTCAGCCCAGGCTTTCTATAAGTTGCAGAGTTCTATGGGTGTGGAGAGTGTTTACAACCACGCCGATTTCCGCTTGATGAGCCGTCGCGCTCTTGATATGCTGGCAGACTATGAGGAGCGTAACCTGTATCTCCGTGGACTGATCCCACAGATTGGTCTGCAGTCCACCACTGTTGACGATGTTATTAGCGAACGTGTCGCAGGACAGTCGAAATACACCCTTGCCAAGATGTTATCGCTTGCGGTCAATGGCATTACCGCCTTTTCGACAAGACCATTGCAGATGTTAGTCAATATGGGTGTGCTCTTCCTGATAATAGCATTTGGTATAGGAATCTATGTCATTCACGCTATGATTGCAGGTACAGCTGTTCCTGGTTGGTCGTCATTGATATTAAGTATTTGGCTGGTAGGTGGCTTTCAGCTAATAGCAATGGGTATCGTCGGCATCTATATCGGCAAGATTTTCACCGAAGTAAAGCGTCGTCCGCTCTATCACATCGCAGAAATCTTAGAATAATCCATATACAAGAACGCCTAATAGTATCTAAGCGCTATGAACAACTACCTCACGATATGTCGTAACAAAATAGCCCAATTCCTGGCGAAGCCCTTCTTCCACGACTATCGCACGATATTTGTGTTGTGGGTTCTCATGTGTATCATCGTCGCCATCACCAAGTCATATAACAGTGACGGTAACTATCGTATCTTCATTGGCGTTTGGAATCATACTATCGAGCAGCTGCCACTGTTTGACCACTACCCGTTGGAGTATGATGACATGAATCACTATGGACCGTTCTTCGCACTGGTCATTGCGCCTTTTGCATGGATGAACCGCTATGCCGGAATGGCTTTCTGGATGCTCTTCCTGTCGATGTTTCTGTATGTTTCTGTGCGCAAGTCGGACTTCACCAAGTACCAGCAGTTGTTTGTTTTCTGGTTCTGTTCGCATGAACTGCTCAACGCTTTGTTCCTCCAGCAATACAATATTGCCATCACGGCAGGTGTACTGTTGACATTCACCATGATAGAGCGTAAGCAGGATTTCTGGGCTGCATTCTTCATTATGCTGGGAACGATGATTAAACTCTACGGTATTGTGGGATTGGCCTTTTTCTTCTTCTCCAAGAACAAGCTGACACTCGTGCTGTCGTGTCTCTTCTGGGGTGTTGTGATGTTTGTTGCACCTATGGCAGTATCCAGTCCGGAATATATCATCCAGCAATACTACGAATGGTATATTGCCCTGGTGGAAAAGAATGCCGACAATATCAATGTGTTGGCAGGAAATATGGCTGATTTGTCAACAAACATATCGCTATTGGGTATGGTACGCCGTACTACACAGATTGTGACCTATAGCGATTTGTGGTTGATTATTCCTGGCATCATTGCCTTCCTGATACCTTATCTCCGTATCAGTCAGTATAAATATGTGGCTTTCCGCCAGACGCTGTTAGCCTCTGTATTGATGTTTACTGTATTGTTTAGCACGGGTTCGGAAAACAGTACCTATATCATCGCTTTTGCTGGCGTGGCCCTTTGGTACTGCTGTGCCCCCTGGAAACGTTCCAAGTGGGACATTGCATTGATGGTTGTGGTATTTATTATTTCCAGTCTGTCACCTGGCGACCTGTTCCCCAAAGCAATCTATCGCGGACTGATACAGCCCTACGCATTGAAAGCTCTGCCCGTAACGATTGTATGGTTTAAGCTATGCTACGAGATGTACACTTGTGATTATACTCCTGCCGTTTCGCGGGCAATATAGACAGGACGGTTCTTCGTTTCATGGAAGATACGTCCCAGATACTCACCGATAATACCCAACGATAACAGTTGTACGCCTCCTAAGAATAGTACGACTGTCATCAGCGTAGGATAGCCCTGCACGGGATCTCCCCAGATGAGTGTGGTAATCAGTACGTAGCACATAAAGCTGAAGGCTACGAGAGAGACCACAAGACCTAAGACCGTTGCGATGCGGAGTGGGGCAGTGGTGAATGACGTAATGCCATCCATAGCAAGGCCAAAGAGTCTGGACATGTTAAATGACGACTCTCCAGCTACGCGGTCGCCCTGTTCAAAGAGTACTTCGTGCTTCTTGAAGCCCACCCAACAGTACATACCCTTGGTGTAACGCTGGGTTTCACGTAACTGTTTCAGTGCATCAATACACTTACGGTCTAACAGACGAAAATCACCTACGTTCTCCAATATTTCCACGCGTGTGGTCTTCTGTAACAAATGGTAGTAAAACAGCGACAGACGCTTGCGTAGCCAACTCTCCTTGCCACGCGTGATGCGTTTGGCATACACGTCCTCGTATCCCTCTTCCCATAGTTTCAACATCTCTGGAATGACATGGGGCGGATGTTGCAGGTCAGCATCCATGATGACCATACAATCACCTGTGGCATAGTCAAATCCTGCAAGCATAGCATTTTCCTTGCCGAAGTTTCGCGATAAGTCGACGTAACAGATACGTTCGTCAGCCTGACGGAGACGTTTAATCTCGTTGATGGTGTTGTCGCGGCTACCGTCGTTGACCATCAACACTTCCCACGAATAATCCGGCTGACCATCCATCAGGTCTTTCAATGCTTCATACAATGCGGGTAGTGATGCCTCTTCATTGTAGCAGGGAATGAGTACTGTAACTTTCTTCATAGCTGTTTTGCCCTCTATCATGTTGCAAAGGTAGCGATTTTCTTTGTATTGTGGCACTTTTTACAGAAAATATAATAGAAAGATAGAAAAAAAAGGTAATTTTGCAGGCAGCTTATGAAAAAAGACATACCGATGATAACATGGATACGTGACCACTGGGTACAGCCTATCGTCAACCAGTGGCCGTTTATGGTGGCATATATCGTGCTCGTCGGTTGGGAGTCAGTGTTACAGAATCCTGTCCCCCGCTGGATGATTATCTTCTTCCAAGCATGGCTGGCTGCTGCTGTCGTTGAACTGTTGCATTGGCGTATTGTCAAGTGGCTGAGTTATGCGGTCATCTACACCTTATTTATTACAGAGTTGGTGTTGGAATGGCATTTTGGTATGTACCTGTCACCCACCATCCTGACATTGCTCATAGAGACCAACAGTCAGGAGAGTGGTGAATTCCTGTCTACGCTGTTCCGTCAGCCAGCTTTTGGTACCACGTTGGCATGCATAGTCTTACTGATGTTGGCAAACATTGCACTGGAAATGCTGCATGTTTCACGGTTAAGGATTCAATGTTCATGGCTGAAGATTAAAAGTATATGGTTCAAGGGACTGGCAGCACTATTGCTCGTTAGTGGACTTGTGTTCAGTGCCATCAGTTATACTGAACTGTTCAGTTGTGATGAGATGAATGATGTCGACGAATGGCGCAGTCATAGGCGTAACCCCAATGATGTCGTCACTCAGTTGATAGTTGCCGTTTACGATACCCACCTATCCAGCCGTGAAATGCAGCGTGCTATTGAACAGGTACACCGTATCAAGGTCATCTCCAAGTCAAAAGCTGATAATCCCAAACCCATCAATGTCATTTTTGTTATTGGCGAATCATATATCAAGGAGCATGCATCGCTTTATGGCTACCCACTACAGACTACACCATTTATGGATGCTGAACAAGAAGCAGGTCGCCTTTTTGCTTTCGCTGATGCAGTCAGTCCATATAACCAAACCACCAAAGTTATCCGCAACCTCATTAGTTGTAACTCTATGGGGGATGGCGAACACTGGGCGTCAAAACCACCGTTAACCGCTGTTTTCAAGAAGAACGGCTTCTATGTCACCATGTATGACAACCAGAAGTCTACTGGCAACCAATTGCTGACGGAGTTGTTTGATTTCTCGCTGGCTACCTATCTATACAGTTCTGAGATGGCGGAAGCCTGCTATGACGATATAAATGATGAGACATACGACATGGATGGAGAATTGATTGATGCCTACCGAGAGACGATAGAGGGGGATGCTTCAGTATCACGCTTCCTTGTCTTTCACCTCATGGGACAGCACGTGGACTTTGCCGCCCGCTATCCATGGGATACCTATCGTCGCTTTACTGCCGACAGCATAACATTCCGTAAAGAACCTTGGCTGGATGATGAGATGCGTAAAGATATAGCCCATTACGATAATGCAACGCTATATAACGATGCTGTCATTCGTGCAATTACGCAGCTCTATGCTGACGAGAGTACTGTCATGCTCTATCTGTCCGATCATGGTGAAGAAGTCTTCGATTATCGTCCACGCTCCGGGCGCGATGACTTCTCCTTTGGCAGCGATGCACGTCAAGGTGCCCGTTACCAGTATTGCATACCTTTTATTGTGTGGTGTTCAGAGAAATATAAGCAAGAGAATCTTGACATTGTTCGTCGACTACGGCAAAGCACCAATCGTCCACTGATGATTGACAATACATATAACCTACTGTTTCACTTAGCAGGACTGCACACGCCATATTATCGTGCCGACCGTGACGTGCTTAGCGACAGCTACCACTGTCCACCACGCCTACTAAATGATGATTATAACTATTAACTTTGGAATTTTAGCTTTTTACAATAGTCCTGGGTGTACATTTCGTAACACAACTTAAACCACACAATTGTTACGGGCAGTGCCTTCAGCGCATACGGTTGTACCCATTCCTTACGCAGGTAGGCAGGGAACAGGTCGCTGGGCGACAGACTGGTCAGAACAAAGACAAAGACCAATAGCGCAATGTCCCACTTGGAACGTTTCCATGGTGCTGCTGTGTACCATATTACCACTCCGATTAATGCAATGATATAGCCACTCGACTCACTACCTGTCGAGAACAGAACGGTAAACATGAGTACTGAGGCCAGCAGTGTCTGGCGGAATGCCATGTGCTTGTATTGCGAAATGCGAAGATAAGGAATGCCAAACATCACGATGCCTGGTAGGATAAGCCACAGATCACTAAATTCCAGACCTGTCACTCGATGAGTCATGCCTAGCAATGAGATATTCTGCATCAGTGCCTCAGCATTCTCACTATTCTTCGATACAAGGTCAACGAACCATGCCTGATACTGTCCCACCACATACTCTGGACTGCTTAATACCATCGGTGCAACAAACATAATTACACTCCATCCGATTAATGAGGCAATAAAGCGCATCTTGTGTTTCGAGAAAAAGAAAAACGCCAATCCTACAATACCATATATTTTTGTCAACGTGCCGAGGACAATGAAGAATGCAGCTGTCGCATCCCGTTCCTTTTCTATCAGGAAGAATGCTAGGATGATAATGGCTGCTATGGCGATGTTGAACTGTTGCATATACAGTGCCGTCAACAGTTCATGGGCACAGAACCAAAGTACGAAGAGTTGCTGGCCGCTTGTCAGTAACGAGCGACGTATCGCTACATAAAGGAATAGCGACAGAGCGATGCACCACATGGTAAGCCCTAACCATTCAGGTACCACGGCGAAAGGTGCTATTATCAATGAGAATAATGGACCATAATGGTTGATATCCCAATGTTCCTGGGGATACTCAGCATACAATGGAAGTCCTTGCCAGGCATGCCAGAACGAGCCACGGAATACCAGAAAGTTGTTGTGTGAGTGCTGCTTCATAATAGCAGCCAGAACACCTAACAGCAGCCAAAGACCAGCCAACGTGCGGAAGTCACGGAAGAAAGGCTTGGTAAAAAACGTTTTACAATTCGATATATAATTCATACCTTTTACTTCTTACATCATACATCTGACTTCTTCTGTCTTTCTTCTATCAGTTTCGCAACGACTGCAAACTGGTAATGGGCATCGAGCAAAGCCTGTATAAGACCGGCCTTACCATCCAGGAAGCCACCTTTTATAATATAGGACTTGACGAAGCGGAACAATGGTCGGAATAGCATAGCACCAACGCCCCAACTCTTCTGGCGACGACGAGGCACCTCATTGGTTGAATAAGTATCGTGCTTACGCAGAATATCACTGACCGAATCGTTAGCCAAATGTTCGAAGGCCAACTCCTTTCTACTTTTGGCAATGCGCTCCACACGTCCGTCAATCTCTGGCGCACAATGGATGATTGGGGGCCAGTGTGTCTTGTCCTGACGGAAGAAACGGAGAATATAGTCTGGATAGTGACTACGCATAAAACACCCCATAAAGTAGTTCTTGCGAGGAATTGCCAATCCTTCTGGACAATCACTGCTACTGATGCGCTGATACAAATACTCGCTTAACGCAGGAGTAACTATTTCGTCGGCGTCAACCACCAACACCCAAGGATACTTAGCCTCGTGAATGGCATATTCGCGGGCAGGCTCTACGATGTTATACTTCTTGCGCTCGAAGGTTACTACCTTGCAACCATATTTCTTGGCAATCTCCAGTGTACTGTCAGTGCTTTCCATGTCACAGATGAGAATCTCGTCAAAGTCTTTGACAGCCTCCAATACACGCGCCAAATGCAGCTCAGCATTATAGGTGTTGATAACAACCGATATCTTGTTCTCCATGATTCTTACATCATTAATGATGCCAATAGCTTCGCCAGCCCATCATCTTGGCATATTCTTCTTCTGTAACCTTCTCGTACACCTTGCCGTCCTTGACATACCAGCGAATGTCAAACTCCTCTTTGGTACGCGACCAACGGTCGTGGCTCCACAACCACAGGGCAGGATCGCGGCGAATGGTCTTTTCTAACTCTTGCATATAGCGCTCTGTCAGCTCGTAGTCGGGGATATTCTCTGAGTGGCGTTCTATCAATTTGAACTCGCACTCGTAGTAACCGCGCTTCACACGACGCACATCACCATAGAAGAATGCCTGCTTGGTGCGCTTGATAATACGCTCCGAACCAGTAAACACTGGTGTCAGATGGTTGAGGAACGGTACCCACAGATGGATGTTACGCCAGTTGGGCTTCTGGTCGGCAATATATCCAACCACCAATGGTTTACCCTCACGCTGGTACTTGACGATATGGCGTAGCGTCTCTTCCATAGGGATACAAACGCTACCAAAACGCTGACGAATATAGAGGAATAGACGGTCGAAATCAGGATTTTCTATGGGGTGATACAGTTCTGCACAGACACCCTTAGAAGAGACGGCCAACGGCAGTGTGCTAATCCACTCCCAGTTGCAGTAATGTCCCAGCATGATGCCACATGATACGCCCTCGTTCCACAGCTTCTCAATAGCCTCTGTGCCCTTGAACACCATGCGACGACGCATCTCCTTCTCGCTGATAGTCATCATTTTGATGGTTTCCACCAGATAGTCACAGAACCAATGGTAGAACTCGCGTTCTATCTTTTTTATCTCCTGTTCACTTTTCTCAGGGAAGGCTGTGCTGATATTTTTGCGAACAATCTTTGTGCGATAGCCAGCGATACGATATAGTATAAGGTACATCATATCTGAGAACAGATAATGTACCCACATAGGGAATATAGACGTCACCCAAAGCAGGGCGAAGCAGCAGTATGCTAACAGTTTATTCAGCCTTCTTTTCATATCGTCGATGCAAAGATACATATTTTCTTTGAAACTTCAAAGAAATTTAGTATCTTTGCACACAAAACTGGAAAAACATGACGCGAATACTGTTTCTTTTGAGCCGATTCCTCGACGGTGGTATCGATGCGGTGCTGCTTGACTACCTGCGCTTTCTGGCGCAACGTAGCGACTATCGCATCACGCTGGCCATCAGTATCCACATGGGTGAGCTGGAGGTCTTCCGGAAACAGATTCCCGATCAGGTGGATGTTGTGTATCTGGTTGATCAGCCAGCCTTAACTCGCTGGCGACAGCAGAAGATTACCCAGCGGCTACCTTTTTATATAAAGATGTACGATGAGGCTGTTCTCTCACCAATCCGTCGCTACATGATAGGCAATAAGTTACATCAATTAGCAAAGCAGCACGATGTTGTTATCGACTTTGATTGTTGCCACTATGCCTATTTGAAAGATGTTAAGACCAGGAAAGTGGCGTGGTTCCACTTCAGCTTCAAGCAACTCATAGAGCAGAATGCACGACGCACGAAGCGCATTGGCAACCACCTGCGCTACTACGATCGCATTGTCACTATCTCACAAGCCATGCTTGACGAAGGCAAGGAGCTGTTCCCTTGGTTGGAAGGCAGATGGCGTCTTATCTATAATGCCAAAGACGAACAGCTGTTGCAGCGACGTGCCTGTGAATCTGTTGGCGACCCTCGCCTCAATGGCAGTTATATCCTTGCCGTCGAACGACTGGAGGAGTCACAGAAAGATCTCACCACACTCATCCGTGCCTATAAAGTGCTGCATGAACAATACCACCATACGGAGAAGCTTTACCTACTGGGTAAGGGACGTGATGAGCAGCAGCTGCGCCAGTTAGCTCAGGACTTAGGCATTAGCGAACATGTGGTATTCCTTGGCTTCAGCAGCAACCCTTATCCGTGGATTGCCCATGCCAAGGCCATTGCCCACAGTGCCAAGTTTGAAGGTCTTCCCACCGTCATGATTGAGTCGCTCATTATGGGTAAACTCATCGTTGCAACCGACTGTCCCACAGGTCCTCGTGAGATTCTAGACAACGGGCAAGCTGGTCTGTTAACACCAGTCGGCAATGCTGAAGCATTGGCAGAGGCGTTACACCGCATACTTACTGACGAAAGTCTACAGGCCGCCATCCTCGCACATGCCAAAGAATATAAGCAGCAGTTCCTCTTCAACCATGCTGGTAAACTGTTTGACGAAGTGATACACTCCTAATAATCTTTATTTATATGTCTCCCACTGTAAGCGTCATCATCCCCAACTACAATCATGCACCCTATCTGAAGGAGCGCATAGACAGTGTGTTGAACCAGACCTATCAGGACTTTGAGGTCATCATCCTCGACGACTGCTCGCCTGACAACAGTGTAGAGGTTATTGAACAATATCGCAGCAATCCGCATGTATCGCATATCCTTATCAACGAGCAAAACACTCGCAATACATTCATCCAGTGGGAACGCGGCATCAGTATGGCCAAAGGAAGATACATCTGGATTGCGGAGAGTGACGATGTTGCTGAGCCGCAACTGCTAGAGACACTGATCGGACAGTTGGAACAGCACCCTGACGCCAGCGTAGCGTTCTGTCATTCACGACTAATTGATGCCGATGGAGCACTGTTATCGGAACAGAACACCAAGAACCCTGCACAGCCAGGACAGATAACCATTGATGACAGTTGCACCTTCCTGCGCCATCTGCTCATCTTCAATTATATTTACAATGCCAGTATGGCGGTATTCCGTCGCGACGTCTATGACAGGGCCAATCCCGACTATAAGCAGTTCCGCTACTGTGGTGACTGGCATTTCTGGGCGAGTGTCTGTGCAGCTGGTCGCGTCATTGAGGTTTACGATATGCTGAGCCGTTTCCGCCAGCACCAGCGCAAAGTGACAGAAGATTCCAAGAAAGATGTCTTCCATGTTTGGAACGACGAGATGAAAACTATCAGATATATTGCCTCGTTATGTAAACTTACCACCCTTGAACAGCGCTGTCTGAAAGGGCGTCTTTCCAAACGTTTGCGCAGGGCAGATATGACGGAAGAGGAGCGCCAACAATTACGCAACGATTATCCTGCTTTATGTAGTGGCAATACATTTGATATCATTTGCTACGAATTAGGAAAGAACCTCTTTGGTTTCTTGCGTCACCGCTGGAATATCGCTTTCCTTAGCAATTTCTCTTCATGAAGTATCTAACCTCATATTATTATTGACGAATATATGACACCATTAGTAAGCATAGCTATTCCCGCCTATAAGAAGAAGTTCCTGGCTGACGCCATACAATCGGTGCTTAACCAGAGCATTCAGGATTTCGAGTTGATTATTGTCAACGACAAGTCACCAGAGGATATTGACAGCGTGGTGGAACACTTCAACGACAAGCGCATCAGGTATTTTACTAATGAGACCAATCTGGGAGGAAAAAATCCTGCCCAGAATTGGAACAAATGTCTCTCGTATGCTAAAGGAGAATATTTCGCGCTATTATGTGACGATGACCTCTACGACAAGTATTTCTTGGAACAGATGCTGACATTAGCTGAGCGGCATCCGGAAACCAATGTATTCCGTGCAAGGGCAAACTTCATCAATGCAGACGGCAAGGAGATTAACCGTTATGCCAGTGCTCCTGAGTGGGAGTCGTGGGACGACTATCTCTGGCATGTTTGTCGTAATTACCGTAGCCAAACCATTTCGGAGTGGATGTTCAGAAAGAAGGCTCTTGATGCTGTTGGAGGATATGCTATGTTGCCATTGGCATGGTATGCAGACTACCTTTCCGTCTTTCGTGTTGCTAAGGACAGTGGCATAGCATCAGTATCAAATATACTGGTGCATTTCAGACTCAGCGGTGACAACATCTCTTCGCAGGACAATAAGAACAATATCCAGAAGATTGTGGCTGCTAACCAATATCGTGTTGCGGTGGCCGAGTTACTGAAAGACCATGCAGACCGCGACAACCTGCTGGGTTCTCTTGACGGACTGTTGCGCCAGCATCGGAAATACAATCTCAAGCATACTCCTAAGGGTACGCTTGTGAAGTTGTATCTTGAAAGGAAGAAATATCAAGTACCAGGAAAGGCTATCTTGAAGGCACTCCTATAAGGTGCTCATATACTGCAATACGCTTTTCCAATAATTTGCTCTCATTGAGCATATTGCTCTGAGAACTCTGGGCATTAACTGCCAAGGTCTGCTGAAGAGTTTCATCAGCCAGCATACGGGTAACAGCCTTTGCGAAGTCTTCTGCGCTATCAGCTATCAGACAGTTCTTTCCATCAACAAAAGGTAGACCTTCACAGCCTTTGGATGTCGTTACTATTGGCGCACCGGCACATGCTGTGTCTATCAGTTTCATACGCATACCGCTACCTATTCTTATAGGTACGACAGACAATTTCCCGTTCAGGAACGATTGCAGGTCATCGATAAAACCAGAGAAAACTATTTCAGGACACAGTCCTGTTAATTTCTCTTTGGTCTTTGCATCCCAGTTGCCCGTAACATAGATTGTTGGCATTTTGATGCCTTGGGCTTTCATTGCCGGGGCAATTTCACTACAGAACCATAGCATTCCGTCGGCATTGGGGAAGTGGCTTCCATTACCGACAAATACCAAATCCTTGGCAGGTTTGAAGGACAGATGTTCAAGAGACACCGTCTGGGTAATAGCCGGCGAGGTGAACAGCTTGCCCTCTGGTAGATGGTCTTTCAAGATGTTTTTGTCAATGTCCGTCAACGTAATCACGGCATCGTATGCAGACAATGCAGCCAGCTCCTCTGCTTTCTTCTTCTCCCGCATCATGATGTCACTTGGCAGTACGTTCTTGAACATCTCGACCTCTATCTCATTACGTACGAAGCGTAACTCATGGTGAACAAACACCTTCTTGCACTGTTGTGGCAGAGCATAAACCAACGGCAGATAATCATAGAATTCAACCTGTACAATATCAAAACCTTTTGAGGCCACGTCGTTCACATAGCTACAGAATGAGATTGTCAGGTCGGAATTTTCCATATATAATGTAGAGTTGCTTCTGACGTAATCATCATGACTGGCATCCCACTTACGTCTCTTGCGTGCTATCTTTCGTTGCATGGAGTGCATCACAAAGTTATAGCTCTTGCACTGCATCTTGTCTTTCCGTGACATACCGCAATAAGGGCTGAGTTCAGGATGGTTCATCAGAAACTCGTGCTCTGTCTCATCATCAAAGATATAGAATGTGACATCGGGCCATAGTTTCTTCAATTCATCAATGTATGCCTTATCTGCACTATGGTGAACATACAACAGCACTGACAGGTCATGATGTTTCCTGACATTGTCGGCCATCATAAAGAATGCCTGATTTCCACCATTTGTCAATGGATAGGGTATCCAAGGAGTAATATACAATAACTTCATAATCCGGAATTTAGGTTAACATAGGGCCCTTACAGTTGCTGCATGTCATACAGACGCTTGTAATAGCCATTCTTAGCAATGAGTTCGTCGTGCTGACCAGACTCTACAATCTCGCCTTCATAGAGCACGTAGATCTCGCTGGCATTCTTGATAGTAGAGAGACGGTGAGCAATGGCAATAGTAGTGCGCGACTTCATCAGACGCTCTAGTGCCTCTTGTACCAGGCGCTCTGACTCGGTATCGAGTGCTGACGTCGCTTCGTCGAGAATAAGAATAGGTGGATTCTTCAGAATGGCGCGGGCAATGCTGACGCGTTGACGCTGACCGCCAGAGAGTCTGCCGCCGCGGTCACCAATCATCGTGTCGTAACCATGCTCACTTTCCATGATAAATTCATGGGCGTTAGCTATCTTCGCAGCCTCAATGACCTGTTCCATCGTGGCATTCTCCACACCAAAGGTTATATTATTATAGAAGGTATCATTGAAAAGGATTGCTTCCTGATTGACGTTGCCTATCAGCGCACGCAACTCTGAGATACGTACCGTCTTGATGTTCTTTCCGTCAATCAGCACTTCACCCTCGTTGACATCATGGTAACGGGGAATCAGGTCTACCAGTGTAGATTTACCCGAGCCAGACTGTCCCACCAATGCGATGGTCTTGCCCTTGGGCACCTTCAGGTTGATGTTTTTCAGCACCTGACGCCCCTCAACATAGCTGAACGACACGTTACGCAGTTCAATATCCTTCTCAAACGATGTCATCGGTTGAGGCTCTGTTGGTTCCTTGATGGGGTTGTCAGCCTTGAGGATAAAGTCGATACGGTCCATCGATGCCAGTCCGACTGGTATCTGATAGGTGGCCTTCGACAGTTCCTTGATAGGATTGATGACGCTATACAGAATGACCATATAGAAGATAAACGTCGATGCATCGATAAGGTTCGACTCACTAAGAATAAGGTAGCCACCAAACCACAGCACCACGACGATGATAACCGTTCCTAAGAATTCCGACATGGGGTGAGCAGCACTCTGGCGGATAGCCATTGCATTGACGTTTGAGCGGTATTGGTCATTGATATTGATAAAGCGTTGCAACATCTTATGCTCAGCAATGAATGCCTTGATGATACGCAAACCGCCCAGCGTCTCGTCAAGTTGTGCCAACAGGTCGCCCCACTGGTTCTGCACCGTTGCCGACTGTGACTTCAGCTTACGGCTTACCGTACCCATTATCCAACCAGCTATTGGAGCAATGATGAGTACGAAGAGTGTCAGTTGCCAGCTGACCCATATCATCGTCGAGAAACATACGATGATGGCGATAGGCTGGCGGATGAGCATATCAATACTGCTGGTGATGGAGTTTTCTACGGCACCTACATCCGACGACATACGGGCAATTATATCGCCCTTACGCTCGTCAGAGAAGAAACTCAGTGGCAGACGTAGCACCTTCTCGTACACCTCGATGCGAATATCGCGAACTACACCAGTTCTGAGTGGTATCATTACGGCCGACGAAGCGAAGTAGCCCAACGTCTTGATACCTGTCATGATAACAAGTGCTAGTCCCATATATACCAGCGTCAGGAAAGCACCGTGAATGCTAATCAGTTCCTGCACCCACGCATAGGCGTTGTTGACGATGAGTTCCTTATCCAGCGTATCCCATGACCAAGGTTTGTAGGTATATACCTGTGTATCTATCTTAAACAGGATGTTCAGAATGGGTATCAGCACGGCGAAGGAGAACACGTTCATCCACTGTGACAGGAAGTTCAGCACCACCGACCATCCCAAGTATTTACGGTATGGGCGGAGGTAGCGCGCCATGACGGAGAAAAACTGTTTCAGCATATCTTGTTATATTTTGGCTACAAAGGTACAAAATAATTCATAATTCATAATGCATAATTCATAATTATTTCGTAATTTTGCGCCCATGAACAAAAAAACAGTATGGACATATCTGTCACCACTGGCCAGCATGCTGCTGAACTTGCTACTGGCTTACGTGGTGTATTTCATAGCGCGCATGGTGTTTCTGGCAGAGAACTGGAACTTCTATGCCGACAACCTGACGTGGCCCCATTTCTTGGAAATGATGCGTGGTGGACTGATGTTCGATACCACGGCCATCCTCTATACCAATGCTTTGTGGATTGTCATGGTGCTGTTCCCCCTGCATTGGAAGGAGAACAAAACCTATCATAGCATTTGCCAATGGATATTCGTGGCGGTTAACATCCTGACACTGGCGGTCAACCTTGTCGATACGGTGTATTTTCGCTATAGTATGCGACGCACCACAACGACCATCTTCCAGGAGTTCCAGAACGAGAACAACCTTGGTGGTATCTTCTGGACAGAGATGGTGAACCACTGGTACTTCTTCGTACTGGCAGGTCTGGTAGCATGGGGCTTATGGAAACTGTATGTGAAGTCTGATGTCAGCGAACTGAAAAAACGGCTTCCCGTTTACTATCCCGTGATGCTGGTGTCGCTATTGGGCTTTGTACCGTTTTGCGTGGCTGGTATGCGTGGCGGTTGGACGCGCGACATTCGTCCAATCACCGTGTCGAATGCTAATAATTACTGCGACCGTCCTACAGAAACGGGTCTGGTGTTGAATACCCCATTCTCGCTGATACGTACCATCGGCAAGAACAACTTTGAAGTCATTGCCTATTATGATGCTAAGCAGTTGGAGCAGATATACACCCCTATTCATCAGCCGCAATGCCGCCATCCATTCATGAAGAAGAATGTGGTGGTGATTATCATTGAGAGTTTTGGCAGAGAATATATAGGGACGTATAACCAGGATGCCGGCTATCCTTCGCAGACTCCGTTTACCGACTCGCTGTTGGCACATGGGGCATTGACCTACCGCTACAGCTATTGCAATGGTCGCAAGTCTATTGACGGCATGCCGTCGATACTCTCGTCGATACCAATGTTTGTCGAGCCGTTCTTCCTGTCGCCCTACAGTGTCAATGACGTGTCGGGACTGGCAGACTGTCTGAACGGCAAAGGTTACGAGACGGCTTTCTTCCATGGTGCTGAGCGCGGTTCGATGGGCTTTATGGCCTTCGCCCGTGCTACGAAGTTCAAGGAGTACTATGGTCGTGAAGACTTTGTCGCTGACCCACGTACCAAGGGTGACGCGGAATATGATGGTTGGTGGGGTATTAGCGACGAGCCGTTCATGCAGTATATGTGTCAGAAGATAACCGACATGAAGCAACCCTTTATGACGGCGCTGTTCACATTGTCCAGTCACCATCCGTTCCGAGTACCTGACGCTTATAAAGATGTTTTCAAGAATGAAGATCCTGAGATGGAAATCTATCCGGTAATACGCTATACCGACATGGCCTTGCAGCATTTCTTCGAGAGTGCTAAGAAACAACCGTGGTACGAGAACACCATCTTTGCTATCACCAGCGACCACACGAATATGACGAAATACCAGCACTACCGCACGGATATTGGAGGCTTCGCGTCGCCTGTCATCTTCTACGATCCCAGTGGCGAGATGGGTGAGGGAATGGTGGATGCCATTGCCCAGCAGACCGACATCATGCCAACTATCTTGGAACATCTGGGTTATGACCAGCCCTATCTGTCCTTTGGCGTGGATTTGCTGACGACACCTGCTGAGGACACATGGGCGGTGAACTACTTGAACGGTATCTACCAGTATGTCAAGCACGGTCATATCCTGCAATTCGATGGTCAGCGGACATGTGGCGTCTATGCACTTACCGACTCACTGATGAAGACCAACATGATGGGCAAAGTAGCTGAACAACCACAGATGGAGCGAGAGTTGAAAGCCATCATCCAGCAGTATATGGAGCGAATGACACAGAACAGATTGATCATTAAGAACTAAGCATTTTTGTGTAGCATGAAACTCATCAAGCAAGGTTTTATATATTATGTATTGGCAACCATCCTGGGTGGTTTGCTACTCCTATTTTATATACAGGGTGATAGCGTGGCCTCATCGCTCGACGCTACTGGCTGGCTGTTTTTCATTACCTCCTGTTTCTCGCATGCTGCCATCCTGCTACTGGCCTTATGGCTGGTGTTGTTCCTGCCGTGGGCATTGCTAAAACTTCGCCGACTGGCTATTACGCTATTTGTGACGGCTACTAGCCTGCTCATGATGACGGGCTTCATCAATATGCAGGTGTACAAGATTTACCGTTTCCACCTGAACGGCTTCATTCTCAATATGTTGACAGGCCCTGCGGCTGGCGACATCTTTGACTTCAGTTGGCAGCTCTATGCTACTGAAGGTCTCATGCTTGCCGTTATCGTGGCTCTGTGCATTGGTGGCTGGTGGCTTAGCGGGCGCATGCTCCAGTACTGGCAGAAGCGCTATACCGTCATCTCCATCCTGTCACTTGTCGGCACATTGCTCATTGCCAACGCCATCCACGTCTATGGCTCGTTTGTCTTCAAGCCGACGGTGCTCAAGTGTGTCAAGTTAGTACCTTACTACTTCCCACTATCTACCAGCGATTTGTTGGAGGATATGGGTTTTGAGCGCAACGTCATGCAGGTTGACGATACCACTGGCGGCGACCTTGTCTATCCGCTACACCCTATCAAGACAGACCAGACGCTTAGCCAGCGCCCCAACATCCTGATTATCCTTATTGACTCATGGAGCCGCAGGGCACTCACTGAGGAGTGTATGCCCAACCTCTGGCAACTGGCACATGAGGAACAGTGGTACCAGAACCACGTCAGCTGTGGCAATGGCACATCGTATTCCGTCTTCGGCATGTTCACGGGTTTACAGCCTTCTTACTGGACGGCGTGGGACACCAACCGTACCAGTCCGGTGCTTGTTGACGAACTACTGAAGCAGGGCTATAACGTCCGCACCTATCCCAGCGCCTCGCTCGTTGACCCACCCTTTGCTCGCATGCTCTTCGGTCACGTGCCCAACCTCCGCATACGCACGGCAGGCAATACGTCCTATGATCGCGACATGAACATCAAGGAAGACCTTATCAGCGACCTGCCTACGCTAAAGGACGGCAATAAGCCCTTCTTTGCCTTCATCTTCTTCGACCTGCTGCATGCTTATAGTCTGCCTAAGGAGTTGCTCACACGCTTCCAACCATCGTGGGAATATGGCCGCTTCGACGAACTACACAACGACATGGATCCCACACCCTTCTGGAATCTCTATCGCAACTCGGCCTACCAGACCGACAAGATGGTGGGTGAGATAATCAGTCAGATGAAGCAGTTGGGCATGTACGACAATACCTTAATATATATTACAGGCGACCACGCACAGGAGTATAATGAGAACCACAAGAACTACTGGGGCCATAACTCCAACTTTACCCAGTATCAGATTGGCGTGCCCCTCATCGTGCACGAGCCAGATTCTCTCACCTCTCACCCCTCATCCCTCACCTCTGTGCATACCCACCGCACCACGCATCTCGATTTCGTGCCCACCTTGATGCACGACTACCTGGGTGTGACCAACCCCATTGACGACTATAGCAATGGCTACTTGCTCAGCGACACCACGCCCCGTCTCTGGCACTATGTAGGCAATGAGCTGCGCTACGCCTTCATCGTCGAGGGCGACACCATCCTCACCAAGGAAGGTGCCGGCTATATCGAAGTCACCGATGCCCATCTCAATCCCGTCCCCAACTACCACATCAATCCCAAGGCCTTTGATGCTGCCATCAAACGCCTCAACAGGTTCTATAAATAGTCACTAAAAATTGAGAAGCAGGTAAAAAATAGAGAAAGAATAAATCCCGACAGCTGAAAGTGTCGGGATTTATTCTTTGCCACTCGCATTAGAGGAGGTCGTTCTCGTTGTAAACCTCTTCTTCGCTGATGCCTAACGAGGTTGCCAGCATCTGCTGGGTGGCTATCTTGATTATCTCGGATTGAGGATGGATATATGTCTTTTTCATATTGCTCTTTTCTTTAGGGAATTCTATTTCACTGCCACTCGCTTGCCATTGACGATGTAGAGGCCCTGCGTGGGTTTCAGTACTTTGCGGCCCTGCAGGTCGTAGACCTCACCTCTTCCCTCTGACCTCCTACCTCTCACTTCACTCACTCCCGTTTCCTCGCCGAGGGTCAGACCGAGGAATTCATGGGCAGAAGTAACTACGTCAGTGGGCAGATATACACGACCTGCGCTGAGAGCACCACCAGTCCACTTATAGAAGCCTACGCCACTGGTCTTCTTAGCCAAAACGTAACAACTGGTAACGGTACCATCGCTGATAGCTAACAGGTTCGTGACTTCATCAGGGATTGTTGTCAGTACCGTCGCTGTTTTCGTTCCTTCTCCCTTCAAAATGACGGGGGTGCTTGCAGGCACATCGGTAACACTCTCCAGATAAACAACCTTGTCGCCCGTCGCGTTTACGATATAGGCATCGCCCTCCGCAAAGCGCAGAGCATACGGCGTCACGTAGGTCGCCCATCCGTCGGAGGTGACGGTAATGTCAACTGCAGACTCTGAGAACTTGACATTTTTAACTAACCAAGCGCCAGCTTTGCTGGTAGTGCCTATATAAACGAAGGCGATTTGCATCTTGTTACCTGCGAAAGCAGAGAGATCTACTGTTGTGGTCACGAAGCTTGAGTAGTATCCGTCTTTTGGTGTTGTTGGATAAGTGATGGATAGCTTTGTCCAGTCTGTATCGCCTACGTTCTTTGCATATACCATTGCTTCATTGGCAATCGTTCCAAAGTAACTGTCAATAGACTGTTCGAAGGACAATGCGAAGTGAGTTACGTTAGTTGCATCAATAACAGGAGAGGTTAGCCAACTCTCTGCATTATAGTTAACATTTATAGATGACGTAGCCTTTGCAAAATCAGAGCTTTGCACACAGTTCCATACTTTTATTTCGTTAACCTCAACCCCGTCAGTAGTAAACTCGCCAAAGGTCTTGTTAAACGATTCCTCATAGGGTAATGCCTGTGCCCCTTTGTTTACCGTCAGTTCATACTGTGCGGTTGTATATTTATATGTTGCATCACCAGCAAAGGTGGCAATAATGTTTGCCGTACCCACAGCAACCAGCGTGACTTCCCCGCTTGTGTCATCTACCGTTGCTACAGCCTCGTTGTCACTGGAATAGGTAACGGTAAGACCTTTATCGTTCGTCAGCACAGGCTCGTCAAAGTCTTCACCCATCATTGCTACTGCTGTAGTTACAGGGAATGAAATCGGAGCTTCTATGCGATTGTCGTTAACTGTCAGGGTATATGTATCGTAAGAAGAGGTGAATTTGCCCTCGATAGCAGCAGCGGTTGCCTTTACGGTCACGCTACCTTCATGAGCCACGGTAACTTCACCTAAAGATGCATCGATAGTAGCGCCAGCGGTATTGGCTGTTATCTCGTAAGTGATGGAAGCACCAGTCTCGTCCGAATATCCTGTTGCTGTTTCAGGTTCCTGAGAATAGGTTGTGGTACCTGGATAATCAATGGATGGGGTCTTTGCCGTAAATGTGACGGCAGAAGAAGGAGCAGTTTCTTCCACTAATTTATATACTGTAATATCATGGGGACTAATGCTTATATTTCCGATGGCCATAGCCCTATAAACGTAGCTACGGGGAGTAATACTTATATCTGGATACCCTAAGAAACGTCCTCCATCGCTTGTTTTAATTAATGCAACCTCATCCTCAAACGTAAAAGTCCAAATTGTTGATTTGTCACCGAATGCAAGGGTAGTACTTGTGGTATTGTTTAAATATTCTTTAGAAGCCTTGCTGACATTTTTCATGTAAAAACCTCCTGTTGCTGATTCTAGACACCAAACATAAGTTTCTAATCCAGAAAGGCCAGTGATAGCATAGCTTGTTGTCGTTTGTAAGGCATTTGAACTGATAGTGTTTTTCATCACATGTCCCTCTTGTTCAAATACATACAATGAGCCAGCCTCAACTGAGGTCGTTTTTTCTAATCTGTATGTTGTTGCCCACGCACTCGAACTACCTGCTACGAGGACGTATAGCAGAAGTATTGTTTGTATTACTATTTTCTTCATAGTTTTATTATTTTAACAATTTTCGCCTGCAAAGATACAAAATAAAAAGGGAATGGCAAAGGGTAGAGGGGAATAATATGCAGAAAAATTGGGGTACTTGTAAAAACCTGTGTTTGATTGCAGATTGGTTGTATGGACAAAAACATTTTTACCCTAAGCTTGACGAAAGGATTGCTGGAGATGTTATAGATACTGTTTTACAAACTCATTTGGTGATATTATCTCCATAATGGTTTGATCTGCTTGTTTATAGTCTTAAAAATATTAAGCCCGCAGGCGGAGTGTCTGCGGGCTTTATGATATATGTTCAATGATTTACTTTACCTCCCAGATGTCGTTGGTCTCCAGGAGCTCAGCGAAGTTGTGGTACTTCTTCATGCCTGAGACTTCAGCAAGCTGAGCGTGGACAGCGTCGTTGTAGGTGGGAGCATCGACGTCGCGGATCACGCCGAGGGCGATGGGGAAACCGTCGCCATTGCCCATCAGGGCAAGCTTCAGCTGCAGGGTGTTGTCCTCGCAGTGGGCATCGTGAACGAGGACGTCGTCCAGCGTGTAGCCATCCTTGCCGATTTCTACGACCTTCAGACCAAAGCCTTGCTGTACGAGTCCGAACTCGTTGTTCTCACCGAACACGAGCTTCTCGCCGTGCTTGACGTAGATGGCATTCTTCTTACGACCCTCCTTGTTATAGACAGCCTCATGACAACCGTCGTTGAAGATGACACAGTTCTGCAGCACCTCGGTAACAGAGGCGCCCTTGTGCTCGTAGGCTGCCTTCAGTACCTCAACAGTGCCGGCAGCATCAGTTGCCACACAACGGGCGAAGAAATGGCCACGGGCACCGAAGCAGAGCTCGGCGGGACGGAACGGGTCTTCTACCGTGCCGTAAGGGCTGGACTTAGAGACGAAGCCACGGGGGGAGGTGGGAGAATACTGTCCCTTAGTCAAGCCGTAGATACGGTTGTTCAAGAGAATCATGTTCAGGTCGATGTTACGACGGTTGGCGTGAATGAAGTGGTTGCCACCGATAGCCAGTCCGTCACCATCACCACTGACCTGCCATACGGTGAGGTTGGGATTAGCCACCTTTGCACCGGTAGCGATGGCAGCGGCACGACCGTGGATGGTGTTCATGCCGTAAGTTGCCATGTAATGAGGCAGACGGCTGGAACAGCCGATACCAGAGATAACTGCTACGTTCTCGGGAGCTACGCCAATCTCTGCCATAGCCTTATGAAGTGAAGCCAGGAAGAAGTGGTCGCCACAACCTGGGCACCAACGGGGCTGGCCTTTCTTAAAATCTTGTGCTGTAAACATATTTTAATTAAGAGTTAAGAATTAATTAAGTTTTCGAACGAGTCTACGAGTTCGGAAACGATGAAGGGCTGGCCCTTGACCTGGTTGAACTGGTAAGGAACGAAACCATCGACCTTCATGCGCAGGTAGGCAGCCAGCTGGCCCATATTCTGTTCTGCAACCACCACCTTTTTATATTTAGAGAGCACTGCGGCAGCGTTCTTGGGCAGCGGGTTCAGGAACTTAAATTGTGCAAGGGCAATTTTGTGGCCCTTCTGACGGAGCTCATCCATAGCAGAGTGCAGGTGGCCGTAGGTAGAACCGAAGCCAACAATCAGCAGGTCGGCATCTGCAGCGTCGCCCTCTATTTCGAGGTCAGGCACTTGGATATTGTCAATCTTCTGCTGGCGCAGGCGCGTCATCAGGTCGTGGTTCTCAGGATTCGTCGAGATAGCACCGGTATTGCTGTCCTTCTCCAGTCCGCCGAGGATGTGTGCGAAGCCCTCACGACCAGGAACAGCCCAGTAGCGGGTACCATTCTCTGCACGCATATAGGGAGTCCACTTACCCTTCAGTTCCTCAGGAACGTAGGGAGGATTAATCGCATCGAGCTTAGCAAGTTCAGGCAACTTGAAGGCACCCGAACCATTGGCGACGTATGCATCGGTAAGCAGGATGACGGGTGTCATGTGCTCCAGCGCAATCTTGGCAGCCTGATAGACTGCATCGAAACAGTCTGTCGGGCTCAGGGCGGCGATAACGGGCATAGGACTCTCACCGTTACGTCCGAAGAGTGCCTGCAGGAGGTCGGTCTGTTCCGACTTAGTAGGTAGACCCGTAGCAGGACCACCACGCTGTACGTCGATGACGACCAAAGGCAGCTCCATGATAACTGCCAGGTTCATCACCTCAGACTTCAGACATATTCCAGGGCCGGAAGTAGAGGTGACGCCCAGCGCACCGGCGAAGGATGCACCCAGTGCTGATGCGGCACCACTGATCTCGTCCTCGCACTGTACGGTAATAACACCGCAAGACTTGTGCTTTGACAACTCGTGCAGAATATCTGTTGCAGGAGTTATGGGGTAGCTGCCTAGGTACAGACGCAGGCCAGCTTTCTCAGCGGCTGCAATCAGTCCGTAAGCAGTAGCCTTGTTACCTGTAATATCCATATAGCGACCCGGCTCCTTGTGCTTTGACTCCACGCGATAGACGTTAGTAGCACTGGAGTGGGTGTTGTGACCGTAGTCGTAGCCAGCCTGAATCACCTTGATGTTAGCCTCTGCAATAGCGGGCTTCTTAGCGAATTTCTCTTTCAGGAAGTTGGCAACCAGGTTCAGGTCGCGGTCGAAGAGCCAGCAGACGAGTCCCAGTGCAAACATATTGCGGCATTTCATCATGGCCTTGTTGTCCATGCCTGAGTCTGCCAACGCATCCTTTACCATCGTAGTCAGTGGACACTGAATCACACGGTCTGGGTCGATGCCCATTTCACCGAGGTAGTCCTCCGTCTGGAACTGAGCCTTCTCCAAGTCCTTAGGACCAAAGGAGTCTGTGTCGATAATAATCGTTGCACCGGGCTTGGCATAGCGATACTGCGTCTTCAGTGCAGCAGCGTTCATAGCCACCAGCACATCGCACTTGTCGCCAGGGGTATAGACCTTTCCAGCACCAATGTGTACCTGGAAACCAGACACACCCGTCAGCGAACCTTGCGGGGCGCGGATATCTGCGGGATAGTCGGGGAATGTAGAGATGCCGTTACCGACGGTGGCACTAACCGTAGAGAAGATGTTGCCGGCGAGCTGCATACCGTCGCCGGAGTCACCAGAGAAGCGTACAACCACTTGGTCGAGCTCTTTAATTTCTAATTGTTCAGCCATATAATAAAATTAGGTATATTACAGTCTTTGAAAAACGACTGCAAAGGTCGCAAATATAAATGGAATATCCAAATAAATTGCAATAAAAATGCAATTATTGAGCATTTTCTTGCCAATAACTGCATTTTTATACACGAATATCGCCTCTATTGTATCAGTATTCGAATGATGAACCACCTAAGAATTCGCGTAATAGCGATGTTGGCGGAATCTGGTCTTCGGGGATAGGTTTAATGTAGCGCAGGAACTTCAGCAGACGATAGGCTTCTGCATATTCTTCACAGTTTTCAGGTACCTGATCCAACAGAGGCTCTGCCTGTTGCTTGATAACAGCCAACTCAAAGAGCATAGCGCTATTGAAGATGGCATCGGCATTCTCCTGATACGGGAATATCCAGCGGTTCTCGCCCTTGCGCACACTCGCCCAACGGCGAATGCTGCCTAAAGCGTTGACTCCACGGTACTTATGGTCGCGTATGATGCGACGAAGCAGACGGTTGTCTGTCGTGGGAATATAGTTGTGGTTGTCCAGCAGGATGGTGGTAAGTGCTGAGGCATAGACGCGGAAAATCTGTTCATTGGGAATCTGTGCCGTCAGTTCGGGGTTCAACGCGTGGATGCCCTCTAATATAAGTACTTCATTGCCCTTCAGCTTAAGTTTTTTGCCACTCATCTCGCTCTTGCCTTTCTGGAAGTTATAACGGGGCAATTCTATCTCCTCGCCACGGAACAAGGCGTTCATCTGTTCGTTGAGCAGTGGGATGTTCAGCGCATGCAGATGCTCGAAGTCGTACTCACCGTCTTCGTCGCGCGGCGTCTTGTCGCGGTCCAGGAAATAGTCGTCCAGCGAGATGCCGACAGGATAGATGCCATTGACGGCCAACTGGATGCTCAGTCGCTTGCACGTTGTAGTCTTGCCGCTGCTTGAGGGTCCGGCAATCAGTACCATCTTGACGGTCTTTCTCTTGGCTATCTCATCCGCAATCTGGGCAATCTTCTTTTCCTGCAGGGCTTCGCTGAGTTGGATAAGCTCGTTTGCATGTCCGCCCTCAATGGCTTTGTTCAGGTCACCCACGGTACGCAGGCCTAAGATGTCCTGCCAACAGTGGTGCTCCTTGAAGATTTCAAACATCTTGTCCTGACGGATGAAGGCGCCCAACTTCGACGGGTCCTGTGCTGTGGGAAGACGCAACAGGATGCCGTCAAAATAGTATTCCAGGCCGAAGAGGTAAATTTGCTCTGTGTTCGTGAGCAACGTACCATAATAGTAGTCCTTGTATCCATCCAGGTCGTAGTACGTCGTGTACAGTCGTCCACTGCTCTCCAGCAGTTTTACTTTCGACATGCTTCCTGCCTGACGGAACATTTCGATGGCCTCTTCTGTGGTAGATTCAAAACGATGAATCGGTAACTTGGCATCAATCAGCTGCTGCATGCGCTGGCGAAGGTCGTTGACATCGTCGGGGGTCACCGTGCGCCCCAACTGCAGATTGACGTAATAGCCATTGCTGATAGGGATGTCGATAACGACCTTACAATCCTTCCAGAGCTCGTGGGCGGCTTTGCATAACACGAAGAACAGGGAACGCGTATAGGCGCGAATACCGCTTGCAGAGTGCATGTCCAGGAACTCAATATCCTTTGGTTTATACACTCTATAGTGCATTCCTTCTACCTTGTTATTTACTTTAGCACTGACGGGTCCGAACTCCATTTCGAGCCCCAACTGAGAAAAAATTTCAGAAAGATTGCTTCCGATGCTGATATTTACAGATTTTTTATTATTTTTGCAACGGATTTTGATTTGTTGTTCCATAAGCATACTGTTTTAAGGCGCTACAAATATACGAAAAATAGTTGAAAAAACGTACAATTTAACAAAAATATTTATGTCAATCTGGGTAATTTTCACGCTTCTGGGCTCTTTAGCACTCTTGATGTACGGCATGAAATCAATGAGTGAAGCCCTTCAGAAGATGGCGGGTCCGCAGTTGCGACACGTCCTTGGCGCAATGACTACAAACCGTTTTACCGGCATGCTGACTGGCATGCTTGTTACGGCCAGTGTTCAGTCTTCTACCGCTACCACCGTTATGACGGTGTCGTTCGTTAATGCCGGACTACTCACGCTGGCTCAGGCCATTTCCGTTATTATGGGTGCAAATATTGGAACGACACTGACAGCATGGATCATGTCCGCTGGAATGTCTTTCAATATCGGCGACTTGGCCTATCCTGCTTTTCTTGTGGGTATAATCCTCATCTACCAGAAGAAGCACCGCTACATTGGTGACTTCCTCTTCGGCTTGGCCTTCCTGATTTTTGCCCTCGCGACATTGAGGACAACAGGCCAGAACATGCACCTGGGTGAGAACCAGACCGTGCTCGACTTCTTCGCCTCATTTGACCCCAACTCATTCCTTACCACATTGATATTCTTGTTCCTGGGTGGCGTCTTGACCTTCTGCGTACAGTCGTCAGCAGCGGTGATGGCTATCACCATGATTCTCTGCTCCAGTGGTGCCCTGCCTATCTATCAGGGTATTGCGCTGGTGATGGGTGAAAATATCGGAACTACCGTTACCTCGAACCTCGCAGCCATGTCAGCCAATACCCAGGCTCGCCGTGCTGCTTTGGCCCATATGTTCTTCAATGTCTTCGGTGTGGTGTGGATTCTGTTTGTCTTCCGCCCGTTTATCGACATGGTCTGTGGCTGGGTTGGTTACGATGTCAATATGACGGTGGAGCTGGCTGGCGCTCACGCTTTCATGGCCAATGCCGCCAAGCTGAGTTTCGTGCTGGCTGCCTTCCACACCAGTTTCAACGTGGTGAATACGTTTATCTTGATTTGGTTCATTCCGCAGATTGAGCGATTCGTTTGCTGGGTTATTAAGCCTAAGAAGGTGGACGAGGAAGAGGACTTCCGCTTGCATTTCATTACTGCTGGTTTCATGAAAACCCCAGAGCTCTCGGTGCTGGAGGCACAGAAGGAGATTCAGCAGTTCTCCAATCGTATGCAGCGCATGTTCGGTATGGTGCGCGAATTGTTGACGCTCTCGTCGAGTTCCAACAACAAAAAGGACAACAAGGCTGGCGAGTTCAATAAGCTCTACACTCGTATTGAGAAGTACGAGGGCATCTCAGACAATATGGAGTTGGAAATTGCCAATTACCTCAATTCTGTCAGTGATGCACACCTGTCAGACGATACCAAGGCGAAGATTCGTGCTATGCTCCGTGAGGTTTCTGAGTTGGAGTCTATCGGTGACGCCTGCTTCAATATGGCACGTACGATTTCCCGTAAGTACAACGGCAAGCAGGACCACTTCGTCGACAAGCAGTATGACCATCTGCATCAGATGATGGAGCTCACCGACCAGTCATTGTCGCAGATGAACCGTTTGATGGGCGGTCGTAAGGAATCGTTCGACGTGAACCGTACGTTCAATATCGAGAACGAAATCAACAACTATCGCAATCAGCTTAAGTCGCAGAATATCAACGATGTAAACAATCGCGAATATACTTACGCCGTTGGTACTATCTACATGGATCTTATCAATGAGTGCGAGAAATTGGGCGACTATGTCGTCAATGTTGTTGAGGCTCGTATGGGTTTACGTCAAAAAGACGTCTAAAAATTATGTAGATAAAAAAAAATATATTAAATTTGCAACGGAAAACGAATAAACCAATTGTAATACTATGCGAAGAATCCTATTTTTAACCGCCATGTTGTTGACGTGTGCGTTAACGATGGTGGCACAGGTGACGACCTCAGCCCTCACGGGTAAGGTTTCCATGCAAGACACAAAGGAGGAAGTTATTGGCGCAACCGTGCAGGTTGTCCACGATCCTTCTGGTACCAAGTACTCTGCTGTTACGAACATCGATGGACGTTTCAGCATTCAGGGTATGCGAAGTGGCGGTCCGTACACTGTGACGGTGAGCTATGTCGGCTACGACTCAAAGGTGTTCAAGGAGATTTACCTTGACCTGGCTGAGACTTACAACCTGTCAGTATGGCTTTCAGAGAATGCCAATGAGCTGAAGGAGATTGTCGTCAGCGGTAAGGCTTCGAAGTTTGCTGCCGAGAAGACGGGTGCTTCTACGAACATCCGCAATAACGTGTTGCAGGAACTTCCTACCATTAGCCGTTCTATCGGTGACATCGCCAAGCTGTCGCCCTACTATGGCGGCAATAACAGTTTTGCCGGTGGTAATGGTAAGTCTTCTAACTTCACGCTCGACGGTGCCAATTTGAACAACAACTTCGGTCTGTCAGCCAACCTGCCTGGTGGTGGTAGCCCCATTTCTATGGAAGCCCTCGACGAGGTTCAGCTGGTTGTGGCTCCTTACGACGTTCGTCAGACCAACTTCATTGGTGGTGGTATCAATGCCGTTACAAAGTCGGGTACCAATACTTTCAAGGGTACCGCTTATTTCTATTACAACGACGAGAACATGCACGGTAACCGCGTCGATGGCACCCAGAACTCTGAGCCTGACCCCGCACGTTCCAAGACCTACGGTTTCACACTCGGTGGTCCTATCGTGAAGGATAAGCTTTTCTTCTTCACCAGCTTCGAGCGCACAGAGACCCAGAACGTTCCTACTTATTGGAAGCCCTCTTCTGATGGTAAGAGCGATACAAAGTCTTATCTCTCTCGTGCTTCACTGAGCGATCTGCAGACGATTTCTGACTTCGTTGCCAACAAGTACGGCTACGACACTGGTTCGGCTGTTGACTATCCTGGCGATATCGAGGTCAATAAGTATCTGGCCCGCTTAGACTGGAACATCAACAAGGCTCATCGTCTGGCCCTGCGTTTCAACCACACCAACAGTTCATCATGGAAAGTCCCCAGCACCTCACGCTCAGGATTCTATGGCACTACCGCCATCCCCTCAGCCAACGGTATTGCTTACCACAACTCATTCTATGAACTGCAGAACAAGGTGACTACCGTTTCAGCTGACTTGAACAGCCGCTTCAATGACAAGGCTTCCAACCAGCTCATCTTTACCTATTCAGATATTGACGACCCGCGCGGTACTCATTCAGAGAATTTCCCCTTCATCGATATCCTGAAGGACGGTAACCCCTATATCGCACTGGGTACGGAGCAATATACCTACGGTAACCGTGTACGTAACAAGATTGTCACTCTGAACGATAACTTCACATACTATCTGGGTAAGCACAAGTTGATGGCAGGTCTGAGCTTCGAGCATCAGCAGGCAGACAACAGCTATCTGATTTTCGGTACTGGCTACTATCGCTATGCCAGCATGGAAGACTTCATGTCAGGTGCCGCTCCTATGGGTGTTGCACTGACCTATGGCTTCGATGGCGAGTCTGTTCCTACCTCTACCGTACGCTTCAACCAGTATGGCCTGTATATGCAGGATGAGTGGAGCCCCATTGAGAACCTGAAGGTTACTGCAGGTATCCGTTTCGATTATATCCATTATAATCCCGACGACCTGGTATTCAACCAGGCACTCTACGACCTCGACTTCGGTGGCCGTCATATCGACGTAGGCTCTTGGCCTAAGGGCAACGTGCAGATTTCTCCACGTATCGGTTTCTCATGGGACGTCTTCAACGACAAGACCCTGAAGGTTCGTGGTGGTACGGGTCTCTTCGCCGGTCGTCTGCCGCTGGTATTCTTCGTCAATATGCCTCAGTACTCAGGTATGTTGCAGAACCAGATCTACTCTACCGACGCTACCCTGATGGCTAAGTTCGCCGGTGGTGTTGTAACTGATATCAATGGAATTCGCGACCGTTTCGGTGCTCCCTACAGCCAGAACGCTAATGGCGTGATTCCTTCTACTCCCGCAGGCATCGATAGCAACTTCAAGATGCCACAGGTTTGGAAGACCTCTATCGCTGTCGACTATCAGCTGCCATTGCCATTCCCTGTAACGCTGACGGGTGAGTTCACCTACACGCAGAATGTCAATGCCGTTCGTTTGGATAACTATAACATCAAGACCTCTGAGTCTGACAACTGGGACCGCTTCGTAGGTGCCGACAACCGTCTGATTTATCCGAAGAAGGCCGACTATACCTACTACACCAACGTGTCAAGTGCTTGTGTCCTGACAAATACCAGCAAGGGTTACGGATGGACTGCCAGCGTACAGTTGACCGCAGAGCCTATCAAGGACCTGCGCCTGACGGCTGCCTACACTCACACGGTGATGAAGGAAGTAACAGGTATGCCTGGTTCTAATGCTTCGTCTTCTTGGTCATACATGCACACCATCAACGGTCCTAACCTGGCAGAGGCTATGAATTCTGCTTACGTTACTCCCGACCGCGTAGTTGCTAATCTCAGCTATAAGTATGGCAAGGAGCACTTCTCACTGCTTTACACCGGTTACTCTCCCTCAGGCTGGAGCTATATCTACAGCAACGACCTGAACGGCGACGGCCAGTCTGCCGACCTTATCTATATTCCTAGAGACGATAGCGAAATCAAGTTCGTATCTGACGAAGACCGCATCGCTTTCTGGAACTTTGTAGAGCAGGACGACTATCTGAAGAACCATAAGGGCGAATATGCAGAGTCTTATGCTGCTCGCTCACCTTGGGTTCACACCTTCGACTTCAAGTATGCTCACGACTTCGATGTGAAGTGGGGTAAGACCAAGCACAAGCTGCAGCTCATCCTCAACATCCAGAATGTTGGTAACCTCCTGAACTCTAAGTGGGGTGTCAACCAGATTCCTGCACTCTCTGGTCAGAGCAACAGCCAGTACAAGATTCTCTCTAAGTCAAAGGTGGAGAATGGCGTGCCCGTCTACAGCTTCGCCAAGGAAGGCAACGACTACCTCAAGAAGTCTTGGGACTACAGTCATAGCTACGGACAGTGCTGGGGCATCCAGCTCGGTGTGAAGTACTTCTTCAACTAATCCGTCCGCGAAATCTAAAAAATCCTTTCAGCTGCGTGAAAAGTGGCTGAAAGGACTTTTTTTATGCCCTACAGAAATATAAAAAAGCATAATATTATATAGGTACGTGCGTGCGTATCAATATTTATTACTACCTTTGCGAGCTGAAATGTCTCTAAGACGATACAAATTTCAAAACAATTATATGATGAAACTGAAAAGAATTTTTGTGGCTGCCCTCACCCTCGTGTGCAGCGCAGTCATGGTGGCACAGGAAATGCAGATGCCGCCAATCCCAGTAGATCCCGCCGTTCGCATGGGTAAGCTGGACAACGGACTGACTTATTACATTCGTCACAACGAGTATCCTGAGCATGTGGCAAACTTCTACATTGCCCAGCGCGTAGGTTCTATCAACGAAGATGAGAGCCAGCGTGGCTTGGCACACTTCTTGGAGCACATGGCTTTCAATGGCTCGGAGCACTTCCCCTCAAAGCCAGAGGGTAAGGGCATTATCGACTATACCCGTTCGCTGGGTGTTGAGTTCGGTTCTGACCTGAACGCCTATACCAGCATCGACCAGACCGTTTACCGTGTCTGCGACGTGCCCACCAAGCGCGCTACTGCCCTCGACTCTTGTCTGCTCATCCTGAAGGACTGGTCTAACGGTCTGCTTCTGGAGGCTGAGGAGATTGACAAGGAGCGCGACGTCGTACACAACGAGTGGCGCCTGGGCGAAGGTCCTTCACAGCGCATGATTACCCGTTCGCTGCCCAAGATGTACCCTGGTTCCAAGTACGGTCTGCGTATGCCTATCGGTCTGATGTCTGTCATCGACAGCTTCAAGCCCGCTACCCTGCGCGCCTACTATCATAAGTGGTATCGTCCTGACAATCAGGCCATCATCGTCGTTGGCGATGTCGATGTAGACCACATGGAGGCTAAGATCAAGGAGCTCTTCGCTGGCATCAAGGTTGACCCCAATGCACCGAAGGTGATTGCCGAGCCTGTTGCCGACAACAACGAGGCCATCTATATCTTCGACAAGGACAAGGAGATGCAGATGAGCCAGGTGATGATTATGATGAAGCACGATGCCATTCCCGATGAGGAGAAAGGCAATATCGGCTATCTCGTGCAGAGCTATATGACCAATGTCATTTCTCGCATGATGAGCCTCCGTCTGAACGAGATGACACAGGAGGAGAACTGCCCCTTCTTCCAGGCTTACGCTGACGACGACCAGTACCTGCTGTCGAAGACCAAGGACTGCTTCGAGCTCATCGGTGTGCCCAAGGAGGGCAAGGACATGCAGACCCTGCAGACCCTCTATCGTGAGGCAAAGCGCGCCCGCGAGTTCGGCTTCACCGCTACGGAGTATGCCCGTGCACAGGCCGACTACATGAGCGCCTTGGAGAAGCAGTACACCAACCGCGACAAGCGCAAGAATGCCGAGTTTGGCGACGAGTATCGCGACCACTACCTCTCTAACGAGCCTATTCCCCCATTGGACGTGTTCTATCAGCTGATGCAGCAGATTACACCCAACATCCCCGTAGCTGCCGTCAACCAGCTTGTTCCCGAACTGATTGCCGTTTCTGACACCAACCTCGTAGTCATGGAGTGGGCACAGGAGAAGGAAGGCAAGGTCTATCCCACCGAGCAGGACATGGCCGCTGCCATTGCTGCTGCCCGTGCTGAGAAGATTGAGGCATACGTTGACAATGTCAAGGACGAGCCACTGGTGGATGTCACCAAGATCAAGGCCGGTAAGATTGTCAAGGAGACCGAGAACAAGGTCTTTGGCTATAAGGAGCTCACACTCTCCAACGGTGCTACTGTTATCCTGAAGAAGACCGACTTCAAGGACGACGAGATTCAGATGCAGGCCTCTTCATGGGGTGGCAAGTCATTGTATGGTCCTGCCGACTATACCAACCTGAAGGTCTTCGACCAGGTCATCGGTCTTAGCGGTATCGGCAACTTCTCCAGCAACGAGCTCACCAAGGCACTGGCTGGTAAGGAGGTCAACGCCGACGCTTCACTGGGCAACACCCGTCAGTACATCACCGCGCACTCTACGCCGAAGGACATCGAGACCATGATGCAGATGCAGTACCTCTACTTCACTGCCATCAACAAGGACGAGAAGCAGTTCCAGAACCTCATGACTTCGCTGGAGATGGCACTGAAGAACAAGAACCTGAACCCGCAGGCCGTCTTCTCTGACTCACTGAGCCTCACGCTGTATTCTCACAACCCCCGCTTCGCCAACATCCAGGTGGAGGACTTGAAGGACATCAACTACGACCGCATCCTGGAGATTGCCAAGGACCGCTATAAGAATGCTGCCCAGTTCACCTTCGTCTTCGCTGGTAACTTCGACGAGCAGACCCTCCGTCCGCTCATTGAGCAGTACATCGCTTCGCTGCCCGCTACCAAGCAGAAGGCTGAGGACTTCAAGGAGATTATGACCCTTGCCAAGGGCGAGGTAGTCAACAACTTCAAGGTGAAGACCGAGTCTCCCAAGGCCATCGCTATGGAGTACTGGTACGCCGATATGCCTTACACCCTGGAGAACTCCGTGAAGCTGGATGCCGTTGGTCAGATTCTCTCTATGATCTATCTGAAGACCATCCGCGAGGACGAGAGCGCTGCCTACTCTTGTGGCGCTGCCGGTAACTTCAACCTCGGCACCCACCAGCCTAAGGCTACCCTGCAGGGCTACTGCC
The DNA here is from genome assembly GCA_900316265.1 of uncultured Prevotellaceae bacterium. Classification (GTDB taxonomy): domain Bacteria; phylum Bacteroidota; class Bacteroidia; order Bacteroidales; family Bacteroidaceae; genus Prevotella. The sequence continues at coordinate 30,183 of ONCH01000004.1, read as the reverse complement.
CCATGAACCCCGACAAGCAGGAGATTGCCATCCGCCTGTTGCACGAAGGCATTGCCAAGATGCAGAAGGCCATCGATGCCGACCAGCTGGCTAAGACCAAGGAGTACATGCTCAAGCAGATTGACGTGGACGCCAAGAAGAACAACTTCTGGATTAACACCATCACCGCCTATAAGGAATATGGTGTTGACTTCTTCACCGACTATAAGAAGACTGTCGAGTCGCTGACCACCGATAACGTCCGCGACTTCCTGAACAAGCTTCTCAAGAGCGGTAATCACACCGAAGTCATCATGTTGCCGGAAGCTCAATAAATTTCGAAATTATGAGTTATTTATTTTCATCAGAATCAGTATCAGAAGGCCATCCCGACAAGGTGGCCGACCAGATTAGCGACGCCATTCTCGACCAGTTCCTGGCTTACGACGACAAGGCCCGTGTGGCTTGCGAGTCGTTTGTCACTACCGGACAGGTGGTGTTGATGGGCGAGGTACGCAGTGATGTGTATATCGACCTGCAGACCATTGCACGTAACACGATTAAGAAGATAGGCTATACCAAGGCCGAATACCAGTTCGACGGCAACTCCTGCGGTATCCTCACTGCTATCCATGAGCAGAGCGAGGACATCAACCGCGGTGTCGATAATGGCGACGAGGACGAGCAGGGCGCTGGTGACCAGGGCATGATGTTCGGCTATGCCACCAACGAGACCGAGAATCTCATGCCCGTGTCTCTCGACCTGGCACATCTCATCATGCGCACCCTCGCAGAGATCCGCAAGGAGGGTAAGGTGATGACCTATCTGCGTCCTGACGCTAAGAGTCAGGTCACCATCCAGTATAGCGATGCAGGCATTCCCGAGCGCATCGATACCATCGTCGTCTCTACGCAGCACGACGAGTTCGACAGCGACGACGAACGCATGCTCGCCAAGATTCGCGAGGACGTCATCAACATCCTCATTCCGCGTGTCAAGGAGAAGATCCACTCAGCCAGTGTGTTGTCGCTGTTCGGTAGCGACATCAAATACTTCGTCAACCCCACCGGCAAGTTTGTCATCGGTGGCCCTCATGGCGATACCGGCCTGACGGGTCGTAAAATCATTGTCGATACCTATGGTGGCAAGGGAGCCCACGGTGGTGGCGCCTTCTCTGGCAAGGACTCCAGCAAGGTGGACCGCAGTGCTGCCTACGCTGCCCGCCATATCGCCAAGAACATGGTGGCTGCAGGTGTTGCCGACGAGATGCTCGTGCAGATCAGCTACGCCATCGGCGTCGCCAAGCCCATGAACATCTACGTCAATACCTATGGCCGCTCACATGTCCAGATGACCGATGGCGAGATTGCCAAGAAGATTGAAGAACTCTTCGACCTGCGCCCCAAGGCCATCGAGCGCTCGCTGAAGCTGCGCCAGCCCATGTACCTGGAGACCGCAGCCTACGGACACATGGGTCGCCAGTGCGAGGTGGTGAAGAAGACCTTCACCAGCCGCTACCACGAGACGAAGACCATCGATGTCGAGCTCTTCACGTGGGAGAAGCTGGATAGAGTAGAGGATATCAAGAAAGCCTTTGCATTGTAAGCATTGACACCGTCAGACAGCATATTTCTGTTACAGGAACCGGTGAAGGAAGCATCCATCGTGGAACTTCCCCTGTACTATAAGGAGGGATTCTTTTCTAAAGACTCCCTCCTTCACCCTGAATTGCCCGCTGGGCGTGCTGGTGTGGCAGGCGAGCCCGTCCCCTACAGCGTGCGCACCGACGATACCCTCACCACGCTCTTGCTGGCGCTCACCATCCTGGCGTTCATTGCCTATTCCAATATCCGAGGCTTCTTCACCCGTCAGGTCAAGAACTTCTTCCGTCCACCGCTCGATGGCACCACCACCGTCAGGGACACGCTCACCGAGGTGCGCTTCCAAGGGTTCATCGTCTTCCTCACCAGCGTCCTCTTTGCCACGCTCTATTATTTCTATGCCCTCCACTATATCGGCGACACCTATATTCTCGACTCGCAGTACTACCTCATCGCCATCTTCTGTGCCATCTTCCTGCTCTATCTCGTGCTGAAGGTGTGGTTGTACTCGTTCGTCAATTGGGTGTTCTTCGATGGTAAAAGAAACGGACAATGGATCAGGTCCCTTTCGTTCCTTATCTCCTTGGAAGGCCTCCTGGCATACCCCGCCATTCTCATGGGTCCATATCTCAATGTTCCTATACAAAACGTAGAAATTTATTTCGCTATAGGCCTCATTTTGGTCAAATTAATGACATTTTATAAGTGCTATGTCATCTTTTTTCGCCAAAATGTCGTTGGTCTGCAAATTATTTTGTACCTTTGTGCGCTCGAAATAGTGCCTTTACTGGCATTGTGGAAAGTTCTGTACATTACAGCAAATAGTTTGAAAATAAATTTTTAGGACACAATGATAAAAAAGATTTTGGTTTCACAACCTAAACCGTCAAGCGAGAAGTCACCCTACTACGACATCGCTTCCAAGTTCGACGTAGAACTCGTGTTCCGTCCGTTCATCAAGGTGGAGGGAATCTCTGCGAAGGACTTTCGTGCCCAGAAGGTGAACATCTTGGACTACACCGCCATTGTCTTCACCTCGCGCCATGCCATTGACCATTTCTTCACCCTCGCCAAGGAGTTGCGTGTCGCTATTCCTGAGGATATGAAGTATTTCTGCGTCACGGAGACTATCTCGCTGTATATCCAGAAATATGTGCAGTACCGCAAGCGCAAGGTCTTCTTCGGCACCACCGGTAAGATTGACGACCTGCTGCCCACCATGGCCAAGCACAAGACCGAGAAGTATCTCGTACCCATGAGCGACGTCCACAACGACACCATTGCCCAGCTCCTTGACTCCAAGAAGCTCAACCACCGCGAGTGCGTCATGTACCGCACCGTCAGCAACGACTTCACCCCTGAGGAGGTCAAGACCTTCGACTACGACATGCTCGTCTTCTTCAGCCCCTCCGGTATCGAGTCGCTCATCAAGAACTTCCCCGACTTCAAGCAAGGCGAGATAGCCATTGCCACCTTCGGACCCACCACCGCGCAGGCCGCCCGTGCCGCCGGTCTCCGTCTCGACATCGAGGCCCCCTCTGAGAAGTATCCTTCCATGACCGGTGCCCTCCAGCACTATCTCCTCACCGTCGAGGACTGATCCTCTGGATTCTTCGTGTAATTCGTTTACTTCGTGGTCGTAAAACAATTCGGGTTCAGGAAGCGTGAGCGCCTGGTGAGTCTGCGACTCATCGACGAGCTCTTCGGTGGCGGCCACAGCCGCTCCGTCGCCGCTTTCCCCTTGCGTGCCGTCTTCATGCAGCGTCCCCGTGGCGCACATGACGAGCCCCTGCAGATGCTCATCAGCGTCCCCAAGAAATATTTCCACCATGCTGTCGATCGCAACCGCGTCAAGCGCCAGGTGCGCGAGGCGTGGCGCCTGCATAAATCACTGCTTGCCGAGGCCCTTGCTTCCGACAAGCAGTTACTCATTGCCTTTGTCTGGACTTCCGACACCCTCTTGCCCACCTCTGCTGTTGCCGAGCGTGTAGCCAATCTCACCCGCCGCATCACCGAAAAGCTCTAATCTGTGGTCGCCAAGTTCCTCCGTGTCCTCCGTTCCGTTCTGGTGATGTTGTTGGTAGCCCCCATCCGTTTCTACCAGACCGTCATCTCCCCGATGACTCCTCCTTCCTGTCGTTTCACTCCCACGTGTAGCGAGTATGCTCGTCAGGCCATTGTCAAGCACGGTCCTTTCAAGGGTCTCTGGCTTGCTGTCCGCCGCCTTCTCCGTTGCCATCCCTGGGGAGGTTCCGGCTACGACCCCGTCCCGTAGGACGCCGCGTAACCCCTGTTGCATATTTTCTGCATATTGGGGGTCACCAGTAAAAAGCTCAGTTTTTTCTCAGTGACTCTTTGAAGAGGAAATTGGTATTTCACCGAATGCTGAGATTACATCGTCAGCTGAAAAAAGGGACAGTGAAGAGATAGTTTATTTTGGTGCTCTGTATGACGATGGCATTAGTGTTCCCCAGAATATGTACGAGGCGATAAAATGGTAGAAAAATCGCCAGAGCAGACAATCAACACAAAACATTACTATTTGGGAATAAATATGGAATACCAGGGGTATTGGAAAGCGACAGGTTTTCCATGTAGTGGCGTTGAGTTTCTTATTACTAATGAGCCACATGCCTCTGCAATAATTCATTTTGATGAATAGTAACAAAGTTAACTCTCTTTTCTGATATTCAAGAATAATTCCGCATTATTTGTCTTTATTACACAGTTTCTTCAGCGTGGTGGCAGGCAAGCTGAATCTGGCGACGATAGACCAGACAGGCAATGACGAAATAAATCAGTACGTGGAGCCAGAGAATCTGGTACTCTGTCAGGACATCGCCAATAGAACCACCCATAGAGTTCAGACGGACATAGGCTCGTACACCGAAGGTAGAGGGGAACAGCCATGAGATGCCTTGCCAGAAGCCTGGGATGGCAGACTGTGGCCACGAGGCACCACTAAGGAACAACAGCGGTATGGAGACAAAGACCATGAGCAGCATGACATTCTCACGGTAACGAACCAGACAACTCACGGTAATACCGAAGAAAATGCATGCCAGTGTATAGGGCAACATCAACATAAGCAGATTATACCATTGGGCCAGATGCGGGAAGTTGAAGATACGGGGCACGACGACTGTCAACCAGGTACCCATAACGGCATAAATCATGAAATAGACCATCGCCTTGCCCAAGACAATGCGGAAGGTGCCGTGATAGTGGCGCTGGATGGGCACGAGGTCGCTGAAACGGTTGGTCTCACGGGCTGTACCTGCCGCCATTCCGATGCCTAACACCAGTGTCTGTTGCAGGATAAGCATTAGCACAGCGGGCAACACTGCAGAGCCATAGCCCCCACCAGGATTGTATAATGCCACATCGTCGCACTGCAGCGGAGCAGCCTGTATCTGTTCCTCGCGCTTGGTATAATGGCCTGCCAACTGGATTTGAATCTCCTTATTCATGGTCTGAGATACCGCCAACGCCGTCTGGTAGGCCGCTTTGTAGGTCAGCATCAGACTCATGTCGCAATAGACGCTGACCACCGACTGCTGCATACGCATCAGGTTGCTCTCGAAGTCGGCAGGAATGCGGTAGATAGCCTTTACAATCTGTCGGCCTACCAGCATCTGAGCTTCATCGATGTCTGAGGCATAGTATTTGATCTGTACATCCGGCGAGGCGTCGCACATGCGGATAAACTGTCGACTCATAGCTGAATGGCTGTCATCGACAACGACAACAGGCACCTCGCGCACAGTCTCATTATTATATATCCACGAGTAGAGCAGTGGGTAAATCAGCGGTACGATGACGAAGAAAATGAGAACACCCTCGTCTTTCAGCACCAAACGAAGCTCGTCGTACCAGATGTGACAGGCATCACGTACGCCATCTGCGATAGTATGTAATATTCCCTGCTGCTTCATGGTATGTAAACGTAGTTTAACATGGCATTCTTAATCTTTCCTGCCACCATGATAGGCAACAGGATGAAGGCTACGAGTGCCGCAATATGGAACCATGCATCAAGGATGGGATAGTCGTTGAGGACACCTATCTGGTAGAGCATGAAGTAATGGCGCAAGGGGAACAGCCACGCCATAGCCTGCAAGGGACCGTCCATACCTATCAACGGAAATGCCGAGCCTGCCATAGAAATACTGAGCACTGCCCACAGCGAACAGACACTCATGGACATGCGCAACGACGGCATCAGTCCAAAGGCAAAGAGTCCGAAGCCCTGTGACGAGAGTACCATCAACACGTTGAGCAGAACGATTCTGAGTACACCACCAGGATGCGGGAACCCCATGATGCCAAAGACATAGAACGAATAAAAGAAGGTGATGGTGAGCCATACCAACGTATGTGGCAGGAACTTTCCGATGAGCGACACCCAGATATGCGGCTCACCCATCTCCACCAGTTGCTTGCCGCGGTTAAACTTCAGCTCAGTACCGATGGCATAGGCAGTGATCAAGAAGATAAACAGCATCAGGATTCCTGGTACCATAACGGTAGTCAGGTATGCATTATAGTCTGTCGTCGGATTGCCAATCTGATGCAAATCAATGGCAATGGGTTGCATCAACGTCTTGATTTGCTTGTCAGTGAGTCCCTTAGCACGCATCGTTGCCATACCCAATGCCGCCGAACCTAACGTGGCAACGGTCTTCATGTCACGATAAACCAAGGAGCCTGACATGATGGTCGTCATCGTATAGTAGAAGGAAATCTTAGGCTGACGGCTGGCAATGAGTTTCTCTGTAGTACCCTCAGGGATATACAGGAAACCGTAAATCTTGTTGTTCTCAATGGCTTCGCGAGCCTCGGCTGGTGTTGCATAGTGTGCCACCACTTCGCAACTTTGGAAAGCATCCAGCGTACGAATCAAGGTACGTGTTGTCGATGTATTGTCCAAATCGACGACACCCACAGGCATCTCCTGCGGCTGACCTTGCTCTAGAAGACTGGTGAAGAAGAAGATGACTGCCAAGGGGAATGCCACCATACAGAAAGCATAGATAGGATTGCGAAGGAAGATTTTGCACTCCCTCAGCGACAACGCGTAAATCTGTCTCAGCACCCTCACCGGCTCTACTCCCTCTAACTTCTGCTAACTTCTTAACTACTTAATCACCAAGCTCATGCCAGGGCGAAGACCTTCCATCTGCTCTACAGGACGCGCCTTCACCTCAAAGGTCTTCAAATCGTACTGGCCATTAGCCTTGGTAGCTTTCCAAACGGCATACGAGCCCTGGTCCTTCATGTAGTACACCTTCATCTGGATATTCTTGTTGAAAGCAGGAACAAAGGCAGAGAATGTCTTTCCAATCTCCAGACCGTTCAGTTGGTCTTCACGGATATTGAACGTACCCCAGAGGTCTTTCATCACAGCAATGGTCATAATAGGTGAACCCGTACCAACCAGTTCGCCTTGTTTGGGATAGATGTCCATCACCTCTCCCTCCATCTGGGCAAGCTGTACAGTCTCATGGATGTAGGAGTTAACCTCCTGGACAGCGCCCTTGGCACGACCCACCTGGGCAGCAGCAGCCAGCTTATCCTCACGACGGGCACCATTGACTGCCATGTCATATTGGCTCTGCGCAGCCTTCATCTGTGCCTCCATCGCCTTATACTGGGCATATACCTCATCGCGCTTCTGTTCGCTGACAACACCCTCGTCGAAGAGACGTTGAATGCGCTGGTATGACTTTTCTGCAATCTCCACACCGGCCTTTGCCTGCTGCAAAACATTATAGGCACCACGAATCTGCTCTTCGCGGGCACCATTCTGTGCTTTCAACTCAAGGGCTGAAGCAGCCTCCTCTGCACTACGGGCCTGTTCCATCTTGGCACGCACCTCAGGAGCATCAAGAATAGCCAGTGTATCACCAACCTTGACAAAGTCACCCTCCTTGACACGTATCTCTAAAATACGGCCAGGTACCTTGCTTGACACGCGATATTCGCTGACCTCTACCTGTCCCTGAATGACCTCAGCATCGCGCGAGAAGGCGAAGAATCCGATAACTCCAACGATGACCACCACTGAAGTGAAACCTATGATGGCCAGTAGGATGTTGTTATGTTGCGTTTTTGCACTCATCTTTATATTTACAATTTGACTATTTACTATTTACAATCTATCTCAGTGTGCCCAGCGACTTCTGCAGGTTTACACGACTCAGCTGTACGTCAATTTCGGCATCAATACGCTGTGACTGGGCCTGCAACCAAGCCGTCTGCGCCTCCATCACCGTCGTAGACGAGATAACGCCCTCCTGGAATCCCAGATTAGCGGTACGCAGATTCTCCTCAGCACGTTGCTGACTAGTCAGTGCCAATTCCAACTTCTTGTTAGCCTCGTTGACACGGAAATTACTCTGGTTCACCTGCAATTCCATTTTCTCGCGGGCTTCCTCCAACTCCAAAGTAGCAATGGTGGTTGCGCCCTTAGCGGCACGTACCTTATAGGCAACATCGCCCCAGTTCCAAATGGGTATGCGCATCATGACAGCAACATTCCACGCACCACCTAACTTGCGCTGGAAACCATTATACACATTGGGATTTGTGGCCGTATAGCCACCCATCAATAGCACTTGTGGTAGATGACCAGCCTTCAGGAGGTTGGTTGCCTGATGGTTGATGTCAACCACGTTCTGCAACATCTTCAGCTCTGGGCGGTTCTCCAGATAGTCAGTCTTGTGGAACTCTGTAGGAGTGGTGGATGCAGCCAACTGCTCAGCATTCTCATCTTCCAGCGTTACCTGTTCGTCAACAGGCAGTCCACAGAGCTGGCAAAGCAGCATCTTCGACAGCGTCAGGCCGTCATTCACCTTCATGACAGCCATCTCTGCCTCATTGACCTTCACGCTAACACTTAATCCTTCTGAGCGGGTGGCAACACCCTCACGAATCATCTTCTGCACGTCATCGTCCAGCTTCTTGACGAGATTAAGGTAGCCCTCAGCCAACTTCTGCTTATGGTGGAGTGACACCACTTGCCAGTAAGCCTGATCAATCTGGTAGAGGGTCTCCTGGCGACGTGCATCGGCAGAATTAGCTGCAAGTTCTTCGCCCAGGTCTGCCATCTTGTTCATGGCAATGATGGCACCACCCATGAAGACGGGTTGTGTCACCATAATAGAGCCACCGAACATATGACGCGTATCGGTGTGGAAAGCGTCTATGATACCCTCTCCCAACTGGTTCAGCGTTCCTGCCATACCATTCATTAACGACGTCACGCCTGCCGCACCGCCAAACAGCGTGCTCAGCACAGGCATAGCCGTTGATAGTCCTGTCTGCAAATGATTGACACTATTCGTGCCCAAATTCGACAAAGCATCCTTGGTATCGTCGCTGAGGAGAGACACCTCCTTGCTGGTGTACACATAGCCACCAACGGCAGAGACATGGGGCAGATATTTCGTGCGTGCTGCCTTGCGGATATTCTTAGCCACCTCCTGCTTGACGCGTTGCACGCTCATCTGCTTGTTGTTACGCAACGCCATAGCCCTACAACTATCAAGGCTCAGGACGTGCTGAGCCTCAACAGGTTGTATGCCTAAAGCCAATAGCCAAAGGCTAATAGCTAATACTTTGTTCATTTATTTCTCAAACGTAAAGTTTCTTGAGCCAATCATATTACCGTCGGCAAAGACGCTGACGTTGTAAGAGCCACCTGCCAAAGTCTCATTAATAGGCCACATAGCTGTTACTGACGTCTCTTCACCGCTATAGTCGATAGAGCGCTTCATGGTGTAAGCCATCTGACGGTTCTCATACTGGAATGAGCCACCGCCATTGAGCACGTCACCCATAGGAGTAGTTACGCGGACATAAATGTCGCGAGTGCCATTGGCTGCAGTAACATTACGGGCAATATTGAAAGAGACAAGCAAGGTGCGAGCCTTCTTCATGTGCTTATTATCCTTACCCTTCTTATTCAGTGGGGTCAACGAGATATTCGTGGCGTTCAGCTGAGAAGCGATAGCCACCTTCTCTGACAGCGTCATATTGCTAGAAGCCAGTGCCTGATTCTGCTGGTTGGTGATTTCCAACTCTGAACGTACGCGGTTGTTCTCGTCCATCAACTCAGCATTCAGCTGGTTCAGCGAGTCAATCTGGAGCACATAGCTGCGCAGTACGGCACGAACGGTTGCCAGTTCCTTCTTCAGACGGGTAATCTCAGCGGCATCGTCAGCCTTTGTCTTACGCAACTCTTCCAGCAACTGCTGGGTACGTTCCTGCTCACGGTTCAACTGGTTGATGATAGAGTCATTGTTGATACGCGTCTTCATCTCGCTGTACTGATCAGCAAACTGCTGATACTCGTTCTCCATCTCCTGCTTCTCCAGAACAGCCAGTTCCTGCATGTCCTTGTTCACCTGTTTCTCTTGATTGAGACTAATAGCAAGGTAAGCGATTCCTGCTAACAACAAAGCAATGACAACCACTAAGGGTATTACAATTTTCTTATTATTCATAACATTAAATGATAATTTGTTTTCGAAAACACGGTGCAAAGTTAAACTTTTTCCACGAAATACCAAAGAAAACTTGGTAGTTTTGAATTTATTTACTATATTTGCAACATTATTAACGCAAAGAGAGCATCGTGATGGGCAAAAACAATTGGCTATACAGCGCTTTCAACCTTTACAGAGACGGCTTTCGCCAGATGACGTTAGGCCGTACCCTGTGGGCTATTATTTTGATTAAGTTGTTCGTCATCTTTGCTATCTTGAAGGTATTTTTCTTCCCTAACTACATCAGCACCCATGCCGATGAGGGCAAGGAATCGGAGTTCGTTGCGACACAAATCCTAAAGCAATAAAATATGACAAATCCTAAAACAATAATGCTATGAATGACTTATTTTTAACCATTAGCAGCAATTCTATTGACTGGGCAAGAGCGCAATTCGCACTGACCGCCATCTATCACTGGCTCTTCGTGCCTCTGACATTAGGACTGGCTGTAGTAATGGGTATTGTCGAGACCTGCTGGTATCGTACAAGAGATGCCTTCTGGCGCGATGCTGCCCAGTTTTGGCAACGCCTCTTCGGCATTAACTTCGCGATGGGTGTTGCGACGGGTATCATCCTGGAGTTTGAGTTTGGCACCAACTGGTCGAACTACTCCTGGTTTGTAGGCGACATCTTCGGCGCGCCGCTGGCCGTCGAGGGCATCGTGGCTTTCTTCATGGAGTCTACCTTTGTGGCGGTGATGTATTTCGGCTGGAAGAAAGTTTCGCCAGGCTTCCACTTGGCCGCTACTTGGCTGACAGGGCTGGGCGCCACGATTTCTGCCTGGTGGATTCTGGTGGCCAACGCGTGGATGCAGTATCCTGTGGGTTGTGCCTTCAATCCTGACACTATGCGCAACGAGATGATTAGCTTCCTCGATGTAGCACTGTCGCCATTTGCCATCGACAAGTTCTGTCACACCGTTATCTCCGCCTGGATCATCGGTGCCATCTTCACTGTGGCCGTCAGTTGCTGGTATCTGATGAAGAAGCGCGAGATTCGCCTGGCTAAGGAAAGTATTAAGATTGCTGCCATCGTAGGACTCGTCGCCTCATTAGGTGCAGCGATGACGGGTCATAAGTCGGCACAGAGCGTGGCCGATGTGCAACCCATGAAGCTCGCCGCTATGGAGGCGCTTTACGATGGTGGTTACGACCGCGGATTGACCGTCGTACCTGGCATTGAGGTACCTTACGCCCTCTCGTTTATGGCCACTAACGACTTCCACGGTTTTGTTCCTGGCATCAACGACATTATGAGCGGATACACTAGAGCAGATGGTACTGAGGAACCCAGCGTCGAAGAGAAGATGGTTCGTGGACGTATGGCTATCGAGGCATTGGCGGCTTATCGAAAGTCAAAGGCCGAAGGTGCTCCTGAGTCTGTACTTGCCGACCAGCTGAACACTCTCAATGAGAACATGCCGTACTTCGGCTATGGCTATGTGAAGGACAAGGAAGACATTGTACCGCCCATCTGGGTCAACTTCTGGGCTTTCCGCATCATGGTGGGAGTGGGGTGTCTGTTCATTCTGTACTTCCTGTTATTGGCCATCCTGTCGTTTAAAATACCGTATCTCTCTGTGATTACGCGCCGACTGTTGGCTACCGTCGGACTCCTGCCAGAGACCAAGGCCGACTGTCACGATATTGAAGGACTACCCGCATGGCACTACTGGCTGGCTGTCCTCCTCGTACCACTGGCCTATATCGCATCAGAGAGTGGTTGGTTGGTGGCAGAGTTCGGTCGTCAGCCGTGGACCATTCAGGACATGTTGCCCACATGGGTGGGTGTCAGCGACATCGAGAGCTTCTCGGTAGCCCTGACGTTCTTCCTCTTCCTGTTCCTCTTCACGCTGATGCTCTGCGTAGAGATTAATATCATGCTTAAACAAATTAAGAAAGGGCCACAATCATGACATACGATTTCTTACAACACTACTGGTGCTTCCTAGTATCGCTATTGGGAGCATTGCTGGTTTTCCTGCTGTTCGTACAGGGTGCCAACTCGATGGTACGCTCATTGGGATATAACGAGGAAGGCCGTCGACTCATCATCAATTCTACGGGTCGTAAGTGGGAACTGACGTTTACCACGCTGGTCACCTTCGGAGGGGCATTCTTCGCCTCCTTCCCGCTCTTCTACTCTACCAGCTTTGGCGGTTCCTATTGGCTGTGGATGGCTATCCTCTTCACCTTTGTCCTGCAGGCTGTCAGCTACGAGTTCCAGAACAAGCTGGGCAACCTGCTGGGTGCCAACACCTTCCAGTGGTTCCTCATCATCAACGGCCTTGTGGGTCCTCTGCTCTTAGGTGCAGCCGTTGCCACGTTCTTTGAGGGCTCTAACTTCATCGTAGAGAAAGGCAACCTGATAGACGCCGAGTCGTTCACGCCCATCATCTCTCGCTGGGCCAACGCCTCTCACGGTCTCGACGCCCTGCTCAACCCGTGGGTGCTCGTCTTCGGACTGGCCGTGATGTTCTTGGCTCGTGTACTGGGCACCTTATATATTATTAATAATGTGAACGACGAGGATATCCGCAGTCGCGCCAGTGTGCGTCTCATCGGTGCCGCCATACCGTTCCTTATCCTCTTCGTGGCTTACCTGGTACACCTGCTGTTGAAGGACGGCTACGCCTACAACGACGAGGGCGTTATCTTCATGGAACCCTACAAGTACCTCACTAACTTCATCGATATGTGGTATCTCACCATCCTGCTTCTCGTAGGTGTCGTGCTGGTACTCTATGCCATTGGCAAGACCATTATCTCTAAGGACTATATTCAGGGCATTTGGCCTGCAGGCATTGGCGTAGTGCTCGTTGTTTTACCTCTGCTGCTTATGTCGGCATGGAACCACACCGCCTACTACCCTTCTACGGCCGATTTGCAGTCGTCGCTGACACTTGCCAACTCGTGCAGCAGTGAATTCACCCTGCGCACCATGTTCTACGTCAGCCTGCTTATCCCCTTCGTATTGGCCTACATCGCCTATGCATGGTATTCACTCGACAAGAAGAAGCTCGACAAGGAAGAGATAGCCGACGGACACGCATATTGAAGATGAAAAATGAAAGATGAAAAATTAAATATTAAATATTAACCAAAAACAAAGATTATGAAAAAGATGATGTTCATTCTCACAGCCCTCATCTGCATGGCAATGACGGCTCAGGCACAAACAGTTTACGTATCTACAGGTAGCGATGCCGTAGCTTATCATAAGAACAAGTCGTGCAGCTATCTCAAGAACTCCAAGGACGTCAAGAGCATCAGCACCGCTGAGGCTAAGAAGATGGGTCGCCACGAGTGTCAGCGTTGCTATGGCACCGCTATTGCCACCAAGAAGACCACCACTGCTACCAAGAAGACCACCACTGCTACCAAGAAGACTACAACTGCAAAGAAGAGCACTCCTGCTCGTGACGAGAAAGGACGCTTCGTAAAGAAGGCCGATACAGAGAAGAAGACCACAACCACGAAGAAGAGCACTCCTGCACGCGACGAGAAGGGACGCTTCATTAAGACCACTGATCAGAAGACTACCAAAAAAGCTGCTGAAAAGAAAGCAACAACTACCAAGAAGACTACTGAGAAGAAAGTAAAAAAGGCCGCGTAAGCGACCTTTTTTTATTACACCGTTTTATTATTTCAGGAACCTGCGGATGCGGTCCACGTATTCCCTCCTGTGGTTCTTATAGGAGTGGGCGTGGTCTGTCCTCTTGGTCACCCAAAGGACCTTGGGTTCAGGCTTGGCGTCGTACAGCTCGTAAACCATATAGGTGGGTACAAACGTATCCTCGTCGCCATGAATGAAGAACATGGGATGGCGACACTTAGCAACCTGACGTAACGCCGAAGCCTGGTTGAAGTTCCAACCATAGCGCAACTGGCAGAGCCAAGTCGTGCTGTACATCAATGGGAATGCAGGCAGTCCAAACTCACTCTTCAACTGGCCAGCAAACTCATCCCACACACATGTGTAACCACAATCGTCGACGAAGCGTATATCCTTGATGGCGTCAGGCATCCGTTCGCCCGATGCCATCATCGTCGTAGCACCACCCATTGACACACCGTGAACCACCATCGTGTCCGTCTTGAAGACATCCATCAGGTGCAGCACGTCCAGCCTGTCCAACCATCCCATTCGTAGTGCCTCACCGTCGCTCTTGCCGCTGGCATAGAGGTCGGGCATGACGACGTTAAACCCCAGTTCGCGCTCATACATCCGTGCTAGATAGAAAAACTTAATGGCCTGATCGCGCCAACCGTGGACCACCAAAGCCGTGCGCTGGCCACCCTTATGGATATAGTATACATGCAAGCGATAGCCCCCTGGCATCATCATTGTCGTGTCGCCAAGGGCATGGTGCATGCGCAGACTGTCCATCCACTCCTTCGTCTCTGGATAGTCCGTAAACAGCTGTCTGTAGCACGAGTCTGTATTTGCACGCGTCGGATCAGGTGCCAGCGAATAGTCCAGCATATAGCATCCCCCTCCGATGGTTATCGCCATCAGCAGCACCATAACGGCCAAGCAAGTCAAAACTACTATCTTCTTCATCTTCTCAGCCAGCCGAGACGGAGTAAGTTCGCCATCTTTTTACGTATAAACGGGTAGAACACAGAACAAAACCCGTTTTTGTGTTTTACAGCTCGGCGTCGGAGCATTCGAAGGTGTTGCCCTGCGAGACGTCGCCAGTCTCTAAGCCTCGCTTGAACCACTTCATACGCTGCTTTGAGGTGCCGTGGTTGAAGGACTCTGGAACGGCATAGCCACGAGCTTTCTTCTGCAGATAGTCGTCGCCGATGACCTGGGCGCAGTTGATGGCTTCCTCGATGTCGCCATCTTCCAGAGAGCCGAACATCTTGTTGTCATGGTGTGCCCAGACGCCTGCATAGAAGTCGGCCAAGAGCTCCAGACGGACAGACAGCTTGTTGGCATCTGTCTGGTTCATCTTCGCCATCTTCGCATGTGCATCCTGCAGGATGCCCGTCAGGTACTCCACATGGTGACCTACCTCGTGGGCAATGACGTAAGCGTAGGCAAAGTCGCCGTCAGCACCTAGCTGCTTCTTCATGTTGGTGAAGAACGACAGGTCGATATACAACTTCTGGTCGCCAGAGCAGTAGAATGGGCCCATCTGTGCCGAGCCCTGACCGCAGGCGGTCTGTGTGCCATCGGTATAGAGCACCATCGTGGGTACTTCATACTCCATCTCGTTTTCTTCGAAGATCTCTTTCCAGACATCCTCGGTACCTGCCAGGATCTGTGTGGAGAAACGAGCCAGTTCCTGCTCCTCCTCGGTAAACTCACGCTGGTCTTCGCTGACCTCCGTATTGGTGCCTGTCAGTGAGCCCAATCCGCCATTCTCCTGGAAGGCCTGCATGCCTGCCGACAAGGGGTCGCCACCTGAGAAATAGGCGATAGCCATCGCAATGATTACACCTAAGATGCCAGCACCCACACCTGCTTTCTTGCCGCCACTCATACCACGGCGGTCTTCTACATTCGAGCTCTCGCGTCGTCCGTCTAAATTCATAGTCTTATTGTTTAAAGGGTTATTGAGTATACGTAATTATCGGTGACCGTGGTCTGGATCTCACCAGCGAAACTGGTGAGCACAGACTTCAGGTCTGTGGTTATGCCACGACCGCTAAGCTTGACAACGGCCTCCTTCTGCGTCCAGAGCTTGGTGAACTCCAGTGCTGAGCCATTGATGAGCTGTAGCTCGTCGTCGTTCATTGCATAGCGAGCCAACGTCTCCTTGTAGGGTCGAATGGTCTCGATGTCGACACCCACGGGCTTGTCGCTGACCACACAGATAGCCGCCACGCGACAGTGGCTGAGGTTGAAGTGGATGTGGGGGAGACCAACCAACGACGGTTTGCCATGGTCGCCATATTCAAAGATGGGTGGTTCTTCGATGCCATACTCCTTGCGCAACGCCTCGCACAACAGCAGATAGGCGGCAGCACACGTCTTGCGTCCCTGCTCATGCTTGAAACGAAGACACTGCTCCCTGCGCTGTTCCGACAGCAGGGGCAATGCCGCCTGCCAGTCGAAGTGTTCAATATCGTCGTTGAGGTAAACCATCGCTGCAAAGTTACGAAAAAAGTTTCAATCTTCCGCTTCTTCTATCTGAGTTTTTGGCCAATTCACCAAATAGAGCTGTTCGGTAGCTCGCGTAAAGGCGGTATAGAGCCAGTGCAGATAGTCGGTGGAGAGCATGTCGTCAGTCATATAGCCCTGATCCACATAGATGTGGGCCCACTGGCCACCTTGTGCCTTGTGACACGTGGCAGCATAGGCGAATTTCACCTGCAGGGCATTGTAGTAGCGGTCTTCCTTCAGTGCCTTCATACGGTCGGACTTACGAGGAATATCGGCATAGTCCTCCATCACCTTGGTAAACAGTTGCTCCTGCTGGTCACGCGTCAGGGCAGGAGCCTCGCTGGTCAGTGTGTCGAGGAGTACGGTGGCTGTCAGCTCATAGTCGTCGTAGTCGGGGAATGTCATCGTGACCTCTGCAAAGCGGAAGCCATAGAGTTCGTGGATGTTGCGCACGCGTCGCACCACCGCCATATCTCCGTTGGCGATGAAAGAGACCCCCTCTGACTCCCCCTGTTGAGGTGGAGAACCTGCCACATTCCCTGCAGAGGAATGGGTAGCAGGAGGCTTTATCCAATAATAGTTATTCTTCACTATCATGAGCTGGTCGCCCGTACAGAGTTCCTCTTCGCGCCACAGTATCTGGTTGCGAATGCCCTGATTGAAGATATTGGCACGCTTGTTACTGCGTGTCACCACCATCGTCTCGTCGAGACCTACCTTCGAATAGCTGGACGCCAGTGTCTCGATAAGCTCGTCGCCTGGCACGATCTTGACGTCAGTAAAGCCCTGAAGGTGAATCTTAGGCAATTCACATCTGCCATCATACATCAGCCATCTGACCTGAGTAGCATTGTACAGGATGCCTGACTCCTGACTCTGGCGCAACACCTCGCTGAGCGTGCTCTCATGGACCTTCAGACCATAACTGCTCAAGACGGACGACATCAGCGCCGGACTCTCCTCCTCGCCAACAGGCGGCAACTGGGCGTGGTCGCCGATGAGCATCAAACGACAGTTACGACCGTTATACACAAAGCTGATTAGGTCGTCCAACAGACTACGCCCCTCGCCATTGATACTGACCATCGAAGCCTCATCGACCAGGAACAGCGTGTCGTGGGCATTGTTGTAGCCCAACTCAAAGCCACCCTCCAGCGACTTCTGACGATAGATACGGCGATGGATGGTGTAGGCCGCAGTACCTGCGTACAGTGAGAAAACCTTAGCGGCACGGCCAGTAGGAGCCAGCAATACCAACTGCTGCTGACACGAGAGCATCGCACGAACGATAGCTGCGGCCAGCGTGGTCTTACCCGTTCCTGCTGAGCCTCGCAGAATCATAACGGCATGCTCATGACGGTCGGCCATGAATGTGGTGAAGACGCTGATGGCGTGTTCCTGCTCTGCTGTCGGCGGAAAACCGAAGGCACCACGGATGCGATATGTCAGTTCGTCAGCAATCATTGGTGCTGCAAAGATACAACTTTTTTCGGAAACACTTGGCGATTCAGAAAATAGTTTGTACTTTTGCGCCCAAAATAGATGATTCCCCAAGATATGAAGAAGCGAGTATTGGTATTCTTTTCCGCACTGTTTATCAGTAGTTTATTGGTAACAAACGCTCAGACGAGCCTTGCGGGTCGTAGCTATCACCATCCCAACATAATGGCAGATGCGATGAAAGATGCCACCAAAGATCTGGACAAGAAAATCGCTGAGGCCAAGAAAAAAGCTATTGCCGTGGGCGAGAAGAAGAAAGGGCGCAAGTTGACTGCTGAGGAGACGGCCAAGATAGACAAGGAACTCAAGGAGAAGGTGGAGGAAGTCAATGCTATCAAGAAAGGCATGAAAACCGCCATCACCATAGAATTCATCGACGACAAGAAGATAGTTCTCAAGCCAGACATCAAGATCAACGACGATGCCCTCAAGGCTGCAGGCATGGGCTGGCTCAAGCGCAAAGCCTTGAAGGCTGCGCTGGCGCTGGCTCCCAAGTCAGAGAAGGGCACCTACATCGTTAAGGGCGACATGATCATCATGACCGACAGCAACAACGAGAAGGACACCATGACCATCAGCAAGGATGGCAAATTCCTCTATGGCAAATTCGACGAGAAGACTCCTTTCAAACTGACACGAACAAAGTAAAACAGACTACAAAGTAATATGAAGACAAAACATGTACAGTATCAGACGCACGGAACGTGCTCGCAACTGATTGACGTCACAGCAGACGAAAACAATATTATCCAGCAGGTATTCTTCCTGGGTGGCTGCAATGGCAACCTTCAAGGCATCAGCCAACTGGTGAGAGGGCAGCATATAGACGACGTGATACCACGCCTGAACGGCATCCGCTGTGGCGTCAAGAGCACCTCATGTCCAGACCAGCTGTGTAGGGCACTGGAGCAGCTGAAGCAGGCACCAGCCAAGGAATAGACACACTCAAAGACAAGAAAGGCGTGAAAGTGATTTTTCACGCCTTCCCTTTTTATGTAAGACTCTGTTTGATATCCTCTAATAGATCTTCACCTGCTTCGAGACCGATGCTGAGACGAATGGTGGTGTCGGGAACAGACATTTCTTCACACTGTTCTGGAGTGAAGAGTCCGAAGATGGTCGAAGCAGGATGGATGGCCAACGACTTACGGTCGAAGAGGTTCGTGGCACGACGGATAATCTGAAGCTTATCAATGAAGGCGAAAGCGGCTTCTTTCGATTCGAGGTCTATTGTGAAGACGGCACCAGGTAACGGGCCAAATTGCGCCTTCGAGAGTTCATAGAAAGGATTATCTTCCAAACCAGTATAGTTCACGCGCTTAATCTCTGGCAGTTGTTGACATTGTTTTGCCAACCATAGCGTGGTCTCGGCCTGACGACGGAAACGGATGTCGAGGGTGTCGAGGCCAAGGGTTTCCATGTAGGCTGCCTGAGGTGTCATTAAGGCGCCAAGATTGGTGATGAGTTCCGTTTTTACACGAGCCGTAAATGCCAGTTTCTTGCCGACCTTCTTGGTACGGGCCTGCAGGGCTGGCGAGGGTGACTTTGACCAATCGAACTTTCCGTAGTCGATGAGCAGACCTCCTAATCCTGTGCCGCCACCAGAGATGTACTTAGTGCTCGACACCACCTCGATATCCACACCGAAATCGACGGCATGGAAGGTGGAGAACGGCACGATGGTTGTATCGGCAATCAGGGGCACACCCGCCTGATGTGCGATGTCTGCCAACTTGCGGATATCAGCCACAAACAATTGCGGATTGGTGATGATCTCGAAGAAGAGGGCACAGGTTTTGTCATCAATCTGTGCCGCTACCTCTTCAGGCTTCGTGAAATCGACAAAGCGTGGCTCTACGCCGAAGTTGCCGAGTGTATCTCGAATCAAAGAGACACTATTGCCAAACAGATGCTTCGAGGCCACGATATTGAGGCCTGCCGCGCTGACAGCCGTGAGGGCGTAGTGGATGGCGGCCATACCTGTATTGAGTGCTGTCACACTCGCTGCTCCTGTCAATTGCCGCACGCGCTCCTCGAGATAGGTCACCGTGGGGTTGGCGATACGGGCATACGACGACCGCAAAACGCGTCGCCCATGGCCTTGGCAGACTCAAACTCAAACGCCGCCGTATAGTAGACGGGCATCGACAATGCCCCGTATGCATCAGGTTTCTGATACTTCGTCGTCAATATTTTCGTTTCGTACTGCATATTATCTCTGTCCAACAATCTTTCGTACTGCAATCACGAGTTTGTCCACGTCTTCGCGCGTATTGTAGAGGGCGAAGGTGGGACGTACGCTCATTTCGTAACCCAAAGCGCGCAAGGCGGGTTGGGCACAGTGGTGACCTGCACGCACGGCGATACCTTCTTTGTCGAGCAGGGTACCAACCTCAGGTACGGGAATGCCGTCGAGGACGAACGACACGACAGAGACGCGGTTCTTGGGATTGCCGATGAGTGTCAAGCCAGGAATCTGGGCGAGTTGCTCACGGGCATACTCCGTCAACTGGTGCTCGTGGTGCTCGATGTTACGAATGCCAAGATGACTTACGTAGTCGAGGGCGGCACCCAGTCCGATGGCGTCGGCCACATTGGGCGTACCTGCTTCGAAACGAGCGGGCGGCACGTTGTACTCCGTACGCTCAATGGTGACATCCTTAATCATGTTGCCACCACCCTGCCAGGGTTGCATCTTATCCAAGAGCTCTTTACGACCATAGACCACGCCGATGCCGTTAGGTCCGTAGATCTTATGTCCACTGAACACGAAGAAGTCTGCACCCAAAGCCTGCACATCGACAGGCGTGTGAGCAATACTCTGAGCACCATCTATCAGCACGGGGATATTGTGCGCATGAGCAATCTCGATGATGCGCTGCACGTCGTTGATGGTGCCGAAGGTGTTGTTCACGTGGCCGACGCTGACGAACCGCGTGCGGGGCGTGATAATGCGTTCGAACTCCGAGAGGATGAGGTCGCCATTCTGATCCGTGGGGATGGCGCGAAGGGTGGCGCCTTTCTCCTGAGCAACGCGTTGCCAAGGTACAATATTGGCGTGATGATCCAACTCGCTGACAATGATGTCGTCGCCTGGTGTGATAAACTGTCGGCCGTAGGTCTGCGCCACGAGGTTGATACCCTCGGTGGTGCCGCGTACGATGCGCCCCGCGATGGATGTTCGAATTATAATTACGGTAATAGTCCGAGATCTTGTCGATGACCTGGTTCGGCTTCTGCGTCGTGGCACCGTTGTCGAGCCAGACGAGGTCGTGGCCGTTCACCTTCTGATTGAGCACAGGGAAGTCGCGCTTGATCTGCTCGGAGTTCAGCGTGTCAGCCTCCTCGTAGTGCAGGTCGCGCAGTTTCTGCGTTTCAGGGATGCCGATGCCGAAGCCGTCGTCCTTGGGCAGCGAAGAGGTATGGGCGTCCACGTCACCGATGTAGGGCAACTCGCCATAACCACTACCGCCTGCCAGCAGCGCATTGAAAGCTGTCTCCAGTTCCGTGAGATTCAGCGCCTCGTCAGGAATAACCTCCTGACGCTCCGCCTGAAGCTCCTCGGGACAGTACTTCTGCGCCACCTGCCTCAGTAGTTCGAACCCAGGATCCTGTATACCGTATCCGTTAATATTCTGAATATCAATCATTATTTCTCTACTTTATTCCTATGCTGATAGTCGTGATAATAGCCTACCTCAACGTTCTCCAACACGGCGATGGCATCGTCGGTGAGGGCGGCCAGCGAGAAGTATTTTGTGAGCAGATAAGAGGCCACGCCGAACTTGTCGAGACCCATCAAACGGGCACTCAGCGATGGGGCAATCTCACCAGGAATACCACTCTGGTGCAAACCGATGACGCCCTGGTTCTTTTCGCCAACACGCACGAGGATAATCTTTGTGGTACCAACACCACGGCCTGTCAGATACTGACCTTCTACCTCTACCTTGTCTGAAGGAATCAGGGGTACACCACGCCACAGAACCACGCGAGTACCGAAAAGGTCGGTCGTCACAGGCGGAACACCACGCCAGGTGCACTCACGTTCGAAGGCTGCGATGGCTCTCGGATGAGCGATAAAGAATGCGGGCTCCTTCCAGACTAATGACAGCAACTCGTCGAGGTCGTCGGGCGTGGGCGAACCATAGCGTGTGGTAATGCGGTAGGCGGGGTTGGCAGCAGCCAATAGACCGAACTGTTTGTTGTTGATGAGTTCCCACTCCTGACGCTCCTTGATGCTCTCGATCGAGAGACGCAGCTGTTCTTCGAGCTGGTTGTAGGGATTATTATAAAGATCGCTCACGCGGGTATGTACACGAACCACCGTCTGTAGCGTATTCAGTGAATACTCCGTCGGATTCTCCTCGTAGTCGATGTAGGTCTCGGGGATGATGTTGTCCTCCTCGTGGCCGCTGACGAGGTCGATGTGCTTCTCGCCGTTGTCGTTGACCGATGCCTTCAGGCGCAGTTGCTTGTCAACGGCCTTCTCGAACGTGTCGCGGAAGTCGGGTACTTCCTTGATGAACTTGATGAGTTCTTTGAGCTTCAGCCCAAGGAATACGGTGGGAGTGATGGCGCGGACGCTGACGGTAGATTCCTGTTCGTCCAGTAAATCGGCCTCACCGAAATATTCGCCATCGCCTAACAGGGCAATCCGCAAGTCCTCGCCGTGAGGGCCTTTGCTGATGACCTCAGCCTGTCCGCTTGCCACAATGAAGAAGCGTTGTTTGTCCTTGCCCTCCTCTACGAAGAACTTATCCACATCGACCTCCTTGGTCTCGAACGAGCTGACGAGGCGGTTTAGGATTTCGTCGTCAAACTCAGAGAACAGAGGTATCGCTTTCAAGTTCTTTGCTGTAAATGACGGTACGCCGTTGACATACTGAATGGGCAGGCGGTCGTTCTTGCGAAGTTCGACCTTTGTGCGGTTCACACGGAACGTTCCGCCGCTGACTTGCACCCAGGGCAATAACTTCAGGAGTAATCTCGGAGTGATGGAGCCCATCTGTGGGGCCGTCTTGGTAGTGGTTGCCAGTCTTCTGGCTGTTGCTGTAGTTACACTACGCTGAAGATTTGATTCTGCCATAATTCGTTTGAGTTTTAAATGTTATACTTATGATTTATTTCTTAATTGTCACTTTGTGAGTCGTACCTTCCACATGTTCTACTGAGAGAACGTTATACCCCTGCTCCTTGGCATTGCGGGGAACGTTGTCGAGAGGCTCGCCCTCAGCGAGCAATACTTCCAGAATGTCGCCCGGCTGGAGCTTCGAGAGCTCGATCTTGGTCTTGACGAAGGTCATCGGGCAGTGCTCCTTCGTAATGTCTAATACCTTTGTTGCCATATCCTTACCTTTTTAAATGAATAATGTCTGTCCACCTTCGCTGAGATTCAGGAACGACGCAACGCCGAGGACGTCCTTCACCTCAGGAATAAAGTCCTCTTTCTTCAAGCCGAGCACGTGCATCGCCATCTCGCAGGCGTAGAGATTGATTCCGAGCGCCTTGGCCGCCTCGACCAGTTCTTCGAGGGGAGTGACCTTCAGACCGCCCATCATAAAGCCGAAGAGTTTCGTCAGCCAATTGCCACCTGTGAATGAGCGGCCCTGCTTCTGCTTGATGGCGTCGAGGCCCCAGAAGGTGAAGAAGATGTTTACCTCATAACCTACTGCTGCCGCGCCCGTACCTAATGTAAATACTGCCGTCAGTTTGTCGAAATCGCCACTGAAGGCGATGATGCTTAGTTTTTTGTTTTCTGCCATAATTTTATGCGTTTGAGTCTGGGTGCAAAGGTACGGGGTTTTCGCGACGTGCACAATCGCACGTTTGTGGCATTCTGCATACCCTTGATATGGTATGCGATTTACCATCCCTATGGGATTGTGGCAACCAAGAAATCGCCGTACCTTTGCAGACGAATTCAAACTCAAACGATTATGGCAAAGATTTATGTAAATGGAGATGCGCAGGAAGTGAGCCTGCCGCTCAACGTAAGTGAACTGATCAAGCAGCTGTTAGTGGAGAACCCCGAGATGGTCTCGGTGCAGGTGAACGAGGAGTTCGCTGAGCGCGATGACTGGGAGACAACCGTCATCAAGGAGGGCGACCAAGTGGACTTTCTGTACTTCATGGGAGGAGGCGCACTATGATAGACTTTACAGAAGAACAGATACAACGCTATTCGCGGCACATCCTATTGCAAGATGTCGGCGTGGAGGGACAAGAGAAAATCATGAACGCGCGCGTGCTTGTAGTGGGTGCTGGTGGACTGGGTGCTCCCGTGTCGCTCTACCTTGCTGCAGCAGGTATCGGGACCATCGGTATCGTGGATGCTGATGTTGTCGATTTGAGCAACCTCCAGCGTCAGGTGATTCATTTCACGAAGGACGTGGGCGTGCCTAAGGTAAAGAGTGCCGAAGAGAAGATCAAAGCCATCAACCCTGACGTGAAGGTAGAGACTTATTACAAATTCCTCGACTCATCAAACGCGCTCGACATTATCAAGGAGTACGATTTCATCGTCGATGGTACCGACAACTTCCCTGTGAAGTTTCTCATCAACGACGCTTGTGTGATGGCGGGCAAGCCTTTCTCGCATGGAGGCATTCTGCGCTTCAATGGCCAAACGTTTACTCACCTGCCTGGCACGGCCTGCTACCGTTGCATGTTTAAGGAACCGCCTCCCGTAGGAGCAGTACCTACTTGTTCGCAGGCTGGCGTATTAGGCGCTATCGCCGGTATGCTGGGCACCATCCAGGCCGCAGAGACCCTGAAGTATTTCACGGGCATCGGCGAATTGCTGACAAATCGTCTACTTACCTTCGATGCCAAGACCATGCAGTTCCGCACGGTTCCTGTGAAGCATCGTGACTCATGCGCCATCTGCGGCACCAATCCCACCATCGATCATCTGATAGATTACGAACAGGCCGCGTGCGACCTCAAAAACCACTAAGTGATGAAGATTCCACAGATTATTATAGATGAATTGATCAGCCAGGCCCGGCAGGACGCACCCAATGAGACGTGCGGTTACCTGCTGGGCGTTTCCTCAGACGAAGGCGATGTGGTGACTGAGAACTATTGGATGGAGAATATCGACCACTCCCCTGAACATTTCTCTTTCGCTCCCAAGGACCAGTTCGCTGCGTTGAAGTACGCTCGTCAGAACGGCTTAAAGATTCTCGCTAACTGGCACAGTCATCCAGCCTCGCCCTCGCGTCCCTCGCAAGAAGATCTCCGTCTGGCCAACGACCCCACCATCCGCTACACCATCCTCTCTCTCCACGAGGGGGTTCATCTCAACTCCTTCAAGATCCTGAATGGGGAAGTAGTTGATAAGGAAGTACATTTATAAAATAGTGAGCGAATATTTGTTTATTCGCTCATATTTTTATAATTTTGCACCGAAAAATAGAATAGATAATGAAGAAAGCAATCAGTACAACAAAGGCACCTGCTGCCATAGGCCCATATAGTCAGGCCATCAAAGTAGGGAATCTCGTTTACACCTCTGGTCAGATTCCCATTGACCCAGCTACAGGCGTATTTGTAGAGGGCGGCATCAAGGAGCAGACGCGTCAGTCGCTGACCAACATCAAGGCCATCCTTGAAGAAGCCGGACTGACTTTGTCGAACGTGGTAAAGACCACCGTATTCCTGGCTGACATGAATGACTTTGCCGACATGAATGCCGTCTATGCAGAATTCTTCACGGAGCCTTATCCTGCACGCTCTGCTGTCGCCGTCAAGACATTGCCCAAGGGTGCCTTGGTAGAGATTGAGGTTGTTGCAGAAATCGTATAAATCTTTCTTATGAGGAAGTGCTTTCACATCGGCCTATCGATGCTGCTTTCGATGTTCCTATTGCTCATCGGAAGTGGTATCAACATCATGCACTGCCACCACACGGGAAAGATAAAGATTCTTACCGTGCTCAGCAGCGAGTCTGTGCACGATGCGCATTGCAACCAGGACCTCTGCTGTGTCACGACGCAGTATATGGAGTTGTCGACCACGGAAACGCCCAAAGCCGTCAAGCCCGACTTCCATGTATTGCAACCCTTGCTAACCTTCCTGCCAAGCCTTGTGACAAGATGGCCAATACTCACAGTACACAAGGCATCACAACGGTTCATGCCACAGGTGTGGAGGAACAAGCCTCGCGCCTACTTGAACTTTATCCAGATATTGCTGATTTGATTCTTTGATATGAATATCAAACACCTCTGAGCATCGTCTTGACGTTGTTCAGAAAAGCCATTGTATCATATTCACACAAAGAAACAAATTTAAAAAGCATGAAACATATTCTAACTAGCATCGTCATGATGCTTTGCCTGCCTGTCATGGGACGAGAAACAATGCTCCAGCAGGCAGATACCACCATTACGAAAACACAGAAACTGGGTGAAGTGACTATCAAATCACGCCGCGCTGGCACCCGCAAGTTGGGAGGCGCCATAAATGGTGTAAAGATTCACAAAGAGGAATTGTTCAAGGCTGCCTGTTGCAACCTTGGCGAGAGCTTCACAACCAACCCATCCGTTGACGTAAACTATAGCGACGCCGCCACTGGCGCCAAGCAAATCAAACTTTTAGGATTGAGTGGCACCTATGTGCAGATGCTTACAGAGAACCTGCCCAATTTCCGCGGAGCAGCAGCCCCCTATGCACTAGACTATGTGCCTGGTCCTTGGATGAGTGGCATTCAGGTGTCGAAAGGTGCCTCGTCTGTGAAGAATGGCTACGAGAGCATCACAGGACAGATTGATGTGGAATATCTGAAACCAGAGGCTGACGAGGGCGTCACAGTTAATGTCTATGGCAACAGCAAGAGTCGTATGGATGCCAATGCCGATGCAAGTATCCATCTGAGCGATAAGCTGAATACGGTGTTGCTGGCACACTATCAAGACGACTATGGGCATCACGATGAGAACAACGATGGTTTTCTCGACCAGGCCAACGTGCGTCAATGGAACCTGCAGAACCGCTGGAACTGGAAGGGAGATAACTATATCTTTCATGGCGGCATCGGCCTGATGAAGGAGAAACGTGAGGGCGGACAGACGTCACACACCTCACATCTTTCACATTTATATAAAATAGGCTTTGAGACCAAACGCTACGAGGGTTATATGAAGCACGCCTTTATCCTCGACCACACACACGGTACGAACATTGCCGTGATGGGTAGCGCCTCAATGCATCGACTAGACGCCAACTATGGTCACAAGGAGTATAACGTGGACGAAAAGAATGCCTATACCCAACTCCTTTTCGAGACATCATTCACGCCACAGCACAGTCTGTCGGCAGGCCTCTCGCTGAATCACGACTATCTGAGCGAGAAAGGAACGGTGGTTGGCGAGAAGTGGGCTACCACAAAAGAGACAACCCCAGGCATATATGCCCAATACACCTACAACCTGAACGAGAAAGTTGTGGCGATGGCTGGCATAAGAGCCGACCATAGTAGTCGCTACGGCACATTTGTTACGCCACGTTTCCACCTGAAGCTATCGCCCAACGAGGTGGTAAGCTTACGTCTGTCAGTGGGTAAAGGCTATCGTTCTGTGCATGCACTGGCAGAGAACAACAACCTATTAGCCAGTGGACGCCAATTGGTCATCGACGATCTGAAACAGGAAGAGGCTTGGAACTCAGGCCTCAGCAGTTCATTCTACATTCCTCTGTTTGGCAAAACGCTGAAACTGAACGCTGAGTACTATCACACGCACTTTAACGAGCAGGCAGTCATCGACTATGACAGCAATTCCACTGAGATTCGCATAAGCAACCTCGACGGCAAATCGTATTCGAACACCATTCAGGTGGATGCCAGCTACCCCGTGATACAGGGCTTGGAATTGACGGCAGCATGGCGTTGGAATGATGTTAAAAGCACCTATGGCGGTGAGCTGATGGAGAAGCCACTAACCAGTCGATATAAGGGACTGGTCACTGTCAGCTACAAGACCCCACTCGGCATATGGCAGTTTGATGCCACCCTTCAGTTGAATGGTGGCGGACGCATGCCCACGCCCGTTTCTGATGCATCAGGTGTCCCTCTCTGGAACAGCCACTTCCAAGGCTACGAGCAGGTGTCGGCACAAATCACCCGCTGGTTTCGCCATTTCTCCGTCTATATTGGTGGCGAGAACCTCACAGGTTTCCGTCAGAAGCAATCTATCATTAATGCTGACGACCCGTGGAGCAGCACTTTCGACCCCACCATGGTATGGGGGCCTGTGCATGGTACCATGTTCTATGCTGGCATACGCGTGAATATAGGAAGAATATATTAATCCAAAAACAAATAAACGATGAAGAATTTATTTATTTTTAGCGCCATGATGCTGACCGCAACGGCTGCACTGGCTAAGGACATCAAGACGGTGATGCTGACAACCAACCCTGAGATGCATTGCGAGAATTGCGAGAAGAAAATCAAGGGCAGCCTGCGTTTTGAGAAAGGTATCAAAAACATCATCACTAACCTCAATAGCAAGACCGTCACCATCGAGTATGATGCTGACAAGACTACTGTTGACAACATCATCAAAGGCTTCAAGAAAATTAAGTATGAGGCCAAAGAGGTGAAGAGCTATCCCCAAAAGGTGGATGCTCAGACGGGTACCATTCCTGTTTCAAACAAAAAATAAGGACTATTCAGCCGTCGCATCCTGAACAACGAGACCTGCCAACATAAAGCCAAAGATGGCAGTTATGTGGGCAAGGGTTCCGTTGATTTGGGCTTTCGATGAACACCATTCATGGTTCAGGAGACTAGGGTCTCCTGGACCATTCTTCGCTTTCGGACACATGCACTGCTCTGTGCCACAGGTGGCGTTATGTCCCATATTCTTCAGCAGTTCGTCGCTATATACACACTGGAACTTGCGCTTGGGAAACACCTTCTCCTTCTTGAACTTGTTGCGAAGGGCACGAGCCAATGGGTCGCCCTTTACTTTCCAGAACTCCGTAATCTGAATGCGTGTAGGATCCAGTTTCAGAGCAGCCCCCATCGATGAAAAGAACTTTGCTTTCGTCTGACAAGCCAACAGAATAAGTGCTGCCTTGTCTTTCAGTGAGTCGATGGCATCGATGATGTAGTCGTAGTCCTCCAAATGAAACTCTCCAGCCGTCTCCTCTGTAAAAATCTTCTGCAAGGCTGTAATGTCTGCTGATGGATTGATGGTCAGCAGGCGCTCCTTCAGTGCATCCACCTTTACCTGCCCCACTGTCTTCGTTGTTGCCATCAGCTGGCGGTTGATATTCGTGATGCACACACGATCCGAGTCGACAATTGTCAACTGTCGGATGCCACTGCGTACCAGACTCTCAGCGCACCACGAGCCGACACCACCTACGCCAAAGATAATGACTCGTTTTTGGGCGATGCGCTCCATTGCCTCGTTGCCCAGCAGCAACTCACTCCTACGAAATATTGCATCTTGTATTGCCATCGTTCTATATTTTGGCTGCAAAGGTAATGTTTTTTTCTCGAAAAACGGCATAAAATAGTGAAATACCATGCATGTGGTACGCGGAATGACATATCAAAGGGATTGTGGGGATGCAAAAACCACCGTACCTTTGCAGCGTCAAACAATTAAAAAGGATAAGAAGGTATGAAGAGTTTTCAGAGAAAAATAACCGTAATTGCTTTAACCATGCTTTTCAGTAACATGGCGTCGGCAACACCTATCAATGGTAAAGTTGCTGACGCCGTTACTGGCGAAGCGATTATTGGAGCATCAGTCATATATAATAATAAGGTGGGAGCAGTAACTGATGTGGAAGGCCGCTTCCATTTGGACATTGCTTCGTTTCCCTCAGATATCAGCGTCAGCTATGTGGGCTACGAGAGTCTGCGTGTGAAAATCGGTGAGCGCGACTCTGTGGTGAGCATCCGCTTGCACGAAGACGCTCAGACACTGAACGAAGTTGTCGTGGTGGGCTACGGTACACAGAAGCGTACCCAGCTGACAGGTAGTGTGACGACCATTAGCAAGGATGTGCTTAACAATAATGTATTCCCTACTGCCGATGCCCTATTAGCTGGTTCTGTTGCTGGCGTACAGGTTACGACTTCCGGTCAG
Source organism: uncultured Prevotellaceae bacterium (assembly GCA_900316265.1). Classification (GTDB taxonomy): domain Bacteria; phylum Bacteroidota; class Bacteroidia; order Bacteroidales; family Bacteroidaceae; genus Prevotella. The sequence continues at coordinate 326 of ONCH01000004.1, read as the reverse complement.
CCTGGAAGCGGCTCCTCAATACGCATTCGCGGAGGCAACTCCATCAGTGCAAACAATGAACCTCTCTATGTTATTGATGGTCTCTTATATTATAAGGAGAGTGGTACCCTCAGCACAGGTGAGCGTGGCACAGGCATCAGTGGCGGCATCAGTCCGTTGAGTCTTATCAACCCTAACGACATTGAGTCTATAGAGGTATTGAAGGATGTCTCCGCCACCGCCATCTACGGTTCGCGCGGTGCCAATGGCGTTATCATCGTCACCACCAAAAAGGGTAAGCGCAACCAGACAAATATCAAATATCAGTACCAGCTAACCTATGCCAC
>ONCH01000008.1 GCA_900316265.1 uncultured Prevotellaceae bacterium | reverse complement strand
GTCGTCTTTGCCGATATCCATCGCCCTCCCCTCTCTACTGAGTGGCTGACAGGACTGGCCAATGGCGAGGTAACAGCTGTCTATTGTCGGCTGAAGCATGGCGCACCGGAGGTGACTCACCAACAGTTCGACGATCTAGACGAAGCCACCAACTTCATGCTGAAGGCTGAGTGTTACGGCGGTGGCGGACATAAGGGACGCTGGTTCCGCATGCGTCGAGGCATGTACGATGCCATAGCCGTAAATAAAGATACTATCTTTAAGGCCATCATGCTCTTCGACCAGCGTCTTGGCATGAGCAAACGGATGAGTCTTGGCATCGCCGTGTTCTTCAAAAACATGTTTGCATGAGAATACTTCACTACTACGCTAGTAATGCCTCCGAAAACATCGCGGAATATGTCAAGACGCTATGTGAGGAGATGAGAACGGATGCCGAGAACGAATCGGCAACAACCGTTCAAGAGGCACTTCAGTCGTTGCGCGACCGGCATTACGACCTGTTGCACATACACGGCTGCTGGCTGTATGCCGCCAATCGCATAGCCAGAAGGGCCTTGCAACTGGGCACTCGAGTAGTAGTAACACCTCATGGACAACTGGAACCGTGGATTATGAAGCAACGCTACTGGAAAGAGAAATTGCCCAAGCAACTGCTTTTCCAGCGCAGTCTGATTCACAAAGCTTATGCCGTCATCGTGCAGGGAAAAATGGAAGAAGAGTGTCTGCGCAAACTGGACTGGAACCGTAGGATAGTTATCATCCGCAACTCTCTGATAACCAACACCACAACAGCACAGGAAATGGCACGACAACAGGCACAGGTGTATCGTAAAATCATGGACAGCAACACCTGGGAACTGATGACAGATAGCACAAAGAGAACCTTGCGTCAGTTGCTGAAGGTGGGTATCACGGGAGATGAGCGCTGGTTAGGTGAGTCGTATGTCACCATCAGCGATAACAACCAATGGCGCATGCTTTATTGCTATGTTCATCAGGAACAGGTCAGCGAGACCGTCCGTCGCGGATTGCAGGTACTACGTATAGATGCTCCTGATTTTGACATCCAGCAGATGCCGTCTTTCAAGCCCGACGGTTATGAACCTTCGAAAACTATTGAGGAAGCCATCGGTATGCAGTATGCTACTGAGAACGACCGACTTATGTCCACGTTCCGCCATCTGCGCCGACTAGCCTTGCATAAACGACTCACCTTGTCACATCTTGTGGAACTGGACAAGGAACTGCGTAACCACGACACAGCAGAAGACCAGCTCTGTGACGCGCTGAAAGAACGCCACTTGTACAAGTTTGCACGACGTATCATGCAACTGACCTACGACCTGACAGGACTAGATGAGGGACACATGCCAATGCCCCCACTCGAAGACCGTCTGACGCGACACATGAGAAAACATATAGACAACCACTTGAAGATATAAAACGCCTAAAGATAAGACTATGAAAGAACAATTCTCAGAGCACGACATGCACTATCTGCGACTGCTAGCGACTTCGTTTCCCACGATAGCTGCTGCATCTACAGAGATTATCAATCTGGAGGCTATCCTCAACCTGCCCAAGGGTACAGAACACTTCCTTGCTGACCTGCACGGAGAGAGTGCAGCCTTCAAGCATGTTATCAAGAATGCCTCTGGAAACATCCGTCGTAAAGTTAGTGAACTGTTTGCCGGCGATATCCGTGACAAGGAGCGCCGCGAGCTGTGTACCTTAATATATTATCCAGAAGAGAAACTGGAACTCATCAAAGCTGCCGAGTCGGACGACCTGGACGACTGGTACCACATCACCATCCACCGACTGGTGGCCGTCTGCCGTGATGTGTCGTCAAAATACACACGCTCGAAGGTACGTAAGTCGCTGCCCGAAGAGTTTGCCTATATTATCGAGGAACTGTTGCACGAGCGTACCGATGACAACGATAAGGCAGCCTATGTCAGCGTCATTGTCGACACTATTATCTCGACAGGTCGTGCAGACGATTTCATTATTGCTTTGTGTAACGTTATCCAGCGTCTGGCCATCGACCAGTTGCACATTCTGGGCGACATCTATGATCGCGGTCCCGGTGCACACATCATACTCGACACAATGAAGCAGTACCACTCATGGGACATTCAATGGGGTAACCACGACATACTGTGGATGGGTGCCGGAGCTGGCAACAACGCCTGCATTTGCAACGTGCTACGCCTGTCGTTGCGTTACGCCAATCTGGCAACTGTCGAGGATGCTTACGGCATTAATCTTGTACCGCTGGCCACCTTCGCTATGGAGACCTACGGTGACGATCCGTGCGAGGAATTCATCCCTAAATTGATGGCGGGCAACACCATGCAGGAGAAATATATCCGTCTGACTGCACAGATGCACAAAGCTATCTCGATTATTCAGTTCAAGAAGGAGGCACAGATTTTCAAACGCCGTCCGGAATGGGGCATGCTGGACCGCTGTCTGCTAGACCACATTGACTACGAGCGTGGTGTGCTGGTCATCGATGGCAAGGAGTATGAGATGCGTTCGAACAATTTCCCCACTATCGACCCCAAGAACCCGTGCGAGCTGACGCCCGAGGAGAATCTGTTGATGGAGCGCCTGCACCACTCGTTCAAGGCCAGCGAGAAACTGCAGAAACATATCAAGATGTTGCTCAGTCATGGTTGTATGTATACCATCTGCAACCAGAACCTGCTCTATCATGCCTCTGTACCCCTGAACGAAGACGGAACACTAAAAGAAGTGGAGCTGTACAAGGGCAAGTGCTACAGCGGCAAAGACCTGATGCATCACATTGGCATGATGGTGCGTGCGGCATTTGAGAGCGATACAGAAAAGGAACTGCGACTCTATGCACGCGACTACTTCCTCTATCTGTGGTGTGGCAAGGACTCTCCCCTCTTCGACAAGTCGAAGATGGCTACGTTTGAACGCTACTTCCTGACAGATAAGACGATATTTAAGGAGGAGAAAGGCTACTACTTCCAGTTGCGCGACTCAGAAGAGGTTGTTGACCGCATCCTTGACGCCTTTGGTGTACAGGGTAAGAACCGTCATATTATCAATGGCCATGTTCCCGTTCATGCTTCGAAGGGCGAGAATCCCATCAAGGCCAACGGTAAACTGATGGTCATCGATGGTGGATTCTCACAGGCTTACCATTCAGAGACAGGCATTGCCGGATACACGTTGGTTTACCATAGTCGTGGCTTCCAACTCGTTCAGCATGAACCATTTACGAGCGCATCAGAAGCTATCGAAAAGGGAACGGATATCAAGTCAACCACCCAACTCGTGGAACTCTCTGCCCATCGCATGTTGGTGGCCGATACAGATAAGGGTACTGAGTTACGTAGTCAGATTGCCGACCTCCGTCAGTTGCTCTACGCTTATCGTCATGGTATCATCACCGAAGCAAAATGAAGCATGAGGTTATCATAGCCTTAGGCTCCAACTATCGACAGGCAGCCCATATTCGCTGGGCATCAGAACGCCTGGCATGGCTGCTGGACGAATGTCGCCTCAGCCGCGTGTTGTGGACGGCAGATATCAAAGGCTCTGGCAAGTGGTACATGAACCGACTGGCGGCAGGATACACAGAACTGTCGGCCGACGACCTGCAACAGCTGCTGAAACAGACAGAGGCAGAGACAGGGCGCACCAAGGAGGCGGTAACAATAGATCTGGACCTTCTGCAATACGACATACAGCGATATCACGAAAAAGATTGGCAGCGGAACTATGTATCTGCCATCATTAACGATATCATATTGAAATAGTTATATAAAAATGTGGCTGTTTGCGTTTTTTTTCGTACCTTTGCACCCGCAAATAAAATAAGGTAAAAGAAAAGAAATGATAACAGTCACAAATCTGGCTATCCAGTTTGGAAAAAAGACGTTGTATAAGGACGTCAATCTGAAGTTTACGAGTGGTAATATTTATGGAATTATCGGTGCCAATGGTGCCGGTAAATCTACCCTGTTGCGTGCCATCAGCGGTGAGCTGGAGCCCAATAAGGGTTCTGTCGAGATGCTCCCCGGCGAACGTATGTCGGTATTGGAGCAGGACCACTTCAAGTATGATGAATTTACAGTGATGAACACAGTGCTGATGGGACATCAGCCATTGTGGCAGAACATGAAAGAGCGCGAGGCGCTGTATGCAAAGGAGGAGATGACCGAGGAGGATGGTGTACGTGCTGCCGACCTGGAAATGGCCTTTGCTGAGATGAACGGTTGGGAAGCCGAGAGCGAGGCAGCACAGCTGTTGCAGAACCTGGGTATCAAAGAGGAGCAGCACTACGCACAGATGTCGGACATCTCTAACAACGAGAAGGTGCGCGTCATGCTGGCCAAGGCATTGTTCGGACACCCCGACAACCTGCTGCTTGACGAGCCCACCAACGACCTCGACCTCGACACCGTACAGTGGTTGGAGGAATACCTGTCAAACTTGGAGCAATGCGTGCTCGTGGTTTCTCACGACCGTCACTTCCTGGATGCAGTATCTACCCAGACCGTGGATATCGACTTCGGCAAGGTGACGCTGTTCTCTGGTAACTATTCATTCTGGTACGAGTCGTCACAGTTAGCCCTGCGTCAGGCTCAGAACCAGAAGATGAAAGCTGAGGAAAAGAAGAAGCAGTTGGAGGAATTCATCCGTCGTTTCTCTGCTAACGTAGCCAAGTCAAAGCAGACCACATCGCGTAAAAAGATGTTGGAGAAACTGAACGTCGAGGAAATCACCCCTTCAACACGTAAATATCCAGGCATTATCTTCTCGATGGAGCGCGAGCCTGGCACACAGATTCTGGAAGTAGAAGGACTGAAAGCTTTGGATGCTGATGGAACTGTACTCTTCGACAACGTGTCGTTCACCATCGAAAAGGGACAGAAGACAGTCTTCTTGTCACATAATCCCAAAGCAATGACAGCCCTCTTCGAGATTATCAATGGTAATCGCGAGGCTGACGCTGGTACCTACAAATGGGGCGTCACTATTACGACTGCCTATCTCCCACTCGACAATACCGAGTTTTTTAAGTCAGAGATGAACCTCGTTGACTGGCTCAGCCAGTATGGCACCGGTAACGAAGTAATGATGAAGTCGTTCTTAGGACGCATGTTGTTCAAGGATGAGGATATCCAGAAGAAGGTATGTGTGCTCTCCGGTGGCGAGAAGATGCGTTGCATGATTGCCCGCATGCAGCTGAAAAATGCAAACTGTCTGATTCTGGACACGCCCACCAACCACTTGGACTTGGAGTCTATTCAGGCATTCAACAACAACCTCATCTCGTTCAAGGGCAATATCCTATTTGCCTCGCACGACCACGAGTTTATCAATACTGTGGCTGACCGCATCATCGAACTGACGCCAAAGGGCACTATCGACAAGCTGATGAGCTACGATGACTACATCTATGATGAGAGCATCAAAGAGAAGAAGGCAGAACTGTACGCATAATATATTGGCACAGAATTTGCTGACGGGCTGTTAGGACAAAAATTCAAAACACTATGACAGAAGAAGAAATAAAGAACGAAGAGGAACAGCAGGAGCCTGTGGTCGACGGTTCTTCCGTCGATATCAAAGAAGAAGCCCCGGCAGAGGAACCTGCTGAGGAGCAAGACCCCTTAGAGGCCGCTAAAGCCGAGATAGAACAGTTGAAGACCCAGATGCTCTATAAGACCGCTGAGTTTGACAATTATCGTAAGCGTACACTCAAGGAGAAGGCTGAGCTTATCCTGAATGGTGGCGAGAAGGCTGTTAGTGCCGTGTTGCCTATCATCGACGATATGGAACGCGCCATTGAAAATGGCAACAAGACAGACGACCCTGCCGTACTCCGTGAGGGTATGGAACTGATTTATAATAAGTTCATGAAGGCGCTGGAAGGACTGGGCGTTAAGAAAATCGAGACTGAGAATGCAGATTTCGACACCGACCTGCACGAGGCCGTAGCAATGGTTCCTGGCATGGGCGATGATAAGAAAGGAAAGGTCATCGACTGCCTGCAGACAGGCTACCAGTTGAACGATAAAGTAATTCGCCACGCCAAAGTGGCAGTTGGACAGTAAGATGTCTGATGTTAGATGTAAGAAGTAAGAAATGGCACAAAAACGAGACTATTACGAAGTGCTTGGCGTAGATAAGAACGCCACAGAAGACCAGATAAAGAAGGCATATCGCACCATCGCCATCAAATATCACCCTGACCGCAATCCGGGTAACAAGGAAGCTGAGGAGAAATTCAAAGAAGCTGCCGAGGCCTACGACGTGTTGCACGACCCGCAGAAGCGTCAGCAGTACGACACCTTTGGCTTCAATGGTCCTGGTGGTGCTAGTGGTTTCGACCCATTTGGCGGAACGTCCATGAATATGGACGATATTTTCTCCATGTTTGGCGATATCTTCGGTGGTCATGCCGGTGGTTTTGGAGGATTTGGCGGTGCCAGCCGTGGTCCTCAGAAGCATCGTGGCTCTGATCTGCGTCTGAAGGTAAAACTGTCGTTGGAAGAGATTGCCCATGGAGTCACCAAGAAGTTCAAGGTTCGCAAGGATATAACCTGTTCACATTGTCACGGCTCTGGCGCAGAGGCTGGTAGCACGAACGATCAGTGTCCTACGTGTCACGGTTCTGGTGTAATCACTCACACCACTCAGAGCATCTTTGGTATGATGCAGACACAAGGTGTTTGTCCCACCTGTGGCGGTGAGGGTACTGTTATTAAGAACAAGTGTCACGAGTGTGGCGGCTCTGGTGTCGTCAAGGGCGAAGAGGTGGTAGAAATCAAGATTCCCGCAGGTGTTGCCGAAGGTATGATTGTCAACGTACCAGGTAAGGGTAATGCCGGTCGCCATAAGGGTATAAACGGTGATATCCAGGTGTTTGTGGAGGAAGAAGAGAACGACACCTTCATTCGTGACAACTGCGACTTGATATACAACTTACTCCTTGACTTCCCGACAGCCGCATTAGGTGGCGAGGTAGAGATTCCTACCATCGAGGGCAACAAACTGAAGGTGAAGATGGAACCAGGCACACAACCTGGCAAGACCATGCGTCTGCGTGGTAAGGGTTTACCTGCTGTACAGGGTTACGGACGTGGCAATGGTGATTTGGTTGTCAATGTCAGCGTCTATGTTCCAAAGACATTGAGCAAAGAGGAGAAAACTGCTATCGAACAGTTCCGTCAAAGCGACAACTTCCAGGGCGATGCAGCTACCAAACGTTCCATTTTCCAGAAATTCAAGAATTACTTTAGTTAATCGCATGTTGCGGTTCTCCCGCGACAAAAGAGAAAAATGACCTACAAAGAGACTTGCCACTATCTCTATAGCCAGATGCCTATGTTCGAGCGACAGGGCAGTTCAGGTTATAAAGAAGGTTTAAGCAACACCCTGGCGCTGGACGAGCATCTGGGTTGCCCGCACAAGTCGTATGCAACGATACACATTGCCGGCACCAATGGCAAAGGCTCTTGCTCCCACTCCATTGCAGCCATCCTGCAGGAGTGTGGATACAAGGTCGGTCTCTACACCTCACCCCACCTCATTGATTTCCGCGAGCGCATACGCGTCAATGGCAAACCCATCAGTGAGCGTTATGTCATGGAATTCGTGGAGCGCGAGCGTTCGTTCTTCGAACCATTGCATCCCTCCTTCTTTGAAGTTACCACAGCGATAGCATTTCAATACTTCAAAGACCAGCATGTGGATATTGCAGTCATTGAAGTGGGACTGGGTGGACGACTGGACTGCACCAACATTATCACACCCATTCTCTCTATTATTACCAACATCAGTTTCGACCACACCCAATTCCTCGGCAATACGCTGGCACAGATTGCTGGTGAGAAAGCTGGTATAATAAAGAAAGGTGTACCTGTTATTATAGGTGAGGCCAATACAGAGACACGTCCCGTCTTTGAGGCGAAGGCCAAGGAAATGAATTCCGCTATCATCTTTGCTGAGGACGACCAGGAGGTACTCTCCGCAGAGCCGCTACCTGCTGGTGGTATGCTATACCACACCGTCCACAACGGCACTCTGCATGGCGACCTTGGTGGCGCCTATCAGCTGAAAAATATGAACACTATTCTTCAAGCCACCTACCAACTGGCCAAGATAGGTTATCTCTGTATCTGCGAGAAGTTGGAGAATCAGGACAAGTGTCGCTCTGAGATTCAGCGAGCAATCGAAAATGTTGCAGCCTCTACAGGTCTGATGGGTCGTTGGCAGATTATTCAAGAGAATCCAAGAGTGGTGTGTGACACTGGTCACAATGTTGGCGGATGGCAATATCTTTCCCAGCAATTGCAAAATCAGCAATGTCGTCAGATGCATATCATTTTCGGCATGGTCAACGACAAAGACCTCAATAGCGTACTCGAACTATTGCCCAAGAACGCTATTTTCTATTTTACCAAGGCCGACAACAAACGAGCCATTGACGAGCACGATTTACAGTCTCAAGCAGCTAAGCACGGACTCCTTGGCAAGTGCTACCCCACTGTAGATGAAGCATATACGCAATGTATGAAGAATGCGCTGCGCGACGATTTTGTCTTCGTTGGTGGTAGTTCGTATGTCGTGGGCGATTTCCTTAAATTATTCAATTAGTCACGTTTTAACGTTTTTTTTCGCGTATCATTCGTCTTTCTCGTTTTTTTTCGGTAGCTTTGCACATAGTTTCATAACCTAAAAACATTTAGATATGGCAAACACAACTGAAAATGCGAATTTGTGTGGTCTGAAGAGAGAAAACTTCCAGACCACAATCAACGGAAAAAAGACCGACCTGTACATTCTCCGTAATCGTAAGGGCTATGAGGTAGCAATCTCTAACTATGGTGGAGCTATCATGGCTATCATGGTGCCTGACAAGGATGGTAACGTTGCCAACGTTATCCAGGGTCACGATAGTATCGAACAACTGACGAGTGGCAATGAGCCTTACCTCTCAACATTGATTGGTCGCTGGGGCAACCGCATCTGCAAGGGTCAGTTCATACTGAACGGCAAGGAATATCAGTTGGCGCTGAACGATGGTCCTAACCACTTACATGGAGGTAAGAAGGGCTTCAATGCCAAGGTTTGGGAAGCTCGTCAGATGGGTCCTCGCTCTCTGGCTCTGCACCGTGTTTCTTCATACGGTGAGGAAGGTTACACCGGCGAGTTGGATGTAACTGTTGAGTACACCTTTACTGACAACAACGAGCTCATCATTGAGTATCTGGCCACCACTAACAAGAAGACCATCGTCAACTTGACCCACCACGCCTTCTTCTCATTGTCAGGTACTGCAGATCCTACTCCCACTATTGAGGACCAGATTTGCGAAATCAATGCTGACTTCTATCTGCCCACCGACGAGACCGCTATTCCTACAGGTGAAATCCTGAAGGTTGAAGGCACTCCCTTCGACTTCCGTACTCCTAAGACTTTCGGTAAGGAGATTGAGGCTGACAACGAGCAGATTAAGTTCGGTCACGGTTACGACCACAACTACGTACTTAATAAGAAGGAAGAGGGTGAGCTGTCATTTGCTGCTCGCATCACCGATCCTAAGAGCGGACGTACGCTGGAGTGCTACACCACTGAGCCTGGCATGCAGCTCTACACTGCGAACTTCGCTACAGGTTATAAGGGCGCTAACGGCTGTACCTTCCCACGTCGTTCGGCTGTATGTCTGGAGGCTCAGCACTTCCCCGACACTCCTAACCGTCCTTACTTCCCCTCTGTTGTCCTCAATCCTGGTCAGCAGTATAAGCAGAAGACCATTTATCGTTTTGGTGTAAAATAAGAAGGTTAATCAAGAATTGTCAAATCGTTAATTGACATGATGGATATCGATTTTGTTAGAAGCCGCTTCGTTAAGCACTTCGATGGCAAGACCGGCAATGTATATGCTTCTCCGGGACGCATCAACCTCATCGGTGAACATACCGACTACAATGGAGGTTATGTGTTCCCTGGAGCAGTTGATAAAGGTGTGATGGCTGAGATACGTCCCAATGGTACCGAAGACACTGTCATGGCCTATGCCATTGACCTTAAGGACCGCGTAGATTTCAAACTCTCCGACCCCAACGGTCCACGTGCATCGTGGGCTCGCTATATCTATGGTATAGCACTGGAGATGCGTAAGCGCGGCGCCAATGTCAAGGGTTTCAACATTGCCTTTGCCGGTGACGTACCCCTGGGCGCAGGCATGTCGTCAAGTGCTGCTATGGAGAGCTGCTTCGCTTTTGGTCTTAACGACCTCTTTGCTGACGGCAAGGTCAGTCAGTGGGACATGGTTTTGGCTGGACAGGCTACAGAGCATAACTACTGTGGTGTCAACTGTGGCATCATGGATCAGTTCGCCTCTGTCTTTGGCAAGTCTGGCTGTCTCATGCGCCTTGACTGCCGCAGCCGTGAGTTTGAGTACTTCCCCTTCAAGCCCGACGGTTATCGTCTGGTGTTGCTCGACAGCGTTGTCAAGCACCAGCTCGCTGGTTCACCCTACAACGATCGTCGTAAATCGTGTGAGAACGTGGTCAAGCATATTGCCGCCAAACATCCGGAGGCCAAGTTCGAGACTTTACGTGACTGCACATGGGAGCAACTTGAAGAAGTCAAGGCTGACATCAGCGAAGAAGACTATCGTCGTGCTAAGTTTGTGCTCGGCGAGAAAGACCGTGTACTCGGTGTCTGCGATGCTCTTAACGAAGGTGACTACGAGCGTGTTGGTGAACTGATGTACCAGACCCACGAAGGTTTGTCGAAGGACTATGAAGTTAGCTGCGAAGAGCTCGACTTCCTCAACGATATTGCCCGCGAGAATGGTGTCACAGGCTCTCGTATCATGGGTGGCGGCTTTGGTGGTTGCACCATCAACCTGGTGCGCAACGACCTCTATCTTCAGTTCGTTGAAGATGCCAAGAAGCGTTTCAATGAGAAGTATGGCCACCAGCCCAAGGTCTATGATGTCGTTATTGGCGACGGTTCACGCAAGCTTTGCTAACATACAATCTCATTTATACAATTAGACCGCTGAACAATCTATTCAGCGGTCTATTTTTTGTGCGTTTCGTTTGCTTTGCGTGCGTTATTTGTAATATTCTTTATACCACTCTGCAAAGTGACGCAGCCCCTCGCGGAGTGTGATTTTCGGCGTAAAGCCATAGTCGCGCTCCAAAGCCTCGGCATCAGCATAAGTGGTAGGCACGTCACCCGGCTGCATAGGCACCAGTTTCTTGTGAGCCTCGAAGTCGAAGTCCTTAGGCAGCACACCGGCACGCACCAGTTCCTCTTGCAGGATATTCACAAAGTCCAGCAGGTTCTCTGGCTGACCACCACCTATATTATATACAGCATATGGTGGAATGGGCAGCCCATCCTCACCGTTTTTACGCTCAGGAGCACCCTGCATCACGCGCACTACTCCTTCTACGATATCATCAACATAGGTAAAGTCACGGCGACAGTTGCCATAGTTGAAAATCTGAATGGTCTCCCCTTTCAACAGTTTATTGGTGAAACCGAAGTACGCCATATCCGGACGACCGGCAGGACCATAAACAGTGAAGAAGCGCAGACCCGTAGTCGGGACGTTATACAGCTTGCTGTAGCAATGTGCAAAAAGTTCGTTGCTCTTCTTCGTGGCAGCATACAGGCTGACAGGATTGTCCACGCGGTCGTCTGTCGAGAATGGCACCTTCTTGTTGCCACCATAAACGCTACTCGACGAAGCATAGACCAAGTGTGCGACGGGATTGTGGCGACAAGCTTCCAGAATATTGTAGAAGCCTATCATATTACTCATAATGTAAGCATCCGGATTCTCTATCGAATAGCGCACGCCCGCCTGAGCAGCCAGATTCACTACCACGTCAAACTTATACTCAGCAAACAGCTTGTCAATCGTTGCCTTGTCAGCTAAGTCGCCCTTCACGAAGGTGTAATCTATCCCTGCCGGTTTTGCTTTCTCAATCACCTCCAGACGATAGTCTTTCAAAGAAGGGTCATAGTAGTCGTTCAAATTATCAAAACCTACAATAACTCCCTCTTTCATCTCATGAAACAACCGAAGCACCAGATTCGAACCAATAAATCCGGCACTACCTGTCACCAAAATACGTTTATTATTTAAATCAATCCTTTCCTTCATCCTCAGTGCTGTTTAAACCAAATTGTCAGCTAACTGTTCCAGCAGTGCCTCGTCTGCAGCTTTCATACGTGAGCGGATGGAGACCATCGGTTCTACGATTTCGCAGTCCTTCATGGCTTCTATCATGGTGCGCATCACCTTGCCGGCCGATGGTGCCCAACTGCCGTTCTCGATGATAGCAAACTTACGCTTCTGGTAGTTCTTGATTTGCAGATGATAAAGGAAGTCGTGCATCACGGGGAAGACGCCTGCATCATAGCTCGATGCAGCTACAACCACCGTAGGATAACGGAATGCATCCTCGATAACCTCAGCCATGTCCTCGCGACTTAAATCGCTGACTACAACCTTCTTAGCACCCTTCTCTCGAAGTATTGCTCCAAGTCGCTCAGCTGCTGCGGCTGTTCCACCATGAATGCTGGCATAAGCTATCAATATTCCCTCGCTCTCCGGCTCGTACTTACTCCATGTATCGTACAGCTTCACGGCTTCGGCTAAGGCCTCACCCTTCAGCACAGGACCATGCAACGGACAGATAGTCTGTACGTCAATAGCAGCCATCTTCTTCATCACACTCTGTACCTGCGAGCCGTACTTTCCACATATATTAAAATAATAGCGACGAGCCTCGCAAGCCCAGTCGTCGGTCTCATTGACCAGCGCGCCAAACTTACCGAAACCATCGGCCGAGAACAGCACCTTGTCCGTGGTGTCGTAGCTCATGATTACCTCTGGCCAGTGCACCATTGCAGCACCAATAAACTGCAGCGTATGCTTGCCCAACGAGAGTGTGTCACCCTCCTTCACCGTCGTTATGCGACCTGTAAAATCAACGCCTTCAAAGAAGTTCGTCAGCATTTTCACAGCCTGAGCGCTGCACACCAGTTGCACGCCAGGATAAGTCTCCAGCATCCACGCGATAAGTGCTGAGTGGTCAGGCTCCATGTGGTGAACCACCAGATAGTCCGGCTGTCTGCCATTCAGCGCCGCCGTCAGGTTTGCCTTCCACTCCTCACCCTTTCTGCGGTCAGCCGTGTCCAGCACCGCAATTTTCTCATCATCGATGAGGAAAGAATTATAACTCATACCCTCAGGCACCACATACTGACTCTCAAACAAATCGATGTCGAGATCGTCCACACCGATATACTTAATTGTATCGTTCATCATATTCATAGTTTACTTCGTTTATCATTATTTTGCAAAGGTACGAATAAGAATTGAGATATGCAAATAATACATGTTGAAAGAAGAAAAAAGATTTTTTCATCTGATAAGCTTCTCTATCTGCTTTTCCGTAGCCTCAGGCAATAACTGGCGAAGGTGTGCCTTCATTCGCTCCAGCGACTCCTGCGGCGTGCGCTCGCATTGACACATCTCACGACCAAACAGCTGCTCAGGTATTGTCAACAGCGACCAGCCCCAGCCGTATTCGCGCCCGTGCTTATCGGTGGGATACACAAAGTCCTCCGTCACGATGCGACAAGCCATCTGCAGACGCGTCACGTAGCCGTCAAACTTGCTGCGCATCTTAGGACCATCGAATCCGCAGGCCGCACGCAGTTCACGCGTTATCAGACTGCCGTGCTCGGCCAGTGTCAACAGGATAGCCTCCTCAATGCTACCCTCTACAGGCGTAGGTCTCGATGCGCGGCGGTAGTTGCACAAATCCGGCCACCACTCCTTACTCACAAAGCCCGCCTTACCCGCAAAGAATTTACCATACACGCAGCGTCCCTCCGTCACGATAGGACCCTTCCACTTCCATAGCGGCCAGTCCCATCCACCGTCGTCGAACACCACGTAGCGACAGTCCTCATCGACCACCTCCTCAGCCGAGTATCCTCTGACGCCACTATCCAGCAACGGCAGGAATCCTGCCTCTTGAATATAGTCCATCAACTCCGGACAACTATGTATCTCCACGTTCTTCATCATACCTGCATTTATCTCATCGACAGCAAAGATACGAACTCTTTCTGAAATCTCCAAACAAAGCGGTAGAAAAGTAATCGGTTATAGTTAAAATGATGTTCACATTCATACATAACAACTTGAATTTATGCACGTTATATGTGAATTCTGATTTTAATCTAGCGTATTAAAATAGTAATTAGAATTTTTCTTTACATCATATCAAAAATATTGTTAAAACGGGCTATTTGTTTGAGTTTATATTTACAAACAGGGCCCTACACACCTGGCTCTTCATCTTATACGTTAAATGCATAACCCGTTTAGCCCTAAGTAGTTACATTTCTACCACCTTTACCTCTCGAATCCACCTATTTCCTTTCCCGTATCATTTTATTATTATGTGTGACGGCCGTCGAACATATCTTCGACAATTTTCGAACATATCTGCGACAACCGTAAGAAAAATAATATAATACTTCCGTTCTTTGACCTAAAGGTACAGAGTGTGAGAAATGAAAATAAATCGTAATTTATTTTGCAATTCACTCGGTTTGCACTACCTTTGTACCCGCAATGAAAAAAGGATTGGTACTGGAAGGTGGAGCCATGCGCGGCCTATGGACGGCAGGCGTGATAGATGTCATGATGGAACATGGCGTCCAGCCCGACGGACTCATCGGCGTATCGGCTGGTGCAGCCTTTGGCTGTAACTACAAGTCGCGACAGGTGGGACGAGCCATCCGCTACAACACCCGTTTTGCCAAGGATCCACGCTACAGTGGCTGGAAGTCGTTGCTCACCAGTGGTGACTACTACAACGCCAACTTCGGCTATCACGTGGTGCCCTTCGAGTACGACAAGTTCGATATCGAGACCTTCGAGAAGAACCCGCTGGAGTTTACCGTTGTCTGCACGGATGTAGCGACAGGACTGCCCGTCTACCACGTGATGGACCATGTTGACTACGACGAACTGGAGTGGTTGCGCGCCTCTGCCTCGATGCCGCTGGCATCAAAGGTTGTAGAGGTCGATGGCTGGAAGTTACTGGATGGCGGCGTGAGCGACTCCATTCCTTTGGAGTATTTTGAGAAGCAGGGCTACAAGCGCAACGTAGTCATCCTGACACAGCCTTTAGGCTATCGCAAGAAGCACCTCGGTCTAATGCCACTGATGCGTCTGGCACTCCGCAAGTATCCACACTTCCTGAAGGCACTGGATGAGCGCCACCTGATGTACAACTGTCAGCTGGACTATGTGGCAGAAGCCGAACGCCTGGGGCGTTGTCTGGTCATCCGTCCTGACGAGAACATACCCATTGGCCACCTCTCACACGACGCACAGCAGATGCGTCACGTCTATGAGTTGGGACGCGCCGTGGGAGAACGCTATATAGATAAAATAAAGGAATACTATGAGGATTGATATTATTACCGTACTGCCCGAAATGCTGGAGGGCTTCGTACATGAATCGATACTGGCACGTGCCGAGAAGAAAGGACTGGCAGAGATCCGTCTGCACAACCTGCGCGACTACACACTCGACAAGTGGCGCCGTGTTGACGACTACCCCTATGGTGGTTCTGCCGGCATGGTGATGCAGTGTGAGCCCATTGACCGTTGTATCACGGCATTGAAGGCTGAGCGCGACTACGACGAGGTCATCTTCACCTCGCCTGATGGTGAGCGTTTTGACCAACACATGGCCAACGAGCTGTCGCTGAAGGGCAACCTGATTATTCTGGCTGGCCACTATAAAGGTATCGACCAGCGTGTCCGCGACCACCTGATTACCAAGGAGATATCTATTGGTGACTTCGTGCTGACGGGTGGTGAACTGGTGGCCGCCATGATTGCCGACGCCATTGTGCGTGTTGTGCCTGGCGTTATTGGTGACGAGCAGAGCGCGCTGAGCGACTGTTTCCAGGACGACTTGCTGGCAGCACCTATCTACACCCGTCCTGCTGACTATAAAGGATGGAAAGTTCCTGAGATTCTGCTCTCTGGCAACGAGGCCAAGATACGCAACTGGGAATTAGAACAGGCTATGGAGCGTACACGCCGCCTGCGTCCAGACCTGTTGGAAGAAAAATAAAAAAGTGGTGATTGATTCACCACTTTTTTTAATTCTCAATTCTCCATTCTCAATTCTCAACTGGCTCAGTCCATTCTGTCGCGATAGTCTTCGTAGGAATATTCACGCAGCATTTCCAGCGTGCCGTCGCTATGCTCCATAGCAATGGACGGATGCGTAATGCCGTTAAACGTATTGGTCTTCACGGTCGTGTAGTGAATCATATCTTCGAAGATAATCTGCTCCCCTACTTTCAGCTCGTGGTCGAACTGCCAGTCACCCATCCAGTCGCCAGAGAGACAACTGTTGCCACCAAGACGATAAAGCCTCCCCCCTGCCCCCTCCAAATGGAAGGGGGGCTCCTGCGAAGAGCCAACCTCGTGCTCCACGTGCTGGGCGCCACGCACCTCGGGGAAATAGGGCATCTCCAGACAGTCGGGCATGTGGCAGGTGAAACTGACATCAAGGATGGCGGTGCAAATGCCCTTGTCCTCTACGATGTCTACCACGCTGGCTACCAGCGGACCTGTCTGCCAAGCAAAGGCACTACCTGGTTCGAAGATAACCTTCAGCCATGGATAGCGCTCATGGAAACCTTGCATGAGGCGCACCAGTCGCTCGATGTCGTAGTCCTTGCGCGTCACCAGATGGCCACCACCGAAGTTGATCCACTCAATCTGTGAGAACCACTTCGCGAACTTCTCCTCAATATGCTGTAGCGAACGCTCAAAGACATCCGAGCCACTCTCACAATGACAATGACAGTGGAAGCCCTTGATGTTGCTGGGCAACTGCTCAGGCAACTTGTCGGCAGAAACACCAAAGCGAGTGCCTGGCGCACATGGATTGTAGAGCAGCGTCTCTACCTCGGAATATTCAGGATTGATGCGCAAGCCCAACGAGCACTCCCCTGCCCGCTCGTGGAAACGCTCATACTGCGACAGCGAGTTAAACGTCAGATGACTGGAGCAACGGACAATCTCGTCAAACTCATCATCCTTGTAAGCTGGCGAATAGGTATGCGCCTTAGCGCCAAACTCCTCGAAGGCCAAGCGTGCCTCGCTGAGCGAGCTGGCAGTAGTCGACGAGATATACTCGCGGAAGATGGGGAACGTCTTCCACAAGGCAAAGGCCTTGAAAGCCAGTATCCATTCAGAATCGGTGCGGCAAGCAACCTCGCGAATCAATGCGAGGTTGTGCCGCAACCGCTTTTCTTCTATAATATAAACCGGAGTCTTCATTTAGAACTCCTTGGTCATTTCCTTTACCTCGGCATTGATGTGGTCGATGAACTCCTGGATGGTCATGACCTTCTGCTCGCCACCGCCCTGAGGACGTACGGCAACGGTGCCATCCTGCTGTTCCTTCTCACCAACAATAACCATGTAAGGAATGCGCTTCAACTCGTTGTCACGAATCTTACGACCCAGCTTCTCGTTGCGCAGATCGATGGTAGGACGAACGCCACCCATATCGAACTTCTTGGCAACCTCCTTGGCGTAGTCGTTGTACTTCTCTGACAGCGGCAGGATAGCTACCTGGTCAGGAGTCAACCACAAGGGGAAGTGACCGCTGGTGTGCTCAATGAGTACGGCGCAGAAACGCTCCATAGAACCGAAGGGAGCACGGTGAATCATGACAGGTGTCTTCTTCGTGTTGTCCTCGTCGGTATATTCCAGCTGGAAGCGCTTAGGCAGGTTGTAGTCCACCTGGATGGTACCCAACTGCCAGCGACGACCAATGGCATCCTTGATCATGAAGTCGAGCTTAGGACCATAGAAGGCAGCCTCGCCGTATTCAACCTTGGCAGGCAGGCCCTTCTCCTCACAAGCCTCCTGAATGGCCTTCTCTGCCAGTGCCCAGTCTTCGTCAGTACCAACATATTTCTCGTGATCGTTGGGGTCGCGGAGAGAAATCTGTGCCTCGAACTCGAAGCCGAAAGCCTTGAGGACGATATTGATGATGTCCATCACGTTCAGGAACTCCTGCTTCACCTGGTCTGGACGACAGAACAGGTGAGCATCGTCCTGCGTGAAGCTGCGTACACGAGTCAGTCCATGCAACTCACCACTCTGCTCATAACGATAAACCGTACCAAACTCAGCAATACGCAGAGGCAGGTCACGATATGAACGGGGCTTCCATGCGAAGATCTCGCAGTGGTGAGGACAGTTCATGGGCTTCAGCATGTACTCTTCGTCCTCCTCAGGAGTATGGATGGGCTGGAACGAGTCCTTACCATAGTGAGCATAGTGACCAGAGGTAACATAGAGGTTCTTAGAACCAATATGCGGAGTGATAACCTCCTGATAGCCGAAACGCTTCTGCACCTTGCGCAAGTGGTCCTGCAAGCGCAGGCGGAGCTCGGTACCCTTTGGCAACCAGATGGGCAGACCCTTGCCGACCTTATCGCTGAACATGAACAGCTCCATCTCCTTACCAATCTTACGGTGGTCGCGCTTCTTAGCCTCCTCCAGCATCACAAGATACTCGTCGAGCATCTTCTTCTTGGGGAACGAGATACCATACAGGCGCTGCATCTGCTCACGAGTAGCGTCACCACGCCAGAAGGCACCGGCAACACTCGTCAGTTTGATGGCCTTGATTTCGCCCGTATCCATGAGGTGCGGACCACGGCAGAGGTCGGTGAACTTACCCTGCGTATAGGTTGTAATAGAACCATCCTCCAAGTCCTGCTCAATGTGCTCGCACTTGTAGGTCTGGCCGTCGGCAGCAAACTGCTTCAGCGCATCGGCCTTAGCTACCTCCTTGCGAACGACAGGCTCCTTCTTGGAGGCCAGCTCACGCATCTTGTCTTCAATCATGGGGAAGTCGCTCTCCTTGATCATCTCGCCATCCTTCAACAGCACGTCGTAGAAGAAGCCGTTCTCGACAGCAGGACCAAAGCCGAACTGAATACCAGGATACAACTCCTGCAGCGCCTCGGCCAAGAGGTGTGCTGACGTGTGCCAGAAGGTGTGCTTACCCTCGGCATCATCCCACTTATACAGAGCAATGGCAGCGTCCTCATTGATAGGACGGTTCAGCTCTACAGTCTCACCATTCACGCCACAGCTAATCACGCTGCGTGCCAGAGCTGGCGAGATGCTCTCGGCAATCTGAAGTCCAGTAACGCCCTGCTCATACGAGCGAACAGATCCGTCTGGAAAAGTAATGTTGATCATATCTACAATATATGTTTAAGTTTAAATCGCCCGCAAAATTACAAAATAATTGTGGGCTGACAAAATAATCAGCGTACTTTATCACTTTTTTATATACCTAAAAAAGATGATTTTGGTGTTTTAGTGGTTCATATATCATCAAAAATGTGTATCTTTGCGGCATGAAAAATATGAAAATGTACGAACCCAGCGACAAGATGGTGACGCTCATCAAGGACAACTGCAGCGTGCTGCAGGCACTCAGTTCCTTTGGCATCACGCTGGGCTTTGGCGACAAGACCGTTAGTGAGACATGCCAGATGAACGGTGTAGATACCTACACCTTCTTGGCAGTAGTGAACTATACCATCAACGGCTATGGTTCCTTTGAGAACGACGAACTCATCAGCGTACCCACACTGTTACACTACCTAAAGGCCAGCCATGCGTACTATCTCGATTTCCAATTGCCTTTTATCCGTCGAGAGTTGAAGGAGAGTATTAGTGAGGACGATGCGTTGGGTATGCTCATCATGAGGCTGTATGAAGAATATGCCCAAGAGATTCGCCGTCACATGAAGTACGAGGAGAAAACACTTTTCCCTTATGTGGAGTCGTTGATAGACGGGCGTCCAATGAATGACTATAACGTCGAGACCTTCTCGAAGCATCACGAGCAGACCGACAAGAAGTTGCGCGAGTTAAAACTGATGATTATCAAGTACTTGCCTGCTGATGCCCGTCATAACAACCAACTGACGGCAACGCTTTACGACATCTATAACAATGAGGAATGGTTGCGCCAGCATGCTGAGGTAGAAGACCAAATCTTCACTCCGGCCATCAAGCGGTTGGAGCGGATGATTAAGCAAGAGGATGTGTCAAAGAACATCTCGTCGATGGTCTTCAAGGGTGGTCAGGACAACAGTGAGGCCATCAGCGATCGTGAGCGCGATGTTATCATTGGTGTGGTGCAGGGGCTGCAGAACAAGGAGATAGCTGACCATCTCTGTATATCGGTCAATACGGTTATCACTCATCGCCGCAATATTGCCCGCAAGCTGCAGATTCATTCGCCCGCAGGCCTCACCATCTATGCCATTGTCAACGGGCTCGTTGATATTTCCAGCGTAAAACTATAGACCCGTTTATTCGGAACCGTTTTAATTGGTTCCGATATACAGGAAGATCATTCCTAACAATACGAGGGCAAGGTCGAAAGCCTTGGCTTTGAGATTCTTCTCGTGGAAGAAGACTGCGCCAAAGAGGAAACTGACAATGACAGAACCGCGACGCACCATAGAGACAATCGAAATCATGGCATCGGGCAACGACAACGAATAGAAATACATAAAGTCGGCCGTTGACAGGAAGATGCTGACGCCAATGATGGACCAATGCCAATGGAACGGCGTCGTCTCGTTGTGCTTAGGCCACCACAGCAACATCAGCATAGCCAGCATCATGAAGCATTGATAGATGTTATACCACGACTGCACCAACATGCGGTCGAGTCCTACTCCACCCGACTCCACAGGTGCCATGAGGTACTTGTCGTAGAGTCCGCTGACAGCACCAAGAACAGCAGCGCCCACAATCATCCATATCCAGTGGTCGTGCTTGAAATCGATACCTTCCTTCTTACCACTACGACTGAGCAAGAGAAATGACAGGACAGCCAGCATGACACCAATCCACTGCCAATGGTTCAGACGTTCGCCAAAGACCAGCAAAGCACCGACAAGCACCATTACAGGACGTGTGGCGTTGATAGGACCAACAATAGTCAATGGCAAGTGCTTCATACCGAAATAGCCCAGCACCCAACTGGATAACACAATGAGGGCTTTGAGGACGACATATTTATGCACCTCCCAACCACCACTGGCAACGTGGAAGATGCTGCCGTCGAGAACATTACTCGTTCCGCTAAGCACAATAAACGGCAGGAATATCAATGACGAGAACAGCGTATTCAGGAACAATACCGGAATGACGGCATTCTCTTTTAATGCCTCTTTCTTAAACGAATCGTAGCAACCTAACAGAGCTGCTGACATGAATGCTAATAGTAACCAAGCCATATATCTATAGAGGTGAGGGGTTAGAGGTGAGAGGATAGACTACTTCTTCTAAGAACAATGCTTTGGCTGGCATCGACTCACCAGCTTGTGTGCGCTGCTTACCCTCAATAACCTGACGGAAATTGGTGAGCGACATGCGACCACGACCAACTTCTATTAACGTACCCACAACAGCACGCACCATATTGCGCAGAAAGCGGTTGGCAGTAATCTCAAAATACCATTCCGAAGATGAAATCTGGTGCCACTGGGCATGGGTGACGTGACAGATAGTGGTCTTTACGTCACTACCTGCCTTGCAGAATGCACCGAAGTCATGATACTCCATCAACACACGACCTGCCTCGTTCATCTGGTCAAAGTCCAACTGATAGTGCATTTCCTGCGAATATTGCTGGATGAAGGGGTTCTTCTTCGTATGGATATAATAATGATAGGTACGTGAAGTGGCCGAGAAACGGGCATGCATATCACTGGCCACAGGTTCAATGCGGTCAACAGCAATATCGTAGTGCAACAGCCCATTAAGCTTCTTCGTCAGCATAGCAGCGTCGAAATCAGACTCTGTATCGAAATGGGCTGCCATCTGACGGGCATGAACACCTGCATCGGTACGCCCAGCTCCTGTCACCTGAATCTGCTCACGTAACAACAGCGACAGACAGCGCTCCAACTCGCTCTGAACGGTAACGCCATTAGGCTGCACTTGCCATCCGTGATAGTTGGTACCATCGTAACTAAACCATACGAAATATCTCATCTTTTCCAAATTTTGTGCAAAGGTACATATAATTTTCAATTTACAATTCTCAATTCTCAATTATTTTACTTACCTTTGCACCCCGTTATGAAAAAGATTGTTATGATATTGACCGTGCTCTGTGCCGCTATAGGCTTACAGGCACAGAACAAAGAGACTCCCAATGCTCAACAGGCTCGCCGCTTGTTCAACGAGACCTATAAGATGATATATGGCGACCAGGGATCGCAACTGCACTATAAAGTGAACATTATCGGCATCTATAAGACAGAGGGTACCATCTGGACAAAAGGTAAGAAGAGTAAGTTCATTGACGAGAAATATATTGCTTGGAACGATGATGTGACCTACTACCGTTTGGAGCGCAAGAAGAATCGTGTGGTCATCTATGATGCCCACTCTGAGGAGCGCGACAAGTATGCCACGAAGTTTAAGTTCAATCCCGATAACTACACCTACAGCATTAAGGACTCAAAGGATGGCTATTACATTACGCTGAAAGCCAAGAAGGGCGTATCAGGCATTAAGGAGGCCCGTTGCCTATTGGACAAGAAGCACCGTTACCCTGTCAGCGTGCGCATCAAGGTAGGTATCTTCCATACCACTATTAAAATAAGTGACGTGAAAATCGGCGGCCTCAATGACGACCTGTTCCGATTCCCACGTGACAGTTATAAGGATTGTGAGTATGAGGACCACCAATGACTTGCTGCTTTAAGCAAGATACAATCGGCATTACTTTCTTACGATGACGCTACCACTGGCCTGATGAGTAGCCAGTATCAGTACCTCTGCAATCTGGACATGTTCAGGGGCATTGGCAGCATATACAGCAACATCAGCGATGTCGTCACCTGTCAATGGTTTAATACCCGTATATAGTTTGGAAGCACGTTCAGTATCACCATGGAAACGGATGTTGCTGAAGTTTGTCTCAACCAATCCTGGCTTCAGATTAGTGACGCGAATGGCCGTATTTGCCACGTCAATACGAAGACCGTCTGTTAATGCCTTGACAGCTGCCTTCGTAGCACAATACACATTACCTCCGGCATAAGCAGCATCACCAGCTACAGAACCAATATTGATAATATGACCACTATTACGTTCCACCATGCCAGGCACAATGAGACGCGTCGTCAAGAGCAGTCCCTTGATATTGGTGTCAATCATCGTTTCCCAGTCGTCCAGATTGCCTTCGTACTCAGGCTCCAGTCCTAAGGCCAAACCTGCGTTGTTTACCAACACATCTATCTGCTTCCACTCTTCGGGAAGGTCATCGATATACTTCTTGGCTTTCTCACGGTCTCTCACGTCGAAAGCCAGCGTCAGAACCTCGGCACCTTGGTCCGTTAACTCTTTCCGAATCTCAGTCAGTCGTTGTTCGTTCCTGCCAGTCAATATCACTTTATCGCCATTTTCAGCGAACTTTCTTGCACATCCCAAGCCGATACCGCTTGTTGCACCTGTTATTAAAACAATTTTATTCATAATACCTGATTCTTACATCATAACCTTCATATTTCGCTTACAAAGGTACAATTTATCTTGCGAATAGAAAGAGAAAACAAGAAAAAATATGCTACTGTACAAAAACTGTCATACAAATTCTGTGTGATTTTAAAAAAATGTAGTAACTTTGCAGTCATAAACAAATCAAGACAATGACAGACAGACTGGAGTTTACCACTGAGGAAAAGGAAGAGACGCTGGCGCTATATCAGAAGATACGCGAAGCGATAGCACCGTCGCTGCACGAAGGCGACGAGGAACACATGCGACGCAACATGCTGCAGGCCCTGGAGACCAAGCAGTTGCAACGTAACGTCTTCGGACTGAATCCTATCTTACTCTCTTTCCAGACAGCACAGCTGGTGGTCGACGAAATCGGTCTGAAACGTGACAGTGTGTTGGCCGTACTGCTACGCCCCAGTGTGGAAGAGGGACTGCTGACGGTTGACGAAGTACATACACAGTTTGGAGAGAGCGTAGCCCGCATCCTGCACGGTCTGCACCGTATTCAAGAGTTATACCAGAAGAATCCTGTCATTGAGTCGGAGAATTTCCGCAACCTGCTGTTGTCGTTTGCTGAGGACATGCGCGTCATCTTGATTATGATTGCCGACAGGGTGAACCTGATGCGGCAAATAAAAGATGCGAGCAATGACAGTGCGAAACATGAGGTCAGTCAGGAGGCTGCATACCTCTATGCCCCACTCGCCCACAAGTTGGGTCTGTATAAGTTGAAGAGTGAACTGGAGGACTTGTCACTGAAATACCTGGAGCACGACGCCTACTACCATATCAAGGAAAAGCTGAGCGAGACGAAGAAGAGCCGCGATGCCTACATCGACCGCTTCATAGGACCTATCAGCGAGCGACTGACGGAAGCCGGACTGACATTTCATATCAAGGGACGCACAAAATCGATACACTCCATCTGGCAGAAGATGAAGAAACAGAAGTGTCCCTTCGAGGGCGTTTATGACCTCTTTGCCATCAGGATTATCATTGACAGTCCAGTAGAGAAAGAAAAGATGCAGTGCTGGCAGGCCTTTGCGCTAATAACGTCAATGTATCAGCCCAACCCCAAGCGTCTGCGTGACTGGCTGAGCGTACCAAAATCGAACGGCTATGAGAGTCTGCACATCACTGTGCTAGGACCTGAACAGAAATGGGTGGAAGTACAAATACGTACCGAGCGCATGGACGAAATAGCTGAACGAGGCGTGGCAGCCCATTGGCGCTATAAGGGAGTGAAAAGTGAATCAGGTCTGGACGACTGGCTGACAGGTATCCGTTCGATGTTGGAGACCAGCGACGGTATGGAGGCGATGGACCAGTTCAAGATGGACCTGTACGAGGATGAAGTGTTTGTGTTTACCCCCAAGGGCGACCTGTTCAAATTCCCGAAGGGTGCAACAGTACTCGACTTCGCCTATCATATCCATTCGAAGATAGGTAGTTCGTGTACGGGTGCTCGCATCAATGGCAAGGTGGTAACACTACGCCAGGAGTTGCAGAGCGGTGATCAGGTGGAGATTATGACCTCGTCGAACCAGAAACCCAAGCAGGACTGGCTGAACATTGCCAAGACATCACGTGCGAAGTCGAAGATTCGCTTGGCGCTGAAGGAAACACAGGTAAAGGAGGGACTCTTTGCCAAAGAGACGCTGGAGCGCAAGTTCAAGAACCGCAAGCTGGAGATGGAAGACAGCGTGATGCAGGTATTAATCAGGAAACTTGGCTTCAAGGAGGTCAGCGACTTCTATCGCCAGGTGGCCAATGGCGAACTGGACGTGAACACCATCATAGAGCGCTACGTAGAATTGCAGCAGGGCGACCAGCCAGTTACAGGCAATAACGTAGCACAGACTGCTGCCGACTTCGTGCTGGACGACTCAAAACTGCCAACAGCTAACACTAAACTTGCCGACGATGTGTTGGTCATTGACCGAAACCTGAAAGGCATCGACTACCAGTTGGCACGTTGTTGTCAGCCCATCTATGGCGACAAGGTGTTTGGCTTTGTCACCATCAATGGTGGCATCAAGATACACCGTGAAGACTGTCCCAACGCACCAGAGTTAAGAAAGCGCTTCGGCTATCGCATCGTCAAGGCGAAGTGGAGCGGAAAAGGTACGTCGCAGTATGCCATCACGCTACGCATCATCGGTAACGACGACATCGGCATTGTGAACAACCTGACGAACATCATTTCACGCGACGAGAAACTGGTGCTACGCAGCATCAACATCGACTCGCACGACGGTCTGTTCAGTGGCAACCTGACCATCATGATTGACGACAATACCCGTTTGGAAGCACTCATCAAAAAGCTTCGCACCGTAAGGGGTGTAAAGCAGGTTGAGAGAATATAATAGCCCCCCTTCTTGACTGAAGGGGAGCTATTGTCCACATTGAAAAGGGGAAAACTGTGGTTAATTATTCTTGACGGCAACAACGCCCGCCATATCCGGATTCATATAGAACGTGGTGCTACAGGTATCCTCATCGAGCAGGTACTTGGCACGCAAGAGATAGAGTGTCTTAGACGTACGCTCCTGATAGTTGGCACCCTTTGGACCACGCTGGCGCAAGACCTGAACGAGCGAGTCGCTGATGGCATGCGTGCTGTCAACATCAGAGAATTCCAGATAGTCAGCATCGTCGGAGATATGAGCCGCCACAAAGTCCTTCGCAACAGATTTAGCCCGCTGTTGCGTGCACGAGGCCAGCAACAACAGGGCTACACCTATTATTATATATATACGTTTCATTTGGCAGGAATATTCTTGAGGACATCAAGCAGGTGGTCCCATACCATCTGGACGGTAGGAATGAGCAGACGCTCCTCAGGAGTATGCACGAAACGTAGCGTAGGACCAAACGAAACCATATCGAGGTTAGGATAACGCTCAGAGAACAAGCCGCACTCCAGACCTGCATGGATGCCACGGACAATGGGTTCCTTGCCAAATAGCTTCACATACGACTCACGGACAATCTTCTGCAGTTCGCTATTTGAACGCATCTTCCATGCAGGATAGCCGTCGCCAGACTCAGCCTCAGCACCAGCCAACTGGAAAGTAGCACGGATAGTGGCACACATATTGTCAAGGTTTGACATCACGTTAGAACGCTGTGACGAAACAATAACGATTTCGTTGTCCTTGGTCTCAATGCTTGCAATATTGCTACTGGTCTCGACCATTCCGTTAAGAGCAGGATCCTGACAAATAGCATAGATACCATTATCTACGGCCTGCAGGGCAAAGATAAAGTTGCGAGCTACCTGAGCGTCAATGACAGGCTCTGCATCCGTTGACTCCATAGTCCATACCATCTGTGTATCAGTGACGTGGAACTCATCCTCTACCTCAGCAGCAAAGACATTCCAATCTGCCTTGACATTCTCCTTCAGGGCGTTGGGTACAGCAATAACAAACATACCGTCGCGTGGAATAGCATTGTGCATCTTACCGCTATTAAACTGAGCCAGACGGACACCCTCGTAACGATTGATCGTTTGGAAGAGGAAACGACCCAGCAACTTGATAGCGTTGGCACGCTGCTTGTTGATGTCGTCACCAGAGTGACCACCAACGAGACCCTTCAGTTGAGCACGCAGGAAGAACAAGCCAGCAGGAGCGTCTTCCTTCTTGAACGTGAACTTGGCTGTGGTATTGCGACCACCAGCACATGAAACGAAAATCTCGCCCTCATCCTCAGAATCGAGGTTGATAAGATAGTCGCCCGTCATGAAGCCAGCCTTCATGCCCTCGGCACCAGACAGTCCCGTCTCCTCGTCGCGTGTGAAGACACACTCGATGGGACCATGTTCAATGTCGTTGCTCTCCAACAAAGCCAGCTCCATCGCACAACCGATACCGTCGTCAGCACCCAGTGTGGTACCCTCAGCTGTCAGCCACTCTCCATCAATATAGGTCTTGATAGGATCAGTATCAAAGTTAAACTCTACGTCAACCAGCTTGTCACACACCATATCCATGTGACTCTGCAAAATGACAGTCTTGCGATTCTCCATACCTGGTGTGGCAGGTTTACGAATGATGACATTACCCGTCTCATCAACATTGGTTGCCAATCCGTGGCTCTCGCCCCACTCTTTTAAGTATGCAATCATCTTCTCTTCACGCTTCGAAGGGCGTGGAATCTGGTTAATCTTCGCAAATTGTTCGAAGACTACAGCAGGTTTCAGTTCACTCTTGTTCATATCTTCTATTGTATTTTTATGTTTATGTTGTTTCCGTGCAAAAGTACAAAAAAAAAGCGAACTGACCAAACGTCAGCCCACCTTTTATAAAATGATGGCGATATTTACGTAGTGGATGCAGAAATAAAACGATTATGACAGGAATAATAGACAGCATACATACCTACATAATTTCGTTATATCTAACTATTATACAGCTGGTTGCGAAATAAAATACCTACAATAAGCCTACATTAAGCCTACATACATCCTACACAAAATCCGACTCATTTATACAGCTAATACACTTCCGTATACAGCTAATACAGCGCTGTATTAGCCTAATAACAGCTCCGTATACAGCTATCTTATAACCGTATTAGCCTATTTACCGCCTTCCTATTTACAAAAATCATGTAGGAATATGTAGGCTTAATGTAGGCTTAATGTATATGATAAATTTTATTATTGTATTGAATTACAATGATTTATAATGTAAACATGTAGGCATGTAGGCAATGTAGGCAAATAAAACGAATAATAAAAAAATTATAGCCAAACAGATCAGGTGTTAGTCCCTTGATTCACTCTTCAGGCGTATCAAAAGCAGTATGAGCTACTACAGGATGGGCATAAGTTGTGATGCCAGCTTCACCTTTTTCTTTCGTCGCATCCGCAACGATTGTCATCGTTCCCAGTTCTTCATAGATGCTGCCTTGGGGGTCAACTATCAGCCAGCGAGGTTCTGGCAATGGAATATAGTGCGAATTAATTATCTTCATATGCGTGTTCATTATTATATTTATAGTGATGGCAAAGGTACAAAGAAAAGGGGAAATGAGCAAAATGATGACGAATAATTTGGAAGATTGCGAAATTGTTTTTATCTTTGCAGAAACTAAAACGTTATGAGCGATGACATTCTTGAATCAGTTTCACAAAGAGGCTATGGAGCGTACGATGCGGAAAATCGAAGAATCAAAGAAATCTCCGATGAACTCCAAAGACTTTGCCGACTACATGAGGCGCAACTTCGAACAGGCCAAGAAGATAGAAGCCGCTTCGAAATAGAGCAACGCGTAGCCGAACAATACGCAAAATCTGCAGGAATGTGGATTCCTATGGATGAGGTGTTTGATTTGGGCACTCCTGGCCCAAGCGGTAACGAGAATGATACCTATGTAGCTAAAGATACAATCTTCAAGGTGAACAACCTGCTAAATAGTGGCAGTATTCATAACTTGCTGGACAAAATCATTCTTCATAATCTAGTATTCCCTAATACAGCCTATAAACTGATAGGGTTTGCTGGCTATGATGGTCGAAGTGTGATGCCTGTTTTGGAGCAAGAGCGCATCTGTAATGCCCAGCCCGCCACACAGATTATGATAGACACCTATATGTCTGCCTTGGGCTTTACTAAAGAGAATGACGAAGGCCGATACTCAAATGGAACATACCTCGTTTGGGATGTCGTCCCTCGCAACGTTCTGGTAGATGCCGATGGCGATATGTACGTGGTGGATGCAGAAATAAAATGATTACGAAAAGAATAATAGATAGCATACATACCTACATGATTTCGTTATATCTAACTATTATACAGATGGTTGCAAAATAAAACACCTACAAAAAGCCTACATTTTATTATAGCATTGTATTACAAGGGTTTATAATGTAAACGTGTAGGCATGTAGGTAATGTAACATAGAATGAATATAGATATTAATCAACATTCACGAGAAAACATGGAAAGTAATAATTTACAAACCTGAATTGATGTGTAAGTACTTATACATTTTGGATAAAAACAGTTAAGTTTTAGCATTTTCTTGTTGTATGATGCGCGGACTTTCAATAATAATTTGTATCTTTGCGGCATAAAGGTGTTGTCAGGCCTTGCGCACGTTAAGCTAATGCCAGTGGGCGGCTGGTGCGACAAACGATTTTGCAGAATGGTGGAATGCAAAAATAACAGTCAGTTCCTTCGGGAATGGGAGTATAGAGCAAGTCCCCCGAGTATGCTAATCATGGCCTTTTTATTTCATTCCCAGGTGATTATACATCATAGGGTGTTAATCACCCAGAAATGTAGGCTAGTGACAGGATCCAGTTTCCACGGTCGTTGCGGTCGGCTGGTGTTAATCACCCAGAAATGTAGGCTAGTGACAGGGTCTTCGAGATGTATGTGGTGTCGTGCTTCGGTGTTAATCACCCAGAAATGTAGGCTAGTGACAGGGTTCGTTTTTATATACTGCCGGACCAGACTGGTGTTAATCACCCAGAAATGTAGGCTAGTGACAGGGTGCTCGTCGGCATGTACCACTAAGGTGTGGTGTTAATCGCCTATAAATGTAGGCTTTTTACGCAAAAATGAACGAAGTATTTGTATTGGAATTGCCTTTGCAGGTTGAGAAGTATCAGGCTGATATCCTCAACAAGCGCTATGAGCAGCTTCGCCAATTGTACAATTATGTGCAGGGCAAGTTGCTCAGACAATACAGGTATTTTGAGCAAATGAAAGAATATCAAGCCTGCAAGACTTTCAAAGAGAAAAGAGATTTCCTTAAGAGCCATCCATTTCAGATTAATGAAACACTGAAGGGCAACAAAACACCCATTCAGGTTTCTTTTGATGAATATAGCATAAAGGGATTTGTTGAGAAGTTGGTTCAAAAACCAGTTGGCCCTAATATGACGTATGGCGACCTTGGTTTTTCCACTAATATTTTAGACCATTTGTCTGCTTGCATCTGGGCTGCTTGGGACAAGAAGTTGTATGACTTTAAAGCCAAGCGAATCTCTTTTAAAAAGTATGGTGAACTTGACTCCTTTTCAAGCCGCAGAAAGGTAGTTGGTGGAAAAGTGTATTTCTCCGGTATGGAGCTGCATCTTGACACGATGGAGCTGGCCATTAAGATGAATGGCAAGGTCGGAAAAGAAGCTAAGTTCATCACGCTGAAAATGCTGCACAATCCCAAGCACGCAGACTATGAGATGTGGGCGCTGAAGGGTGGAGCCGATAGCGTGAAAGTGGTAAAAGTGGTTCGTCGCTTGGTGCGCAGCCAATACAAGTATTATGTGCAACTAACCATCGAGGGCGAAAAACCTCAAAAAGGCCGTAGGCTGGGCAAAGGTAACGTAGGTATCGACCTCGGTCCTACTACGGTTGCCGTAAGTGGTGTGAACGTAGTAAGCATAGACAAACTGGCCTCGAAGTGTGACGATATTCAGGAGGAGATAACCCGATTGAGCAGGAGGATAGACCGCAGTCGCAGAGCCAATAATCCGCAGAACTTCAACGAAGATGGCACCATCAAGTGTGGCATCAAACTGGTTTGGAACGACTCCAAGCGCTATAAGGAGCTGCGCCGCGAGCTGGCAGAACTGCGCCGCAAACAGGCGGCTATCCGTAAGCAGCAGCACATAGAACGTGCCAACGCACTACTGAAGGAGGGCGATACGTTTATTGTGGAAAACAACCAGATTAGCGGTTGGACTACAAGGGCCAAGGAAACCAAAGTGAACGAGAAGACCGGCAAGATTCAGAAGAAGAAACGCTTTGGTAAATCGGTTGCCAATCATGCGCCGTCTATGTTTGTCAGCATCTTGGAGAACAAGGTGAAGTCGCTGGGCGGCGAGGTTGTGAAGGTAGATACTAAGAATGCTGCCAGCCAATATGACTTTACGGACGGCAGTTTCACAAAGCACGAACTGAAGGAACGCAATGTTACGCTATCCAATGGTGATACACACCAGCGCGATATGCTTGCCGCATTTAACCTGCAACATCTGAAATACGACGAGAAGGAGACGAAGCAGTACGACACAGAGGCAATGGCGGCTGACTACAAGCGCTTCTGCCAGCTGGAGCAGGAGGAAATCCAGCGCTATAAGAATAAGGAGAAGAAAGACAATAGGGGAACAATTGGGGCGGAAAAACTTTGAAGATTTCAATAGTATGGACTTTTTTGATAGAAATGAATACACATTCAAAGACCTAGATGACTTTTTAAAGATAGAAGTTGAAGAGAATGTATACCTTGATTATGTTGACGAAGGGACAGGTACCATTGACACATCCTCGGAAGTTTAGAAGTTTAGAAATTTAGAAGTTTAGAATTTATAGTAAAAAAGAAAAAAATTATAATTTTTATATTTACATATATATAAAAATCTAAACATCTAAATTTCTAAACATCTATACTTGCTAAACAACGCTTATTTATAGACAGCTGTATAAGCTGCCATTATCAGCCTAATACAACTTCGTATCAGGCTAATACGCACGTGTATCAGCCTGATAAATTATCAGAGCATACCTTTTTTATAAATAAAGAGGCCTAATAAATGCTAAAAGGAAGGGGGACTTTTTGGTCTGTTCACTTTTTTTGTTTACTTTTGCAGCCGTTTCATATAATATATAATATGGTAGAGACGCTGATTGTCAGTTTAGTCATCATTGCAGCGGGTATGTTGCTGCTGCTGGTCAAGGTGCTGTCGCGCAAAAACGGGACGTTTTCGTCGCAACATATCCATGACAGCAAGGCGATGAAGGAACGAGGCATCCACTGCGTGATGGATCAGGACCGCGAGATGCGCCGCAAGGGCCAGTGTACACCTGTGGAATGTAAGGCTACAACAGGCAACGTCAAGTCTATGCGTACGGTAATGAGTCATCCGGAGAAATACCATGTGACGAGTGCCATAAAACTTGGCGACTATAATATTGGACGTAAGGATCAGTTACTGACTCTGCCAATGTACATGGCGTTCCTATTAAAAGAGGTATAGGTATGAAAAGGTTGGTCTTTACGGTGATGGCAGTGGGACTGCTGACGGCCTGTGGCGGTGGCAGGGAGTTATGAACTTACTGTTATTGCTGAATTTAACGTTGTCGAAATCCGTTACGACTCGGCAAAGTTTAAGCAAGCTTAACTCTGCTCTCGCTGCTCCGAATTTTCTGTTCCATCGTTAGTCAGTAGTTACTTTCGACTGCAAAGGTACAAAAAAGATTATGAAACTTAGAGCAAGAGAACTGGGAGAACTAATCCAAATCTCAAAAAAAATGGCATTTCGTTTGCAGTTTCAAAAGAATTGATTAAATTTGCAGATGATTTACTGATATTACGTAACTAAAACTAAATATTGCATGACAATTACAATGATTATTCAACTCCTGATAGTGCTGGGTGCACTGTGGGTTGGCTCTCGTTATGGAAGTTTGGCACTGGGTGCCATTTCCGGTATTGGTCTTGCGTTGCTGGTTTTCGGCTTCGGTCTGAAACCAGGCACTCCGCCTACCGACGTTATCTACATCATCATCGCTGCCGTAACCTGTGCTGGCATCATGCAGGCTTCAGGTGGTATGGACTGGTTGATTCAGATTGCTGAGCGTCTGTTGCGCAAGCATCCTGACCGCATCACCTTCCTGGCTCCGCTGACAACATTTTTCCTGACGGTGCTGGTGGGAACAGGCCACGTGGTATATACGCTGATGCCCATCATCTGTGATATCGCTCTGAAGAAGGGTATTCGTCCTGAGCGCCCCTGTGGTGTGGCCAGTATCGCCTCTCAGGTTGGTATCACCTGTTCGCCCATTGCAGCTGCTGTGGTGGCCTTCGTTAGTATTTCGAACGCCAACGGCTTCGACATAACAATTCCACGTGTGCTGATGATTTCCATTCCAGCCTGCGTGTGTGGACTGATGGCCGCAGCTACAGCGTCCTACCGTCGTGGTCTTGACCTCAGTAAAGACCCACAGTTCCAGGCAAAGCTGAAAGACCCTGCACAGTATAACTATATCTATGGTAGTGGGGCTACTACACTCGACAAGGAGATTCCACAGTCGGCTAAGAATGCCGTATTTATCTTCCTTGCTGCACTGGCTGTTATCGTACTGTTCGCCGCCTTGCCGCAACTGTTACCTTCTTATACTACCGTGAAAGTGGTGAAGGGTGCTGGTGACGTGATGATTATTGGCGGCACAAAGGTCTCTGCTGCTGCACTCGCCAAGGCTGGCGTTGTTGCTACAGGTTTAACAGAGACAGGTACCATCGCCCTGAAGATGAACCTTGTCATCCAGATCGTCATGATTTCTGCTGCAGCCCTGATGATTATCTTCTGTAAGGCTGCTCCCAAGAAGGCCGTTGCTGGTCCCGTCTGGCAGTCAGGTATGGTCGCCGTCGTCGCCATCTATGGTATCGCCTGGCTTGCAGATACCTATTTCTCGAACTACATGGACGAAATGCAGAATATGCTGGCAGATGTTGTCAAGGCATATCCTTGGTCTATCGCCTTCGTCTTCTTCATGGTGTCTGTGCTCATCAACTCGCAGGGAGCTGTTGTCGTCGCCATGTTGCCGTTGGCCTATAATCTTGGCATCCCTGGCCCCGTTCTTCTGGGTGTGCTGCCTGCCGTTTACGGCTATTTCTTCATCCCCAACTACCCCAGCGATATTGCTACAGTGAACTTCGACCGTTCTGGTACTACGGTCATCGGTAAATACCTGCTGAACCACTCGTTCATGATGCCAGGACTTATCTGTGTCACAACCTCGACTATCGTGGCCTATATCCTGTCGATGATATTCTATTAAAGGAGATAGAAGAAGATAAAAGGAATAGACGAAGATAAAAGAAGAACGGAGACCCCATTGAGGATCTCCGTTCTTTAGTTTATTACAATTCCTGCGGATTACATGTTAGGAAGCTCCAGCCACTTCACGTAGCAGAAGTCCTGACGGTGAGGCAGATTCTTGTTCTTAGGATACATACGGATGGCAGACTTGTACTGACCAAACTGGTTGGGCTTCAGTACTGCCTGGAAGGTGTAGTTGTTACCTTCGTGACCAACCATGTTCAGAGGCTCTACAGAGAATACCTTCTCATTGCCGTCCTTGTCGAGGCATACGTTAACCTTCTCCAGACCAACGGCATCGTCAAGACCCTGTTCGTTGATAACATACTTAATGTTATATGACTGACCAGCCTCACAACCATTTGCGGGGAAGTCCCACTCGCAGCTGACAACATTGATAGCATCCCAGCGCTCAGCAACAGCTTCCTTCCATTGTGCGAGATCCTTAGCCAGACGGTTGTTGTCCTTAGAGAGCTCCTTGAAGCGCTTAGCCTGCTTCTCATAGAACTTAGAATAGTAATCGTCGAGCTGACGCTTCATGGTGTAGTGAGGAGCAATCTGGGCGATAGAATTCTTGACAACCTTGATCCAACCCTTTGAGATGCCTGTCTTCTTGTCCTTGTCATAGTAAAGAGGAACAATCTCGTTCTCCAGCAGACCATAAATAGTAGCAGCATCGAGCTGATCCTGATAGCCCTGGTTCTGATAGGTACGCTTCTCGGTAAGAGCCCAACCGGCACCTTCGCGATAGCCCTCCAGCCACCAACCGTCCTTGACGGAGAGGTTGACAACACCATTCATCTCGGCCTTCTCACCAGAGGTACCAGAAGCCTCGAGAGGACGTGTAGGCGTATTCATCCAGATATCAACACCCGAAACAAGGCGACGAGCCAACAGGAAGTCGTAGTCCTCGAGGAAGATGATCTTACCCTGGAACTGAGGCATCTGTGAGATATCAAAAATCTTCTTGATCAGACCCTGACCAGCACCATCGGCGGGGTGAGCCTTACCAGCAAAGAGGAATACTACAGGACGATCGGGGTTGTTGACAATCTTGTCGAGACGCTCCAGGTCGGTGAACAGCAGATGAGCACGCTTGTATGTAGCGAAACGACGGCAGAAGCCGATAACCAGTGCATTGGGATTCATACGCTCAACCAACTTCACTACACGTGAAGGATCACCCTGGTTCTTCAGCCATGTCTCCTGGAACTGAATCTTGATATAGTCGAAGAGCTTAATCTTCAGTGCCTTACGGGTAGCCCATACCTCCTCATCAGGACAGTTGTAGATGCCATGCCAGATTTCCTCGTTAGACTGGTCGCTCATGAACTTAGCATCAAAGTACTTAGCATATACAGCACGCCACTCTGCAGCAGCCCATGTGGGGAAGTGAACACCATTGGTAACAAAGCCTACGTGGCTCTCTGAAGGATAGTAGCCCTGCCAGATGGGGGCAAACATCTTCTTAGAAACCTCACCGTGGAGCCATGATACACCGTTGACTTCCTGACAGGTGTTGCATGCGAAGGTTGACATACAGAACTTCTCGCTATGGTCATCGGGATTGGTGCGCCCCATACCGATAAACTCGTCCCAAGTGATGCCGAGCTTCTGAGGATAAGCACCCATGTACTTGCCAAACAAACCCTCCTCGAAGTAGTCGTGACCAGCAGGGACAGGTGTATGAACAGTATAGAGACCGCTGGCACGAACGAGCTCGAGAGCCTGGTTGAAGTTCAAGCCATCCTCCTCGATATAATCGCACAGACGCTGCAGGTTGCAGAGTGCTGCGTGACCCTCGTTGCAGTGGTATACATCCTTCTTGATGCCGAGCTTCTTGAGCAGCAGCATACCACCGATACCGAGCAGAATTTCCTGCTTCAGACGGTTCTCCCAGTCGCCACCATAGAGGGCGTGGGTGATAGGCTTGTCGAAGTCAGAGTTCATCTCGTTGTCAGTATCCAGCAGATACAGGTTCACACGACCAACGTTGACACGCCATACATAAGCGTGAACCTGATAGTTGGTGTAAGGAACGTCGATTACCATGGGGTTACCGTCCTTGTCAAGCTGACGCACGATAGGCAGTGAACCGAAGTTCTGAGTCTCGTAGTTGGCAATCTGCTGACCGTCCATCGACAGACTCTGAGTAAAGTAGCCGAAACGATAGAGGAAACCAACGGCACACATATCAACGTTAGAGTCAGAAGCCTCCTTCACGTAGTCACCAGCCAGCATACCCAGACCACCAGAGTAAATCTTCAGGGCTGAGTGGATACCGTACTCCATGCAGAAGTAAGCTACTGAAGGACGCTTGCTGTCGGGCTTGACGTCCATATAGGCACGGAACTGAGCGTAAACATCCTTGATACGCTTCATGAGGGCTTTGTCCTTCAGAATTGCCTCCTTGCGGTCATAGGTCAGACGCTCCAGCAACATAACGGGATTGTGCTTCACTTCATGGTAAATCTCAGGGTCAAGGTCACGGAACAGGTCGCGAGCCTCGAAGTTCCATACCCACCACATATTGTGGGCAATCTCGTCCAAACACTTCAGTTGCTCAGGAAGACTTGACTTAACTGTCAAATCCTTCCATTGTGGAGCATTTGCATAATCAGCTTTAATTTTCATAACTTATGATATATTAAGTTTCTATTTTTTTATTTCTTCATTCTCGCTTCAGCCTTCGTCAAAGCAATATCGTAGGCCTCGTGGTAGTACTGGATAAACTCACTCCACAAAGCTTTCTTCGACAATGCCTCGGCTTTCTTACGACACGCGTCAACCTGCTTCTTGTCCATAGCAGAGAACTGTGCCACAGTATCCTTGATGGCATCGGCCACCTCAGAATAGTTATAGTCCGTACGATGAATCACCTTTACACCGTCCGTAATCTCACCATAGTGACCAAACTCCTTGTTTGCCCACAGTCCAAAACCTGCGAGGTCGGTGGTGATGCAAGGCACCTTGAAGGCTACAGCCTCCAGTGGTGTATAGCCCCACGGCTCGTAATAAGACGGATAGATGCAGAGGTCATTACCCAAGACGATATCGTAGTAGATCATATTCAGAATACCGTCCTTGCCATCAAGGTAACACGGCAGGAAGATAACCTTCACATTCTCGTCCTTACGATTGTGCATATCAAGATATTTCATCAAATTCAGCACGTTGTCGTGACTCATGTTGTGCAACCAGTGAGTCAACTGGGGAAGCTCCAAGGGCTCTGTGTACGACTTATTGTCTGCAAGTCGTTCCTGAAGGTCTTTGCGAGGCTCTCCTACCCAACCCGGTACCTCAATGAATGCCAATACCTTTTTCTTCAACTCTTGGCCACAACGCAGACGGTTCATGGCTTCCACAAATACGTCGATACCCTTGTTGCGGAACTCATAGCGACCACTGGTAGAAACTATCAGCGTGTCGTCATCGAGTTGGTCACCCAGCAAAGCGTTTGCCACCTGTATCAGGCGCTGGCGTGCTGCCTTACGCTTCTTGGTGAAGGTAGCGGCCTTGGGTACGAAGTTATTGTCAAAACCATTGGGAAGAACTACGTCGACTGGTTTGTCCAGCAGTTCCACACACTCGTTGGCCGTAATGTCACTCACCGTGGTAAAGCAATCCACATGAAATGCCGTCTGCTTCTCAATAGAGTGCTTCGACTGCATATTCAGCTCACCAGCCATCTGGTCGCCATTATAAGCGAAGAGATAGTCATAGAGGGGTTTCTGATTGCCAGCAATAGAACGGCCGATGCTCGTTGCATGCGTCGTAAAGATGGTGCCAATCTGGGGCAATTTGTTGTTGATATACAAAGCTCCCAGGCCACACATCCATTCGTTGGCATGATAGATAACACGTTGATTTTGCAATTTATAGTGCTGATAGAAGCTCTCCGTCACCAACGCCGCAGCGTATGAGAACATCGAAGCCTCGTCATAGTCACCATAAGCATGCAGTGAGTCAACAGCATATTTTTCCCACAACCAAGTGTAAATCTGGTCCTTCTTTTCAAAGTAAGGCGTAAAGTCCACCAAGATGGCAATAGGTTCTCCTGGAACCGTCCAACGACCAACCTTTACCTTCAGACCTTGCTCCTTGGCCTCCCATTGCCACTCGGCAAAGAGAGACTTCTCCTCACGGAAATAGGGACTATCATTTTCCTTCCAACAGTCAGGACCAATAAAGATGATATGGTCCTTCATTTCATCCTGCAGTGTCTTCGCACGAGTAGATAGAACGGTATAGATACCGCCCACTTTGTTACAAACCTCCCAACTCGATTCAAAGATGTAATCAGGCTTTATCATATTCTTTCCCATTTGTGATACATGTATAACGCCTGCAAAGATAACTAAAAAAAATTAAAACCTAACATATTTATCCATATATTTTTCATAAAATAAATGTTTTATTGATTTAGATTTAGTACCTTTGTCAGCAAAACAGAAAAATAACATGAGGAAATTTCTTGTAATTATACTGCTTTCCATCGTTGCTACAAACGGTTATGCGCAGAAAGACAACACTGCTTTTCGCGCGTACCTTTATAATAATGAATACGAAGTGTATCTGCGCATCAACTTCTATGACCAGGATATTACCATTCCTGGACAGGAACTCTACGGCGACTTACCCGGCTATTTAGGTAAAAAGAACAACTCCTTCTGCTGGGTAATTACCTCTTGTGACATCAAGAGTGACAAGAAGGCCACTATGCAGTTGATTAACGACTTCGGTAGTGAAGACTTGAGAGCCACTTTGATACGCAAGAACGACTCTGTCTATATACTCCAACAAAATGAAGGTAACACCATTAAGGTGCCTCGTAAGGGTAAATGGCAGAAGCTTCCCAAAGAATTAGAATTCAAGAAGAAATAATAATACATCATGATAACATTCCCCATAGCCAAGATAAACCTGGGCCTGAACGTGGTAGAGAAACGTTTAGACGGGTATCACAATCTGCAAACCGTATTCTATCCAGTACCCATCATGGATGCACTGGAGATAGCCCCCATGAGTGAAGGATTTCCTTCAGACGTAGATTGCGACCTGAAAGTGACTAATATCCACATTGAGGGCGATGAACAGCGCAACCTTGTGGTGCGTGCCTATCAGTTACTGAAGAAGGATTTCCCTAAGCTGCCCCGCATTCACACACATCTGTGGAAAGGTATTCCCACACAAGCCGGCATGGGCGGTGGCAGCAGCGATTGTGCCTATATGATACGATTGTTGAACGAAACCTTCGACCTGCAATTGACTAATGAACAGATGCAGCAATATGCTGCCCAGTTAGGTGCCGACTGCGCTTTCTTTATCAAGAGTGTTCCTTGTTATGCGGAAGGTATCGGCGAGCAATTAGAACCCATCAGTCTGGACCTTAGTGGATGGTATATTGGTGTTGTTCGTCCAGATATCCCTGTTCCTACAAAAGAGGCTTTCTCGCGCATCCATCCCCACTACCCTTCCCTAAACTGTCGCGAAGTAGTGATGCAACCTGTAGAAACATGGCGTGATAACCTAATCAACGACTTCGAAGAGAGTGTCTTTGCGCTGCATCCTGAGATTGGTGCTGTCAAAGAGCAGTTATACAAAATGGGCGCCACCTATGCGGCCATGTCTGGCTCTGGTAGCGCCCTGTTCGGACTGTTCAAGGAGGAACCTGATGGACTTCGTCAGGCATTCCCTGATATGTTTACTTTCTCTACGGTACTTTAGTCTTTGTCGTCCAGTAAAGCAGATGTACGTACACGAGACAGTGTCTCTGGTGTCATTTGCAAGTAGCTGGCAATATAGACCAACGGAGCGCGCAGCACCAATTGTGGTGAGCGCTTGACCAACTTGGCATAGCGTTCTGGGGCAGACTCAAAGCGTAGCATGTCGGCACGAACCTGTGAGAGGATGAGCGACTCCTCCAGGATT
Source organism: uncultured Prevotellaceae bacterium (assembly GCA_900316265.1). Lineage (GTDB taxonomy): Bacteria > Bacteroidota > Bacteroidia > Bacteroidales > Bacteroidaceae > Prevotella. The sequence continues at coordinate 15,755 of ONCH01000008.1, read as the reverse complement.
TTACGATAGAGCATCTGGATATTCACATTACGCACAGCCTCACGCTCCAGCTTGTCCTTTGGCAAAGCAAAGACAATAGTAGGTTCAAGGGCGTGAATCTGTTGGTGGCTGGGACGCTCCTTGAACAGGCTCTCGATACTCATGAAGATATTGTTCTCGGCAGCCATATACTCTGTCAGTTCCTTACCGTTCTTGATATAGAACTGGCGCACCAAACCTTTTACCACCCAATATATATTTGTGCAAACTTCGCCTTCTTTCAGGATGAAATCACCCTTCTGAAATCTCATAGGTACAAGAATACTCTCCAGCACATCCAACTCATCGTGAGTCATCGTACTGTAGCGTCTGGCCAGTTCGCGGGCCACATCACGTGTTGTCAGTCCAATTGTTGTCATTTTTATATTTGTCTTAGGTCATTGATTAGTCTAACTTCAAGACGGCAAGGAAGGCCTTCTGCGGAACCTCCACATTACCAATCTGCTTCATACGTTTCTTACCACGCTTCTGTTTCTCCAACAGCTTACGTTTACGGCTCACGTCACCACCATAACACTTGGCAGTAACATCCTTACGCACCTGCTTGACCGTCTCACGGGCAATAATCTTTGCACCGATAGCTGCCTGGATGGCAATATCAAACTGCTGGCGCGGAATGAGCTCCTTCAGTTTCTCGCACATACGGCGACCAAAGGTCACAGCATTGTCCTGGTGGGTCAAAGTAGATAGTGCATCAACGGGTTCACCATTCAGCAGAATATCCAACTTGGCCAGCTTTGACGGACGGAAACCATCAATATGGTAGTCAAATGAAGCGTATCCCTTAGAGATACTCTTCAATTTGTCATAGAAGTCTATCACGATTTCTCCCAGCGGCAACATGAAGCGCAGCTCCACACGGTTTCCACTGACGTACTGCTGGTCTATCAATTCACCACGCTTGTCGAGACATAGCGTCATAATAGGACCGATATAATCTGCAGCAGTAATGATAGATGCCTTGATATACGGCTCTTCGATATGGTCAATCATCGTCTGGTCAGGCAGTCCAGAGGGGTTGTGCACCTCTTTCTCCTCACCCTGCTTCGTGTAGCACATGTAGGTTACGTTAGGCACCGTAGTGATAACGTCCATATCGAACTCACGATCCAAGCGCTCCTGAACGATCTCCATGTGCAACAAGCCCAGGAAACCACAACGGAACCCAAAGCCCAGGGCTATTGATGTCTCGGGAACGAACGTTAATGAAGCATCGTTGAGTTGCAGTTTCTCTAACGAGGCACGGAGGTTCTCGTAGTCTACCGGGTCTATAGGATAGACACCGGCAAACACCATTGGCTTTACTTCCTGGAATCCCTCGATGGCCTTGTCACAAGGATTGGCAACATGGGTAATCGTGTCACCCACCTTCACTTCCTTGGCATTCTTAATACCAGAGATGATATAGCCTACCTCGCCAGTTCGCAGTTCCTTACGGGGTATCATATCCATCTTCAGCACGCCCACCTCGTCGGCAACATATTCCTGTCCTGTATTGAAGAACTTCACCTTGTCGCCTTGACGAATAACGCCATTGTTAATCTTGAAATAGGCAATGATACCACGGAAAGAGTTGAAGACAGAGTCGAAAATCAGCGCCTGCAGAGGAGCCTTCTCATCACCCACGGGATGAGGGATACGCTCAACAACAGCGTTAAGAATATCTTCTACACCTTCACCTGTCTTACCCGAAGCACGCAGGATGTCTGACGGATCGCAACCTATCAGTTCTACGATTTCGTCTTCCACCTCGTCAGGCATAGCTGAAGGCATATCAATTTTATTTATAACGGGGATTATCTCCAGGTTGTTGTCGATGGCCAGATAGAGGTTGGAGATGGTCTGTGCCTGTACGCCTTGGGTGGCATCTACCACCAGCAAAGCGCCCTCACAGGCGGCTATCGAACGGCTGACCTCATACGAGAAGTCGACGTGTCCCGGAGTATCAATTAAGTTCAGTATATATTTTTCACCCTTGTACATATACTCCATCTGGATGGCGTGACTTTTAATCGTGATGCCACGCTCACGCTCCAGATCCATGTCGTCCAACATCTGTCCTTCCGTCACCTGGATAGTCTTGGTATATTCCAGCAGACGGTCAGCCAATGTTGACTTTCCGTGGTCGATATGTGCAATGATGCAAAAGTTTCTTATATGGTCCATGATTTACTCTAATACACTACTAGTCGGCAAAGGTACAAAAAAAAATCGAGAATCTCTATACAATTCCCGATTTTTTTATTATTTCTTTACGCTGTTATTCCGTTTCAGGAGTTATCAGCTTGTAACCCTTGCCGTGAATATTGATAATCTCAATCTGTGGATCGTCCTTCAGATGCTTGCGCAACTTGGTGATATACACATCCATTGAGCGGGCATTGAAATAGTTGTCATCTATCCAGATAGTCTTCAGGGCAAAGTCACGCTGCAGAATCTCGTTGGCGTGTGAACAGAGCAATGCCAACAACTCATTCTCCTTAGTAGTCAGTTTGGTCTGCTTATCACCAATGACAAGCAGTTGTTTCTGGGTATCAAAGATGAAATCGCCAATGTGATATACCGAGCTCTCCTTGTTCTTCTTACCACGAACACGACGCAGGATTGCCTCTACACGGAATACGAGCTCTTCCATAGAGAAAGGCTTGGTGATATAGTCGTCAGCACCAATCTTGAAACCTTCGAGGATATCTTCCTTCAGCGTCTTGGCGGTGAGGAAGATGATAGGAATCTCTGCATTAGCCTGACGGATTTCCTGAGCCAGCGTGAAGCCGTCCTTCTTGGGCATCATCACGTCAAGTACGCAGATGTCAAACTTTGTCTTTAGGAAGGCTTTGTAACCAGCCTCGCCATCGGGACACAACTCGGCCATATAGCCTTTTGCTGCTAAATACTCGCGGAGCAACATTCCGAGGTTCTCATCGTCTTCACAAAGAAGAATTTTCAGTTTCTCGTCCATAAGTTTAATTTTTTATTGTTAATACTATTTGTTATCTTCTTTCAAAATAGGCAGACTAATGGTAAATTTGGTACCCTTGCCCAACTCACTCTCAGCCTTGATTTCTCCTTGATGCGAATCTATCACTTTTTTGACATAAGCCAGTCCAAGACCGAAACCCTTCACGTCGTGTTTGTTGCCAGTATGTACGCGATAGAACTTATCGAAGATTTTTTTCAGGTTCTCCTTCTTGATGCCCTGTCCTGTGTCACGAATAGAGAGGTAGAGTCTCTCATGGTCGTTCCACGTATGGATATAGATATCTATTGGCTCATCGGGCTTGCGATATTTTACTGCATTATCCATCAAATTAGTGATGGCATTCTGGAAATGTACCTCATCAACGAAGATGGTAGAATCAACAGCTTCTATCTCCGTATATATCTTACCACCAGTATGTTCCACGCGCAGATTAAAGGATTGTGCTACGTTCTCAACCATCTCGTTCAAGTCCAATTCCTTCTCCTTGAACGTTACCGTTTTCTTATCGAACATTGACATCTGGAGCACCTTCTCCACGAGGAAGCGCAGACGCTTTGACTCGTCATTAATAACACCGCTCAGGTGCTTCGTCATCTGCTCGGTCTTGGGTACACTCTCGTCGTTCATCATCTGAGCGGCCAGTGAGATGGAGGCGATAGGTGTTTTCAACTCATGCGTCATATTATTGATGAAGTCGTTCTTGATCTCCGAATAACGTTTCTGACGGAATACAACAACGAGGGTGAACAAGAATGTAATCAACAGCACGATAGTGAAGATTATGCTGGGGATCATAAATCGCACACTGGAGAAGATATACGAGTTCATCTCCGGGAAGTGAATTCTCACCACACCCATCTTCGACTGTGGATCGTGACTGAAGAGCTTCTGCTCATAGGTATATTCCTTACCTTCTTCCTCATAGTCCGGACAACGATACACCTCTCGTCCATCGGTGGTCGACACGGTAAAATGGTATGGGATATTGATGCCGTTGTTCATAAGCTCCACACGGATATCCTTGTCAAGCATCCGGAAGTTTACGCGCTCCTTCAGAGGTTTCTCACTGGCGGTATAGAGAATGTTATAGACCACCTCGTCGAGCAAAGCCTTCTGATAGACATAGCGCTGACGTACAATCTCCTGCATGGTTTTCGTGGCATCTGCCAACGAGTTCTTGTCCTTGCGCAGAATCATAGCCTTGGGTACGGAGGCAGGCTTCATCTTCAACGCCTTTACCTGGAACGAGCTATAGATGGTTCCATCGTCTGCAGCAACGGAAAACTGGTGGCTGTGTGTTACAGAGCCCAGTCCGTCAACGATTATACTGTCTTGCGTAAAAGCACGACGCTCAGTTTCGTTGACATCTTTCTCCAGATAGCGCAGGGTCTCGTTCATCTCCAGATTACGCGAGGCCTGATATAGTGAACGGGCTACACTCTCATCGAACTGCTCTTTCTTCATCTTAACCATCTCCTCGACGTAGGAGAACTGAAGGAAGAGCAGCGCAAGGAATGAGACTCCCATTATAACTGCTATGGTCCAAATCGTTGACTTCTTCATATCGAGTGCAAAGATAGTGTTTTTCCCGATATGAAGAAGCCGAAGAAGTTAATTATTTCCGTTAAATTTAACGATTTTAACTAAAATGATAGTTTTTAATTAAAAATGCAAATCTAAATCAATTCCTAATTGTAGCGGATTGCCACGCTGCGCAAAACGTAGTGGTTGACCAGCGGCTTTACTCTCTACAGCAAAGGTGTTGTACTTAGCATCGGTCAGATTACGTCCCCACAGTTTGACAGTACATCCCCCGAAATCATAACCCACATGAGCACCTAAGAGCACATACGCTTTCTGTCCGAATGTATTGGCTTCGTCCCAGTGTGTATAGCCTTGTCCTGTCAAGTCGCCACCCACAAAGAAGCGGTTAATCCGGTAGTTACCGCCCAACGAAAACGTAGTAGCAGGAACAAAAGGTATCGTGTTGTTGTTATAAGTGTCGTACTCATCGAACTTCGCCTTCACAGCGCCCAGGTTGCAGAACCAGTCCAGTCGATCGTCAAAAGCACGGCCACGCAATGCGATTTCAAAGCCCATCGTATGACTCTTTCCCGCATTCACCATGATACGACCAAAGTTATTGTCAGGGCTCATGACGGACAACTGCTGGTTTCTAATCTTCATGTAGTAAACAGCAACATCAGCATGGAGCTTACCGTCCAGCAGATTCAGATGAGCACCTGCTTCATAGTTCCAAGACTCCTCAGGCTTGTAGCTGATGGTTTCGTCAACGGCAGCATAGTCTTCATCCGTGTAGCTGATGGTGACATCGCCTGTGCTTAGCGACTTACCCTTATTCATGAATTCAGCCTGATAGATTTCAGAAAACATCTGTATGTTATATCCACCGGCACGATAGCCCTTTGATACAGTCGCATAGATATTCGACCCGCTGTCATCTAAACGGTAGGTGAAGCCCACCTTTGGCAGTAGTTGGTTGAATGAGCGCTTACTGTTGCTTTCCAATACGGCAGTCAGTTTGTTGGTCTTTTCTACCGGAGGTATGGCATAGTGCAGTGCTACTAGTCCTGCGGTGCTGTAGTCTATCTTCACTTGACTGAACTCATAGCGCAGGCCTAAGGTGACATCCAGTCGGTCGGTGAGCGATACCGTTGACTCATGGAACGCTCCCACACTGGCTGAAGGCGTATGGAATGTCTCCGCAACGTGGAAGTCAGGAATTTCCCAAATGGTAAACATCGATTGGACGTATTCCGGCATCATCGACATGATGCGTGCAGCCGTCATATCGTTCATTCCTGGACCGAAGGTAACAGGAGCATCGGTACGCAACCATTGGTATGAGCCGAAAACGCCAAAAGTCCAATGCCACTTACGCTGTCCGTGACTGCGCAATATAAGTTCCTGTGTCAGCGCTTGCTGTTTCTGTATCTGTGTCAGGTGCATGAAGTCGGCAGGCAGATAATCCTGATCCATCTCCATGTGGTCACGCAGATACTGCCACGACGTTGTCGAGCTCAGCAGCCAGTTGTCTGTCTTGTAACTGATGTTCAGACCCGTATTCACCATCTGGCGCTTATAGCCATTCATCAGTGTAGTCGACGGGTCTGCCACTGTATTAGCATCATAGTCGTACAAACCATAAGGGAAAGCATTCTGGCTGGTCCATTGATAGTCGGCTGTCAAGTCCAGCGTCAGTCGACGGGTTGGCTGGTATACAAAGCGCATCTTTCCACCGGCTTCCTGTAGTTTGTCGTTCCACTCGTCCAGCGCCTGGTTTTTGAAGAATCCGCGCTGACCGTTCCAGAAACCTGCTGCAGAGAAGGCAAACTTGTCTGACGGACGATGGAAGTGGGCAATCTCTGCATGTGACGTCAGTCCTGTGCCGATGCCCATAGAGATATCTGTTCCCTGATACACCATTGGATTCTTGGAGTAGATGTGCACCAGTCCGCCTTCTGTGTTCATGCCATACAGGGTGCTCTGTGGACCACGCAGCACATCGACACGGTCAATGTGGTAGAAGTGGTGGTTAAAGGCAGCCTTCGACATCAGTGGTATGTTGTCGTAATAGATGCCTACAGCCGGATTGTTTATGCGCGAACCGATACCGCGGATATACATCGATGACGTCAGACGTGAGCCGTACTGTGGCATCGAGAATGACGGTACATATTGCGACAGCTGGGCAAGGTCGCTAACTCCCAACGTCCGCATCTCGCGTTGGGTCAGTACTGTAGAGCTCAATGGCTGATGGCGCAGCAAGCGTCCGTCCTTTGGCTGAGACACGACAACAATCTCGTCCAAGTCGTACACCTTCGATGTGTCGTTCACCTCTTCTGCCTGAACCATCACGGAGGCAAAGAGCAATATTCCTGAAAACAATAATTTCCCTATCATATATATTCTTATTGTGTTGGTTATGAGTTTTTCTGGTATTCGTGTTTGCGTTTTGGATTCATGGGAAACCATCCTTTCTCCACACGCTTCTTCTGTGAAAACAGTTCACCGATACCCCACAACGCTGAGGCGCCAAACACCCCCAGGAACGACGACAGATAGACGTTTTCCGTGAAGAGTGCAGCCACGCAGCAACAGATACCCACCAACAGATAGAGTACCCAAGGACGAGTGCCCCAGTAGTACTCTGTCTTGATTACAATCGGGTGCCATATACCTATGGCCAAGAACGTCATTATGGCGATGATGATTCCGGTGAAATACATTAGCGCTGATAGAATTTCTTACCGCCCTTGATGACTATTCCTATATAGCTGTCCGTTGTACGCTGTCCGGCAAGGTTATAGGCAGGAGCATTGTTCTGTTCTACGGTCTTCACAGCTTCTACGGCTGAAGCCTCACCCACACCAGGGAAGGTGCTTACAATCTGGAATGGCATAGCTCCAGGGTGGAAGGCATTGGTCACCTTGATGTTCTTGCCTTCATAAGTCAACAATATGTTGTTATCACCTTCACTCATCACGTAGTCGGCATCCATGGTTGTTGCGCCATCCTTCTCGGCTTTGAAATGCATGGTCAGGCCGTCTGCGGCATAGTCGCGGTAGTATCCGCCCTTCTGCTCATCCATCGCCAGTCCCTTGACAATATAGCTGCCAATGGTCAAATTGCCTAAAGGAGTGCCACTCAGCTGATAGCTGGGAACCTGCACGTCTAGCAAGGTGTTGCCACCCTCAGGATAAGTGCGCACACTGTAGGTCGTGTTTGCTGCGGTATAATTAAACATGCCACCAATGCTGACGTCCAGCTTATCAGTATAATCCTTAATATAATAAGCGGTGATATTATAGGTCAATGGCATGGGCATAGCACCATACATGAAAATGACCTTCAACGTAAATGTATTGAAAGCATCGTGAGTGTAGCTGCCAGTAAGCGATGCGCCGACGATGGTCTTCTCCACGCCGTCAACGGTAATAACCTCCATAAATTGCTGGTCTGGGAATGTCACTGTCATCGTGGACATATCCATCGAGAACTCGGCACCATGAATGGTGAACGAAGGAATGACGAAGTTGTTATACCTCATCTCTGGCAACGTAATATCCGATCCTGAATACATGACTGTGTCACTCACAAGTGTGGCGACTGTGTTTCCATTGACCTCAATGGTCGCTTTTCCTGAAAACTTCATAGGAGCGTGTCCGCTCTGAGCCATAGCTGAAAGCACGGCGGTGGTTAAGAATAATAGTGCAAAAATCTTTTTCATTGTCTTTTATGTGATTAAAATCGGGTGCAAAGGTACACATTTTCCTTTACACCCGAAATCCCTATTAATATGGATTTTCTGCTATCTTTGAGGGTATTGTCGCTGGCGAACAGCCTCGAACATCAGGATGGCGGCAGAGACGGAGACATTCAGCGAGTCGCCAATGCCCAACATCGGTATCTTGATGTGTTCATCAGCTGCCTGGCGCCACTGGTCGGTCAGTCCTGTTGCCTCAGTACCCATGACAATAGCCGTAGGATGGACCATATCCGTCTCGTAATAGAACGACGAATCCTGCAACTGAGCAGTAAGGATGCGTATGCCGTTGGCCTTTAGCCACTTGATGCATTGCTCTGACGTACAGGCAACTGTTGGCACGCTGAAAAAAGCACCCACCGAGGCGCGGATGATATTAGGATTGTAGAGGTCGCATTGCGGGTCGCAGACGATGACAGCATCCACGTTGGCAGCATCGGCAGAACGCAGGATAGCTCCCACATTTCCGGGCTTTTCGACACCCTCCATGACCACCACCAGCGGCGACTTCTGCAGTTTCAGACTGTCGAGTGTGCGCTGTTGGGCAACGACTTCGGCGATAACTCCTTCGGTACCGCCACGATAGGCTACCTTATTATATATATCGGCAGAAACCTGAAAAACGCGGGCACCATCGGCCTGCGGCTCCTCCGTGCCGAATATCTCCGGACACCAGAAGAGCGTGTCAACCTGATAGCCGCTATTGATGCAACGCTCTATCTCTCGCCTACCCTCCACAACGAAGAGTCCGCGCTGGCGACGCTCCTGCGACTTCTGCTGCAATTCCAGCAACAGCTTTATTTTCGGATTCTGGGCACTCGTGATTAATTCAGAATGCATAATGCTTAATTCTTAATGCTTAATGCTTAATTCTTAATGCTTAATTTATAATTCTTCGCATTCCTTCAGCCACAACGCAGAGCAGGCATCGCTGGGCATGCGCCAGTCGCCACGAGGAGACAGCGAGATGCTTCCCACCTTCGGACCATCGGGCAGACACGAACGCTTGAACTGCTGCGAGAAGAAACGACGACAGAAAGTGGTCAGCCACTTCTTGATGGTCTCCTTGTCGTAAGCCTCGCCGAAGGCTTTCTGCGCCATGAGGAATATCTTGGCGGGACGGAAACCGAAGCGCAGCATGTAGTAGAGGAAGAAGTCGTGCAACTCATAAGGACCTACCAGGTCTTCCGTCTTCTGCAGGATATTACCTTCCTGGTCGGCAGGGGTTAACTCAGGCGAAATAGGTGTATCGACGATATCTATCAGTGTCTCACTGACAGCAGCGAAAGCATTGAGTGAAGCAAAGTAGCGCACCAGATACTGGATAAGCGTCTTAGGGATACCAGCATTCACACCATACATCGACATGTGGTCTCCGTTATAGGTTGCCCAACCGAGTGCCAGTTCTGACAGATCGCCCGTACCCACCACGAGTGCGTTACACTTATTGGCAAGGTCCATGAGAATCTGTGTTCGCTCGCGGGCCTGCGAATTTTCATAGGTGGCATCGTGGATAGAAGCATCGTGGCCGATATCCTCGAAATGCTGGTTGACGGCCTTAGCAATGGAAATCTCCATCTGCGAGATACCCAGCGACTGCATCAGTGAGGCAGCATTGTCGTGGGTACGGTCAGAAGTGCCGAAGCCAGGCATCGTCACGCCGATTATTCCTTTACGGTCCAGACCTAGCTTGTCAAAGGTGCGCACGCAGACCAGCAAGGCCAGCGTAGAGTCCAGACCACCACTAATGCCCACCACTACGTGTTCCATGTGAGTGTGCAGCAGACGCTTGGCCAGACCAGCCGTCTGGATATTCAATATCTCCTCGCAGGTCTCTGCCATCTCTTCATCAGCAGGAATAAACGGATGTGCATCGATATCGCGTGTCAGTTCGAACTCCTTGCCAAGAGGAACCTTGGCAGCAACGATAGCTGCATGTGCGTGCCGCTGGGCGTTGATGAATGTCGAGTTTGTATGGCGCTCGGTACGCAGGCGCTCCACATCAATCTGAGCAGTCTTCAGCTGTGGCTGGAACGAGAAGCGCTCACCCTCGACGAGCAGTCGGCCGTTCTCGAAAATCATCGCGTTGCCACCATACACCACATCTTGTGTCGATTCGCCAAAGCCACTCGACGCATAGACGTAGCCACTCATAGTGCGCGCACTCTGCTGAGCCACCAGCGAGCGCAGGTAGTTGTGCTTGCCGATGAGCTCGTCGCTGGCCGAGAGGTTCAGGACGATATCGGCACCCGCCATCGTCAGGTTGTTGCTGGGCGGAATGGGTGCCCAGACGTCCTCGCAGATTTCCACGCCAAACTTGACGTCACCCATCTGGAAGAGTTGGGGTTCAGCAGACAGACGGACAGGTGTGCCAGCCAAATAGATATTGGTGTCGTTCAGGTCCTGCGACGAGGCAAACCAGCGTTTCTCGTAGAACTCGTTGTAGTTAGGCAGATAGGTCTTCGACACAACGCCCAGCAGGGTGCCACTCTGGATAACGGCAGCACAATTGAGCAGCAGACCACCGGCCTGAACAGGCAAGCCTACCACGCAGACGATGTCGAGCTGACGAGTGAAGTCCAACAGTCGGAGCAATCCATCCTCGGCCTTGTCGAGCAACAGTTTCTCCTTAAACAAGTCCTGACATGTGTAACCCGTCAGCGACAGTTCGGGGAAGCAGAGCAGCTCCACGCCCTCGCCATCGGCCAGTGCGATGAGCTTCTCGATTTCTTGTACGTTGTACTCCACATCGGCTACGCGTACGGCAGGTACGGCTGCAGCCACCTTGATAAATCCGTATTTCATATCTGACAATTTGACTATTTTCTATTTGACTATTCAGGAATCAGCAACGATGAGTCGCCATAGCTCAGGAAACGGAAGTCGTGAGCCAGGGCGTAGTCATATATCTTGTGCCAGTCACCCTTGACAAAGGCGCTGACCAGCAAGAGAAGTGTCGATTGCGGCTGATGGAAATTGGTGATGAGCATCTTCACGATATGATAAGTGTATCCTGGCGCAATGATGATCTGCGTAGATGAGTGCAGAACGGTCAGCTCCTTGCGAATCATCCAGTCCAGCAGAGCCTGAATTACACTTCTTACATCTTCCATCTTACATCTTCCTTCCTCATACGGTTCCCACTGGTTGACATGCAGCTCCTCTTCGCGGATATCTGGGTTCTGCACGACCTTCAGTCCCATGTAGTAAAGACTCTCCAGGGTGCGCACACTGGTGGTACCGACGGCAATGACCTCGCAGTTGTGAGCCAGCAGTCGCTCCAGCGTATGACGGCGCACGGCGATATATTCCGTATGCATGGGGTGTTCGCCGATGGTATCGCTCTTGACAGGTTTGAATGTTCCCGCACCCACGTGCAACGTCACTTCCTCACGCTCAATGCCGCGGGCGTCGACGTCCTTCAGTACACGCTCCGTGAAGTGAAGCCCAGCGGTAGGAGCAGCCACACTACCCTTAATCTTCGAATAGACTGTTTGGTAAGTGGTTTTGTCGCTCTCCTGCGTCTCACGATTCAAGTATGGCGGGATAGGCAGTTCACCCATCTCGTCGAGAATTTCGGCGAAGTTCACGCGTTCGTTGTCCCACTCCAAGTCAATCCATTGACTCGTTCCGTGCTCTCCACGACGCGTGGCAGAAACTCTTACTTCTTCATTCTTAACTCTTAACTCTCTTGTGAGTGTTCCCTCTTTCCACTTCTTTTGGTTACCCACCAGACAAAGCCATGAGCAGCGGCGCGTCTGTTGGAACATCTGCTCGTAGTCAGCAGGCTCAGCAGGCTCCAAGAGGAATATCTCTATCAGCGCGCCCGTCTCCTTGCGGAAGTGCAGACGTGCCTGGATGACCTTCGTATTATTATACACCATCAAAGCCCCCTGAGGCAGATAGTTCGGCAGGTTGTAGAAGATGTCCTCTCCTACCTCACCCTTGTTGTAGACGAGCAGCTTCGAGTGGTCGCGCTCAGCCTTTGGAAACTTGGCTATGCGCTCGTCGGGCAACTCGTAATTGTATTCGCTAATATGTATGTCTTTCGTTTTCACGCTGCAAAAGTATAAAATAATTATGAATTATGCATTATGAATTATGAATTATTTTGTACCTTTGACCTTTAGTCGAAATTACTCACGTTCGGAAAATCCCAAATAAATTTGGTTTTTCGCTCACTTATTCGTAATTTTGCACCCGAATATGGAAAATAACAGTATCTTACAGAAACTCGACGGTCTGGAGGCACGCTTTGAAGAGGTGTCGACGCTCATCACCGACCCTGACGTGATAGCAGACCAGAACCGCTTCGTGAAATTGACGAAGGAATATAAAGACCTGGGTGACATTATGGATGCCCGCAAGCGTTACATCGCCTGTTTGAACAGCATCCGCGAAGCCAAGGATATCTTGGCCAACGAGACTGACCCGGAGATGAAGGAGATGGCTCGTGAGGAGCTGTCGGAGAACGAGGCCCTGCAGCCCAAACTGGAGGAGGAAATCAAGATAGCGCTCATTCCTAAAGACCCTGAAGACGCCAAGAACGTGCAGATGGAAATTCGTGCAGGAACGGGTGGCGACGAGGCTGCGCTCTTTGCTGGCGACCTGTTCAAAATGTACAAGAGCTACTGCGAGTCGAAGGGCTGGCAGGTCTCTATCACCAGTGTCTCTGAGGGCGCTGTTGGTGGTTTCAAGGAGATTGACTTTGCAGTCAGTGGTGCCGACGTCTATGGCACGCTTAAATACGAGTCGGGTGTTCACCGCGTACAGCGTGTGCCCGCTACCGAGACGCAGGGTCGTATGCACACCTCTGCTGCTACCGTTGCCGTACTGCCTGAGGCCGACAAGTTTGAGGTACACGTCAACGAGGGCGAAATCAAGTGGGATACTTTCCGAAGCAGTGGTGCCGGTGGTCAGAACGTCAACAAGGTGGAGTCTGGTGTCCGTCTGCGCTATATGTGGAAAAACCCCAATACTGGTGAGACAGAGGAGATACTCATTGAGTGTACGGAGACGCGCGACCAGCCCAAGAACAAGGAGCGCGCTCTCTCGCGCCTCTATACCTTTATCTATGATAAGGAACATCAGAAGTATATGGACGACATCGCCAGCCGTCGTAAGAGCCTCGTGTCAACGGGCGACCGTTCTGCCAAGATTCGTACCTACAACTTCCCACAAGGCCGTGTCACCGACCATCGCATCGGTTACACTACCCACGACCTGCAGGGCTTCCTTGGTGGCGACATTCAACCCATGATTGACGCCCTCACAGTTGCCGAGAACGCCGAACGAATGAAAGAAACAGAACTTTAAGTGTGGCAAGCGGTTCTGCCGCTTGCATAAAGATTATGACCAGACAACAATTAATTCAGCAAATTCGCGAGAAGCAGTCGTTTCTCTGCGTGGGTCTCGACCCAGACATTAAGAAGATTCCACAGTGTGTGATTGATGAGTGCAAGGCTGAACTTGCAGCAGACGACGAGGAGTATGACGAGTCGCTGGCTATCATCCTCTTCAACCAATACATCATCGACGCCACTGCACCTTACTGCGTAGCGTACAAGCCCAACCTGGCATTCTACGAGTCGCTGGGTGCCAACGGACTGGTGGCCTACGAGGAGACTGTAGCATACATCCGCGAGAACTATCCCAACCACTTTATCATTGCTGATGCCAAGCGTGGTGATATCGGCAACACGTCGAAGATGTATGCCCGCTCATTCTTCGAGGGCGACGCTCAGGCCGATGCTGTTACCGTAGCACCCTATATGGGCGAAGACTCCGTCAGTCCCTTCCTGGAGTACGACGGCAAGTGGGTCATCCTGCTGGCGCTGACCTCTAACAAAGGTTCGCACGACTTCCAGCTGATGCAGGATGCGAATGGCGAACGCCTCTTTGAGAAGGTACTGAGAATCTCTCAGCAATGGGGCAACAAGGACAACATGATGTATGTTGTAGGTGCTACGCAGGGACAGATGTTCGAGGATATCCGTAAGATTGTGCCCGACCACTTCCTGCTGGTGCCTGGCGTAGGTGCACAGGGCGGTTCGCTACAGGAGGTCTGCAAATATGGCATGACGAAGGACTGCGGACTGTTGGTCAACTCCTCTCGTGGCATCATCTTCGCCTCCAACGGCAAAGACTTCGCCGACGTGGCAGCGCAGAAGGCCAAGGAGCTGCAAGAGCAGATGGCTGTTGAACTTGCTAAGATTTGACGACAAGATTTTGCACATAAAAAAGGCTGCGGATTCATTTCTCGCAGCCTTTCTTTATTCACCTTTAAACTTTAATCTTTAACCTTACTCGTAATACTCAATGGTACGGGTCTGTTCCATGTCTTGTCCCATTAGCGAGGTCTTGCGGCTAATCCAGTTGCCCTTGGCGTCATATTTATAGTCAGTATAGGGGATTTTCATCTCTCGTCCGCCCATATCCATCGACTCCTCAGCTACAGCACCCTTGTCATTATAGGTGCGCTTGGTAACCATATCGCGTCCCATCATGTTGATGCTCTGGCTAACGATTTTGCCGTCTTTCCACGTGTACTTCATGTCAACAGCCTGTTGTCCCTGCATCATCGTCATCGTTGCAGACTGTAGGTAACCGTTAGCGTCATACACTGCGTTCGTCAAACCTTCGCGCTGCATCTTGCCGTCCTGTGTGAACGTTGTCACCTGCTTGCGACCCATCATGTCCTGACTGATTTTCTTTACAGGTCCCTGCGCTTCGTTAGCCTCTACGTCGTGGAACTTCGTCTGTCCTTGCATGGCAAACGGAATGGCCATCAAGGCCAGCATCATTAATACTTTTTTCATCGTTTTGGTTGTTTAATAATGAATGAATATTAGTTAGTTATCATTTCTTAGACGAATCAAAACCCGTAAAGATTAATCGACAATCCTAATTTTTTCATAGATGCTGGACGTACACCCGCTATCTTCTTACAAGCACAGTTTTCTTAACATAAATTAAAAGTTGGATGGGCAATAATTTGTAACCGTTTGCACACGGTACAAAATTATTTCCTTCTAATTGTTTTGTCATTTCCACGTTATTTTGTACCTTTGCGCCGGAAAATAGGTAACTATTAATGATGAAAACTATTAAGAAGACATATAACCGTCCTCAATCCGAGGTTATCAAGATAGCCACGCAACAGATGCTGGCAACCTCGTCTGAAGCGCACGAAGACGCTTACTACAGCGAGAAAGACCTGTATTAAGCACCCTCTTTTCAATGAACAAAAACTTTAAATGATAATCGCCTGCCGCATTAATTATTGCAGCAGGCGAATTTTTTTTAGATTGCAACGCCACACTTAGACTTCAGTCAAAGAATGCCAATGGGCCGTGGCCCATACATGACGTGGTCGTGAGCGCCGTAATGGCGGCGGTGGCGGCTGCGACGATAACCTTCAACAGCACTTCCCAAAAACGTGAATTCTTC
>ONCH01000046.1 GCA_900316265.1 uncultured Prevotellaceae bacterium | reverse complement strand
CAGAAGACGAATATATAGAAGGTTAATCGTTTTCATCACTGCAAAGGTAGTAAAAAAGCGGGGTGCACATACTTACAAAAATAAAAAAATGACTAACAATGCAAAAATTGTTAGTCTTTTTGAGATGAGATAATCATTTTCTGCTGTAAAAAATTGCGTTATTGGGAGAAATGTTGTATATTTGCAGCTGAGAACGCTTAAATACTATGAATATACAATGAAAAGAAAAACTGTATTATTGTCGCTTGTGGCTGTGGCGTTTGCTGTCACAGCATGTAAGACGCACTATGAGGTGGCTTCCATCCAGCGCACGCGTATAGTGGTGGACAACCGTTTTGACAGACAGCCCGACCAGCAGGCTGCTGATTTCCTGAAACCGTATAAGCACGTGGTGGACAGCGTGATGGGTCCCGTGGTAGGACACTCGGCGAAGTATATGACTGCCCAGCGCCCTGAGGGTACGCTGAGCAATCTGCTGTCGGACGTCCTGGTATGGGCTGCGAAGGACTATGGCGAGAAGCCCGACTTCGGCGTGTATAACATGGGTGGTGTGCGTGCCGACCTGCCTAAGGGTGTTGTGACCTATGGCGACGTGCTCGACATTGCACCCTTTGAGAACAAAATTGCCTTTGGCACGATGACTGGTGCCGACGTGCTGGAGCTGTTCGGACAGATGGCTGCAGTAGGCGGCGAGGGTGTGAGCAGCTCGGTGCGCTTGGTAATAACGAAGGACGGCCGTCTGGAGAGTGCCACCATCAATGGTGAGCCTGTGGACCCTGCAAAGAGCTATCGCCTGACGACGATTGACTACTTGCTGGGTGGTACCGACAAACTGGAGGCGCTGAAGAAGTGTACCAACGTGAATGCGCCGAAGGACGCCAGTAACAATTCGCGCTTTGTCATCATGAACTACTTCCGCAACATGGAGAAGCAGGGCAAGATGGTGGATGCCGAGATTGAAGGACGAGTGGTAGTAAAGTAACGGTTAAGGGTTAACGGTTAAAGGTTCAAGAAGTTTAAGAAATTCAAGAATTATGAAAGCAAGATATATCCTTATTATATTAATGGCGCTGGTGTCGCTCAGCGGACAGGCCAAGAAGCATAAGCAGTTAGTGATTCTGCATACGAACGATACGCATTCGGCTATCTTCCCCATCAATGCGCAGCTGCCCGATACGGTGAAAGCTGGCCGCGGTGGTTTCCTGCGTCGCATAGCGATGCTGAAGGAGGAGCGTGCCAAGCATCCCGACCTGCTGTACTTCGATAGTGGCGACTTCTTCCAGGGCTCGGCCTACTTCACCATGTTCAAGGGCGAAGTAGAGATCGGACTGATGAACCAGATGGGCATTGATGCTTCGACCATTGGTAACCACGAGTTCGACTTTGGACTGGAGAATATGGCGGAACAGTTCAAGAAGGCAAAATTCCCCATTCTGTGTGCGAACTACGACTTCACGGGTACCGTGATGGAGGGTGTCACGAAGCCTTGGATTGTCATCAAGCGCAATGGAGTAAAGATTGGTGTTTTTGCCGTCTGCCCGAAGATGAAGGGACTGATCAGCGACAAGAACTGCGTGGGCGTGAAGTACCTCGATCCCGGCAAGGTGGCCTTAGAGACGGCGACCATGCTGAAGGAGCAGAAGAAATGCGACATCGTGATCTGCATCTCGCACCTGGGCTGGAATAGCAATCGTGGCGAGGACGACCAGTACATGATTGAGCGCTCGCGCAACATCGACCTGGTGCTGGGTGGCCATACGCACACCTACATGCCTCAGTTAGAGCACTGGAACAACTTGGACGGCAAGCCCGTGCCTGTTGACCAGAACGGCAAGTCGGCCTGCTTCGTCGGCAAGATGGTGCTTGACTTGAAATAGTCGTGAGAGGAGCGGTTTTTCCGCTTATTCAAAGTAGAACGTAAGGACAATCATTTTAGACTGCGCGCCGCTAACCGAACTGGCATAAGTACGAAGGTTGGCGTCGCGTAGTTCGTTGACGTGGTTCTTATCCAGCACGTCGCCCAGTCCGAAGCAGAACTTCAATTCCGGAATCAGCTTGAAGAAAGGCAGGTAGAAGTCGCAGCCCACGCCCACCTCGGCCATCGTGTTGAAGCGCTTCAGGCGTATCATGTCCTGCTCGCCACTCGTCAGATTCATCATCGCATTCACACCCGCCATAATGTAAGGACGGTGGTTGTTCCAGCGCGGAGCGGCAAACTTCAGGTCTATGGGCAGAGAGACGTAGGTGTTCTTCATGTCCTGCGTCTTGCGGGCAAGCTGACCCGTCTCGTCCTTTTCCTTCATATTTAATAAGGTGAGATGCTTGGCACCGAAGTGCATGGTGGGGGTGACGCGCAGCGAGAAATTGTTAGACAGGCGCAACTCACCCAGCACGCCCACCGAGAAACCTGCTGTCCAGCGGTCGGCATCGCAAAGTACGTAACGCTCCTGCATCACGCCGTCCTCGTCCTCCATCATGTGAGGACCCACCTGGTCGAACTCCAGGTCCTGCAGGTGCATACCTACCAGGATACCGAAGTGCATGGGGCGTAGGTCAATATAGGGCTTATGCTGCACGTGGCGGTCCTGCTGGGCCATAGCTGTGAGCCCGCAGAACAGCAGTAATATAGTGGCAATTTGTTGTTTCATATGCATAGCTTATAACGCACGAAGACGGCCATTTATTATTTCGACTACGTATAAATTATGAAAATAACTCACCAAAAGTAGGTATTATTCAAGAAAAATCCCTACCTTTGCATCACAAACAATAAGTAATTTAATTCATTCAACTAAACAAATTAAGATTATGGCATACGTAATTGGTGACGACTGCATCGCATGCGGTACATGTATCGATGAGTGCCCCGCTGGAGCAATCTCTGAGGGCGACAAGTATTCAATCAACCCCGATGTCTGCACAGAGTGTGGCACATGCGCTGACGTTTGTCCGTCAGAGGCTATCAGCCTTCCCTAAGGAATATTGCTGATTTTTATGTGGTTAAAGAAATGGGCTGTCCAAATGGGCAGTCCATTATTTTTTTTTCTGTAAAACAAGGAGGAAAATTTGGAAATGTCAGGGAAAAAGCGTAAATTTGTAAGCTCATAATACGACTAACTATGACATGACGAAAAACAAGTAACAGAGATATGAGAACCAAACGACTATTTACCCTGGCCTTGACGGCCATGCTAACTGCAACAACAATGACTGCACAATCCCCTAAACTGCGCGCCGATAATATCGACGAAGTGTTGAAGGCAATGACCTTGGAAGAGAAAGCCCAACTGCTGGTGGGCGGTGGTAACGACGCTTTTGTAGGTTCTGGAGCCATGATGGGCCACCAGAAGAAACTGGTGCCCGGTGCTGCTGGTATCACGGTGGCTATTCCGCGACTGGGCATCCCTGCTACGGTACTGACGGACGGTCCTGCCGGCGTACACATTGACCCTACGCGCGAGGGCGACTCAAAGACGTACTATGCTACGGGATTTCCTGTGGGCACGTGTCTGGCTTCTACGTGGAATACCGAGTTGGTGGAACAGGTAGGACAGGCCATCGGTAACGAGACACTGGCGTATGGCTGTGACGTGATACTGGGTCCTGGACTGAACCTGCACCGCAATCCGCTGTGTGGCCGTAACTTCGAGTACTACTCAGAAGACCCCGTGGTGACAGGACTGATTGGCGCCGCTGTGACGAAAGGTATCCAGAGTCAGGGCGTGGGCGTGTCGGCTAAGCACTTTGCCGTCAACTCCCAGGAGCACGCCCGTACCAAGGTCGATGAGCGCGTGTCGCAGCGTGCCCTGCGTGAGCTCTACCTGAAAGGCTTCGAGATTGTCGTGCGCCAGAGCGATCCGTGGACCGTCATGTCGGCATATAATAGGGTGAACGGTCTTTATGCTCAGGGCAACAAAGACCTGCTGACCACCATCCTGCGCGATGAGTGGGGCTTCAAGGGTATCGTCATGACTGACTGGATTGGAAAACGTAATGGCCTGCCCACCGAGATGGAGGTGGAGGCTGGCAACGACCTCATGACGCCAGGCTATCCTGCGCAGGCCAAGGATATCGTAGATGCTGTGAAGGCTGGTCGCCTGGATATGAAGTATGTGGACCAGAACGTGCGCCGCATGCTGGAGTATATCGTCAAGACGCCCCGTTTCAAGGGCTACCAATACAGCAAGCCCGACCTGGATGCACACGCTAAGGTGACGCGCCAGTCATCGGCCGAGGGTATGGTGCTGTTGAAAAACAATGGCGTACTGCCCATCCGCAATCTGAAGACGGTGGCGCTGTTTGGCGTCAATAGCTATGACTTCCTCTCTGGTGGTCTGGGTTCTGGTTGTGTCAACGTGCCGTATGTTGTCGATATGGTGCAAGGTCTGAAGAATATTGGTGTGAAGACCACGCCGTTGCTGACAGAGATATACCAGAACTACGTGAAGTATGCGAAGGTGAAGCTGAAGGCCGACAAAAACCCGATGATGTGGTTCCTCGATCAGGGACAGCCCAAGCTCGACGAGATAGAAATCTCTGAGCGTTGCGTGGCCCACGAACTGAAGGAGGCTGATGCTGCGATTATCACCATCGGTCGTCAGGCTGGTGAGGGCGTTGACCGCAAGATTGACGGCGAGTTCAACCTGTCGCAAATGGAGCAGGACATGATATTCCGCGTGAGCACTCAGTTCCGTGCTGCCGGCAAGCCTGTGATTGTAATTATCAACTCAGGTAGTGTGATAGAGACCACTTCGTGGCGCGACCGCGTGGACGCTATCCTCTGTGCCTGGCAACCTGGTGAGGAGGGCGGCAACAGCGTGGCCGACGTGCTGACGGGTAAGGTGAACCCCAGTGGCAAGCTCACGATGACGTGGCCAATTGCTGCTACAGACCATCCGTCAACTAAGAATTTCCCGCAGGAGATGGATATGTACACCTATCAGAATATACTGGGCTGGGGTGGTAGCGTGCCCAACGAGGACTTTACCAACCACGAGGAAGACATCTATGTGGGCTACCGCTATTTCGACACCTTCCAAAAGGAGGTGGCCTATCCTTTCGGTTACGGTCTGAGCTACACCACCTTTGAGATGAAAGATGAAAAATTAAAGATGAAAGGTGACCGCATAGAGGTTTCCGTCACCGTGAAGAATACGGGTAAGGTGGCTGGTAAGGAAGTGGCACAGCTCTACGTCACTGCCCCCAAGGGTAAGCTGGAGAAGCCTGCTCAGGAGTTGAAGGGCTTTGCCAAGACCCGAGAGTTGCAGCCTGGCGAGAGCGAGACGCTGACGATGACACTGCAGAAACGCGACCTGGCGTCGTTCGATGAGGCTGGCTCGCAGTGGATCACGGAGGCTGGTCAGTATCTCTTCAAGGTGGGTAACTCCAGCCGCGACATCAAACTGACAACATCCTTGAAGCTGACGGAATATACTGAGGCTACCCACAATGCGATGGCTCCCAAACAACCTCTCAACCTGTTGAAACAAAAGTAAATATGAAACATATCTTATTATCCCTATTAGCTATCGTTGCTACCCTTAGCGCCCATGCTGAGGATGGACACCAGTTGTGGCTGCGCTACCAGTCCATTAACAAGGCAAAGGTTATCTGTGACAGCAAGTCGCCCACTATCGCGATTGCCAAGCAGGAGTTGGAAACTTATTATAACGGTGCACAGATTGCTCTGAAGCTCGATGCCACGATGCCCGACGACGACGGTTATCGTTTCGACGGTTCAACACTCTCAGCACGTCGTGAGGCTGGTCTGCTCTATGGCACCTACGCCCTGCTGCGCGGTGACATGAATATGGAGTCGCACCCCATGTACGACCTGCGCCTGCTGAACCATTGGGACAACCTCGACGGAAGCATTGAGCGTGGTTATGCGGGCGAGAGCATCTTCTGGAAAACAGAAAACAACCAGCTTGTAACTTTCAATACTCAACTCATTGAGGAGTACGCTCGCGCTAACGCCTCTATCGGTATTAACGGTACGGTACTGAACAACGTCAATGCGTCGCCCAAGATGCTGACGGCTCCTTATCTGAAGGAGGTGAAGAAGATTGCCGACATTTTGCGCCCTTATCATATCAAGGTGTATCTGTCTATCAACTTCGCTACGCCAATGGCGCTGGGCGATACCAAGACGGCTGACCCGCTGGACAAGAGTGTGGCTAAGTGGTGGCAGAAGAAGGCCAAGGAAATCTATAAGCTCATTCCAGACTTCGGTGGTTTCCTGGTGAAGGCGAACAGCGAGGGACAGCCTGGCCCTGGCGATTACAAGCGCACGCATGCCGATGGTGCCAATATGCTGGCTGATGCGCTGAAGCCTTACAAGGGCATCGTGATGTGGCGTTGCTTTGTCTATGGCGCCAACCACAAAGGTGAAGACCGCGTGAAGCAGGCTGTGTCGGAGTTCAAGCCGTTGGATGGCCAGTTCCGCGACAACGTGATTCTGCAGACCAAGAACGGTCCGCTGGACTTCCAGCCCCGTGAGCCATACAGTCCTATCTTCGACCAGATTAAGCAGACACCCAACATGGTGGAGTTACAGATTACGCAAGAGTACCTAGGACAGTCGCGCCACCTCGTCTATCTGGCACCTATGTGGCAGGAGTTCTTCTCACAGGTCAATCCCAAGCAGTTGAGGGGTATTGCCGGTGTGGCAAATATCGGACTGGACAAGAATTGGTGTGGCCACCATTTCTCACAAGCAAACTGGTATGCCTTCGGCCGACTGGCGTGGAACCCGCGACTGGACAGCGACAAGATTGCCCGTGAGTGGCTACAGCAGACGTTTACCCGTAACCCTCAGTTTGTGAACACAATAGCACAGGTGATGGCAGAGAGTCGTGAGGCTTGTGTGGACTACATGATGCCGCTGGGCCTGCACCACATCTTCAAGTTCGACCACCACTACGGTCCTGAGCCCGACGGTTTCATCAAGAGCTATCCGTTGGAGTGGTGCCCCGTTTATTACCATAAGGCCGACAAGCAGGGCGTGGGTTTCGAGCGTTCGTCGAAGGGAACGGATGCCGTCAGCCAGTATCGCAAGGACCTCGCGCGTACTTATGATAATATCAATACGTGTCCTGAGAATCTGCTGTTGTGGTTCCACCATGTGCCCTGGACGTACAAGATGAAGGATGGCAGCACCCTGTGGGAGTCGTTGCAGTTCCACTATAATCGTGGCGTCCTCACGGTAGAGACGCACCATAATATCTGGCACAACAAGATGCGCCACTATATTGACGAACAGCGCTGGCGTGAGGTTGACGAGCGCCTGCACCATCAGGTGGAGAACGCCCGTGAGTGGCGTGACACGTGCCTCAAGTATTTTGGACAATTTGCTAACGAATAAACAGGAAATGAAACACACTTTGCTTCTCCTCTTGGCGTGTATGACACTTGCTGTAGAGGGTAAAGAGATAAACGTCAAGTCGCCAGACGGCAAACTGGCGGTGACCGTCAATGACGAATATGGAGTACTGAACTATCGCGTCAGCTATATGGGTCAGACCATCCTGAAACCATCGGCACTGGGACTGAAAGCAGACATTGGCGATTTTACGCGTGGACTGGCCTTCAAGGAGATGAAGGAGAGCAGCATCGACAAGACCTACTCGATGACGCGCACCAAAGCGTCGTCGGCACATTATGTGGCTCGTCAGGCCGACCTCACTTACACCAATAGCGAGGGGCAGCCAATGACCATTACCTTCTGTGTGTCGAACAACGATATTGCCTATCGCTATTCGTTGCAACCCAAGGGCGAAAGCCGTCTGTCGGCAGTTATCTATAATGAAACATCGGCTTTTAACTTCCCTGAGGCTACGACGACATTCCTGACACCACAGAGTCTGCCGATGGTAGGCTGGCAACGCACCAAACCATCGTACGAGGAAGACTACAAGGCTGACAGACCCATGAATGAGCGCTCGGCCTTTGGCGAAGGCTTTACGTTCCCTTGTCTGTTTAAGGTTCCTGCAGGCTGGGTACTCGTCAGTGAGACGGGTGTAGGTTCTAACTACTGTGCCAGTCACCTGAGCGACTATGAGGCTGGTCGTGGCTATACGGTCACCTATCCTAATATCGGTGAGATGAATGGCCTGGGCTCTCCCTGGGCAGGTATTCCTTTGCCAGGTAGCACACCCTGGCGCACCATTACTGTGGGTACTACACTGAAGCCTATTGTCGAGACCACCATCCCTTACGATGTCGTTGAACCGCTCTATGAAGCCAGTCAGAACTATAAGCCGGGTCGTTATACGTGGAGCTGGCTCATCTGGCAGGACGAGAGTGTGAACTACGACGATCAGGTAAAGATGATTGATGTGTCGGCAAAGATGGGCTTTGAATACGTGCTGGTTGATAACTGGTGGGACAAGCAGATAGGGCGCGACCGCATCGTCGAGCTGAACCGCTATGCGAACAGTAAAGGTGTGAAGCTGCTCTTGTGGTACAACAGTAATGGCTACGCTAACGACGCACCACAGACTCCGAAGCATTGCATGAACACCGCGCTGGCGCGTAATCGTGAGATGGCGTGGTTGCAGAAACTGGGCATTGCGGGTATCAAGGTCGACTTTCTGGGTTCTGACAAGCAGGAGTCGATGAAACTCTATGAGGACATCCTTGCTGATGCTAACCGCTACGGCTTGCAGGTAGTGTTCCACGGATGTACCATTCCTCGTGGCTGGGAGCGCATGTACCCCAACTACGTCGCTTCTGAGGCTACGCTGGCTTCAGAGAATATCATGTTCAGCGAATATCACGCCAAGCAGGAAGGTTTTGAACTCACTATGCATCCCTTTGCACGTAATGCTGTGGGTTCGTTCGACTGGGGTGGCATTATCCTGAATCATCACATCAGTCGCGACAACAAGAGTCGCCACCGCCGCTATACGACAGATATCTTCGAACTGGCTAGCGGCATCGTCCTGCAGACCAGCGTGAACTGTGTGGCGATGTATCCCAACAACCTACAGGATGTGCCGCAGTTTGAACTCGATTTCCTGCGCCAATTGCCGACTACCTGGGATGAGGTACGCTTCTTGGATGGCTATCCCACGAAGTATGTGGTGCTGGCTCGTCGCACGGGCAGTAAGTGGTATGTGGCAGGTATGAACGGTACGCAGCAGGTGAAGACCCTCCAGCTGTCACTCCCTATGTTTGCAGGTCAGACCGTACAATGCTACATTGACCAGCCTGGCAAGAAGGGGGATAGCACACCTGTGCTGAAGACGTTGAAGGTGGATAAGAAAGGTATTGCGAAGGTTGCCATTCAACCTATGGGTGGACTGATTCTCGTTAAGTAAACGGCAATTCCAGCTGGCCATCGCCCAGCATATTAAACGATTTACGGTGGTATGGCGTAATGCCATACTGCCGTATTGCTTCTCTATGCTTCTTGGTCGGATAACCCTTGTTCGACAGCCAGTCATACTGTGGAAACTCTTCGGCTAACTGGTCCATATAGTCGTCGCGGTAGGTCTTGGCAAGGATAGATGCAGCAGCAATGGAGAGGTATTTGCCGTCACCCTTGACAATGGTAGTATGAGGGATATTGACGGGAGCCCCGTCAACCACAGAACGGTAGGGCTTGAAGCGGTTGCCATCAACGATGATAGCCTCTGGGCGTATCGTTAGCTGGTCGAGGGCACGATGCATAGCGAGTATCGAGGCGTTGAGGATATTGATGCGGTCTATCTCCTCAGGGGAGACGATACCCACAGCCCAGGCTACCGCATCACGCTGGATAATCTCACGCAACTGCTTACGACGACGGTCAGTCAGCTGCTTGGAGTCGTTGAGCTCATCGTTTTGGTAGTCCTCCGGAAAGATGACGGCAGCAGCATACACACTACCTGCCAGACAACCACGACCTGCCTCGTCACAGCCTGCCTCAACCTTCCCTGTATAATAATGACTTGCTAACATGATATTGAATGTATTATTCGGCGCGACGCATCCACAGATTCAGTTGGAAGATGGCAGGGAGGAGGATGAGCAGCGAGAAGCCCAGCGCCATATAGACGTGCAATTCAGAACCCTTGAACAGGTCAATGAGTTTCATGTCTGGATCTGGATAGAATGCGAACATCACAAAGGCAATGCTGTTGTTGGCCCAGTGGTAAGCAACGCCTGGCAGGATAGAGCCTGTGCGCCAGTACATCCAGCCCAACAGCAGTCCTGTAAGGAATGCGTGCGGCATCTGTACAGGATTCATGTGGATGAGGGCAAACATCAGGGCAGAGATGGCGATAGCTCCCCAAACGCCCAGTTTCTCCGACTTCAACAGTTCCTTCAGGATGGCACCACGCATCACAATCTCTTCGCTCAGTGGTGCCAGCAGACCAACGAATAGATAGCCCCACGGCGTACCCAGAATGGTGTCAAACGCCTGTTCGGCAAAGTTGGGCAGTTCGGGCATCTGCTCCTGTATCCACATGGAGGGTATGATGGCTCCCATTGCTGCCACGACGCTCCAGGTAAGTACCGTCCAGGGACGTGTGCGCAACCACTTGGGCGACACCTCGGCATAGCGTGTCCAGAGGAAGATGACGATGGTTATGATGCCCACCACGGCTGTTGTCGTGATCAGTTTGGCTGCCGTCTCGTCGCTGTTGCCGGCTATCACGTTCCACAGGATGGTTATGATGCCTCCGCCCACCAGTTGGAGACCAATAAAGATGAGTAGATAACTAAGTGCTTTCTTCATGCTAATATCCTTTCTGCCTCAATGGCGTCTTGTTGTAATTGTGCTTTCAGTGCCTCGATGTTGTCGAAGCGTTGCTCTCCGCGCAGTCGTTCGAAGAATGCGACCTGTAGCTGTTGCCCGTAGAGGTTCTCTTTCAGTCTGAAGACGTTGACCTCCAAAGTCTGGCTTTGTCCGTCGAAGGTGGGGCGCATGCCGATATTCATCATGCCGTGCTTCCACTCCACGCTGTTCTCCATCCTAATCTTCACCGCATAGACACCTGTGGCAGGAATCAGTTGGCAATCATCGACAAGCACAAGATTAGCGGTGGGATAGCCCAGTTTTGTACCGATATGCTCGCCGTGTTCCACGCTACCCAGTATCGTATAAGGGTTGCCCAGCAGTTGGTTGGCCTTGCTGATAGCTCCTTCGGCCACCAACTGGCGGATGATAGAACTACTAATTTCACCCTCCTGAGGCAGTTGAAGCACCTCGATGCCCAACTCCTGACCGTAGCGCACATAGTCGTCAAAACCTTCTGTGCGATTGTGACCAAAGCGGTTGTCGTAGCCAGTCAACAACACTTTCACACCCAGTCTGTCGCGCAACTCCTGCTGCATAAATTCGCGAGCGGTCATCTGCTTCAAGGCATCGTTGAACGTCAGTACCTCAATGCGGTCGATGCCCGTCTTCGTCAGCAATAGGCGTTTCTGGTCGAGGGGCGTCAGTGTCTGCGGACCACTCTTGTCGAAGGTGATAGCCATCGACTGCAGCCCACGCTGGCGAGCCTCGTCAACGACGTGCTGCAAAACGAACTGGTGGCCGCAGTGCACACCGTCGAACATGCCGATGGTTGCTACATACCCTATTTCTTGCATAGACGTTCTATCCATCTGTAAATCTCACCCACCCACAATACCAGTGAAGTGCCTCCGATGATAGCTACCCATGTGTTGAAGGACAGCGGTACGGTGCGGAACATCCTGCCACCAAAGGTGACTATCGTCCATTGCCCGACGAGCACGAAGAGCAGTACGAAGAGGAAACCCTCGCAGGCCCACAGTCTGCGTAGTGCCGAATGACAGCTGCCCAGTACACGGGCATTGAAGAGGTTCCACCACTGCAGCATGACGAAGATAGTGAAGAAGACAGTAAGTTTTATATCGTCCATTCCTGCTCCTTGCTCAAAATACCATAGCAGGGCAAAGGTAGCTATAAAGAACAGACCTCCAATAGTCAGGATGCCTTGTTTCATAGAACGGGTAATGATGAACGCATCGCTGCTACGTGGTTTTTCCTCCATCACCTCACGAGAGGGTGGTAGTGAGGCCAGTGCCATAGCTGCTAGCGTGTCCATAATCAGGTTCACCCACAGTATTTGGGTAATCGTCAGGGGCATTTCCGTACCGATGAAGGCACCAAAGAGCACCAACAGCAGGGCAGCAACGTTGACGATGAGCTGGAAGAAGACGAAGCGCTGGATATTCTTATACAGCGAGCGACCCCACATCACAGCATGGACGATGCTGTTGAACGAGTCGTCAATCAGCGTGATATCGCTGGCTTGCTTGGCAACACTCGTACCGGAACCTAACGAGAGTCCTACATGGGCGCGGTTCAGGGCTGGTGCGTCGTTGGTACCGTCGCCAGTGACGGCAACCACCTCGCCTTGTTGTTGCAACAGACTGACCAGACGCTGCTTGTCGGTAGGACGGGCGCGCGACATCACCTTCAGTTCCTTGACCATTGCTAAGGCTTCTTCATCGCTCAATGCAGCAAACTCAGCACCAGTGATGGTATCTCTCACCTCTGGCTCCTCACTTCTCACTTCTATAATTCCACACTGGCGGGCTATCTCCATCGCGGTAGCTACGGTGTCGCCAGTGACAATCTTCACGTCGATGCCTGCCTCGTGGCACTGGCGGATGGCACCTGGTACCTCTTGGCGCAATGGGTCGCTAATGGCAAAGAGCGCCAGCAGTTGGTCGCCCTCTGCTACCGCCAGCGTGCGCATAGCGTGGTTCTGCCACTCCAAGAGTTGCTGCTCTAAGTCTTTGCGCTCGTCGTCAGCAATAGTGCAACGAGCCATTATAACCTCTGGTGCACCTTTTATATAGATAGTGTTGCCAACGGTTGTAGACATGTATTTGCGTTCCGTCGAGAAGGGCTCGCGGGCGGTAATGGGGTTGTCTTCGCGCAGTTGCTGGTAGTCCACACCCTGCTCCGTCATCCAGCGCAGCAGTGCCTGCTCCGTAGGATTGCCCACGTCGTGCGTCGCCGTCGTGTTCAGAGCAATGGCGCGGTATAACATTTCTCTCACCTCTGGTTTCTCATTTCTCACCTCTAATTCTGCCACCGTCATGCGGTTCTCCGTCAGCGTACCCGTCTTGTCCGTACAGATAACGGTCACAGCACCCATCGTTTCTGAGGCCTGTAGCTTACGCACCAAGTTATTCGACTTAAGCATGCGACGCATATTCAGTGCCAGTGCCAGCGTGACGGCCATCGGCAGACCCTCCGGTACAGCCATCACTATCAGCGTAACAGCCATCATGAAGTATCGCAATACGACCTCCACCATTGACAGATAATCGGTCGTGTGCCACAGCGAGTTGGTCAGCAGGTCGTGGACGAGGAAGGCGACGAATGCCGATATGGACAGCCCAAAACCCACCTTGCTAATCAGCTTGGCCAGTCGGTCCAGCTGGATGTTCAGCGGAGTCTTCACGCCTGTCAGTTCCGTAGCCTGGCGCGCCACATGACCTATCTCTGTCTCGTCGCCAACAGCAGAAACAACATAGCGGCCTGAGCCTCCCATCACCATCGACGAGCGCAACAGCATATCCTTCGGATAAGCCTCCTCGCCTGAGTCCCCCCTCTTTTTGGAGGGGGATAGGGGGAGGCTCTCTTTATTCGTCATCGGTTCTCCCGTCAGACTCGACTCATCGACTTGCAGGTCGGTAGATTCGAAGAGTTTGCCGTCGGCAGGCACCTCGTCGCCCGTTTCCACAATGACGACATCGCCTACCACCACCTCTCTGCGTGGTATCTCAACCGTCTTACCCTCGCGGAGCACCTTCACGGGCTGCTCCTCGCCCAACTGGGTGAGCACATCAAACTTGCGGGCGGCATCGCGCTCAAAGATGAAACCTACGGTGGTTGCCAACAGAATAGCAAAGATGATACCCACCGTCTCAATGAAGTCCTGCTTGACGAAAGCCAAGACCAGTGAGACAACAGCGGCTATCAGTAGGATGCGAATCATCGGGTCTCGATACTTCTCCAGATACAGGTGCCACATCGACTGCCTCTTAGGCGGAGTCAACACGTTCTCTCCATGTTCGAGGCGGCTCTTCTCCACCTCCATCGTTGTTAATCCTTGTCTTTTTACTTCCATAATTGCCTGCAAAGGTACGATTAAGTGAGCAAAAAGCAAAAGAAAAATGTGTTTTCTTTTATTTTTTCGAATGAAAGTACCATGACCAAGGGTCAAAGTTACAATAAAATGTTAAAAACAGCAAATTCTTTAATCTTTAATCTTTAATATTTAATCTTTTTAGTATCTTTGCACCCGCTTAACAAGAAAGCACCGGACTTGTAGCTCAGTTGGTTAGAGCAACAGACTCATAATCTGGAGGTCCCAGGTTCAAGCCCTGGCTGGTCCACACTGAAAATCAGAGAGTTACGAAGATTTCGTAGCTCTCTTTTACTTTTCTGCGAAATTCAGGTGAAATTCACGACGAAAAACTTGATAGGTGAAATTCTGTGCAATCTTTCTATATGACATGCGATATCATGAACTGTTTATATGGCTTGGTATGTTGCTTCCTGTAACCTCTCTCCGCTAATAATATATAAAAGGTGGGGAGGTTTTGTGCAATTTCTCATTATTTTGTTGTACCTTTGCATACGGATTTCGCAGGCAAAGCGGTTTCTAAAGACATTATGGACTAAAAGAACTGGCGTTCGCTATCTCATTCAAAGACCTCGAAATGTAGGAAGTTTCAAGGAATAATTGTCAGAGAATGGATAAGGTGAACGTTCACGCGATAGCGTGGGCGGAACTTATCTGACAATTATGGCACTTCCTACAGCCACGAGGGAAAGATGAAGGATGTTCACGCTTCCTTTATGCCCTATGATTAAGAACATTTAACGCCCAATGATGCAGGATTTCCTGCTTCACGGCGTTTATAATAGTAGGAACATTAACAACAGAACAGATAGAAATGAAAACAATGAAAACTTGGAGAAACATCTTTGTGATGTGCACTGCATTGCTCTCCCTTGCCTCTTGCAGCAGCGACGATG
>ONCH01000010.1 GCA_900316265.1 uncultured Prevotellaceae bacterium | reverse complement strand
GTGCCAGCGTACTGGCGTGGAACGTGAAGGAATATTCGTTATTTAAATAACATATTATATAATAGGTGGCCTATATGATTAACGACAAGATAAAATCCAGAGTAATAGGTATTAACGTGGATACCACTACAACGACCATTGCCGTTGTGGATCTGCGTGGTAATATCGTGGCACAAGACAGCATTCCTACCCAGAACTTCCCGAATGTGAACAATTTCGTGGAGGCACTCTCTGAGCGCGTCGTGATGTTGGCGGAGAATAATGGTGGCTACGAGAATATACGTTCGGTAGGTATGTGCGCACCAAGTTCCAACTACTTGACGGGCTGTATCGAGAATGCACCGAATATGCCGTGGAAAGGTGTCATCCCCATTGCCGCCATGCTGAGAGACAGTATCGGACTGGCTGTGGCGCTGGGCAACGACGCCCATGTGACAGCTCTTGGCGAGTGGGCCTATGGTGTGGCTCACGGCATGGATAACTTCATCGTGGTGACGCTGGCCGGCGAGTTTGGTCATACCTGTATAGAGGATGGTGGTCGCCAGTGCTCTTGCGGTCGTAAGGGTTGTCTGGAGGAATATGTCTCTACGCGTGGCATCCTGCAGACTGTCCGCGAACTGCTGGAAGCCAATAATGCACCCAGCAAGATGCGCCAGAAGACAGACCTGACGCTGGACGATATCGCAGAATGTGCCGATGAGGGTGACGCTATCGCTATTGAGGCCTGGCGCCGTTCGGGTGAGATATTAGGTATCGCTTTGGCCAACTATGCCAGTATTGTCAACCCAGAGGCTGTCATTATCACGGGCGAGTTGACGAAATATTGCGGCAGGATGTGGCCTGCGATGGAGAAAGCCTTCCTGGAGAATGTTTTCGGTAATATCCGCGATAAGGTGAAAGTTGTCGTTTCCAAGATTAACGACCACGAGCGCAACGTGCTGGGAGCCAGTGCGTTGGCATGGAAAGTCAAGGAGTACTCACTATTCAAGTAAGCAATTGATATGATATAATAAAGGTATGACAATCGTCATACCTTTATTATTTTAGTATTTGAAGCTGGAGCCTCCCAGGAACTCACGCATAATGCTGGTGGGCGGTATCTCCTTGTCGCTGACGGGTAGGAAGTAGTGGATGAACTTCAGCAGTCGGTGAGCCTCGCTGTATTCCCGACAGTTCTTGGGCACGCTGGAGAGAATGATTTCCGCATGGGTGCGCAGGACGGCAAACTCGATGTTCAGTGCGGAGTTGAACATAGCGTCGGCAGTCTCCTGATAGGGGAATATCCACTTATCCTCAGCTTCACAGACGTTATTCCACTGGGCAATGGTCTCCTGCGCAGTAAAGGCGCCTTTGTTGTAGTCGCGAATGATGCGGCGCAACAGGCGGTTGTCGCGTGTGGGAATCCAGTTGTGGTCGTCGAGTGATACACTGGTCAGCGCCGAGATATAGATTTTGTATTTCAGCGAGTCTTCTATCTGCTGTGTTAATAGGGGGTTCAAAGCGTGGATGCCCTCAATGATGAGCAGCGTGTCGCCAGCCAGTTTCAGTTTCTTGCCATTCCACTCGCGCTTGCCGGTAGAGAAGTTGTATTCCGGAATCTCCACGCGCTCGCCCTTCATCAGGCGCGTCAGGTGGTCTTCCAGTAAGTGGTAGTCAACGGCCTCGATATTGTCGAAGTCGTAGTCGCCATTGGGCAGCTTCGGCGTATCTACACGGTTCACGAAATAGTCGTCGGTAGAGAACGACATGGGGCGCAGACCGCAGGCCAGCAACTGGATGCTCAGACGTTTGCAGAAGGTGGTCTTGCCCGAAGATGACGGTCCCGTAATAAGGACAATTCGAATGGGGTTCTCCTCAGCATGGAAGCGGCGCTCGATGTCTTCGGCAATCTGCACAATCTTCTTCTCCTGTAAGGCCTCGCTGACCTGAATGAGTTCAGAGGCGTGGCCCTTCAGAATGGCTTTGTTCACGTCGCCGGCATTCGACAGGCGCATAATGATATCCCATTTTGTCTTTTCGGCAAACATCCCGTAAGTCTTCGGCATATCTACCTTCTCAGCCAGTCGGGTAGGGTCGTTCCAATCGGGCACGCGCAACAGCATACCGTCGTGGTAAGGCTCCAGACCGAAAACTTTCAGGTAACCGGCACTGGGCACCAGCGGACCGTAATAGTAGTCGGCAGTGTCGCCCAGCGTGTAGTAGTCGCTATATATCTGGCCGCTGGTCTCTAACAGCTTCACCTTATCGGAGAAGCCACGCTCGGCAAAGACGCGGATAGCCTCTTCGTTGGTGGCTTCCGTGCGTCGGAACGGCATATCGAGATTGACAATCTCCTTCATGCGCTCACAGAGACGCTCCACATCGCCTTCAGCCAGCGACTCGTTATTCTTCTTCTTGAAGTTACAGTAGTATCCGCGTGAGATAGTGTGCTCGATGAAGAGCTTAGAACCGGGGAAGAGGTCTTGCGTGGCCTTGTAGAGCAGGAAGCACAGAGAGCGCACATAGACGCGGTGGCCGCTACCTTCGCGGGCATCCAGAAACTCTACGTCGCGGTTCTGATAGACTCTGAACTTCAAACCTTGTGAGGCGTTGTTCACTTTGGCTGAGACCACAGGATAGGGGAGCTTAATCTCGTCGGCAAACTCCTGATAGATGTCTAACAGAGAGGTTCCTTCAGGGAAACTCTTGGTGACATTATTGTTCTTGCAGCGGATTTGTAACATGGCGTATTGGAAATTTTGCCACAAAAATACACAATTTCAATGAAATGACCAAATAATTGTGCATCTTTGTCTTACTGGCTTAGAAAAGGAGCAACTTTTCCAGCCAGTAAGTAAGGATACCTGCCATGTAGCCGACGAAGACAATCCACGTAATCTTCTTCATGTACCAGCCGAAGGTAATCTTCTCCAGACCCATGACGACAACACCGGCTGCAGAGCCGATAATCAGCATGGAACCACCGACACCGGCGCAGTAGGCCAGCAACTGCCAGAAGATGCCGTCTATAGCCATCGCACCGTCGGCAGCAACGGGATACATGCCCATACAACCTGCTACCAAAGGCACGTTATCGACGATAGACGACAGCACGCCAATAATGCCGTTGATGACATAATAGTTACCTGAGAAGGCCTCGTTAAGGCCCTGGCCCAGTAGGGTGAGTACGCCAATCTCCTGCAGTACGGCAACAGCCATCAGAATGCCCAGGAAGAACATGATGGTCGACAGGTCGATGCGCGAGAGAATGTCGCTGACGCGCTTGGCCATTGTGTCGTCTTCAGCGGTATTATAGTGAAAAATCTCTGTCGTTGTCCACAGCACGCCGAGTACCAGCAGGATGCCCATAAACGGTGGCAGGTGGGTGATAGTTTTAAAGATAGGTACGAAGATGAGTCCACCAACGCCTAACCAGAAAATAATGTCGCGCTGCACCTTGGTAAACTGGCTGACCTCAGCAGGTGGCAGGTTCTGTGCTTTGTCGAACTTGCCTTCGAGTTGCATGCTGAGAATGAGCGCAGGGATCACCATCGAGATGAGCGAAGGAATGAAAATCTCGCTGAGCACGCCCTGAGTGGTAATAACTCCCTTAATCCACAACATGATAGTCGTCACATCGCCAATAGGCGAGAACGCACCACCGGAGTTGGCCGCGATGATAACCAAAGCAGCATAGATAAGGCGGTCCTCACGGTTCTGCACCAGTTTGCGAAGTACCATAATCATGACAATGGAGGTTGTCAGATTGTCGAGGATGGCCGACAGGAAGAAGGTCATAAAGGCCACACGCCACAGCAATTTGCGCTTAGAACGTGTCTTCAGGGTGTCGCGCACGAAGTTGAAACCGCCATTGGTATCGACAATCTCAACAATCGTCATGGCACCCATTAGGAAGAATAGCGTGCCACCGGCATCGCCCAGGTGGTGCTCAATGACTTCGGCAATGTGATGTACCACGCCGCCGCCTTCTATCATGGGGTAGTAGCTGTAGGGGTCAATCATGAGTAGTGTCCAGCAGAAGACACACATCAGCAGGGCAATAGCGGCCTTGTTGACTTTTGTCAGGCTTTCCAAGGCAATACATAGATAGCCAGTTACGAAAACCGCAACGATACAGATAGTTAGTATAGACATATCCTGTTGTTTTTAATAGTATATTATCATTCTGAGTGCAAAGGTAGTATAAAAAAATTAAAGATGAAAAATTAAAGATGAAAAATTTTACTCTCAGCAGAAGAAAAAGGAGAAAAAAGAAAAACGGACCGGAATATTTCTTTATTCGGTCCGTTGTTTAGTTGGCTGCTCTGTAGTTATACATTCTTGCCATATTGATGCAATACTCATTGTATGCTTCACTCTTCAGCCATTTTTTCAATAACTTTTTCATCTTCATTTCCTTTCTAAATGTTTTGTTATCCTAATTGTTATCCTATTATCTTTTTGTGTCGTCCAGAAAACGCTATTTCTGTTTTGACAATGCAAAGGTACGACGAATAGAACAATATTGCAAGGAAATGACTGTTTTTTGACGGAAAAGTGTGGAAAAATTGATTAATATCAAAGTCTGTGTGCGCACACACTTATTTCTTTCCACCTGTCACAGCCTCACGCATCTCCTTCAGCAGGTCGCTGGCGAAGATAAAGTCTGTCAGGCGCTTGTTGGTGGAATTCATGATGTCGCCAGAGACTCCCTGCCACTCCTTATGTCCCTCGTAGATGAAGATAATGTTTTCGCCAATACCCATCACGGAGTTCATGTCGTGGGTGTTAATAATGGTGGTCATATTGAACTCATGGGTGATGGAGTGGAGCAGTTCGTCGATGACCAGACTGGTCTTAGGGTCAAGGCCGCTGTTAGGCTCATCACAGAACAAGTATTTGGGATTCAGGGCAATAGCGCGGGCAATGGCTACGCGCTTCTGCATACCACCACTGATTTCTCCAGGATATTTGTCTTCAGCGCCTACCAGATTGACACGGTCCAGGCAGTACATGGCACGCTGCTGGCGCTCGCGGAGTGTCATATTGGAAAACATATCCAGTGGAAACATGACGTTCTCCAAAACGGTAAGCGAGTCGAAAAGTGCTGCAGCTTGGAATATCATACCCATCTCACGGCGCATGAGCACTTTCTCCTTCTTAGACATCTGCACGAAGTCACGGCCGTCGTAGAGTATTTGTCCGCTGGTAGGTTCAAAGAGTCCCACGAGGTTTTTCATCAGCACGGTCTTTCCAGAACCGCTTTGGCCGATAATGAGGTTGGTCTTTCCATCCTCAAAGACGGTGCTTATACCTTTCAGCACTTCTTTCTCTTCGAACTGTTTATAGAGGTTGTTGACTTCAATCATGACAGCAGTTGCGTTAGGAATACGTCAGAACAGAGAATGAGCACGCTGGAGCAGACCACTGCATCCGTTGAGGCCTTACCTACATTTACGGAACCGCCCTCGACGGTATAACCGAAATAAGAAGGTACGGCGGAGATGATGAAGGCAAAGAAGAGACTCTTGATGATGGACATCCAAACAAACCAGGCCTTGAAGTCGTGCTGCAAGCCCAGTGTCAGGTCGTCGGGCACGATAATATGTCCAATATAAGCAGTACCATAAGCTCCCATAATACCCATTGCTGATGAGAAAATAACCAACAGGGGCATAATGGTCAGCATGCCCAGAATCTTAGGCAGGATGAGATAGCAGGCAGAGTTGATACCCATGATGTCAAGGGCATCAATCTGCTGTGTAACACGCATGGTGCCAATTTCTGAAGCAATATTTGAACCTACTTTACCAGCGAGAATAAGACACATGATAGAGCTGGAGAACTCCAACAGCATGATTTCACGCGTGGTGTAGCCGCTGACCCAGCGAGGCATCCAGGGCGACTGGATATTCAACTTCATCTGAATGCAGATGACGGCACCGATGAAGAACGAGATGAGCAGCACGATGCCAATGGAGTTGATACCCAACTGGGCCATCTCTTTGACATACTGCTTCCAGAACATGCG
This sequence comes from uncultured Prevotellaceae bacterium, assembly GCA_900316265.1. GTDB lineage: Bacteria > Bacteroidota > Bacteroidia > Bacteroidales > Bacteroidaceae > Prevotella. The sequence continues at coordinate 48,019 of ONCH01000010.1, read as the reverse complement.
GAAACGCTCTGGAACAGAGAATGTGCGTCCCATAAGCATCACGAATTTTCCGAACGTTGTCAGCGCATTATATAATAATCTCATGATCATAATCGTCTGCAAAGGTACAAAAAAATTAAAAATTAAAGATGAAAAATGAAAAAAATTCGTATCTTTGCAGGCGATTATGGACGAACAAAGCAATGTGAAGGAGCCCGAAAGACTGGTGCTACGCACCGAGGGGCTGGTGAAACGCTATGGCAAGCGCACGGTAGTGAACGATGTGTCGTTCTACGTGAAGCAAGGCGAGATAGTAGGACTGCTTGGACCTAACGGTGCCGGCAAGACCACCTCGTTCTATATGACGACAGGACTTATTGTACCCAATGAGGGACATATCTACTTAGGCGATGAGGAGGTAACGACCTATCCCGTTTATAAACGTGCTCGTGCGGGTATTGGCTATCTGGCTCAGGAGGCTTCCGTGTTCCGTAAAATGTCGGTGGAGGACAACATCCTCTCTGTGCTGGAGATGACCGGCAAACCCCGCGAATACCAGCTGGAGAAGTTGGAGAGCCTGATTAAGGAATTCCGACTGCAGAAGGTTCGCAAGAACAAGGGTGACCAGCTGTCGGGTGGTGAGCGCCGTCGTACGGAGATTGCCCGCTGTTTGGCCATTGAGCCGAAGTTCATTATGCTGGACGAACCTTTTGCGGGTGTGGACCCCATTGCCGTTGAGGATATCCAGTTCATCGTGTGGAAACTGAAGGACCTGAATATCGGCATTCTCATTACCGACCATAATGTGGAGGATACGCTGTGTATCACTAATCGTGCCTATCTGCTCTTTGAAGGACGTATCTTGTTTCATGGCTCTCCTGAGGAGTTGGCGGCCAATCCCGTTGTGAGAAAGAATTATCTGACGGAGTCGTTTGTCTTGCGTCAGAAGGATTTCTCAGCTTTGGAGGAGCAACGCAAGGCTGAGGAGAACGATGATTGATAGTTTAGTTAAAAAATGATAACTTTCAACTCTCAACTTTCAACTCTCAACTATTATTTGTACCTTTGCACGCTCAAAATGCAATATATATATAATTAATAAGGTATAAGAAAAGATGAATATTCAATTTGAAGCTCCTGATAAGGTGAATGGTCTTATGACTATCACTATGGAGACGGCTGACTATCAGCCTGAGGTCGAGAAGACTCTGAAAGACTATCGCAAGCGTGCACAGATTCCCGGATTCCGTCCTGGCCAGGCTCCTATGGGTATGATTAAACGCCAGTTTGGTACCAGCGTCAAGGTTGACGTGGTGAACAAGCTGCTGGGCGAGAAGCTCTACGGTTATGTGCAGGACAATAAGATTCATATGCTGGGTGAGCCCCTTCCCAGCGAGCAGCAGGCTCAGCTCGATTTTGAGAGCGACCAGCCTCTGGTATTCAAGTTCGATATTGCTGTGGCTCCTGAGTTCGAGGCTAAGTTGAGTGGTAAGGACAAGGTGTCTTTCTATAACATCACCGTTGACGATAAGCTCATCGACCAGCAGGTGGAGATGTATCAGAGCCGTGCCGGTCACTATGACAAGGCAGAGACTTTTGATCCTGAGCAGCGTGATATGCTGAAGGGTGACCTGCGCGAGGTAAACGGTACTATCGAGGTTGCTGACGCTGTTTTGATGCCTCAGTATATGAAGGTAGAGGACCAGAAGAAACTCTTCGAGGGTGCTAAGCTGGGCGACATCATCACTTGGAATCCTCGTAAGGCTTATCCTGAGAGTGATGTAGAGGTATCGAGCCTGCTGAAGATTCAGAAGGACGAGGTGAAGGACCACGAGGGCGACTTCACTTTCCAGATTACTGAGATTAGCCGCTTTGTCAAGGCTGAGATTGGTAAGGAACTCTTCGACCAGACCTTCGGTGAGGGTACTGTCAAGGACGAGAAGGAGTTCCGTCAGAAGATTGCCGACCAGATTAGTCAGCAGTTCAAGGCAGACAGCGACTACAAGTTCCTGCTCGACGTTCGTGCTCACATGGAGAAGAAGGTTGGCAAGCTGGAGTTCCCAGAGGCTATCCTGAAGCGTGTGATGCTGAACAATAACAAGGACAAGGGTGCTGACTTCGTAGAGAAGAACTTCGAGGCAAGCATCAAGGAGCTGGCTTGGCATCTGATGAAGGAGCAGCTCGTTAGTGCTCAGGGTATCAAGATTGAGGATGCTGACCTGAAGGAGACCGCTAAGGAGGCTGCTCGTGCACAGTTCGCTCAGTATGGCATGTCAAACATCCCCGATGAGTATCTGGAGAACTATGCTCAGGAAATGCTGAAGAAGCGTGAGAATGTTGATGGCTTGGTAGATCGTGCTGTTGACGTGAAGCTTACTGCTGCTCTGAAGAATGTGGTGAAGCTCGATGAGAAAGAGATTTCTCTGGAGGACTTCCAGAAGATGCTTCAGGAGAAGTAAAATGATAAAAAAAAGAAAAAGGTAAACGGAATTAGAATTCTTTAACCAAAAAAAGAGCCGGAATGTCATTGCATTCCGACTTTTTTTTGTAATTTTGTATCTACTTATTGATAAGAATATGAATAACGATTTTAGAAAATACGCTACTAAGCACCTTGGAATCAATGGTCTTGTGCTCGACGAAGTGATGAGCGCACAGGCTCAGTATCTCAATCCATATATCCTTGAGGAACGCCAGTTGAACGTCACGCAGATGGATGTCTTCTCTCGTTTGATGATGGATCGCATCATCTTCCTTGGGACACAGATTGATGATTATACCGCTAACACTTTGCAGGCACAGCTGCTCTATCTCGACTCGGTAGATTCTGGCAAGGATATCTCTATCTACTTGAATTCTCCCGGTGGTAGTGTGACGGCTGGTCTGGGTATCTACGACACCATGCAGTTTATCTCCAGCGATGTGGCTACTATCTGTACGGGTATGGCTGCCTCAATGGCCGCTGTACTGCTTGTCGCAGGTACGGAAGGTAAGCGTTCGGCACTGCCTCATAGCCGTGTGATGATTCACCAGCCGCTGGGTGGTGTACAGGGCCAGGCTTCGGATATCGAGATTGAAGCCAAGGAGATTATGAAGTTCAAGAAAGAACTCTATACCATCATCTCTGAACATTCACATACTCCATATGACAAGGTGTGGAATGACTCTGATCGCAACTACTGGATGACGGCAGAAGAGGCTAAGGAATATGGTATGATTGATCAGGTGCTCAAAAAGAAGTAAAAACGAGGAGAACACCGAATGGCAAAGAAAAAATGTAATTTGTGTGGACGTACGGAGGATGAGGTTCGACTGCTGATAACAGGCGTGGACGGTTGTATCTGTGAGGATTGTGCTGCGCAAGCCTATCAGATAGCTATAGCGAACGGCTATGGCCCTGGTGCTAAGAAAGAGCCGGACTTCAAAACAAAGCGTATACCTAAACCCAAGGAAATCAAGGAGCATCTTGACCAGTATGTTATTGGTCAAGAAGAGGCAAAGCGCTATCTCTCTGTTGCTGTCTACAACCACTATAAGCGTTTGCAACAGCCACAGGACGATGATGGTGTTGAGATTGAAAAATCGAACATCATTATGGTGGGCTCGACGGGTACAGGTAAGACCTTGTTGGCCCGTACCATTGCAAAGATGCTTGACGTGCCCTTCACCATTGTTGACGCTACCGTGTTTACGGAGGCTGGCTATGTAGGCGAGGACGTGGAGAGCATTCTGACCCGTTTGCTGCAGGTGGCTGACTATAATGTAGAGGCTGCCCAGCGTGGTATTGTTTTCGTCGACGAGATTGACAAGATAGCCCGTAAGACTGATAATCCGTCAATAACACGTGATGTGAGTGGTGAGGGTGTGCAACAGGGACTTTTGAAACTGTTGGAGGGTACCATCGTCAACGTACCGCCACAGGGTGGTCGCAAACACCCCGACCAGGAGTATATCCATATTGATACACATAATATCCTGTTTATCTGCGGTGGCGCTTTCGACGGTATTGAGCGCAAGATAGCCCAGCGTATGAATACTCATGTGGTGGGTTACAATTCCGTACAGAACGTGCGTAAGATAGATAAGAACGACCTTATGCAATATATTCAACCGCAGGATTTGAAGTCGTTTGGACTAATTCCTGAGATTATAGGTCGTCTGCCTGTACTCACCTATTTGAATCCGTTAGACCGTAAGGCACTGACGCGTATCCTCACGGAACCGAAGAACTCCATTGTGAAGCAGTATGTAAAGCTGTTCCAGATGGATGGCATCAAGTTAACCTTCTCGCAGGAGGCCCTTGACCTTATTGTTGACAAGGCAGTAGAATATAAACTTGGAGCTCGTGGGCTACGTTCCATTGTGGAGAATATTATGATGGATGCCATGTTTGAGACTCCTTCTAAAAAAATGAAATCCTTTGAGGTGTCGAAAGAGTATGCTCAGAAGCAGCTTGACCAGTCGCACCTACAATAATAAATAGTATAAGCCTATGGCTAAAGAGAAATATAACCTGACAGAGGCACTAAAAAAGTATTTTGGCTTTGATAAGTTCAAAGGCGATCAAGAAGCTATCGTGCAGAATGTACTCGACGGCAAGGATACTTTTGTCTTGATGCCTACGGGTGGCGGTAAATCACTCTGCTACCAGTTGCCATCACTGCTGATGGATGGTACTGCAATCGTTATCTCACCGCTGATAGCCTTAATGAAGAATCAGGTGGATGTTATCAGCTCGATGAGTGACGAGGGAACGGCTCACTATCTGAACTCTTCGCTGAACAAGACGGCTATCGACCAGGTGAAGGCAGACATCATGGCAGGACGCACCAAACTGCTGTATGTTGCCCCGGAGTCGTTGACCAAGGAGGACAATGTGGAGTTTCTGAAGCAGGCAAAGATATCGTTCTATGCCATTGACGAGGCACACTGTATATCGGAGTGGGGACATGACTTCCGACCAGAATATCGTCGTATCCGTCCTATCATTAATGAGATAGGGCAGGCTCCCATTATAGCGCTGACTGCTACTGCTACTGATAAGGTTCGCACGGATATCAAGAAGAATTTGGGAATCCTGGACGCTACGGAGTTTAAGAGCTCGTTCAATCGTCCTAACTTGTATTATGAGGTACGTCCTAAGACGGTGGATGTGGACAAGGATATCATTAAATTCATCAAGCAGCACCCAGGAAAGAGCGGTATCATCTACTGTCTGTCACGTAAGAAAGTGGAGGAACTGGCTGAGATTCTGAAAGCTAATGATATAAAGGCTGCTGCTTATCATGCGGGTTTGGAGTCTGCACTGCGTTCACAGACACAGGATGACTTCCTGATGGAAAAAATCGATGTTATCGTAGCTACCATTGCTTTTGGTATGGGTATCGATAAGCCTGATGTGCGCTTTGTTATCCACTACGACATTCCCAAATCGTTGGAAGGATACTATCAGGAAACAGGTCGTGCAGGTCGTGACGGTGGTGAGGGTATGTGTATTACCTTTTATGCTCAGAAAGACCTGCAAAAGCTGGATAAGTTCATGGAGGGTAAACCCGTTGCCGAACAGGATATCGGGAGACAATTGTTGGCTGAAACAGCGGCTTATGCGGAGACATCGGTATGTCGCCGTAAGATGCTACTCCATTATTTTGGTGAAGAGTATACTCCAGACAACTGCCATAATTGTGACAATTGTCTGCATCCTAAAACGAAAATTGAGGCCGAGAAACAGCTCGTTATTGTACTGCAGACCGTGCAGGCGTTGAAGGAAAATTTCCGTACCAACTATATCATTGATTTTGTGGAAGGCAAGGAAACAGAGGAAATTCTGGCACATAAACACCAGAATCACGACCTTTTCGGAGCAGGAGAAGATGACAATCCTAAGCATTGGAACCCTGTCATCCGTCAGGCACTTATTGCTGGCTATCTGAAGAAAGATGTAGAGAACTACGGATTGCTGAAACTGACGTCTGCAGGTAAAAAATTTATCAAGAATCCGACCACTTTTATGATTGTGGAGGACAACGAGTTCTCAGAGGACTATGAGAACGATACAGAGCATGAGATGGGTAGCGGTGCACTGGATCCAACGCTCAGCGCTATGCTGAAAGACTTGCGTAAGAGGGTCAGCAAGAAAATGGAACGTCCGCCATACGTTATCTTCCAAGATGTTAGTATTGAGCAGATGGCTACCGACTATCCTGTTACCTTGGAGGAACTGAAGAATATTCAGGGAGTAGGTGAGGGTAAGGTGAAACAACCTTATGCTAAGGAGTTTGTCGATCTCATCAAACGTTATTGTGATGAGAATGAGATTATCCGTCACAGTGACCTTCGTGTACGTACAGTGGCTAAGAAGTCGATACTGAAAGTAAAAATAATTCAAGCGATAGACCGTCAGATTGCCCTCGACGATATTGCCACAGCACAAGGTTTGGAATTCGAAGAATTGCTCGATGAGGTGGAAGCTATTGTTTATAGTGGCACGAAACTAAACATCGACTATTTTCTGGAAGAGGTGATGGACGAAGATCGTATTGACGATATCTACGACTATTTTGCTGATAGTGATACAGATTCGTTAGAGGCTGCGCTCGATGAACTGGGGCAAGAATGCTCGGAAGATGAGATTCGTCTAGTACGTATCAAGTTTATATCGGAAATGGCAAATTAAAATCATGAAGAGGTTGTTAATGATATTGCTGACTGTGGCTTTTGTGTCGCAGTCTGCAGATGCACAGCTTTTTAAGAAGTTGTTTAAGAAAAAGGCCAAAACAGAAACAAAAGCTCCTGTAATGGCTGATGGAATCGATGACGATGCACAACTTGCCCTTGCTGATGTGTCTACATGCTCGAATAATCGTAATAATCGTAATGCTTTTCTCAAAACACCTTTGGGCATTAAGGCTAAACGCTTTGAGACGCTTTTACTGCAACAGGGCTTTGTGGAACGAAAAAATGAGGGTGTACAAACCTCAAAGACCTATTTCTATGAGGGCGAGGTCTATGGTGCTAAGTCACTTATTACATTGGCAGTTTCGGAACAGACAGGACGTGTATATGCCGTTGATGTGGAAGAGCAGACTATTTATCCATCAGAACAGGCTGTCAAACAACGTTTCACTACTCTTAAGAAAGAGCTAGTAAAAGAGTATGGGTGTGGTTTTGTCGACAATCAGGGTGAGGCATATACTATCCAGAATCGTTTGGGAACTGTTAATATGCACTACGAACGCAACTCGCAGACCACTAGCTATACCATCGGTTTTGCTCTTGATGATGCTAAAGCCTACGAGATGGCTTATCAAGAAATGGAGGATAAAGCGTATGAAACGGCGCCACGCACGATTGCTGATGGTTTGGCAGCAGTATGTAATCATACAGATTTGGTGGGGTTGGGTGTGAAACTGCTTCAGAACAAGACTCTAAAAGGGGTACAAAATGTTCTGCTTAGCTATGACTATACCTTAGGGAAAACAACATCCAAGGCAGTGACGGCTTCAATGAATATGGCTGATTATAAGGCTGTTGTCTCTATTGCCCGTCGCAAGCAGACTATTACTGCAATCACGCTGATAGCTACCGATGATATCACTGCCGTTTGCCGCGATTTGCAGACGAATGGCTTTACTTCCTCTAATCAGAAAATATGGCAGCAGGGTAATATGTCTGTTGCTGTATCTACCGACAAGCAGGGTAGAGTAGTGTTAGAGTTACGTTAAATCCTATTAATAATAGGTGAAAACGCTTGCCGTCTCAGAAAAAATGAGTAATTTTGCACGCAATAAAATTTAAAGAAGTATTTTTATGTCATCATTTATTGCAGACAAAATTGTGATGGACGGCCTGACTTTTGACGACGTCCTGTTGATTCCAGGTTATTCAGAGGTGTTACCTAAGACGGTAGAGTTGAAGACACGATTCTCTCGCCACATCGAGTTGAATGTTCCATTTGTAACAGCAGCAATGGATACTGTTACAGAGAGCCAGATGGCTATAGCAATCGCTCGTGAAGGTGGTATAGGTGTTATCCACAAGAATATGTCTATCGAGAATCAGGCTCGTGAGGTGGCTATCGTAAAGCGTGCAGAGAACGGTATGATCTATGATCCTGTCACTATCCGTCGTGGCTCTACTGTGCAGGATGCACTGGATATTATGGCTGAGTATCATATCGGTGGTATTCCTGTTGTCGATGAGGAGAACCGTTTGGTGGGTATTGTTACCAATCGTGATCTGCGTTTTGAGCGTCGTCTGGACAAAAAGATTGACGAGGTTATGACCAAAGAAAACCTCGTGACGACACACCAACAGACAGACTTGGCTGCTGCCGCTCAGATTCTGCAAGAGAACAAGATTGAGAAACTTCCCGTGGTCGATAAAGATAATCACTTGGTGGGTCTTATCACCTACAAAGATATTACAAAGGCTAAGGACAAACCCATGGCTTGCAAAGACGAGAAAGGTCGTCTGCGTGTAGCTGCTGGTGTGGGTGTTACTTTCGATACGCTTGACCGTATGCAGGCATTGGTAAATGCAGGTGTAGATGCTATTGTTATCGATACTGCTCACGGACACTCGAAGAGCGTTATCGAGAAACTCCGTGAGGCCAAGGTTTCGTTCCCCAATATTGATATCGTGGTGGGTAACATCGCTACAGGTGAGGCTGCACGCATGTTGGTGGATAATGGTGCTGATGCTGTAAAAGTTGGTATTGGTCCTGGCTCTATCTGTACTACGCGCGTTGTCGCAGGTGTGGGTGTTCCCCAATTGAGTGCTGTCTATGATGTGTATAATGCTTTGAAGAGTACTGGTGTGCCCCTTATTGCTGACGGCGGACTGCGCTATTCTGGCGATATTGTTAAAGCTCTTGCTGCTGGTGGCTCTTGCGTGATGATTGGCTCACTGGTGGCAGGAACTGAGGAGAGTCCTGGTGACACCATTATCTATAATGGACGTAAGTTTAAGAGCTATCGAGGTATGGGCTCTTTAGAGGCGATGGAACATGGCTCTAAGGATCGCTATTTCCAGGCTGATACCAAGGATGTGAAGAAACTTGTGCCAGAGGGTATTGCTGGACGTGTTCCTTACAAAGGCACCGTTCAGGAAGTTATCTACCAGATGGTAGGTGGACTGCGCTCAGGAATGGGTTATTGTGGCGCTCCTACTATTGAGAAATTACATGATGCCAAGTTTACGCGTATCACTAATGCCGGTGTTAATGAGTCGCATCCGCACGACATCACTATTACTAGTGAGGCGCCTAACTATTCAAGACCCAACGATTAAATGAAAAAACAATTATTTTTGGCAGCTTATCTGCTAAGTGCCTTGACTGCTACGGCACAGCTTGTTAACGACCCTGTCATCATGACGGTGGCCGGAACCGCCGTACCCCGTTCAGAGTTTGAGTATTCCTATAACAAAAACAATACTGACGGCGTTATCGACAAGAAGAATGTTGAAGAGTATGTAGATTTGTTTGTTAACTATAAGCTAAAGGTTCAGGCAGCACTTGATGCTCGCATCGATACTACGCAGGCTTTCTTGACGGAGTTTGCACAGTATCGTGACCAACAGATTGTTCCAACCTTTGTGACAGATGATGATATGCTGGAAGAAGCCCATAAGGTTTATGACCAGACAGTGGAAAGCATTGGCCCAGATGGATTGGTGAGCGCAGCACATATCCTAATCAGATTGTCCCAAAAGGCTTCTGAGGCTGAGCAGCAAGCGGCCAAGCAGCGCATTGATTCCATTTATGGAGCGTTGAAGGCGGGCGCAGACTTTGAGACTCTGGCAAAAAGTTTGTCTCAAGACACAGGTTCTGCTAGACGTGGTGGCTTGCTGGGATGGTTCAGCAAAAACCAGACCGTTAAGGAGTTTGAGGACGCTGCCTTTGCTTTACAGCCAGGTGAGATGAGTAAACCCGTATTGTCACCTTATGGCTGGCACATTATTTTAATGAAGGAACGTAAGCAGTTTGAACCTTTTGATTTCCATAAGGAGAATATCTTGAAGTACTTGGAACAGCGTGGTGCACGTAACAGCATCTCTGATCGTAAAATTGAGGAGATGGTAAAGAATTCCAATGGTCAGCTGACCAAGGAAAGCCTGATTGCTATGCGTACCGACTCGTTGTCAGCTGTTGACCCGTCTATGCGCTACCTCATCAAAGAGTATCATGATGGCCTCCTGCTTTATGAAATAAGTAACCAGCACGTATGGGATAAGGCTGCTAAAGACGAGGCTGCATTAGATAGCTATTTCAAGAAGAATAAAGCAAAATATAAGTGGGATGAACCTCGTTTTAAGGGCATGGCATACCATGTAAAGGTGCAGTCAGATGTGAAGGCTGTTGCCGACTGTGTAAAGAAACTGAAATTCGACGAATGGAACGAGGCTTTGCGTAAGACCTTTAACAACGATTCTATCCTTCGTATTCGTGTGGAGAAGGGACTCTTTAAGAAGGGCGATAACAAGCTGATAGACCGTGAAGTTTTCAAGAAACAGGATGTAAAAGTGGATAGCGTAAAAGGTTTCCCCATTGACGCTACTTATGGAAAACTTCTCAAAGCCCCTCAGGATTATACTGATGTGCGTGGCTTGGTTACAGCCGACCTACAAGATGAACTGGAGCGTGAATGGGTGGCAGAATTGCGCCGTCGCTATACATTTACAGTGAATGAAGAAGTATTAAAGACAGTCAATAAGCATGAATAAAAGATTTCTAGTTATTCTAGTTTTACTAGTAACGCTAGTTTCACAAGGTAATGCTCAGAACGACAGCCTCCGCGCCATTGTTGACGAGGTAATATGGGTTGTTGGCGATGAGGCTATATTGAAGTCGGACGTTGAGGCTATGCGTTTGCAGGCCGAACAGGAAGGTTTGCGCTGGAATGGTGACCCAGACTGCTCTATACCTGAACAAATTGCTGTGCAGAAACTATTTCTGAATCAGGCCATTACCGATAGTGTAGAGGTTACAGAGTCTGAAATCTCTAGTGGAGTTGAGCAGTATATCGAGCAGATGATTTCTGTTATAGGTTCACGCGAGAAATTGGAGGAGTATCAAAAGAAAAACATGAGTCAGATACGAGCTGATTTGCGTGAATCGTTCCGTGAACGTCAGATGGTGCAGGGTATGCAGCAGAAACTTACTAAAGATATCTCTGTGTCACCTGCTGAAGTGCGTAGATATTTTAAGGATCTGCCTCAGGATAGTCTTCCCTTTGTGCCGACAGAGGTGGAAGTACAGATTATTACTATGCAGCCACGTATTGAGCAGGAGGAGATTAATCGTGTGAAAGAGGAATTGCGTGACTATACCGACCGTATCAATAAGGGAGAGTCTACATTCCAGACATTGGCACGTTTCTATTCTGAAGATCCTGGTTCGGCTCGTCGAGGTGGAGAACTGGACTATACCAGTCGTATAGAATTGGATCCTGCTTTTGCTAATGTAGCCTTTAGTCTGACAGATCCTAAAAAGGTATCAAAGATAGTGGAGTCAGAATTTGGATTTCATATTATCCAGCTGATAGATAAACGTGGTGAGAAAATCAAGGTACGTCACATTCTTCGCAAACCTGTAATGAGTGATGAGGCTGTGAATACCGCGATGAGTCGTATGGATTCTCTTGCAACAGCTATTCGTACAGGTGTGGCTCCTGAAGTTTTGGGCAACCATTTTAAGGGTACGTTCACCTTTGAGGATGGCGTTGCGCTCTTCTCTGATGACAAGGATACACGTAACAATAATGGTTTGATGGCAAATGTCACACAAGAGGGGCGTACCTCTCGTTTCAAGATGGCAGATCTGCCAGCAGAGGTTGCTAAGGCTGTTGATGGGTTGGAGGTGGGGGACATCTCTGCTCCTTTCCAGATGATTAATGGACATGGAAAGTCGGTATGTGCTATTGTGAAACTGAAGAACCGTCGTGAGGGCCATAAGGCAACTATTACAGAGGATTTCCAGATTATGAAGAATGTGGTGACCGCTAAGCAGCGTGAGAAAGTGTTACACGACTGGGTGGTTAATCGCATTAAGTCTACCTATGTTCGTCTCAACGAGCGCTATCGCGATTGTAAGTTTGAGTACGAGGGATGGGTGAAGTAAAGTATAGAGTTTAAAGTTGAGAGCTTGAGGAAATCGTTGTCTGTCATTCTCGGATTGTTGGTGCTGGCTTTTGCCTTCGCGGCACAGCCACAGCGCAAGCGTTCTCCACGGAAGAAAGTGGAGGACAAGCGCGTGTACCTGGTCCATTCTGACAATCTTCACTATGATCAGTATCGCAATGGTGATGCCCAGGTGCTACATGGTAATGTACATTTCCGACATCAGGGCGCTGACCTGTTTTGTGATAGTGCACACTTTTATGAGCAAACCAACTCCTTTGAGGCCTTCGGAAATGTGAAGATGAAACAGGGTGATACTCTGAGTTTAACGAGTAACTATGCTTATTACGATGGCAATGACCAGTTGGCGCAAGCTCGTTATAATGTGGTGCTGCGACATCGTAAAACAACACTTTATACTGACTCACTGGACTATGACCGTATGTATAATTTCGGAAATTTTTTCGAAGGTGGCAAACTGGTGGATGGGAAGACTGTGTTGACGTCCGACTGGGGTGAGTATCATACAGATACGAAACAGGCAATGTTCTACTATGATGTGCGTTTGAAAGACAATAAGCTCTTTCTGACCACGGATTCATTGTACTATGATACGCAAACTTCAACGGCGCATATCGTAGGTCCATCGAATATTACGTCAGGTAGCAGCCATATCTATAGTGAGGACGGTTATTACAATACCAAGTCGGAACGTTCAGAGCTTTTCGGACGTTCGGTTATTAAAGACCAGGGGCGTAAGCTCATAGGCGACAGCGTATACCACAATGCCGCAGATGGTACTAACTATGCGTATAATAATGTTATCTACACGGATTCCGTGAATAAAAATATGATGACGGGCGACTACTGTGAGTATAATGATTCGACAGGCTATGCAATGGTTACCAAACGGGCTGTTACCATCGATTTCTCACAGCGCGACTCGCTCTATATGCATGCCGATACATTTAAGATATTTACTTATAATATTCGTACTGATTCTGTATATCGCGTTATTCATGCTTACAACAAGGTACGAGCCTTCCGTAAGGATGTGCAAGCCGTATGTGATTCACTGGTCTATAACTCGCAGGACTCTTGTATGACGATGTATAAAGATCCTATCGTTTGGAATCTCGGACAACAGCTCTTTGGTGAGGAGATTAAGGTCTATATGCGTGACTCCACTATAGACCGTGCCCATGTGTTACGACAGGCTTTTTCTGCTGAGCAGTTGAAAGATTCTTCGCACTATAATCAGGTCTCGTCAAAGGAGATGAAGGCGTTCTTTAAAAAAGGTGAAATCCGTGAGACACAGGCTATTGACAATGTCTTGGTAGTGTATTACCCTATCGATGAGTCGGATAGTACTATCATTGGATTGAACTATACAGAGACACCGTTGATGAAGATGTTTCTGGAGAACAGAAAAATGAAGAAGATTTGGATGGAGAAACCTACGGGTACCTTGTATCCCATGACACAGGTGCCGCCAGGTAAGCATTTCCTTCCGCAATTTGCGTGGTTTGACTATGTTCGTCCATTGGATAAGGACGATATTTTCAACTGGCGCCCTAAGAAGGCTGGCTCAGAGTTGAAGGAGATAAAGCGTCGTGAACCACCTAAGAATACGAAGAACCATGACTGACGTGATACAGTTGCTACCTGATAGTGTAGCCAATCAGATTGCTGCAGGAGAAGTCATTCAGCGACCAGCTTCCGTTGTCAAGGAACTGGTGGAGAATGCCGTAGATGCTGGTGCGCACACCATCAATGTGCTGGTTGTGGATGCTGGACGTACCTCTATACAGGTCATTGATGATGGTTGCGGCATGTCAGAGACTGACGCTCGTCTGGCTTTCGAACGTCATGCTACTTCGAAAATTCGCAAAGCAGATGATTTGTTTGACCTGCATACGATGGGTTTCCGCGGTGAGGCATTACCGTCTATAGCAGCTGTGGCACAGATAGAATTGCGAACACGTCGAGAAGGTGATGAGGTGGGTACATGTTTGACGCTTTCTGGTTCTCGCATAGAGAGTCAGGAAATGTGCTCGTGTGGTGTAGGTAGTTCCTTTACTGTTAGTAACTTGTTTTTCAATGTTCCTGCTAGACGTAAGTTCTTGAAAACCAATGCTACAGAGTTGAATAATATCCTGACTGCCTTCGAACGTATTGCGCTGGTTTACCCAGAAATCTGTTTTACGCTTCATAGTAATGGACAGGAATTGATGAACCTTAGAGCAGGCTCGTTGCGTCAACGTATTACTGATATATATGGTCGCCGCTATGGACAGGATTTACTACCCGTTAGTGTGGAAACTGCACTCTGTAAGATTTCAGGTTTTGTTGCTAAACCAGAGACTGCCCGTAAGAAAGGTGCTCATGAGTATTTCTTCGTAAATGGCCGTTTTATGAAGCATGCATATTTCCATAAGGCTGTTCAACAAGCATACGAAAGACTTATCCTCGCGGGCGCGCACGTACCTTATTTTATTTATTTTGAGGTAAACCCTGCCGACATTGATGTCAATATCCATCCTACCAAGACTGAAATCAAGTTTGAGAATGAGCAAGCCATCTGGCAGATATTGTCTGCAGCAGTAAAGGATGCTATTGGACAGTTCTGTGAGATTCCTCAGATAGAGTTCGATACAGAGGGCCGTCCTGACATTCCTGCCTATAATCCCGTAGCCATTCCTGTTGAGATGCCACATGTGGAGCGTAATCCCCAATATAATCCATTCCGTGAGAAGGCATCGCGAAATTGGGAGAAACTTTATGAGGGACTGCCCACTCGACCAGTTCAACAGGAACAGTCACTCTTCAGCGCTTCTCAAGATAAGTCGAATGCCATGCTTGATGATGTCCCTGCTACTGAACAGCCTATGGCGTTGACAGATGTCAGCCCTTTGCATTATCAATATAAGGGACGCTATATTATGACGGCTGTAAAATCAGGATTGATGATTATCGACCAATATCGTGCCGATGTCCGTATTCGCTATGAGCGTTATATGCAACAGCTGGCCAATACGCCAGCTAGCAGTCAGCGAATGCTGTTTCCTGAGATTATTGAAATGGCGCCCTCGGAAGCCGCTCTTATGGAGGATATGATGCCCGCATTGACCGCTGTTGGTTTTGAACTGACTCCGTTAGGGCCTTCGAGCTACGCCGTCAATGGTGTTCCTGCTGGTATTGAGGGGTTGAATGCCACTCAGTTGATACAGGACATAGTGGCTTCTGCAGTACCCGTCACCCACGATAGCCTGTCTATCAATCATCAGGTTGCCCTTGGTCTTGCGCGTCATGCTGCTATCCCTTATGGTCAACAACTGACTAATGAAGAGATGGATGTGGTGGTGAATAACCTCTTCTCTTGTGACAATGTAAATTATACTCCTGATGGAAAAGCGATACTCTGTATTCTTCCACAGGCAGATATTGAGCATTTGTTATCATAAATTCATATAAAAATATGCTATTTAGTAAGAAAAATGCCCATTTTCTACCGAAAAATCAAAAAAATGAGTGTAAAAATGAATTTATTTGCTAAAAAACTTTGATTATTCGAAAATAATATTTACTTTTGCACAGAATTTCGAAAATAGAATTATTTAACTTAATTTATTAGTATAGTATGAAAAAGTTATTCTTGATGCTGGCTGTTGCCAGTCTGTCACTGAACGCTATGGCTCAGGAGGATCCTACTGAGAAGTATAGCGTAGCAACCAATTCTTTCTGGAGCAACTGGTTCATCCAGACTAATCTGAACTGGAGTTCTTACACTGTTGGAACACATGGTTTGTTCAGCGCTCCTTTCCGCAAGTTCCCTATGGGTACTGATGCTAACGAGGCTTGCCAGCACGGTTTTACTGCTCCTAGCTTCTCTTTGGCTGTAGGTAAGTGGTTTACTCCTGGCCTCGGACTCCGTACTAAGGCAAACATCGGTTGGATGGGTAAGGTAGGTAGCAGCGATGTTCCTATGTTGCTCTCTGTTAATGAGCATGTATTGTTCAACCTCCACAACCTGCTGGGTGGTTATGACGAGAGCCGTGTTTGGAATTTCATTCCTTACATCGGTGCTGGTTTGGCTCACACCTTCAAGACTCCTAACGGTGTTGGTAAGGCAGGTACTTATACTTTCAGCGCTGGTTTGCTGAACACCTTCAAGATCAGCCGCAAGGTTGCTCTGAACCTCGAGCTCGGTTACATGAACTATGGTACTGAGATGGTAGGTGCTGCTGTTGGTGGTATCGTTCCTAAGCATCGTCTGAACCAGCTCTCTTTGGAGGTTGGTGCTACATTCAACCTCGGCAAGGGTACTTGGAACAAGACTCCTGACGTAGATGCTATCAAGGCTCTGTCACAGGGTCAGATCGACGCTCTGAATGCACAGCTGACTGACGCTCAGGCTGAGAACGCTCGTCTGAAGGATATGCTGGCTAACCAGCCTAAGGCAGGTGATCCTGGTACGGCTGTTGCAACTAAGACCGTTACTAAGGTTGTTGCTGCTCCTGTATCAGTATTCTTCAACCTCGGTCAGGCTAAGGTTGCTTCTAAGAAGGACCTGCAGAATGTATCTGAGCTGGCTAAGGTTGCTAAGGATAACAACTCTAAGATTGTTGTTACTGGTTACGCTGATAGCAAGACTGGTAGCGCTGCTTACAACCAGAAGCTGTCTGAGAAGCGTGCAAATACCGTTGCTGACGAGCTCGTTAAGATGGGCGTAAGCCGCGACAACATCGAGATTGTTGCTGCTGGTGGTGTTAACACTCTGAGCCCAATCACTTACAACCGTCGCGCTACTGTTGAGATTAAGTAATCTAAACAATAGAAGATATTAAAAGGAGTTCCGATTCTGTCGGAACTCTTTTTTTTGTTTAAAACGTTTGGTTATTTGCTCACTTATTTGTACCTTTGCATCAACACAAAAGCCCAATACTAATTTAAAACGTATAAAGAAGATGATTTGGAATGAGACCATTGAGTGCATGAGTCGTGAACGGCTTCGCGAAGTGCAGAGTAAGCGTTTAAGAAAGATGGCGGAATATGTATATTACAATACGCCATTCTATCGTAAGAAATTTCAAGAGATGGGTCTTGAACCAGGTGATATCAAGAGTATTGATGATATCACTAAGTTACCCTTTACTAATAAACTCGACCTGCGCGACAACTATCCGTTTGGGTTAGCTGCTGTGCCGATGAGCCAGATTGTGCGTATCCATGCTAGTAGTGGTACTACGGGAAAGCCTGTTGTAGTGCTCTATACCCGCAAGGATTTGGCTATGTGGTCAGAGGCAATCTCGCGTGCTTTTACTGCTTATGGTGCAGGAAGAGACGATATCTTCCAGGTGGCATACGGCTATGGACTCTTTACTGGAGGTTTGGGTGCTCACGATGGAGCAACAAATATTGGTGCCAGTGTGATTCCTATTTCGTCAGGTAATACGCAGAAGCAGATGACGCTGATGCATGACTTTGGTACAACCATTCTTTGCTGTACCCCCAGCTACGCTATGTTCCTGGGCGAGGCGATGAGAGAATGCGAATATCCTCGTGAGGAATTTAAACTGAAAGTCGGCGTGTTTGGTGCTGAACCTTGGACGGAGAAGATGCGTCAGAAACTGGAAGAGAGTCTGGGTATTAAGGCCTACGATATCTATGGATTAAGTGAAATTGCCGGCCCTGGAGTGGGGTATGAGTGTGAACACCAATGTGGCACTCACCTCAATGAAGACCTGTTTTATCCTGAGATTCTCAACCCACAGACAGGTGAGCCAATGCCTGAAGGTGAGTTGGGTGAATTGACTTTTACCCACCTGACAAAAGAAGGTATGCCATTGTTGCGCTACCGTACTCATGACCTGACAGCTCTGCACTACGATAAGTGTAAGTGTGGCCGTACGCTGGTTCGCATGGATCGTATTTTAGGCCGTTGCGACGATATGCTTATCATTCGTGGTGTCAACGTCTTCCCATCACAGATTGAGGATGTTATCTTGAAGTTGCCTGAGTATGAGCCTCACTTCTTGCTGACTGTAGACCGCGTGAACAATACAGATACTTCAGAATTGAAAGTAGAGGTCAAGGAAGAGTACTTTACGGACGATATGGCTACGCTTGTGGGCTTGCAGAAGAAGCTGGAGGCCGAATTGCGTTCTGTTATCGGACTGGGCTTCAAGGTGAGACTTGTTGAACCTAAGGGTATTGAGCGCTCTGAGGGTAAGGCTAAGCGCGTTATTGACAAGAGAAAGATTTAATTCGTAACAACGAAATAAGGTAATATCGAAAATATAATAACGAAAATAATAGAAATATGTTAGCAAAACAATTATCAGTTTTTCTGGAGAACAAGTCTGGTCGTCTGACCGAAGTAACCGATGTGTTGGGTGGTGCTGGCATCAACCTCTCAGCTTTGAGTATTGCCGATAACTCAGATTTTGGTATTCTGCGTTGTATTGTCAGCGACCCTGACAAGGCATATCAGGTGCTGAAAGCTGCCCATTTTGCTGTGAAGATTACTGATGTTATCGGCTTTACCTGTCCGAATGTCAGTGGTTCGCTGTCCAAGGTATTGAAGCATCTCTCTGAGAATGGTGTATTTATTGAGTACATGTATTCATTTTCGAATGGTGATGCAGCTACTGTTGTTATCCGTCCTACCGATTTGGAAAACTGTGAGCGTATCCTTTCAGAGAAGCAGGTAGAGCTGATGGAAGCCAGCGCATTATATCAGTTGTAATTGGTTTTTGGGTCGAAAGTGCTAAAAGAAGTTAATAAACTAAACATTTTCGGCCCAAAATTTTTCTGTTTCGAATTTTCTCCTTACCTTTGCACCCGCTTACGAAAAGTAAGGGCGTTTAGCTCAGCTGGTTTAGAGCATCTGCCTTACAAGCAGAGGGTCGGCGGTTCGAATCCGTCAACGCCCACAAAGGAGTTCCAAAATCATTTGGGACTCTTTTTTTGTTAAATATCAAAAAAAGCAGGAATTGAATAGAAAATTCTCAATTCTCAATTCTCAATTCTCAATTATTCTTTGTACCTTTGCACTCACATTTGAGAGAATGTATAGCCATATATTAAAATTAAGGTATTAGAAAAGCATGGAATTAGATGCATTGACCGCCATTTCTCCTATCGATGGCCGTTACAGAAGCAAAACCGAACCGTTGTCAGGATACTTTTCCGAGTATGCATTGATACGCTATCGTGTGCGCGTAGAAATCGAGTATTTCATTACCCTTTGCGAACTGCCGTTGCCTCAGTTGGCAACAGTAGACCGCAATCTCTTTGAGCCCTTGCGCGACATCTATCGTAACTTCACTGAGCAGGATGCCCAGCGCGTGAAGGATATCGAGAAGGTGACCAACCACGACGTAAAAGCTGTGGAGTATTTCATCAAGGAGCAGATAGATGCCGCTGGCAAAAACGGCGCCCACAGTGCTCTCAGCGGTTTCCCTGTAGAGGCCAAGGAGTTCATCCACTTTGGACTGACTTCACAGGATATCAACAACACCAGCGTTCCTTTGAGCATCAAGGAAGCTTTGGAGCAGGTGTACTATCCAATGGTTGAGGAACTCATCGAGCAGCTCAATGACTATGCTGAGCAGTGGAAGAATGTGCCCATGCTGGCAAAGACCCACGGACAGCCCGCCTCACCCACACGTCTGGGTAAGGAGATTATGGTTTATGTCTGGCGTCTGGAGGAACAGTTGCGTGGTTTGAAAGATACTCCCATCACCGCTAAGTTTGGTGGCGCAACAGGTAACTATAACGCTCACCATGTTGCTTATCCACAGTATGACTGGAAGGAATTTGGCAATAACTTTGTCTCAGAGAAGCTGGGACTGGAGCGCGAACAGTGGACTACTCAGATTTCCAACTACGACTGGCTGGCCGCTATCTTCGATGCTATGCGTCGCATCAATACCATCATTATAGACCTTGACCGCGACTTCTGGATGTATATCTCTATGGAGTATTTCAAGCAGAAGATCAAGGCTGGTGAGGTGGGTTCAAGTGCTATGCCTCACAAGGTGAACCCCATCGACTTCGAAAATTCAGAGGGTAATATGGGTATGGCCAATGCCGTGCTGGGCTTTTTGGCACAGAAATTGCCTGTGAGCCGTCTGCAGCGCGACCTGACTGACTCAACCGTTCTGCGCAATGTGGGTGTGCCAATGGGTCATGCGCTTATCGCTATTCAGAGCACATTGAAAGGTCTGCGCAAGCTTATCCTCAATGAGCAGAAGTTGGAGGAGGATCTGGAGAATACATGGGCTGTGGTGGCTGAGGCTATTCAGACCATTCT
The DNA here is from genome assembly GCA_900316265.1 of uncultured Prevotellaceae bacterium. Lineage (GTDB taxonomy): Bacteria > Bacteroidota > Bacteroidia > Bacteroidales > Bacteroidaceae > Prevotella. Next base: position 27,603 of record ONCH01000010.1, on the reverse strand, counting down.
GCGCCGTGAGGCCTATCCCAATCCTTATGAGGCATTGAAGGCCTTGACACGTACTAACCAGAAGATGACCGAGGAGACAATCCACGCGTTTATTCAGGGTCTTGACGTTAGTGACGAGATTAAGAACGAATTAATGGAAATAACACCATCTAATTATACAGGAATTTAATTAACATTAAAAATAGGTTTATAAAAATCCGCATTATCAACACAAACAGCGAGCCGTGAGGCTCCACTTAAAAAACAACACAATTATGGAATTCGAAAACGAAAAGAAAACAGAAGAGCTGTCTGCCGAGCAGCAGAATCAGAATCACGAGAGTGGTTATCAGGGTTATCGCCCAGGACGTTCGCCACGTCCACGTATTCAGAAGCCTCGCCCCCAATTCAACCAGGGCAGCTACAATCGTAACCAAGAACAAGAAGGGGACACTTTCCGTCCTGAGGGCTTTGGCGCCGGCTTGATGTCAGGCGGTCAGCAGCGTTCTCAGGGTGAATATGGCCAGTCACGTGGTGGCTATCGTCCTCGTAACAATTATAATAGTGAGGGAGGTTATCAGCCTCGTCAGCAGTATGGTCAGCCCCGTCAGGGTGGCTATCAGCAGCGTCAGGGTGGTTACCAGCAGCGCCCTCAGGGCGGTTATAACCAGCGCCCACAGCAAGGAGAGTATGGTCAGCAGCGTCCTCAGTATGGTCAGCCTCGTCAGCAGGGTGGCTATCAACAGCGTGGTGGCTACGGCCAGCAGCGTCAGGGTGGCTATCAGCAGCGTGGAGGCTATGGTCAGCAGGGTGGTTACCAGCAGCGTGGTGGCTATGGTCAGCAGCGTGGTGGTTACAACCAGCGTGGCGGCTATGGTCAGCGTCCTCAGGGCGGTTTCCGTCAGCACACTCCAGGCTATGATCCCAATGCAAAATACTCGCTGAAGAAGCGTATTGAATATAAGGAGGAGAACTACGATCCCAACGAGCCCCTGCGCTTGAACAAGTTCCTGGCTAATGCTGGCGTTTGCAGTCGTCGTGAGGCTGATGAGTTCATCCAGGCAGGTGTCGTTAAGGTCAATGGTGAGGTTGTAACCGAGCTGGGTACCAAGGTGTTGCGTACTGACGAAGTGCTGTTCCACGACCAGCCTGTCAAGATGGAGAAGAAGGTCTATGTGCTGTTGAACAAGCCCAAGGACTACGTTACCACCAGCGACGATCCCCAGCAGCGTAAGACCGTGATGGACCTTGTGAAGGGAGCTTGCGAGGAGCGCATCTATCCTGTTGGTCGTCTGGACCGCAATACTACTGGTGTACTGCTGTTGACCAACGATGGTGACCTGGCTTCTAAGCTGACTCATCCTAAGTTCCTGAAGAAGAAGATTTACCACGTTCACCTCGATAAGGCCGTGACTGCTCACGACATGCAGCAGATTGCCGAGGGTATTACCCTTGACGATGGCGATATCAAGGCCGACGCTATCGAGTATGCTAGCGATACTGACAAGAAGCAGGTTGGCATTGAGATTCACTCTGGTAAGAACCGCATCGTGCGCCGTATCTTCGAGAGCCTGGGCTACAAAGTTACTAAGCTCGACCGTGTACAGTTTGCAGGTCTGACTAAGAAGAACGTGAAGCGTGGCGATTGGCGCTACCTGACAGAAGAAGAGGTAGACCGCCTGCGCATGGGTGCTTACGAGTAAAGTTCAGTAGGCCGAGACTTAGCCTCGGCTTACAAAACAATAAGATTATGAAGAGAACAAAGATTATTGATGTGCTGAAGAGCACAGAATATGGCAAGGAAGTTTGCGTAAAGGGTTGGGTGCGCACGCATCGCAGCTCGAAGGCAGTTGACTTCATTGCGCTGAACGATGGTTCCACCATTAAGAACGTGCAGGTTGTCGTTGACCCCACGAAGTTTGACGAGCAGTTGCTGAAGGACATCACCACAGGTGCTTGCATCTGTGCTGAGGGTACTTTGGTCGAGAGTCAGGGCGCTGGTCAGTCTTCAGAGATTCAGGCTACGAGTTTGAAGGTTTACGGACTCTGTGGCAACGACTATCCCATGCAGAAGAAGGGTCAGTCGTTCGAGGCTATGCGTAAGAATGCCCACATGCGTCTGCGTACTAATACGTTTGGTGCTGTGATGCGTATTCGTCATAATATGGCGATGGCCATCCATACCTATTTCCACGAGCACGGATTCTTCTACTTCCACACTCCGCTGATTACTGCCAGCGACTGTGAGGGTGCAGGAAATATGTTCCAGGTGACTACCAAGAACCTCTACGACCTAAAGAAGGACGAGCAAGGTAAGATTATCTATGACGACGACTTCTTTGGCGAGCAGACCTCGCTGACCGTTTCTGGTCAGTTGGAGGGTGAGCTGGGAGCTACCGCTCTGGGTGCTGTCTATACCTTTGGCCCTACGTTCCGCGCTGAGAATTCTAATACTCCACGCCACTTGGCTGAGTTCTGGATGGTAGAGCCTGAGGTGGCTTTCCTCGACCAGGAAGAGCTGATGGACTTGGAGGAAGACTTCATCAAGTACTGCGTGAAGTGGGCCCTCGACAATTGTAAGGACGACCTTGCATTCCTGAATCAGATGATTGACAAGACCCTGATTCAGCGTCTGGAGGGTGTCTTGAAGGAGACCTTCGTACGCCTGCCTTATACTGAGGGTATCAACATCCTGCAGGAGGCTATCAAGAACGGCAAGAAGTTTGAGTTCCCCTGCAACTGGGGCGACGACCTTGCCAGCGAGCACGAGCGCTACCTCGTCGAGGAGCACTTCAAGAAGCCCGTCATCATGACCGACTATCCACGTGCCTTCAAGTCGTTCTACATGAAGCAGAACGAAGAGAAGGGCGAGGGTAGTGTAGGCTACAAGGGTGCCGTTGCTCCTGGTCCTACGATGCAGGGTACCGATGTGCTGTTCCCACAGATCGGCGAGATTATCGGTGGCTCCGTCCGTGAGGAGAGCTACGATAAACTGATGGGTGAAATTGAGCGCCGCAAGATGGATAAGACTCACCTGTGGTGGTATATCGACACCCGCCGTTGGGGTTCTTGCCCACACGCAGGTTTCGGACTGGGCTTCGAGCGTCTTATTTTGTTTGTCACAGGCATGCAGAATATCCGTGACGTAATCCCGTTCCCGCGCACACCAAAGTCTGCGGAGTTCTAAAATTGCAATTTTTTCGGCAATTCTTAAAATATGTTCCAAATTTCAAGTAAAAAGTTTGGAACATATAATTTTTTTACTTATCTTTGCAGACAGTAAACAATCATTAACTCAAATAAAACTATACAACTATGAAGAAATTACTCTTGATATGTGCTACCGTACTGTTTGGTTTCGGACAGGCACATGCGCAGTTGGATGAAGACGATTACGGCTTTTTCAATCATGTCAGCTTTGGCGTTTCTGCAGGAACTACTGGTATTGGTTTCCAGTTGGCTGCTCCATTGACAGCCAATTTTGCTGTACGTGCTGAATACGCATTCATGCCCAAGTTTAAGTACACTCAGAATATCAAAGTTGGTAGCGACCCCGCTTTCATTACTGATAAAGTAGATCTGGAAGGCAAGCTTGAGATGGGCGATTTCAGCATTCTTTTCGATTGGTATCCCTCTAAGAAGACCACGTTCCACTTTACTGCTGGTGCTTACTTTGGTAAAGAGAAAGTGGTTTCTGTCAAGAATAAGGAGCCATTCGTAAAGCAGGGCAACTGGGGTACTGCAGGTCTGGAACTTGGTTCTGGTACCGATACCTATACGTTGGTTTCTAATAAAGAAAATGGTGATGTAGAAGCAGACCTGAAGGTTAACAGTTTCAAGCCTTATCTGGGTATTGGCTTTGGTCGTGCAGTCCCCAAGAAGCGTATTGGTGTGCAGTTCGACCTTGGTGTACAGTTCTGGGGAAAGCCTGAGGTTTGGTCAAACATCAACGCTTGGGACGATGCAGCTGGTGACTGGGTAACCGCCAACCAGAAAATAGACAAAGACAAGATTACCAATCCTGACAAGGACTATCAAGATGCAAAGGATGCCATTAAGACTATCGAGAAGTTTGGCGTTTATCCCGTTATGACATTCCGCATTGTTGGTCGCTTGTTCTAACAATATTTAAGTATACATAATTATAAAAAATAACAACTATGAAAAAGAATTTTCTTTATTATGCAATGGCTGCTTTCGTAGCAGTAAGCCTTGCTGCATGTGGCTCTGACAGCGATGACTCACCTGCAGGTGACAATCCCCAACCATCTTATCCCACACCGACCTACGCCTCTACTGCAGCCGCCTTTACTATTGCTACTGCTCAGGCTCCGACAACTACTGATGGTGCTAAGTTGACAGGTATTAACATTACTGAGAGCGGAAAGGCTGTCTTTGAGGTAACCAAGGGCGGCAGGAAACTGTATGCTGCTTACAACGTTACTAAGGTCGAGGGCGGCACATATACCATTCAGGGTGCAGGTACCGTAAGTTCTTCAACTACCCGTACCTCTAAGGGTACTTCGCTCGGCATTTCTGTCACCATCACTATCGACAACCAAACTTATACGTTCCAGACCGAAGAGGACGTTCAGGCACAGATTGTTTATGAGCAGATGGCTGGTGGCAGCAATCTTGACATGATTGCCCGCACATGGAAGGTAAAGAGCATGAAGCTGACCCTTTCTGGCGATATTACCGCTTTGTCTCTGCCTGTACAGGGTGGTGACCTGAGCCAGTTCGTTGATGAGGTTAAGAAGCGCGATACTGGTTTCTCCGATGAGGAACTGGAAGAACTGAATCGCGAGATTAAGTCGCTGACCATTGATAAAACCGGTATGCTGATGCTGGAGTACACTAATGGCACTCCCGACGTTGCTACATGGAAATGGAATGGCGGTAACTATGCTAACATCGCTATCGAGCTGAAAGACAGTGAGATGGGTAACAAGTTCATCCAGGACAATAGTGCTATCGACCTGAAGTTCACCAGCAACACCTGCATCTTCACACTTACCACCAACCTTGAGGGTAGCAAGAAGAACAAGTATGTTGCTACGCTGAACATCAACATGGAGCCATAGAGGATATAGTACTGGCTCGCATCATAGAATAATCGCTCAAGGAGAAATCCCTGGGCGATTTCTTTTACTGCGTCTTGTTGCATTGTTGCGTTGCAATGTTGCAATAAGGAGTATAATAGTAAGAATTATAGAATTAATTTATAATTCTATTTATCATAATGTTTCATGGGTAATAATACCCCTTCCGCATCGGGGGTGGTGGAGGGTGCTTATTGCAACGTTGCAACATGCAACATTGCAACACCCGTGCGTGTATCAGGCTTATACGTCGCCGTACTAGGCTTATACGCGCGTGTATCAGTCTAATACATATTTGTATCAGGCTGGTACGTGGGTGTATCGGCTGTTTTTTGCTACAAAAAAGGGGCGAAAAATCACACGAGAGTGATAGAATCGTCGGAAATTGTGATAAGATGACGCTTGTAGAGGTCGCCAACGGCCTTTTTGAAGACCTTTTTCGAGACACCAAAACGGTGGGCGATGGCTTCCGAGGGGCTCTTGTCACCCAAATCACAGTGCCCATCGTGGGTTTTTAGGTAGTGAAGTAGCTCATCTGAGAAGTCAAGAGCCTGTTCATAGCCCGTTTTTTGCTGATATCGCTCCACTTTTGAGGTGGCCATGAGGCGGTGCGTCTTCTCGTCCTCCATAACATAGACGTAGTAGCGCTGTCCGCGTTCCATGCGAGTTTTCTGTTCGCGGAAGGGGCAGAAGAGGTCTTTCATCAAGCCCCAGTTGAGGAAGGCGCCATATTCGTTCGTCCAGGCACACTCCATCCAGGCGAACTCGCCGACCTTGGCAATGGGGTGCTCGGTGGTTGCCACGATTCGCTCGTCTTGGTCGAGGTAGAGGAACACTTCTATTTCCTGACCGATGACGTAGCCCTTGGGCACGTAGCGGTTGGGCAGCAGGATGTTGCCCTCCTCGCCGCCGTCCAGATAGAGGCCGAAGTCGGTGCGCTTCTTTATTCTGAGGGTGTTGTAATCTCCGAGTTTAAGCATAGCAATCCATCTTTCATGTGAATAGTACGGTCGGTAATCGAAGCCAGCTGCTCGTCGTGGGTCACAATGACGAAGGTCTGGCCGTACTTGTCGCGCAGGTCGAAGAAGAGTTGGTGCAGCTCCTGCTTGTTGTGGCTGTCAAGTGAACCTGAGGGCTCGTCAGCTAGGATAACAGCAGGGTTGTTGACCAAGGCACGGGCTACGGCAATGCGCTGTTTCTCGCCACCAGAGAGCTCGTTGGGCTTGTGGCTGGCGCGGTCAGAGAGTCCCATAAACTGCAGCAGGTCGAGGGCGCGTTGTTTGGCGGTTTTCTGCGACGTGCCTGCAATGTAGGCGGGTATCATAATATTCTCCAGAGCCGTGAACTCAGGCAACAGTTGGTGGAACTGGAAGACGAAGCCGATGTGGCGATTGCGGAAGTCGGCCAACTTCTTTTGGGAGAGGGTGGTTACGTCGACAGAATCGACGTGCACAGAACCGCTGTCGGGGCGGTCCAGCGTGCCGATGATTTGCAGCAGGGTGGTCTTGCCAGCGCCACTTGGGCCGACGATGCTGACTACCTCGCCACGATCTATGTGGAGGTCAATGCCTTTCAGAACTTGTAGTGAGCCGAAGCTCTTGGTGATATTTTCTATTGTAATCATAATTCTTGATGCCAGCGGGTAAACCGCCAACCACGCTATTTCTTGAGGGTGCCTCGCTGCTTCTGGAGCCAGCGGGCAATGATGTCATAGTAGCTGCTCTCCTCCTGGTGCTGGGCGGCAGTGAACGTCATAGACTCCTCCTTCTGTGTACCGTACTGGTCTGGGAAGAGAATCATGAGGTTCTTGCCAGAGAAGTGCTGCATGAGCTCCTTGGGCAGGCGCTCCAGCGCGTTCTTGTACGAGATGGTGCCCTTACGAGCGGTGATGACGACGAACATGTGGTCTTGGCCGATGTTCTCAGCCAGACGAGGTAGCTCGTTCCAATGGGCCATGAAGGTGTACTCAGCACGAACACTAGGGTGGTGATTGTTGATGTATTCACGAATCAGCTCCAACGACTCGTTGCGCCCATGGAACTGGATGCGGCAGTCCAGATTGCCTGCCATGCGTGCCAAGCGCTCCAGCCAGCGGTGGAAGCCAGGTTCGAACTCAGCGCGCGAGGGTACGGCGACCTGTATGCGTCGCAGGGTGTTCAAGGGTTGCACAAAGCGCGTCAGCACAATCTGGCGGTTCAGTCCGTTGTATAAGCTCTGCAGGAATTCACCCCAGAACTTGGGGTTGACATCTGTGTGGACGTGCATGCCCATGATAATCTCTGAACAACCAAATTCGCGGAAGGCGTGCTTGATGCCATTGGCGATGTTCGACGACAGACGCACCTGTGTCTGCATCTGCAGGTCAGCGGCCGAGGCGCGTTGTTGCAGCCGCTCCAGCAGTCGCAGTCCGTCCTCACGGTGGTTGCTGGCCTGTTGGTCGTCATAGACCACGTTGAGCGCCACCAGTCCGCGATTGCGCTTGGGATTGCGCATCATGATAGCCAGCTCCAGCAGTTGGGGCGCTATGTCGGGGTATTTTACGCAGAGAAGCACCTTTTCGTTCTTGGGCGAGTGGGAAGTGTCAGCGGCAAAACCGCTGACCACACTACTGGCGAGGGTTAGTTCCTGCGAGGCTTTCTCGGTCATCATCGTCGAAATGATGCAGGTGATGAGAATCATAATAACCACACCATTCAGTATCTCGTTGTTCACCAGGTATTGCCCTGGAGTCACTTCCAGACGCATGCCGACCATTACCATTGCGATGGCACCAGCTGCGTGGGCACAGGTCAGTCCGAACATCATGTGACCTTCGGCCTTGGTCAGTCGGAACAAGAGACTGGAGATATAGGCCGCCAGCGCTTTGCCAAACGTTCCGAAGAAGACGATGAGCGCCACGACGAACAGCATGCGCCAGCCATCGAACAAGGAGCCGACGTTGATGAGCATGCCCACACCAATCAGGAAGTAGGGGATGAAGATGGCGTTGCCAATGAACTCGATGCGGTTCATCAGCGGCGACACGTGAGGTATATACCTATTTAATATAAGGCCTGCGATGAAAGCGCCCACGATGCCCTCGACGCCGATGGCCTCGGACAAAGCTGCCGAGAGGAACATCACAGACAGCACATAGATGAACTGCATGATGGCGTCCGAGTAGCGACGCAGGAAATAGCGCGTCACCTTGGGAATGAGTATGATGCTGAACGCACAGAAGGCCGCAAACTTTATTACGAACAACAGCCAGAAGCCGATGCTTACGTCCTTGCTATACGATGCCGACAGGGCCGCCAGCATCATCAGCGCCATGAAGAGCGACAGCATCGAGGCTCCCACGCTGAGCATCACGCTGGGGTGGCGGCCCATGCCGTAGCGCGAGATGATGGGGTAGGCAATGAGCGTGTTCGACGCCATGATGCAACCCAGCAGGAACGAGGCTGTCGACGAATAGTCCAATAGCCACATCGCCATTACGTAGGTCAGCACCAGTGGTACCAAGCACGTCAAGAGTCCAAACCATAGGATGCGCCTGGAGTTCTTCTTTACGCTCTCCATGTCCATCTCCAAGCCTGCCAGGAACATGATGTACAGCAGTCCCACCTTGCCGAACAGCTCGAACGAGTTGTCGCGATCCAGCAAGTGCAGTCCATGCTCGCCAATGAGCACGCCAGCCAGCACCATTCCGATGATGTGCGGAATGCGCAGCTTACCCATGATAATGGGCGCCAGCAGAATGATGAGCAGCACGACAAAGAAGATGAGTGTCGGACTGGTTATTGGGAAATATGACATCATAAATCAATAAATTTGTGCAAATTTACAACTTTTTCGGCAAATATGGAACAAAATGAAAGTTTTTTTGTAATTTTGCAGGCGATTTACAACCAACGAAAAATATAGAGACTGATGAAAGTAGCAATTGTGGGCGCCTCAGGCGCTGTAGGTCAGGAATTCCTGCGCCTGCTTGACGAGAGAAATTTCCCAATGGACGAATTGGTGTTGTTTGGTTCTGAGCGTTCTGCCGGAACTAAATATACTTTCCGCGGTAAGGAATTGACCGTAAAGCTGTTACAGCATAACGACGACTTCAAGGACATCGACATCGCCTTCACCTCTGCTGGTGCCGGTACGTCGAAGGAGTTTGCTGAGACCATCACGAAGTATGGTGCTGTAATGATTGACAACTCCAGCGCTTTCCGCATGGATGACGATGTGCCCTTGGTAGTGCCTGAGTGTAACGCTGAGGATGCGCTGAAGCGTCCGCGTGGCATCATCGCCAACCCCAACTGCACCACGATTATGATGGTGGTTGTACTGCAGCCATTGGAGAATATCAGTCATATCAAGCGCATCCACGTCTCTTCTTATCAGAGTGCCAGTGGTGCTGGTGCCGCCGCTATGGCCGAACTGCAGCAGCAGTACAAGGAGATGGTAGAGACAGGCGAGGTGAAGACCATCAAGAAGTTCCCTCACCAGTTGGCTTACAACGTGATTCCGCAGATTGACGTCTTCCAGCCCAACGGCTATACGAAGGAGGAGATGAAGATGTATAATGAGACGCGCAAGATTATGCACACCGATGCCAAGTGTTCGGCTATGTGCGTGCGTGTCAGCTCGTTACGCTCACACTCAGAGTCTGTTTGGATTGAGACCGAGAAGCCCATCAGCGTCGAAGAGGCACAGAAGGCTATCGCCGCCGCTCCTGGCTGTACGTTGGTTGACGACCCCGCTAACCTCGTTTACCCCATGCCACTGGAGACTGCAGGCAAGGACGACGTCTTCGTAGGTCGCGTGCGCAAAGACCTCTCTGACGAGAACGGTCTGACTTTCTGGCTCTCTGGCGACCAGATTCGCAAGGGTGCTGCCCTTAATGCCGTACAGATTGGTGAGTATCTCATCAAGGTCGGAAACGTGAAGTAATCCCTCAAAATACCTACAATTAGCGATTGTGGGATATAGAAAAAATGTGTACTTTTGCAGCGCGATAGTCCGCTATCCGCTAACGAAGTACACATTATTAAATATAATAAGCTTATGAAGAAACTTTTTACACTACTATTTGTGTTCCTGGCAGTACTGAGTGCCAGTGCAGAAGACTTACAAGGCAAACTGGTCATCGGCAAGGTGTTCTATGCTGGTAGTACCCGTCTGAATGGCGCAACTCCCAAGAACTATCTGTGCCACCTGTACATCGAACTCTACAACAACTCTGCAGAGGCTATTGATGTCGCTGGTACTTATGTCGCAATGGCCAACAGCGATGCAGCTGCTGCAGCTTGGACTGCTGCTGATATGGTGGACGACAAAGCTGGAATGGCTATCTTCAAGCAGGTGTTCCAGATACCTGCAGGTAGTCCTGTTGTAATGGAACCAGGCAAGAGTCTTGTCATTACCAACTGCGCCATCGACCATAGCGAGATTGCTGAGGGTAAGGTGAATTTGAGCAACGCTGACTTCGAGCTGAAGAGCACCAATGCCGCTTTCAACTTCCATAGCGATGCTGTACCTGCATTATCAGTCGTTTACTCAGCTAACGCTTCGCAGGACTACATCAACTTCATGAATCCTGGTCCTGACGGTATTGCGCTGTTCAAAGCCGATACGGATATCGCCGCTTGTGCAAAGACCTATGGCAAGGGAAAGGATTCTGGTAACGAGCTGATTGTCATTCCGATGGCTAATAGCATCGACGCTGTGGATATCGTAAAACAGAAGACTCCGTCTGCTGACGATAAGCGCTTTACTGCCGAATACGATGCTGGCTTCACTTGCACCGCAGACCCTGGAACGTTTAATTGCCAGGCTGTTGCACGCAAAGTGCTGAGCGCCGATGGTGATCGTAAGGTGCTGCAAGATACCAACAACTCTTCGGACGACTTCGAGTCGCTGTGGAATGTACAGACGGGCGTATATGATGTGAAAGAAGCTGCAACCATCGCTGAGTTTAACGCTATAGAGGATGGCAAACTCGTGAAACTGGCGCTGATTGATGCACGTGTCAATGCCTTCAACGACCTCGACAGAGCGTACTATCTGGAGGATGCCTCTGGCGCTACTGTCATCAAGGGTATTAACCTCACCAAGTCAACATTGCTGAATGGCTATATCGTTGGTACGAAAGCAACTACGGATGTTGACTATGTGAACGAGCCCTCTCAAGCCTTCGAGTATTCACTGACTGTTGAGGATGCCTCGCAGTCTGCCTTCGAGGCTACAGAAATGGAACTCGTTGCTACTCCTATGACGATTCCTGAGGCTTGCGCACAAGCAAATTATGGCCGTCTGGTGACGCTGAGTGATGTGGAGATTACAAAGATTGGTAATGGTATGAACAAACAGTTGAAAGATGCTGCTGGCAACACGATGAAAGCTCGTGATCTGTTTGGCATACTGCCCAGTGACTATGAGTGGCCTGCAAAAGCTACCTCTATCACGGGTGTCGTAATATTCTACATGACTGGCTGGTTCCTGATGCCTATCTCTGCTGAGGCTATCGTCGCTGACGCTACAGGAATCACTAACGTCAATGCTGCAGATGTCAAGGGCCTACAGATTTACAACCTGCAGGGTATGCGTTTGAATAGCGTGCAGAAAGGTCTGAATATCGTGAACGGCAAGAAGGTCGTGATTAAGTAAGAGATAATAGATAGAAAAGAAGTACCTGAGGCTTAGTGCTTCAGGTACTTTTTTTATGTATCTGTGTGCTAGAACGTGTGTCCTGCAGCAATAAGAAACGTAGTGCGGCTGGGGTTGTGAAGACCTGAAAGAGAACTATCAGGAACGGTAGCGTGACGATAGTCGAAAGCGGTACGCACAAAAGTATTCAGACGGGTGCCTGGGAAAAGGAAATTGTACTTCAACTGCAGACCGAGGTGATACTGCTTGGCTGTCAGGTATTCATAGTCAGGATAGAGGAAGGTCTCCATTGTGGCAGGCTGAGGCTGTTTGGCGCTGGGTGTTACGAAAGAGCCATCGTGGTAAGGGTCGCCAGAACCTGTCTGATAGCCACCATTCAGCGTTATGCCAAGAATGCCACCCATGAAATCCAGATGGCGCGTCAGACTGGCTGTTACCTTGCTGGTGTTCAACTGTTGCTGACGATAGTAGGGGTAGAGGTAGGCGGTGATGTCGCGCTGTTGCCAATGGTAGCCTGCTGTGATGGTCCAGGTGGGCAATTCGTGACGGATGCCCAGGTGGAGGGTGTAGTCAATAGCGAAGTTGCGCCAAGATTTCTCGCCACTTTTTGTCGCGTCATAGTATTCGTAGTAGGTGGCTCCATACTCATTGGTCAGTCCGCGATAGGTGTTGATGCGGTTCTCCAACTTCTCGCTCTGATATTTAACATCGAGGCTGAACCTCGATGCACTGAAGGCGTGGGAGAGGCGTCCCTGAAGCGTGAAAATGTCGCGATTGTGGTCAGTATAGGTGATGGTGTACTGCGACTGGCGACCATAGTAGCCCGTAGCGTGGCTGTAGGAAGCGGAGAGGAAGATGGGTAGGAATTCCAGTTGCAGTCCCACACCATGCGCGTCCTCGAAGAGGGGCATTTCGTTGGTCTTATCCGTATAGCCATCGTTACCAAACTGCTCGACAATACCCATCAGCGCACCATAGTCGATGAGTGACTTATACACCTTGTCACCCTTGCCGTAGGTACCAAACTCTACACTCTCTGTACGACGATGGTAGGTGTAGTCGAGACCCACGTTAACACTGGAACCTTGAATCTTGAAACTGCCCAGCACACCTGCTGTGAAGTCGAGGTTCATCAGCTTGTTCTTGTGGCGTAAGTCCTTGTATTTAGCGTAGTTGGCGGCAGTATAGTCAGCCTTCATGCCAACAGCAAAACCATTGGCCACAGTATAACCGAAGGCACCCACGAGATGATAGGTGTCGCGATGTTTGCGCCCCATGTTGGTCAGCGAGTCCTCCACGATGTCGAAGGGCAGGCGGTCTTGCATGAAGACAGAGCCTGTCATATCCTTGCCTGATAGGTTGTCGTAGCCGATAGCGCCATAGACAACGGTGCGAGGATTGATGCGGTAGTACGATTCAGTGGCGGCCTGAAAATCGTTCAATGAGGGTGAACCACTGAAATTCGTCAGTTTGCCGCTGGCGTGGGTAAACGAGAGCTCTGCCTCCGCAATATTCTGGCTATTAAACAGCGTTAGGGCAGCTGCATTACGCTGGGTGAGCCAGGGTGAGGACTGCTGCACGAAGCGGTAGTCGCGCAAGAGCAGGCTGTCTTGGGCGAAGAGTGTGTTGGCATTCAGTGCCAGCAAACCAAACAGGAGGGCGGTTATTTTCTTAGTGAGCATAGCTGACGTTCGTGGAAATCGTTGGTGGCGTTGTTGGTGTTCTGATAGATGATATGGGCACCTTTCTGGATGCTCGCCTCTGCGTCGATGCCACTGGGGTCGGTGCTGTCATCAACGCCCAAAGCGTAGTCGTAAACCAGCTTGCCCGCATTTTCTGGCTGTTGCTCTGTGGCCTGCTGGTCGACATTGCGATAGAGCGAGTGCCCTTTTTTGTTGGTCATCCAGACGTATCCTGCATCGATATCGGCTGTGAGACGTTTGAGGCATTGTGTGGCGTAGTCGCTGGAGAAGACCTCGATGGCATCGATAATCCAGCTGTTAGGAACCTTGACGCAGCGCTTGGCAACGTTGTTACCGCCACCATCATACCAGTAGTTGTCGTTATTCTGTGCAAAGTCGGCAGGGGCTACATCTTTCGTCTGAAACAGTACTAAGGAGGGTGATGAGTTGCTTAACGGCCAAGCGTTGCCCAATCCGAAGACGGCCGCTTTCAGAAAGTGCGACGTGGGGATGACTTCTGATGGTGTGGGACAGTAGCGCTGGTTGTTATAACCGCTCTCTGGGTCGAACATGCAGTAGTAGTCTGCGTTGGCGTAGTTGATGGACTGACTGATGGTCTGTGTGTTGTCGATGGCACCATGAATGTTGACGACAATTTCAGAATAGGGCTCGATGGTCAATGTCGAAGGGAAGTACCAGATGCCATTCCATAAAGGTATAAAGCCCTCGCCCTCATAGTTCAAGCGACCATTGGCAAGATAGTTGTTGTTGGTGGCCTGAGCGTTGGCAGGTGCAGACATACCAAAGCAGAGGTTGTCGTAGGATGCTGGTTCGGCACTGTTGTTATAGAGAATGACGCACTTGTCGTAGTGGAAAGCAGTAACACCATCGTCAGCCATACACCCTCCGCAGTAAAGTTCTTTGATGACTAGTCTACTAATGGTGGCGCGCTTCATCGGAATGGTGGCTGTGGCGAGTTGATTGGCAAGAACAGTAATCTGTCCTGATGTGCCATTATAGCTGTAATACTCATTGCCTGCGGTGTTACGTGTCTGCGAAGTCAAGGCTTCGTAGAGTCCTGGCGTCACATTGAACGTGGCGATGCCCTGCATATTGCTCTTTTCAATGAAGACACTACCCGTATTGATGTTGCGCAGTTGAATATCAAGACCAGACAGGTCGTCGTCGAGACCCGTCAGCTGGACCTTTACCTCGCTGGTGTCAACGGAGGGAGCGTCTTGGTCTGAGCAGGCGGTGAAGGATGTCGCTATGATATAGCAACAAACGAGGCATATGATGGTGCTTATTTTCTTCATAGCTTGAGTCTGAGGGATAGTCCGTAGTAGTAGCTGGGAATATAACTGCTGGAGAAGAGCGATGCGTCGAGGTCTGTCTGCGAGGAGTGAACGGTCTTCATGTTGTTGAAGAAGTTGTTGGCATAGAACGAGATAGACACGTGGTCACCAATCTCCTTGGTCACGCTGAGGTTGGCAGAATAGTAGGCGCTGATGCGGTTGGCATTCATCACATACGCTGTGTTGGGGTGTACCACAAGGTTCTGCAGGTCGTTATACAGGGTGGCGTCGTTGTCCTTCGCCCACTGGAACTTTTCTGCAAACGGAATCTTCGTGTCTGGAGCGTCCCACGTCGTGTAGTATTCTGGATAGACATCGCCCTCGAAGTTGCTGAGGTTCTTGCGATAGCTGTAGAGCGTACTCTCGATGCGCAGGGCCATGATGAGACGAATCTTAGGAATGTGCGTGGTGATGGTGGTGTTGAGATTGAGCGTCTTCGAGATAGCGCCGTTGGCAATGGATGTCTGTGCTGTAGAGGTGCCGTTAGTACCACGGTACCAGCCGATATACTGATAGGGCTCGCCAGTACCTGTCATTTTGGTATTGCTGTTGTGCATGCTGGCAAAGAGTGTTTCGTCTTCACTTTTGTAATAATAGTAGTTACCGTCGAAGCGCAGACTGGTGTTTAATGCCTTGAACTGTTTGAAGTCAATAATCCATTCTAGTCCGTAGCGGTCCAGGGGTGAAGCATTGATGTAGCGCGTATTGCTCAAGTAGAAGCGTCGCTCATTGTTGGGAACAACAGCGCTACTGCCGTCAGCTGAACTGACGGCCACAGTACCAGTTGTAGGGTCGATGGTATAGGTTCGTCCATCGGTAGGTATCGTGAGACCTTCCAAGGCGGAAACAGGCGTGTAATAGTAACTGAATGGCGTATATTCCGTCGTAGCCATATAAGGGTTGTAGGTACGATGGTGGAAAGCTGACAACGACACACGTGTACCTTTTATATTCATCTCGATGCCAATATCTGTCTGATTGGTGTATTGCCACTTCAAGTCTGGATTGTAGAGGGCTTTCGAGGGTCGTGTGTACCAAGCGCTGACAGTGGTGTTATTTGCTGTTGATGGCGAACGGAATACCTCAATGTCGTAATACGATGGGCTGGGGTAGAGCACTTGGAAGGAGGGCAGTTTGACACTCTTGCCCCATCCTGCATGCAATACCAACTCACTAACTACACGTTTGCGACGATTCTTCCAGAACGTATAGCGACCATTGAAGCGTGGCGACAGGGAGCTGACAGTTCCATACTCTGAGCCGTTGATGATGGTGATATCGTCACGCAGTCCTGCGGTAATCTCCAGTGTTGACAACTTCGACGTGGGAATGCTGACCTTTTCCTCTGCATAGAGGGCGATATTGTTCAGGGCGGGCAAGTCGTCGTAGCGATACTCGCGCCAAGTGGGCGCATAGCGGAGGTCGTCATAATAAGAGCCTTGTCCGTTGTTGCGACTACCCGTATATTCTGCACCCAGCATTAAGCGACTCATCATTTTGTCGAAGCGACGTGTCCAGTCGGCCTTCAGGCGCAACGAGCCATTGATGGGTTTGGAATCGTTGAACTGTTTGACGTGCCAATAACCTGTAGGACCAAGGATGATGGGAGCATTGGGATTGCTGTCGTAGTTGGTGGCTATAAAGTAACCCTCTTCCATAGCGTGGAGGTTAGCCAGTGTGGTGGCACTATTGGTGTGGGTGTAGTCCTCGCTCTTACGATCGGCTGTCGACAGAGAACCACTTAGTGAGAGATTTGTAATCCATTTCTTATTCAGCAACCAGTTCAGCTCGAAGTGTGCACGCAGGTTGTTGTCGCGTGACTTGCTATAGTCGTCGAGTTCGTTGTCTGGATCTGCCTCTGCGTTATATCCTCCAATGTTGCCTGTAAGTCCAATATTCAGCGTCAGGGGTGTCGTCTCGCGCATAAAAATGTTCATGTAGTTCAGCGACAGAATGTTACGTTGGTAAGCGGTATGGGGCGATGCAGCATTGCTGAAAGAGCGGGCATGTTCGAAAGAAGCATTTAATACACCACTGCGACTACCCAAATCAAAACCTTTGTTCAAGGCTATCTGCTGGGTGTGCTGGTTGAGTTTGCCTTCTACGATGAAAGGCGACTTACCCTTGCGGGTGTTTACCTTGACAACACCATTTGACAGGTCGCCATACTCTACAGACGGAATACCTGTGACAATCTCTATCGATTCGATGTTTGAGGAACTGATAGTACGCGTGCTGGCTCCTGCTGTCTCACCAGCTGTGGCATTGTTGTCGAGTCGCATGCCATCCACCTCAATAGCTGTACCAAAAGAGGGACTACCTTTTTCCTGACTACCACTGCGCAATGCCATGCGGTTGTCGCTCATCAAAGTGGCATTGACGGTTTTTCCACCAGGCAACAAGGTGGCGATATCGCTCACATTTAGCAGCTGTTGTTGGTCAAGAGCCGCTCTGTCGATGGTATAGCTGGTGGTACTTTCGTTGTCTTTGCGCTTAGCCGTCACGGTGACCTCGTCCAGCTTCAGATTCTCTTGTTTCAAGTTAATGCGCAGACGAGGGATGTCCTTGTTGATGTCAAGGGCAATCTGGCGGGTGGCATAGCCTAAGCACTGGATGGTTAGCACCACTTTGCCTGCAGGAATATTCTTGATATGGAAAGAACCATCGGCACCAGTAATAGCCCATAGTCCGTTCTCCTTCATCAGAATGGAGGCAAACTCTATCGGCTTCTGTGTCTCTTCATCAGTGACACGTCCGGCAATAGTGATTTGCTGGGCGTGAAGCATTGCCATTTGGCAAAATATAATAACGAAAAAGAGTAGTCGTTTATACATATTTTATTATTATGGTGCAAAAGTACAAAGTTTTTATCGATTTCGCAATACCTATTAATTAGTATATGTGTAAATTTTTCTTAATTCTTGTTGCTTATGTCGTAGGTATTTCGTAACTTTGCGTCGAAAATAAGTGCATGATGAGAAAAATAGTTTCTACAATGTTCTTGTTGATGATAGCTGTATTGCTCTCAGCACAGCCATTATCACAAGACCCCACCATTAGAACAGGAAAGCTGAAGAACGGCTTGACATATTATCTGCGTCATAATGCCAAAGAGGCAGGATTGGCAGACTTCTATATCGCCCAAAAGGTAGGTTCTATACAGGAAGAACCCCGTCAGCGTGGCCTGGCGCACTTCTTGGAACACATGGCGTTTAATGGTACCAAGCACTTCCCTGGTAAGGGAAAGCAGTTGGGTATCGTTCCCTGGTGCGAGACCATTGGTGTGAAGTTTGGTGCTAACCTGAATGCTTATACCAGCGTAGAGCAGACGGTATATAATATTTCTGCTGTTCCTTTGAAACGTGAAGGCATTCTCGACTCTTGTCTGCTCATTCTGAACGACTGGAGTCATTACTTGTTGCTGGAAGATGCAGAGATAGACAAGGAACGTGGTGTTATCCATGAGGAGTGGCGCACCCGTCGTGCCGGACGTGCTGTGCAACGACTGATGGAGCTGGCTATGTCGAAGGTCTATAAGGGTACGAAGTATGAAGACTGCATGCCTATCGGCTCGATGGACATCGTCGACAATTTCCCCTATCAGGACTTGCGCGATTACTATCATAAATGGTATCGTCCTGACTTGCAGGCTATCATAGTGGTAGGTGATATAGACGTGGATAAGGTTGAGAAGAAGATTCAGAAGCTTTTCTCGAAGATTCCGATGGCTAAGAATCCTGCTAAGCGTGAGTACTATCCTGTAGGCGATAATGATAAGATGATTGTTGACATCGAGAAAGATGCCGAACAACCCATTGTGCTGTGTCACCTCTATCAAAAGCGTGACGCTACTCCAGATAATGAGAAGAACGATGAGAAATACCTGCGTGGCGACTATATTGACAACTTGATAGGTACGATGATGAATGACCGTTTGGCTGAACTGCGTCAGCAGACTATTCCTCCCTATCAGAGTGCTACAGGTCGTGCGTCAACCTTCTTCATCAGTCGTATGAAGGAGTCCTTCTCGCTATCTGTCAGCTGTCAGGAAAACAATATTCTGGGAGGTATTATTGCTGCCGTCGGTGTTGCTGAGCGTGCCCGTCAGCATGGTTTTACAGCTTCAGAGTTGCAGCGTGCCAAGAGCTTGAAACTGAATCACGATGAACGCAAGTATCGTGAGCGTGATGATCGTCGTAACTCGAAATATGTGAGCGCTATCACAGCTAATTTCTTAAATGGTGAACCGCTGATTTCCATTGACGACCAGTTGGAACTGACGCGCCGCTTCGACCGTGAGGTGACTTTGGAAGAGGTGAATAATGCTGTTCGCGAGTTGGTTACTGACAAGAACCAGGTGGCTATCATGTATGCTCCAGACAAGGAAGGACTGGTGCTACCTACAGAACAGCAGATAGAGAGTGTGATACTTGCTGCCCAGCAATTGTCGTATGCTCCTTATCCTGAGCCGGAGATTGCCGAACACCTTATTAATCAACTGCCGAAGCCAGGAAGTATTGTTAGTGAGAAGGCTTTCAAGCATGGTTTCTCTGAGTGGACGCTCTCGAACGGTATGAAGGTTTATGTCAAGAAGACGGACTTTGCCGCTGATGCAGTTTCTATGCGTATACAGGCTGATGGTGGCGCTTCAGTCTTTGGTGACGAGGATATTCCTAACTTCCACTTGATGAATAGTGCTATCACCGATGCTGGTGTGGCACAGTTTGACGCTACGACATTGCGCCGTATGCTGTCAGGTAAGTCAGTACGCATACAACCCTCAGTAAGTTCACGTGGACAGGTTATCAGTGGTGGCGTGTCGCTGAAGGATATGCCTACGATGTTTGAATTGGCATACCTCTATTTCACACAGCCGCGTCGTGATACGGTGGCCTTTGCCAGTCTTGTCAATCGTACCCATGCTTTCCTGACAAACCGTAACGCTTCGCCCAGGGTAGATTATAACGACTCTGTACGTGCCATTATCTATAACCATCATCCTCGATTGGAATCTGTGAAACAGGCAACACTCGAGAAGGTAGACTACGACCGTATTCTGCAGCTCTATCGTTATTTGTATAGCGACGCGTCAAACTTCAAGACTGTCATTATTGGTAACTATGATGAACAGCAGTTGCGCCAGTTGGTATCCCAGTATCTTGCAGCACTACCTGCTACGCATAAGAACGAGCAGGTGAACTGGAAGAATGTCCCCCAGATAGTTGAGGGTTCAAAGGTATGCCGCTTCCGTAAGAAGATGAATACACCATTGGCTAATGTCGGCATCTATTATTCTGCCGATGTGCCCTTCTCGCCCCAGAGTGATTTGGAACTTGACTTCCTGAAGCGTTGTCTTTCGATTGCCTATACTGACTCAGTTCGTGAGGAGAAGGGGGGAACCTATGGCGTTAGTGTCGATTTTGACTTGAATAAGGATGATAAGCCTAACGCGATGTTGCGTATCTCCTATAATGCAGCTCCTGAGCGTTATGATGAGCTGAATCCTATCATCTATCAGCAGTTGGCAAATATCGCCAAGAATGGTCCTGTTGCCAGCAGTATGGATAAGGTAAAGAAATACTTGGTCAAGCAATACCAGCAGGCCGCTATCACCAATGACTATTGGAGTTATGTCATCTGGCACGAACTGGACGATGATGCTGATTTTGACAAAGACTATTGCAAGATGGTCGAAGAGATGACGGCAGAGAAAGTACAGCGTATGGCTCAGCGTCTGTTGGATGCCCATCGTTGCATAGAGGTGACGATGTTGTCAGAATAATCACAACTAACTAAACATAATGCGAATATGAAGAAACTTGTTTTTGCTTTGATGGCTGTTGCAGCCTTGTGCGCCTGTCAGAAGGGTGGTGCACCTGTAGATTTTAACTATCGTGGTTTGGCATTCACAATGCCTGTGGCACAATTTGTAGATTCAATGACGGCACGTGGCTTTGCTGTAGACTCTGCAGCGTCTGACAGCGGAAAGACCGTTGTTCTGGCATCGCCTGCTGAGCACTATCGCGTATTGGCAGCCTTTAATGGTGAAAAACTGATGGTTATTCAGGAGACATATAATCTCTCAACTAACGACAGTACCCGTCAGATGTGGCAGGAACTGCGTGATGGTTTGGAAAAGGAGCTGGGTGCATGGCCCGATTGCCCTATCCTCAAGGAAGACCATAAGGAAGCCAATTTCGATGCTGGCGAAGGTCTGATTTCTGTTCTGTTGGAGAATACCTATACGCCAACGCTTACCGTTCGCTATCAGAAGAAGTAAATTGCTGAAAATATAAAGAAATAAGGAGACTCCGATGAAGAGTCTCCTTATTCTTTCTGTGCGCCTGACAGGACTCGAACCTGCACGTCGCGAGACACTAGATCCTAAGTCTAGCGCGTCTACCAATTCCGCCACAGGCGCATTTTGAATGCATCATTTATAATGCAATCATGCAGAATTGCGGATTTTGCGGCTGCAAAGGTACAAAGATTTGCTGAAATAGCCAAATTATTTGACTAAAAGTTGGCGAGCCGCTTCGATGATGTCATCTTTTGGCTCATCGCCGTAGGTGAGGTCATAGTTCAGACTGACTTTTACATCAGGGTCGATGCCGAATTCTGTCTGTTGCTTCTGGTTGTCGTACATGGGACAGGCAGAGAAACGCACGCTCCATCCGTTAGGCAGACTATTGTTCAGGGGCATTCCACTACCGCCACCAGTATGGTCGCCTACAAGCGTGACGTTTGGCAGTTCGTGCATCCATACTGCAAAGGCATTTGCGGCACTATAAACACTACGGTTGGTGAGCACGCAGACCTTCTTGTGCCAACGCACATTGCTTGATGGTTCCAGATACATCTCCTTCAGCTCAGAGAAGTCGTTATGTTCTGTTCCTGTCTTGTGCTGCATATATCCCACAAGTGTCTTTTCGTGAACAAAACGTCCTGCCAGTCGTTCGGCCGTAGTAAGGTCTCCACCGCCATTGCTTCTGATGTCGATAATCAGTCCTCTGCAGAGTAACAAGTAGGAGAGCACTTCGTCGAGGTTGCCTTCGCCAATGCCCGACTCGAACGAGGCACAGCGGATGTAGCCGATGTTATCGTCGAGCACGCGGTAACGCAGCCCACTGGCAATTTTGTAGTCTGTCCCAAGATAGCTGCGCGATAGGGTGTCACTGAAGTTTGTCGGGTAGTCTTCCTGCCACTTCCAATAGCGACCATAGTCCATCGAACTGGACAGGTTGACGTGTCCGTCGCGCAACTCAGCCAGCATGTCGCAAAGTACTTCAAAGAGTTGTACGGTCGTCATGTTGTTGTTGACGCGTACTCTATATCTGGAATAAACCTCATTCCAGTCCAGGCCGTACTCCTTCTGCTTGTACTCAAAGAAGCAGTAGCGTTCGTCGAGTATCTGCCACAGCGCCTCGAAGTTGCCTGTAGGCGTATCGTCGCGCTCCTCAGTATCTACACAAGATACTAGTGAGACTAGTATGACTAGTAAAACTAGATAAAGTACGTTTTTCTTCATAGCGCGCGAGGAGTGATACTGAAACGTTTGGTGATGCCAATGAGAAAACGGTGCGTCCAGATGTGCTGGCGTAGGTTGTTAACTTTCGACTGCTGGATGTTACCCAGATAGCCAACGCGAAGGGTTAGCTTACGCGTGATGGCCGCATCGAGTGTCAGCAGGTTGCGCCATTCCGGTGCCGTAGCCATGGTGGTAACGACGGCATTGTGGTCGTAGTCGCCACGATTGAATATTTCGTAGTATGACTGTCCGTAGTTGGGTGAGAAACAGATGCCTGCTAAGGGTAATGCCAGTTCGTAACGTGCCACAAACTGCTTGTTGAACAACTGGAATCGATAGCTGGCAACGCCTGTTGGCATTACGTTCAGATGGGCACGAGCCTGTGCAGGATTGTTGCCGTTGGAGGTGTTGTAGATGAATCCTAGCGAAGCATTCAGTAGTCCACCCGCCTGTAAGCTCAATGCTCCATCGAGCAGTTGCCAACGATATATTTTACCCCAATAGAAGTTGTAGGCTCCCTCCAGTTCCTGCTGGGTGTGACGACTGTTGCAGGACGAGATGTTGCCCTCGTGCTCCATGATGGTTGCCCACTTCTTGTCAGTACGCTGGCGTTCGACAGTAGCCAGAAAACTCACGCCCGTACCCTTGAAGTGCTCGTCAGAGAGATAGGTGTCAAGCACATTGGTCGAGCCGATGCCCACCATCGTGCTACGGGTGACAACCTTCTCGGAGGACTGCGCAAACAGCGCAGCATACGGGAAGCACAGAGCTATGAGTGCGAGCTTAACCTTCATCGTTGGGGAATAAGCTGAGCTGTCCAGTCAGTTCATCAAGTACCTGTTGCTGACTCTTGCCTGCATCTGGGTCGAGGTTTTCCTCTTCTTCCTCTTCGCCTTCTGAAGACTCTGGAATCTCAGGTTGGCGCAGGGGCTCTAACTCCTCGATGCTGGCTATCTGCCAGGTAGTAAGACGCTTGCCCTTTGCCTTGAAACCTTTGACGGCGATGAACTGCTCTACATCAATCTCTTCACTACCGCGGAAGGCATCGTTGCCTCCATAGATTACTTGCAGTCGTGGATAGTAGGTGTCCGTCAGCAGCAACTGCTGTGAGTTCACGTTCTCGCCAATATAGTTTTGCTTACGCTTCGTAGCCTCCATGAGGAAACGCTTCAGATACGGATAGCCTTGGTTGTCAGCATCATAGAGCACGCAGCTCCATATCTTCTCTGGTTCGTATTTCTCTATCAGCTGGATGTTGTCCTCGAAGTGTACGTTGGGGTCGAAACCAGACAGGTAGTAGTCGCCGTTCTGCAGGACGACAAGGATGCTATCACCGTCGAAGAACTCTCCCAGCAGACGTCCATGCTCGTCGTAGTTCAGACGATTGACGTCTGGGTCATACCACACCTTGCGACCACCCAGCGTGGAGTGTCCGTGACTCTTCAGTCCGATGCGATGTATCTGGTACTTCGTCAGCAGGTTACCCTTGGCGGCACGTCCCTTGATAAGCACCTCTGAGAAGTCCTTGTCGAAGAAAATCTTCTTCAGCTTGGGTGCTGGGTCGAGCGTCACCTTGATGACTTCTGCTTCGCCATTGGGGTTGGCGGTGAAATAGACCACGCGAGAGCCTTCGGTGCCTGCTGTCAAATCGTACTCTCGGTCACGTGTGATGGCAGCTACGTTGAAGCGCTTGATGTAGTAGAATCCCTTACGGCCATCACGATAGACGGCATTGTAGATGGTGCGTTGGTCGTTCTTCTTGAAGACGCTAATCCAGATGACGTTCTTGCCGACGAATAGCTTGTCAGCCACTTTGACGACCTTGAACTTACCGTCCTTGTAGAAGATAATGATGTCGTCAATATCAGAGCAGTTGCAGACGAACTCGTCCTTCTTCAGACCTGTGCCGATGAAGCCGTCCTGACGATTGATGTAGAGCTTCTGGTTGGCTTCTACCACCTTCGTGGCCTCGATGGTGTCGAAGTTGCGTATCTCCGTCAGACGTGGGTGCTCCTTGCCATATTTGTCTTTCAGGAACTGGAACCACTGGGCAGTAACCTCTACGAGGTTCGCCAGGTCGCGATTGATTTCTTCAATCTCTGCCTGGATGCGGGCCATGAGCTCGTCGGCTTTGTCCTTGTTGAACTTCAGGATGCGCTGCATCTTGATTTCCAGTAGTTTCAGAATGTCGTCCTTCGTTACCTCACGCACCATCTGCGGATAATAGGGCGTCAGACGCTCGTCGATGTGTTCACAGACTGCATCGATATTGGGCGCCTGTTCGAACTTCTTGTCCTTATAGATGCGTTCCTCGATGAATATCTTCTCCAACGAACAGAAGTGTAACTGTTCCAAGAGCTCGCCCTTGCGAATCTCTAATTCTTGACGAATCAAATCCTTGGTGCGGTCTGTCGAATGGCGCAGCACGTCGCTGACTGTCAGGAACTGTGGCTTGTTGTCCTCAATGACGCAGCAGTTGGGCGAGATGTTGATTTCGCAGTCAGAGAAAGCATAGAGGGCATCGAGTGTCTTGTCGCTCGAAACACCAGGTGCCAGCTGTACCTGTATCTCTACCTTGGCGGCTGTCAGGTCCTCCACGTGGCGGGCCTTAATCTTACCCTTGTCGATGGCTTTTAGAATGCTGTCGATGATGGTTTCTGTAGTCTTTGAGAAAGGTATCTCACGGATGACGAGTGTCTTGGAGTCGAGCTTCTCAATCTTGGCACGCACCTTCAGCACGCCACCACGCTGTCCGTCGTTGTATTTCGATACGTCGATGCTACCGCCAGTAGGGAAGTCAGGGTAGAGGTGGAACTCCTCGCCATGCAGGTAACTGATGGCGGCATCACAGATTTCGCAGAAGTTGTGCGGCAGGATTTTGGATGAAAGACCTACGGCAATACCTTCTGCACCCTGTGCCAGCAATAGTGGGAACTTCACGGGCAGGGTGATGGGCTCTTTGTTACGGCCATCATAAGACATCTGCCAGTCGGTGGTCTTGGGGTTGAAGACGGTGTCGAGAGCAAACTTGCTCAGTCGTGCCTCAATATATCGCGGAGCGGCTGCTCTGTTGCCCGTCAGGATGTTACCCCAGTTACCCTGCGTGTCGATGAGCAGGTCCTTCTGTCCCATCTGTACCAGTGCGTCGCCAATACTGGCATCGCCGTGGGGGTGGAACTGCATGGTGTGGCCCACAATATTCGCCACCTTGTTATATCTGCCGTCGTCCATACGCTTCATGGAGTGCAGTATGCGGCGCTGTACGGGTTTCAGTCCGTCCTCGATATGTGGCACGGCACGTTCCAGAATCACGTAGCTGGCATAGTCCAGAAACCAGTTCTGATACATGCCGCTCAAATGGTGTACGGCAGCAGCGTCAAAACGGTTTACGGGCTTGTAGTCAGAGTGCCCAGCACCCTCTGCTGACTCTTCCAGTTGTTCTGAAGCGTCCTGCTCCAGTATCTCGTCGTCTTTGATTTCGTCGTCCATATAAAAAGCAGTAGTTTTTGATTTTCCTGCAAAATTATAAAAAAATAGCGAGAATGCCAAATTTTACACTAAAAAATCCGAAAGTCTGCTCGGAATACAGCTAATATAGCTACAAGATAGCTGTAGCCGCGTCTGTACTAGCTGTATACAGTGTCTGTATTAGCCTAATACGGAGCTGTATTAGCTGTATTTCTAAGCTACTGCATTTTGTTGTGAACGCCGTGGGGAAATTCTTGCAAAACATTTAACATTTTAACATAACGCCCTTGAAACCCCGATAAATAAAGCGTTCAGGGCATGTTAATAGCCGTTCAGACATTTAACATGTATTTCACATTTTAGGTTAAATGAACGATAATAGTTGAGCAGACATTTAACTTGCCTCAAACCACGATAGACAAAGGGCTTGAGGCATGTTATGTTAATAGGTTAAATGTTTTTCGAAATTCATTCACAGATTTCCAGTGCCATCAAGTTCATCTGTGTACATTGTGCTGCCGTCAGTTTTCGCTTCTCATTATGGTGTTCCCAGGGCGAAAGCATCAGCAATGTTCCCTGCCCGCAAGCATAAAACTGCTCGCCGTGAGGCTTCGACAAGGGTGTGGAACCGTTCTCCATAATCACAATAGTTGGCAAACCCGCATCGAAGGCAGCACGCATCACCCGCTTCTCACCAGGCGAGATAGCTGGTGAAACAAGCACAACACCTTGACGAGCCTCTTTCAGATACTGCTCCACCTCCAGCGTTATCATATACATGCGTCGCTCAGTGTAGTCGTGATGGTCGTCACGACGTTTCATCGATGCTTTCTTCTCGCCTGCATGTTCTTTCTTTGCTGCAATTTGCTCATCAGTCATACTGCTTGCAAAGATACAATAAATCCCCCAACATCTGCAAGCAAACGTCAGGGTAATTCTGTGAAATGCGGTCGTAAATCCTGTTTCTTCCGTCCATATTATATTAAATAATGTGTAAAAATGGTGGATTATTCATTGAAAATGACTACCTTTGCAGGCAATATAAAGAAAAGGTAAAAAGCAAAAAGATAAAATTTAAATAAAGAAATGGCACAAGAAGACGTTTTTAAGAAAATTGTAAGCCACTGTAAAGAGTATGGCTTCGTGTTCCCCTCAAGTGAAATTTATGATGGTTTAGGCGCTGTGTATGACTACGGTCAGAACGGCGTGGAGTTGAAGAATAACATTAAGCAGTATTGGTGGAAAGCTATGACGATGCTTCACGAGAATATCGTGGGTATCGACAGCGCCATCTTTATGCACCCAACGATATGGAAGGCATCAGGTCACGTGGATGCTTTCAACGATCCCTTGATTGACAACCGCGACTCTAAGAAGCGCTATCGTGCTGACGTGCTGATCGAGGATCAGATTGCCAAGTACGACGAGAAGATCCAGAAGGAAGTGGAGAAGGCTCGCAAGCGTTTTGGCGACAGCTTCGATGAGGCTAAATATATGGAGACCAGCGAGCGCGTGAAGGAGACCAAGGAGAAGCGCGACAACCTGCACGCCCGCTATGCGGCTGCTATGCAGGGACCGGACTTGGAGGCGCTGAAGCAGATTATCCTCGACGAGGAGATTGTAGACCCCATCAGCGGTACCAAGAACTGGACCGATGTCCGTCAGTTCAACCTGATGTTTGCTACGGAGATGGGCGCCTCAGCCGACGCCTCTATGAAGGTGTATCTGCGTCCTGAGACTGCCCAGGGTATCTTCGTGAACTACCTGAACGTACAGAAGACGGGCCGTATGAAGATTCCTTTCGGTATCGCCCAGATTGGTAAGGCTTTCCGTAACGAGATTGTGGCTCG
>ONCH01000021.1 GCA_900316265.1 uncultured Prevotellaceae bacterium | reverse complement strand
CGTCGCCGAGCACGTCAAGGGTCTGCACGTCGTCTTCATGCCTGAGCGCACCACCGACTCGGGTGGCAACAAGTCGAAGCAGTTCCTGCAGGGTTGCCGAGTCGAAGAGTTGCCTCTGAACACCGTGGAGAAGGAGGAGCCCGAACCTTAAAAAGTGCGCCCTTCGGGGCGACACTTTTTGAGTTAAGAAGTTAAGAAGTTGAGAAGTTAAGAAGTTGAGAAGTTAAGAAGTTAAGAGGGTATGAAGAATTCACGTTTTTGGGAAGTGCTGTTGAAGGTGATAGTAGCAGCCGCCACGGCCGCCATTACGGCGCTCACGACCACGTCATGCATGGGCCACGGTCCATTTGACATCTGATGAAAGATAAAAGGTGCCTCCGCGGAAGCACCTTTTATCTGTTGTATAGGACTTTATATCTGTTATACCATGTTCTTTTAGTTGTCGGGATCACCGTCATAGTGGTAGGGCTCCACGTGCGTTTCATCATAATCCTCATCGTCTTCTGGCATTTCTATGGGAGAGGTAAGCTTCTTGTTGTAGTCGCCACGGGCGGCTCCATTGGATAATACCAAATCGCCATAGTGAAGTGTGGAGATGACATTCTGGAAGAGGCCAATGCCAATGCGAAGGCCCTCTGGATACATGCTGTTGACGACGTGGATGGTCTTAAATCCTGGATAGTCGTACACTTCCAGACGGTTATATTTCATGAAGGCCTTTAATACTTCTGGATTCGTTCTTGTCGTATCTGCAATGGAGAAAGAACGTGAGATGTTGTTGATGAACTCGTCAATCTCGTCGGCCTTGATGCTGTCGTTCTCCTGCAGACATTCATGGATATTGTCAAGTGTCTCTGTAAACATGAGTTCCTTAGAGGGAACGGTAATCAGCGCAAAGATGTATAGGCAGAGGAGTACGCCCAAGAAAATTACGATTTTGCCAAGGCAACTATTAAAGAACTCTTGCACTATGCCTTGTTTTTTGTAGGTGTCACTATTAAACTGATCCATAATCTATAGGAGTTAGGGGTTTGAAGTTTGGGTTAGTTTTTAAAGTTTGGAGTTATTGTGAATCAAGTTCATGAATTCCTGGCGTGTCTTGGCTTGATTGAAGGCACCGCTGAAGTCGCTGGTGGTGGTGACGCTGTTCTGCTTCTCCACACCACGCATCTGCATACACATGTGGCGAGCCTCTACGACAACCATCACGCCGAGGGGATGGAGTGTCTGTTCGATGCACTCCTTAATCTGGAGTGTCATGCGCTCCTGCACTTGCAGACGATGACTGTAGATATCGACTACGCGGGCTATCTTCGAAAGTCCCGTGATGTAGCCGTTAGGGATATAGGCCACATGAACCTTGCCATAGAAAGGCAGCATGTGGTGTTCGCAGAGTGAGAAGAAGTCGATATCCTTGACGATAACCATCTGCGAATAGTCTTCCTTGAAGAGGGCGTCGCGCAACACCTGATGGGCATCCATCTCGTAGCCGCGTGTCAGTACTTGCATGGCTTTGGCCACGCGCATGGGTGTTTTCTGGAGTCCTTCACGGCTGGGGTCTTCGCCCAGTAGTGTCAGTATTTCTTTGTAGTGCTCGGCAAGCGTGTCGAGACCCTCACGGAATATTTCGTTCTCTGGATACATTAGTATGCTACGGTGATTTTTCCTTTCACGATGGTTGCCTGGTCAAAGCCCAGTTCGCGCAGGCTGACCAGCATCTGGTGGGCTTCCTCATAGGTGCGGTAGTTGCCGACGCGACAAATCCAGCGTGGTGAATAGAAATGTACGTACACGGGTACGTTGGGGTAGTGACTCTTAATGCTGTTGCGCGTCTGTTCCGCCTTCTGACGGTCCTTTCGCGAATTGCCACCAGCAAAGGCCTGCACGCGATATCCCATCACCTTATGACCATTGCGTATCATTTTCTGTGAAAGGTTCGTGGTGTCTGGCGTCTCTACAGGTTGTGTGGCGGTAGCGATGGCTGTGGACTTGCTAGTGGTAGTAGCACTAGTATGACTGGTAGCGCTAGGGGTACTGGTTTTTGTTGTTGTGCTACTCTTTGTTGTTGTCAGCACAGTGGTGTTTACCAGCTTGTCGATAGAGTCGCTTTGGTGAATGGTTACCGAGCCCTGTCCGGCAGATGGTTGTTTCTGCAGGCGTTGGGTAAAAGTCTGTGCACCGGCACCCATAGGGATGCCGATACACAGTACTAATATCTGGATGAAATGTTTCATTTACTTCTTCCAAGCGTCGATAATGCCCTTGAAGTCTGCGCACTTCAGCGAAGCACCGCCGATGAGACCACCGTCGATGTCAGCCTTGGCGAACAGCTCAGGAGCGTTAGAGGCCTTGCAAGAGCCACCATACAGGATGCTGGTGTCCTCAGCAACAGCCTGACCATACTTCTCAGCTACGATAGAACGGATGTAAGCGTGGATTTCCTCAGCCTGCTCAGCGGTAGCGGTCTTGCCAGTACCGATAGCCCAGATGGGCTCGTAGGCGATGATGATCTTGCGGAAGTCCTCCTCAGAGAGGTTGAAGACAGAACCCTCGAGCTCAGCCTTTACGACCTCGTTCTGCTTGTTAGCCTCGCGCTCAGCCAGTGACTCACCGATGCAGAAGATTACCTTCAGACCGTTCTTCAGGGCCAGCAGCACCTTCTCCTTCAGAATCTCAGGAGTCTCCTTGTAGTACTCACGACGCTCTGAGTGACCCAGAATAACGTACTGAGCACCAGTGCTCTTTACCATCTCAGCGCTTACCTCACCAGTGAAAGCACCCTTCTCCTTGTCTGCGCAGTTCTCAGCACCCAGACCGATGATGTCCTGGTTCAGTTCCTTGGCAACAGATGCCAGGTGGATGAACGGTGTGCAGATGACAACGTCACAGTTGGGTTTGTCGGCTGCGAGAGCCTCATTCAGTTCCTTGGCCAGAGCCACTCCCTCTTGCAGGTTCAGGTTCATTTTCCAGTTGCCTGCTACGATTTTCTTTCTCATTGTTTGTTTTCTGTTTAAAAAGTTGATATATCTTGTTTGACTGTTCTCTTCTCTTGAGCCATTTCGTCCATGCCCACAGGCGGTCAGCAATGGTGAGCAGCAGCAGTGGCAGAATGTACCATAGGGCGATGATGAATATCTTCTCAGACATCGACTCTTTCGGCATCTTGCCTATCTTCAGCTTCTCCAGACGGTCGGTCAACTCGTATTCATCAGGGATACTGTTGCGGCTCCACTTGCGAATGATGACGCCGTCTTTCAGCAGTACCAGACCAGGATTGCTGCGAATGATGGTCTGTAGCGTCGTCTCGTCAGTCTGGCAGAACGGATATTCAGCACCCGTTATGTCGCGCCAACGGTCAATACCTTTCTCTCCGCTGGCTGTCAGGGCATAGAAGGGGTATTCATAGTCTTCCGCATACTCAAACATCTGGTTGATAAGGTCCAGCTGACTGTCATCGGCATTCTCCACATGAGGTGCTATGAGCAGGAAGAGGTACCCCTTTTGACTCAGCAGAGAGTCCGTGATGTCCTCGCCATCTTCTGTGCGCTGAATGAAGAACTCTGCATAAGGCGACTCCTCGCCGTTCATCATCTTCTGCCAGCCCGTCTTCAGGTCAGTACCGATGTGGTAGGGACGGAAGTCGAGGTAGGGTAGATCGTAGAGTGACCATCCTGATAGGCCAAGAATGAAGATGGCGGAGTAGTTGGTGGCTATCCACTGACTCGACGTGGAGATGAAGCGCACAATGTCGTGAGGCCATTTCCACACGATTAAGGCCATTGCCAGCAGTACGATGTTCTTGCCGAACGTTTGCCAATTGGTGAGCACGAGGGCGTCGCCAAAGCAACCGCAGTCACTAACGGGGTCAACCAGTGCAATCCATAGTGTCAGGGGCGTCAGTAAGAGCAGCATCAGCAGCGTAACTGTCGTCGAGATGGTCTTTCGGATGCCAAAGAGCAGGCAGATACCCAGTCCAAACTCTACGGCAGACAGTAGTACGGAGGCTCCTAAGGTCAGGAAGTCGGGTGTCAGCATCTGCAGGCGCATTGCTGTCAGATAGTCGGTCAGCTTATACTGCGTGCCCATCGGGTCAACGGCCTTGACGAATCCTGAGAATATCAGGACCACCGCCAGCACCATTCGCGCAATATTTACTACTACCTTCCTCATTTCTTAACTCTTAACTCTTAACTCTTAATTCTTAACTCTTAACTCTTAACCCTTAACTCTTAACTCTCCCTCAGTTTGATTGCTCCGAACACGGCGTAATTGATGATGTCCATGTAGTTCGAGTCGATGCCCTCGCTGACCAGCGTCTCGCCACCTAGGTTTTCAATCTCCTTGATGCGTTCTATCTTGGTCAGGATAAAGTCGGTGTACGAACTGACGCGCATGCCGCGCCACGCTTCATCGTAGTCGTGGTTCTTGCGCTTCATCAGTTCCAGCGCCTCATGGGCATATTTGTCGTAGAGCACCATCGCTGCATCGTTGTCCATATCAACGGTATCGCTGAAACCGTGATAGATTTGTATCAGTCCGACGATGCCATAGTTTATCAAGGCGATGAACTCCGGACGGATGCCTTCGCCCACCAGCGACTCTTTCTTGATTTCCAGCGAACGGATGCGCTTAGCCTTGA
Source organism: uncultured Prevotellaceae bacterium (assembly GCA_900316265.1). GTDB lineage: Bacteria > Bacteroidota > Bacteroidia > Bacteroidales > Bacteroidaceae > Prevotella. The sequence goes on along the minus strand of ONCH01000021.1, from coordinate 33,893 downwards.
TGAACAACTGGTCGGTAAGCGACTGTGGACGCAGGATGCGCCACGAAGCCCCATAGTCGTGGAGTTTCTTTTCGAACAGCGTGCGACATTCTGTCAGCGTCTCTTCGAACTCTTTATTTGTCTTTGCTTCGTTATTAGCCATAATTCGGTGCAAAATTAAACATTTTTGCTGAATTGACCAAATTATTGCAGGTCTTTCTGCTTCTTATGAATGTAGCGTATTTGTGCGCCTTGTACGTCGGCAGCCATCTCCAGCGAGTCCATGTAACCTGGCGTCGAATCAACATCGACACCACGCTTCTGCATGATGCTATCGGTACGAGCCAATTCCTGCTGAGCCTCCGCCAGTTTCTTCTCCAGATAGTGCGAACGCACCTTCATTCTGAACCGTTCTACCTCCTGCTGGCGCCCATGACCACAAGAACAGAGGCAACCTACTACCATTATAAAAACTAACCACTTCTTCATTTGCGGGTGCAAAGGTACGAATAAGTGAGCAAAAAGCCAAAACTATTTGGAATTTTCTTTAGAAGTGGTAAAAAGTGTTATTTGTTTGGTGTTTTGCGTACTTATTTGTACCTTTGTGCCCAAATTTAAAAAGAAGACGAAAGATGAAGAGTTATTCCTATATCATTGCCTTGCTGATGGCAGTCATCTTGATGGCCGGTTGTGAGAAATATGAGACCTACTCGGACATGAAGAAGAAAGAGCAGGACGCCATTGAGCGCTTTATCGAAGAACAGGGCATCGAGGTAATTGACCAGACAACTTTTGAGGCACAGGGTAATACCACCATTCTGGCGAAAAATCAGTTTGTGCGCTTTACACGTAACGGCGTTTACATGCAGATTATACGCGAAGGTTGCGGTACTAAATTAGAAGAGAACAAGGCTGTGAACATCCTGTGTCGCTTTATGGAGCAGAACATCCAGACGGGCGATATCGTGGTACGTAATGATGTGCATGCTTCGCTGTCGTCATTAGGAACGGGTATCGATGTGTCGCAGTATCTTGACAAGATGAGCACAAAGCGCGTGGGAACAACCATTACGGCTTCGTTCATTTCTGGTATGATGTATCGCTATCACGGTTCTGCATCGGTTCCTGGTGGCTGGCTTGTTCCGCTAAACTATGTGAAGATTGGTCGTCCGGAAAATCCCGATGAGGAGACAGCCAAGGTGCGTCTGATTGTTCCCCACTCACAGGGTACTGCAGATGCTTCGTCGAGTGTGACGCCGTACTATTACGAGTTGACCTATCAGAGGGAGAGATAAAGAAGTTTAAGAAGTTCAAGAAGTTCAAGAAGTTTAAGAATCACTATGACGCTGATTAAATCTATTTCCGGCATCCGCGGAACCATTGGCGGACGCACGGGTGATACGCTGAATCCACTGGATATCGTGAAGTTTACAACGGCATACGCCACCTTTATCCCTCGCAAGACGGGTAGGATAGTGGTTGGCCGCGATGGTCGTCTTTCTGGTCACATGGTGCGTGACGTAGTTTGTGGTACCCTTGTAGGCATGGGCTTTGACGTGCTGGACATCGGTTATGCTTCGACGCCTACCACCGAGTTGGCCGTTCGCATGAGTGGTGCCGATGGTGGTATTATCATTACCGCTTCTCACAATCCTCGTCAGTGGAATGCGCTGAAACTGTTGAACAGCGAAGGCGAGTTCCTGACAGCTGCCGATGGTGCTGAGGTATTGGCTATCGCTGAGAAGGAAGACTTCCAGTATGCTGAGGTCGACAACCTGGGACATGTTACCGTTGACAACTCGTTCGACGACCGTCATGTACAGTCTGTCCTTGACCTGAAGTTGGTGGATGTGGAGGCTATCCGCAAGGCTGATTTCAAGGTGTGTGTCGATAGCATCAACTCTGTGGGTGGTCTCATCCTGCCTAAGCTGCTCGACAGACTGGGTGTCAGCTATAAGTTCTTGAATGGTGAGGTAACGGGCGACTTTGCCCACAACCCAGAGCCCTTGGAGAAGAACCTGCAGGGCATCATGGACGAGATGAAGACTGGTCAGTATGACCTGGGTATCGTGGTTGACCCCGATGTTGACCGTCTGGCCTTTATCTGTGAGGATGGCAAGATGTTTGGTGAGGAATATACGCTGGTCAGCGTAGCTGATTACGTGCTGTCTCAGACTGTTGGCAATACCGTCAGCAACCTCTCTTCAACGCGTGCTTTGCGCGACGTGACGGAGAAGCATGGTGGCACATATGCTGCTGCTGCTGTTGGTGAGGTGAATGTTACTACTAAGATGAAAGAGGTGAATGCCGTTATCGGTGGTGAAGGCAATGGTGGCGTCATCTATCCTGAGAGCCACTATGGTCGTGACGCTTTGGTAGGTATTGCCCTGTTCCTGACATCGCTGGCCAAGAAGGGCTGTACGGTTAGTGACCTGCGCAAGACCTTCCCAGACTATCAGATTGCGAAGAACCGCATCGACCTCACGCCAGAGACTGATGTTGACGCTATCCTTGTCAAGGTGAAGGAGATGTTTGCTAAGGACAGCTCTGCACAGGTCAACGATATTGACGGTGTGAAGATTGACTTCCCCGACCGTTGGGTACACTTGCGCAAGTCGAACACCGAGCCCATCATCCGCGTCTATAGCGAGGCACAGACCATGCAGTTGGCCGACGAGCTGGGCAAGAAGCTCATGCGGGTGGTTTACGACATGCAGAAATAAATGTTTTGAGACATATATAAAAAGAAATAGGTGAGAGCAATTCTCACCTATTTTCTTATTGTGTCCTTTCGGATTTACTTCTCGCGGTTCTCAGCATCGATGGCCTTGATCTTCTCACGTACCAGCTGTACTTCGTCCTTCAGCTTCTGTACCTTGCGGTTCATCTCGTCGATGAGGCTGTTGCCCTTCTTCGATGAAGCATTGAGGAAACCGAGGTTGTTCTCGTAGGTCTGCACCTCCTGTTTCAGCTGCTCATACTGGCGCATCAGACGGGCACGCTCGTTGTCCAGTGCATTCTCGCCACGCTCAGCAACCTGCTTGATGCTGTCCTTGAACTTCGACAGACGGCGCTTAGCCACGTTGACATTCAACTCCTTATAGAGCTTGTCGAGTACAGCATGATACTCCTCGTAGAGCTTGTCCTTTTCCTTGAAAGGTACGTGACCAACGGCCTGATACTGCTCAACGAGCTGCTGCACCTTCTCCTGCAGGTCTTCTCCTGCCTCTTCAGCTGCAGCCTTCAGCTGTTCAATGATGCTACGCTTCTTCTCCAGGTTCTCACGCTCGTCGCTACGGGTGTTGGCACCAGCGGCATTACGGGCCTCAAAGAACTTGTTGCAAGCGCCGAGAAACTCTTCCCACAGCTGGTCGCCCAACTTCTTAGGAACCATACCGATGGTCTTCCACTCCTTCTGCAAGTTGATAAGCTTATCGCCTGTCGACTTCCAGTCGGTAGAGTCTTGCAGCGCCTTAGCCTTCTCGATGAGGGCACGCTTCTTCTCGGCGTTCTCCTTGAAGGAGTCCTTCAGATCGCGGAAGTGCTCAGCCTTACGACCGAAGAAGTCATCACAGGCTGCACGGAAACGCTCGAATATCTTGACGTTCATCTTCTGTGGTGCAAAACCGATGGTCTTCCACTCAGTCTGCAGCTCGATAATCTCCTTGGTGTGACGCTCCCAGTCACCGCTGCCCTTGTTCTCTTCAGCGGCAATGGCCTCGACCTTCTCACAGAGAGCAGTCTTCTTGGCGAGGTTCTCCTCTTCCTTGGCACGCAGTTCTTCAAAGTGCTGCTGGTGACGCTTGTTGATAACCGTCGAAGCAGTCTTGAAGCGATTCCATATCTCCTCACGCAGCTCGCGGGCTACAGGGCCTGTCTCGCGATACTCCTGGTGCAACTTCTGCAACTGGTGGAAAGCGCTGATTACATCCTGCTCGTCTGCCAACTTCTCTGCTGCCTCGCAAAGTTTGGTCTTAGCTTCCAGATTCTTCTTGAAGTCATATTCGCGAGCCTCGCTGTTCAGCTTCAGCAGGTCGTAGAACTGCTCTACATACAACTGGTAGTTGCGCCACAGCTCGTTGGCACGCTCAGCGGGAACGTTCTTTATCTCCTTCCACTCGTCCTGCAGGGCCTTGAAGTCCTTATACGACTTGTTAGCCTCCTCAGGTGAGGTAATCATGGTCTTTATCTTCTCGATGATGGCCAACTTCTTCTCCAGGTTGTCCTGTTTCTCTTGCTCTTGCTCGCGGAACAGCTTCTGGCGCTTCTCCTTGATAATGCCCATCTCAGCCTTGAAAGCCTCTTCATCGGCATCAGGCGTGATTTGGTATTGTTCAGGATCGCCACCGCCATCAATATATTCCTTGAGGGCCGCTTCGCGCTCGGCAATGTGTAACTTGTAGAAAACGGTCTTCAGGTAGTCCACCTCGTCTTTCTGTGGAGCCTCTTCTCCGTGAGCTATCTCGCGTACACGTTCCAAGACTTCCTTTTTGGTGTCATACTGCTTGCGCTCAACTGCCTCTGTGGCTTCTGCGCTTTCAATGTTTTCTACTACGTTCTGTTCAACGTTTTGTTCTGCAACCTGCTCTTCTACGAGAGCCTTTTCTTGAGAGTCCATCATCTAAAAAACTTTTAGTTCATGTTTGGGATTAGTACAAATATCACAATATGGGCTCCAAAATTAGTAAATAATTCTGAAACCACCTAATTTTTTTGCCGAAAAGTTCACTAAATAAGCCTTTTGCGCCTGAAAAGGAACCAGGAAGCCACCGAAATGAGTATGGAAATGAGTATGGCGATGATAAAACCAATGGGGCTCGACTCCATGCCGTTGACCAGATTCATACCGAAGAACGAGGCTACCAACGTGGGCAACATGAGGATGATGGTCACACTTGTCAGCGTACGCATGATGGTGTTCATGTTGTTGTTGATAATCGACTGGTAGGTGTCCATCGTCGATTCCAGAATGTTCGAATAGATGCTCGTTGTCTCACGGGCCTGTGTCATCTCAATGTTGACATCCTCGATGAGGTCGGCATCCAATTCGTCAATCTGCAGTTTGAACTTCAACTTCGACAGCAGCACCTCATTACCACGAATGGAGGTGTTGAAATATGTCAGCGAGTCTTGCAGGCGCGATAGTCCTATCAGACTCTCGTTGTTCACCTCGCGGTCCAGGTTGCGCTTGGCCTTATCGATAAGCATCGATATCTGCTTCAGGCGCTTCAGGTACCAGACGGCACTCGACAGGAACAGTCGGAAAATCATATCCACATGATCGGTGAAACCCACGCCACGCTTCTGCTGGTATGACACGAAGTCAATCATCATGTTCGTTTCATAGTAACAAACGGTAATGGTGACATCGCGCTTGTGGATAATGCCCAACGGCACCGTCGTATAAGGCGTGCGCGAGCGTACCTCTTTAACGTAGGGGATACGCAGAATGATGAGCATCCAGCCGTCATCATATTCATAACGTGCACGCTCGTCAGTATCGCTAATATCAGAAAGGAAATAGTCTGGAATATTGAACTGCTCTTCCAATAACTGCTGATCTTCCTCTGTTGGACACGTCACCTGTATCCAACAATTGGGCTGCCACTCCTTCAGCTGGCTGAGCCCACCTTGGGTGTTCCAATAGGTCTTCATTGTGCTAATCCTTCAATTAATTGACAATTGATAGTTTGACAATTGATAATTCTCGCGGCAAAGGGATTAGCGGCTTTACCGGCTATCCCCCGCCTTACTCGTTACAAGTATCCGCCGGGTAATCGTCCATATTTTTTATTGTTTTTTGTTTATCGGCTGCAAAAGTAATAAAAAAACGTAGATTTGCCAAACAAATCCACGTTTTTTATCTTAGCCTTTTATTTTTTTACTTCTCAGGAACATCTTCGAGCGTCTTCTTCAGCAACTCCCAGAAGGGAGCGACGGTCTCGATGAGTGCACGCTCTGTTGTGGTGTGTGGCGACTTCATCGTAGGACCGAGGCTGACAACGTCCAACCAAGGATACTTGCCCAGAATGACGGAGCACTCCAGACCTGCATGATCTACCTGGATGATGCCGTCCTTGCCAAACAGCTCCTTATATTCTTTTAATAAGAGGTGTAGAATTTCTGAGTCGGGGTTAGGATCCCAGCCGCCATACGAGCCAGCAGTCTCTACCTTCATGCCTGCCATTGAGAAGCAGCTCTCCAGCATCGTCACCACGTAATCCTTCATGTCCTCACGGCTCGAGCGTGCCAGAATCTTGATGCTGGCCTTGCTCTCACCGATGTTGATGATAGCCAGGTTCGAAGAGGTCTCTACCACGCTGGGGTAGGCGGGAATGAAGCGGATGACGCCGTCGTGACAAGCGAAGATGGCATCCACCAGATTGTCCTGAATCTCTACGGGCACCTCTTTCTGGGGTGTTGCCACTTCCTCTACGAGCACCTCGATGCCTTGTGGCTCTATCAGTTTGAACTCATCGTTGAAGGTGTCCTGCCAGTCTGCAGCAATCTCCTTGATGGCGGCAATGTTCTCCTTGGGCAGTGTCAGCACGGCCTCGGCCTTGAAGGGAATGGCATTGCGCATGTTGCCACCGTTCCAGCTGGCCAGGCGGGCCTCCACTTCTGCGATGGCCTCGCGGACAATCTGTACCAGCAACTTGTTGGCGTTGCCGCGTCCCTCGTTGATTTCCAGACCAGAGTGTCCGCCACGCAGGTTCTTCACCGTCACCTTCACGGCTGCATCCTCAGCGTCAGTGTCCACCTCCTGATAGTCCAGCGTAGCAGTAACGTCGATACCACCAGCACTTCCAATCACGAACTTACCCCAATGCTCGGAGTCCAGATTCATCAGGATGTCACCCTGCAGCTCGCCCTCAGGCAGTTCGTTGGCACCAAACATACCCGTCTCTTCGTCGCGCGTAACCAGCGCGTCGATAGGACCATGCTTCAGCGTCTTGTCCTCCATGATGGCCATGATGGCAGCAACGCCCAGACCGTTGTCGGCCCCCAGCGTCGTACCCTTAGCCTTCACCCACTCGCCATCTATCCACGGCTCTATGGGGTCTGTCTCGAAGTTATGTGTTGACTCTGGCGTCTTCTGCGGCACCATATCCATGTGCGCCTGCAGGATGATGCCCTTCTTGTTCTCCATACCAGGTGTGGCAGGCTTGCGGAAGTGGATGTTTCCTGCCGGGTCTTTCACGGCATATACGCCAGCCTGCTTACCGAAGTCGAGCAGGAACTGTTGGATTTTCTCTAAGTGTCCACTGGGACGTGGCACCTGTGTCAGTGCGTAGAAGTTCTTCCAGATGCACTGTGGTTGTAGGTTCTGAATTTCGTTCATCTTGTTTTAGTTTAAGGAATTTGCCTGCAAAGATAATATTTTTTTCTGAAACCACACTCACTTGCCCCTACCTTTTTATTATTATATGCAAAATGCATGTGTGATTGTGCCTATGACTTCCGTCTGTTTCATTCCTTTTCGCGGTTAGTGGCGAGATGACGAATACAATCCTCCTTGTGGCCGTCAAAATCCGATATCAGCCACTGACCGTCCACCTTCTCCATGTATAGCTTGTGTTCCACTACCTCGCTGTCCTCGGCGAACGAGCCGTCCTCCCACTTCTGACGAACCTTAATCGTCGCCATCGCGTGCGTGTCATCACTCTGTTCCACCCCTGCCACTTCAAAGTCGGGTATCGTTCCACCATTGCCTGTAACAAAGTAGTACAGCCACTCATGGTCCATTCTCTCCTCTTCAGGCAGATGGTTGAACATCGTGTCCAGTACGGCATAGAAATCTGCCGTCATAAAAGGCTTCGATTCTGAATTCAACTGATGGTCGGGAATATACCGACACAACGCTGCAGCCCGTTCCTGCAACTGCTGCTCCTTGTTCCCACAGGCAGCAAACAACAATGCTGCCAGAATGATTGTCACTATCTGTTTCATAACTGAGCGCAAAGATACACATTTCCTGCGAAACAACCAATTTTTGCACAACTATTCTTAGTACTTTTGCAATGTCAAAATCAAGGTAGTCTCACGGCGTCACGAGACAGCCTGATAACGAGGGCTTACAAGTCTGATACGGAGGTGTGGGGTGAGATGGCAGAGGTGAAGTTCAGGGCCAGCCAGGCATAGATGCCGAGGGCTACGACGAGCATGGTCTGGACGGTGTGGACGATGAGAACGAAGTAGAGGGCGTGTTCGTCGGCGACACCATAGAGGATGAGCATGGTCTTGACGGCAAAGTGCCAGGGGCCAGCACCGTTGGGGGTGGGCACAATGACGGCTATGGAGCCGACGATGAAGGTTACGAGGGCACAGCCAAGACCGAGATGGGCGGTGAAGTCGAAGCAGAAGAAGGTAAGGTAGTAGTGGAGGAAGTAGCTGAGCCAGATGGCTACGGTGAAGAAGGAGAACAGGGGAATGTTCTTGACGTCCTTCAGCGAGATGACGCCCTGCCAGATGCCGCTGAGTGTCGCGCGTACCTTATCATATATGGAAAGTTTGCGCAAGAGGAAGTGGAGCAGGATGAGCATGGCGATGGCACAGATGGCCACGACGAAATAGCCTGCCCAGGAGAATCCGTAGAGGATGTCGTGGAGATTGGTGCCCGTCTTGCGGAAGAAGGTGCCGAAGGTGCTCATCTCCAGCAGGATGACGACGGCGGTGATGCCCATGACGAGTAGGGAGTCGATGGCTCGCTCGGTGACTACGGTGCCCAGGGCTTTGGGGAACGACACGTCGTCGTAGCGCTTCAGTACGCCACAGCGTGTGAACTCGCCCACACGTGGAATGACCAGCGAGGCGGCATAGGAGAGGAAGATGCTGTGTATGCTGGTGGACGTGCGTGGATGCTCGCCAACGGGCTCTAAGGTCTGACGCCAGCGCCAGCCACGAAACATCTGAGCGAGTATGCCGAAGGGGAACGACAGGAGCATCCACGTCCAGTCCATCTCGTCGGTCATGACGTGGCGAATCTGTTGCCAGTCCTCGCCGCGATACATCCAGTAGAGTATCGCCGCACCCAGTATCAGGGGCATCAGAATCTTCAGTATGATGCTACTTGTCTTCATTGCGACTGCAAATTTACGAATTATTTTTGATATACGTCAATGAAACTGCCAAATTGTTGACAGACGTCAAAGAAATGGCTATTTTTGTCAGGAAATGGTCAGAAAGTGATACAGCTTATTGAAATAGTTCGTACCTTTGCATCGTCAAAAGGAAACAAATAGGTACCTAGCGAGGTAAGAAAGAAAGTTTTTAGGATTAACAAATTTAAAGATTAAAGAAAGGGTAACAATTATGATGTTGACAATGATTTCACTGGCCGTTGAGGCCGCCGCAGCCCTTGAGGCTATGTACATTTGCAAACACGCAAATGTTTTAACAAAGTAAAAAACAAGAATTTGAGAGAAATAATCAGTGCCGCAGACGCGAGTCTGCGGTTTTTTTATTTTTAATTTGCATTTTCGCCCGACTTTTCGTAATTTTGCAGCCATGAAACAAGTACGTCCGAAGAAAAACCTAGGTCAGCACTTCCTGACTGACCTGTCGATAGCCAAGCGCATAGCTGACACCGTGGATGAGCCCTACGCCAATCTGCCCGTACTGGAGGTGGGGCCTGGTATGGGAGTGATGACGCAGTATCTGGTGGAGAAACCGCGCCCGCTGAAGGTGGTTGAGATAGACCGCGAGAGTGTTGCGTATCTGAACGAGAATTTTCCGAAATTGCGCGAGAATATCTTGGGTGCCGACTTCCTGCGTATGGACTTGAACGAGGTGTTTGGTGGTCAGCAGTTTGTGCTGACGGGCAACTATCCTTACGACATCTCGTCGCAGATATTCTTCAAGATGCTCGACAATCGCGACCTCATTCCCTGTTGTACGGGTATGATTCAGCACGAGGTGGCTGTGCGCATGGCCGCAAAGCCAGGCAATAAGCAGTATGGCATTTTGTCGGTACTGATTCAGGCGTGGTACAACGTGGAGTACTTGTTTACCGTAGAGCCCAGCGTATTTAACCCGCCTCCCAAGGTGCAGAGTGCCGTTATCCGCATGACGCGTAATGAGGTGCGGCACTTGGGTTGTGACGAACAGCTTTTTAAGCGGGTGGTGAAGACCGTATTCAACCAGCGTCGCAAGATGTTGCGCGTATCGCTGAAGCAGTTGCTGACGGAGAATGCATTAGCCGTTATAGCCCAATCGCCGTTTGCTACCCTGCGCCCAGAACAGCTGACCATAGCGCAGTTTGTGGAGCTGACAAATATGATAGAGAAGATCATCTAATTGTATTGTGTGCGGACACAAATAATTGATTTTCGTCAAGAATTACTATATTTTTAGTGGAAACAACGAAGGAAATGCACCAACATTTCCCAAATCGTTGTAACTTTGCATCGTCAATCAGAGATGATGACAAGGTAAAAAAGATTCATAGGATAACAAAACAGATTTTGGTTAATTGAAATTTTTAGGTAAGTAGTTCGAGCTAAGGTGTTAGTGACTAAGGTAAAAAAGGAAAGTGATTAGGTAAATAAAAGAGAAAGCATAAGGTTTTAGTTATTAATAGGGAAAGGAAAAGTGCTGTCGGCGATGGATTCGTAGGCAGCACTTATTTTATTGTTTTTTGGTTAATGCTTATTGTTTGTTGAACCTCGACAGGCGGACGAGGAAAATGAAACCGCGGAACGTCAGTTCGATAGCCATTGCTATCCAAACACCTTGCAGTCCGTAGGTAGAGGCCAGCAGGGCGGCCAGCGTCAGGCGTACGCCCCACATCGACGACAGACTCATGATGGCAGGACGGAGTGTGTCGCCAGCACCCACGAAGATGCCGTTGCAGACGATGGAAGCCGCAAACATCGGTTCGGCAAAGGCCTCGATGCGCAGACACTCTGTACCCAGCACGATGATGTCCTCGACAGGCGTCATCAGCGTCATCAGCTCTGGTGCAAAGATGTACATCAGCACGCCCATCAGCGACATGATAGTGATGCCGACACCTGTTGTCAGCCATGCAAACGAGCGTGTCAGTGCCTGTTTGCCAGCACCAACGCTCTGCCCAATCAGCGTCGTGGCGGCCTCGGCAGTACCAAAGCCAGGCATGTAGCACAGGCTCTCCACAGTGATGGCCAGCGAGTGGGCGGCAATGGCGATAGTGCCCAAGGGTGCTACAATCATCGTGCTGACAACCTGTGCGCCGTTCATCAGCATGTGTTGCAAGCCCATGGGTGCGCCAATCTTAATGGCCGTGCGCACTACGTCGCCCGTGGGCTGGAACTTATACAGCGGATTCTCGATGCCCTGCGCCTTCTTGCCAAAGAGCACCAGCAAGTCGGAGCGCCAGAAGAGGAACCACGCCATCAGCAGGGTGGTGATGAAGACTGCTACCGATGTGCCGAGTGCAGCACCAGGTACGCCCATGTCTAAGATGAAGATAAACAGGTAGTTAAACGACACGTCGAGACAACACATCAGGACGTTCAAGATGCTGGGCATCTTCATGTTGCCAGCACATTTCAGCATGGAACCGCAGAGGCTCTCCATCTGGAAGAGTGGGGCAGCACACGAGAAGATGAGGAAGTAAAGCGATGCGTCTCCTATGATGTCAGCACTACCGCCCAGCCAAATGGGTAAAGGACGATGGATGCTGACGGCAATGACGACGAGAAAAAGGCTGAACAGCAGACAACACGTCAACGACTGGCGCAGGATGCGACGAGCGCGTTTGAAGTCGTTGGCACCAATGGCGTGGGCCACCTGTACGGAGAAGCCCATCGAACAGGCTGACGTCAGTCCGGCAAAGAGCCACGATGCCGACTCCACCAAACCAATCGATGCTGCTTGGTGAGCACCTAAGTGTCCCACCATAGCAGCATCAATAAAGAACATCAGGACGGTAGAGATTTGCGCCAATATAGAGGGAATACTCAACTGGAAAATCAAGCTGAGTTTCTCGCCCTGTGTCATCTCGCGACCTTCGCGGATGTAAGCCAGCAAGTCCTTGTGTTGTCCTTTGTTTTCCGTAGTCGTGTGCTTTCGTTATTCCGCTTCCAGCAGCAGTACGCGACTGCTCCAGTCGTTCTTCTTCGACCACTCCGGCTCGTTGCGATACGGCATTTCCAGTCCGTGGTTCATCAGGTAGGCACCGCTGAAGGTCTTACCTTCAATATCCATCGGCTTCAGGTCTATGCGGTTCAGCTCGTGTACCTTATAATTCTTCGAAGCGTCAAGTCCTGCCATCTTGACACGCGGCAGGTGCTCGTTCTGGAACGACTCCGTCTTCCACCAGTAGAACACCGACTTCGTCTTCTGCTCGTTGACGTACATCATCGACGCCAGTCCCACCTTGTCGTAAGGAGAAACGAGGCGGTAGATATCGCCAAACTGCACGATGGGACGAATCTGCTTATATTCCTTGATGGCCTGTCGGCAGAGTGCCTTCTCGTCGTCCGTCATGTTCTTCGGCTGTATCTCCATACCCAAGCGTCCGCTCATGGCTACGTCGATACGATACTTCATAGCTGTGGTGCGGAAGACGGTGTGGTTAGGCGTTGCAGAGATGTGCGAAGCCATCGCGATGGCAGGGAAGAAATACGAGGTGCCCCATTGCATGTAGATGCGCTGCAGGGCGTCGGTATTGTCGCTCACCCAGAACTCGTCGAAGTAGGGCAGTACTCCCCAGTTGGCGCGACCACCACCAGAGGCACACGCCTGAATGGTGACGTCAGGATACTTGGCTCGGATGCGCTCGCAGGCTTTCTGCAAGCCACGATGATACTCAATGTAGAGGTGGCTCTGGTCGTTCATCGTCAGGTACTGCGAACCATGGTTCAGAATGGGCATGTTGGCATCCCACTTGATATAGTCTATCTCTGGATATTTCGTCATGAGGTCGTCAACGATGGAGAACACGAAGTCTTGCACCTTGGGGTTCGAGAGGTCGAGTACCAACTGCGTGCCACCACGCCCCTGTACGGCGTCGCGCTTGGGCGCCTTGACAATCCAGTCAGGATGCTTCTCGTAGAGTTCGCTGACGCTGTTGGTCATTTCCGGCTCTATCCAGATGCCAAACTTGATGCCGTGCTTCTTGGCGTCGCGCAACAGTCCCTCGATGCCCTCAGGCAGTTTGTTCTTGTCAACCACCCAGTCGCCCAATGATGAGTTGTCGGTCTTGCGCGGATACTTGTCGCCAAACCAGCCGTCGTCCATCACGAAGAGCTCGCCACCCATCGAGGCGATGTCGCCCATCATCTGGTCCATGCCCTGCTGGTTGATGTCGAAATAGACGCCTTCCCATGAGTTCAGCAGGATTTTTCGTTCCTTGTCGCCGTGCATCATCATGTATTTGCGTCCCCACTTATGGAAATTGCGCGATACGCCCGACAGTCCGCACTTCGAGTAGCTCAGCGCCACCTTCGGTGTTACGAACGTCTCGCCTTTCTTCAAGTGATATTCAGAATTGTCAGGGTTGATGCCAGCGAAAAAGTAGTGGTATTCCGTATCGTCGGTATCAATCTTCAACTGGAAATTGCCGCTATAGCAGAGGGCAGCACCAATCACGTCGCCCTTGTTCTCCTGCCCCTTGCCGTCCAGCGAGAACATTACCTCTGCATGGTCAGTATGCGAGTTGCGCGTGCCGTCCTTGTTCTTAATCACCTTCTCGCCAGGCAGTACGGGCTCCTCGACAAGACGAGCCTCGTTAGCCCACGAGCCATAGAAATGCGACATCCACACGTTGCCGCGACGGATAGGCAGACAGATAGAGGCAAACTGCGTCAGGGTGACGGGTTTTGACTCGCCGTTCTGTATCTCCGTCCACGTCTCAATCATGTCCTCGTCGGCATAGGCCTTGTAGCACAACACAACAGTGGTCGGATAGACGGGGTCTTTCATCGTGATACGGGTCTCGTCGCCCTGCTTTTCCAGCCCCTCAACGTAGACGGCTGTCGACATGTTGCCATCAGCATGTTTCATCGCCAGTGCAGCCTCTGCAGGCGTGTTCAGTCCATAGACGGGATAGGCATCCATGCGTCCGTTGACAGGTGTCTGCAAGTGCTGTAGGTCGTAGGCGCTCAGTTTCGTACCATAATACACATACTGTGGTTGCTTACCGTTTTCTACGTTCAGCACCATTGTGGTGTTCTTCGTCTGGAGCACCACCTGCTCAGCCTGGGCCATCGTGGTAGCCAGACAGAGCGACAAGAGAATCATCAGTTTCTGTTTCATTGGTCAGTTTGTTTTGTATTTTCGTTATCGTTTGGGTTATCGTTTCCGTTTTGGTTATCGTTATCGCTTTCAATGAACATCGAGTCGTCCATCTCGTCCAACGTCTTCTTTTTCTTGTTCTCGCGAGCACCAGCCTTCAGCAGGTTCTTGGCGGCGGTGATAATGCTCGCACCGCTATCGGCGGTGGTAATCTTCAGCTTGCCCATCTTCTTGAGGGTGTCGTTCATGCTTGCCTCTACGTCCATGAAGCGCTGTCCGAAGTCCTGCACACGGTCGATGACAGTATTGGCGGCATCCATCATCGCCTGCTGGTTCTTCAGCTGGCGCACCTGTGTCCACATCATCTCCAGCACGCGCAGATTCATATACATCGTCTGTGGTCCCAGTATCATGACGCCCTCGTCGTAAGCTTCGCGCCACAGCGTTGTGTCGTTGAGCAACGCCAGATTCATGGCGCCCTCAATGGGTATGTACATGATAGCGAAGTTCAGACGGTTGTAGCCGTCGGGCAGGTACTTGGTATATTCCTTTTTGGCGAGTCGCTTCACCTGTGCCCTGACGCTGTCGATGTGGGCTTTCAGGTAGGCGCTCTTCTCTGGTGTGCCGTCCTCGGCATTCATGTAGCGCTCGTAATCTGTCAGCGACATCTTCGAATCCACCACCACGTGACGATTGTTGGGGAAATGTAGGATGAAGTCAGGGATGAGTCCCTTGCCGTCGTCGCCCTTCAGTCCCTTGCCACCCTTGTCCTTCAGTGTCTCCTGGGTGTCAAACTGCTCGCCCTCCTTCAGTTCCAGGTCTTCCAGCAATTGCTTCAGTTTCAGCTCACCGAAGTTACCCTGCACCTTTACTTCGCCAGTCAACGCACGCGTCAGACGGTCGGCTGTCTCACCGATTTCCTGACTCTTCTGCATGTTAATCTTGATGGTTTCGTCCAGACGTGTCAGCGCCTCGGTCTGCTGTTCCTTGGTCTTGTCGAGGGCTTCCTGCATGTCCTTCAGACTCTTCTGCAAGGGGTCTATGATTTTCGATACCTGTTCCTTGTTCTGCACGCCCAACTCCTCCTGGCGCATCTTCAGCACCTTCTCGGATGTGGTCTGCATCTGTTCACGAATCAGGTCCAGCTGACTCTTCACCTGCTCCTCGTTCATCTGCTTCAAGGTGGCAATCTGGCGCTCATGAGCCTCCTTCGTCAACTGCAACTGCTGTCCGTAGGAAGTCTTCAGCGCATCAATCTGTTGTTCATAAACGGTTTTCTGCGTATTCAGTTCTCGCAGGTAACTCTCCGCATTGTTCTTCTGTACATCGCGCTCTGTGGTCAACTTCATGATGTAGTAACCCATGACGGCTACCACGATGATGGCTATGATGACAATGATGATGATCTCCATATTTCTTTTGTTGTCTGGTCGTTTAGTATGTAAAAGGACGAACATATTACCACTCAGTTCATAACGAACTTTTGTCCGTTCTGGATATAAATCCCT
Organism: uncultured Prevotellaceae bacterium; assembly: GCA_900316265.1. Taxonomy (GTDB): domain Bacteria; phylum Bacteroidota; class Bacteroidia; order Bacteroidales; family Bacteroidaceae; genus Prevotella. The sequence continues at coordinate 18,189 of ONCH01000021.1, read as the reverse complement.
GTGGTATGATGATGTCCGTCTATCTTTTGTCCATCGAGACGATAGACGGATATTTCTTTCTCATCTGTTGACGCTTTGATGTCTCTGATGGCCGATTCTGAAGGACGGGGATAAATCTCGTTGATGCCCTCCATCGCATAGATGCCAAACACTTCCAGATTCTTGCGGTCAACAATGGTCATGCAACCTTTCGTGCCATCTTGGTTGGTATAATTTGTGTCCCACGTCATAGGCACCATACCACCCATCTCCTTGCACAGACGGTGCAGTTCGCGATAGTGCGCCTTGATGGAGGCATTATGCTTGGACTGACTCTCACCCGTCAACGACGACAGGTCGCGCCAGTTGGCTCCAAACTCGCCAATGACCACCGCATAGCCTTTATCCACGAAGTTGGTCTTCATCTTCTGCAACTGTGCCTGCATGTCGGCCTCCTCGCCCCAGGTGGCATTATGTGTGGAACCGCTCAGGTGGTTGCCCTGTCCCCAATAATAGAAGACCTTACCCCACGACTCGTCTTTCTCCATGCCCCAGAACTGCCAAGGGTTATAGTAGTGTACCTCAACTGCCAACTTGCCTTCGGCGACGTCTGTCGGCATCTTATTGGCCATGAAGTTACACGTGTGCTCAATATTGGTCGATGGACCTTGCACTACCAGAATGCGACGGGCATTGTTACCACCCGTGGCACGCACAGCATCCACAAAAGTCTGATTGTATTGTATCAGGTTGTTCGTGGCCGCCTGGTCCTCAGCATTCGGCTCGTTCAGTCCGGCAAAGAGCAGGTGCTCGTCGTAGTCCTTGAAGGCGTTAGCTATCTGCGTCCATAGGGCGGTCAGTATTTCCTTGTTCTTGGCGATGGTGGTAGCATCTGTATCCTTGATGTGGTTCTCCAGCCACCCGCCGTCCCAGTGGTCGTTCAGCACCACGTAGAGCCCGTCGTTGATGCAGTAGTCCACCACCTCTTTCACTCGGTTCATCCACTGGCTGTCTATCTCGTAGGTGTCTGCATTGCTGATATGTCCGTAAGCCCAGGCGCAGGGGATGCGGATGCTCTTGAAGCCCAGACTCTTCACGTAGTCGATGATTGCCTGGGTGGTCTTCGTCCCCTGCCAGGCTGTCTCTGCACCCAGTCCACCCTTATTGTTCAGGAAGTCCACGCCAGCCCATGTGGCAACACCCTCCAGCGTATTGCCGAGGTTCCACCCTGGAGCCATGTCGTTAATCACTTCAATACTGGAACGGTCAAGTCCGTCTTGAGCTTTCGCTGTTGTCATCAGCAACAAGCCCAATATGGTCAAGAGCAATGCGTGTCTTTTCATAACTGATAATAGCAATATTTACTTCGTTTTGTATTTCTCCGCAAATGTACGAATAATTGCGCAGACCTCCAAATCTTTTCAGAGAATATCCCATGTTCCACACAAAATTTTTTTGACTCACGTAGAACAACGTAATGATTTTTTTCGTAACTTTGCCTCAGAAATGATTGTTTAACTAAAACGGAAGCATTATGAAAGTTGGAATTCCCAAGGAGATTAAGAACAATGAGAACCGCGTAGGTATGACACCTGCGGGAGTAGCAGAACTGGTTCGTCGCGGCCATGAGGTAAGCGTGCAGCATACGGCAGGCGAGGGTAGTGGGTTCTCTGATGATGATTATGTTGAGGCTGGCGCTCGCATCCTGCCAACCATAGAGGCGGTATATCGCGAGTGTGACATGATTGTCAAGGTGAAGGAACCCATTGAGCCAGAGTACAGTTTGGTGCGCAAGGGACAGTTGCTCTTTACCTATTTCCATTTCGCCTGTGAGAAGGAACTGACGGATGCCATGTTGAAGAGCGGAGCCGTCTGTCTGGCCTACGAGACCGTACAGTTGCCTAACGGTTCCCTGCCTCTGTTGCAGCCCATGAGCGAGGTTGCTGGTCGTATGGCTACGCTGAATGGTGCCTACTATCTGCAGAAGACCAAGGGCGGTAAGGGCAAGCTCATCAGTGGTGTGCCAGGTGTCAGTCCCACAAAGGTGCTGGTGCTGGGCGGTGGTGTTGTTGGTGAGGCTGCTGCACGAATGGCTGCAGGTCTTGGTGCCGACGTCACGATAACGGATATCTCTCTGCCTCGTCTGCGCCAGCTCGATATCGAGACACCTGCCAACGTGCATACCCTCTACTCGTCAGAGCATAATATCCGTCAGATGTTGCCCACCGTCGATATTGTCATAGGCAGTGTATTGGTACCTGGCGATAAGACACCCCATCTGATTACGAGGGATATGCTGTCACTGATGGAACCAGGAACGGTACTGGTAGATGTGGCCATCGACCAAGGCGGATGCTTTGAGACGTCACGTCCCACCACTCATAGCGATCCCGTTTATACTGAACAAGGCATCGTACACTACTGTGTGGCCAATATCCCTGGGGCAGTTCCCAATACCTCTACGCTGGCACTGACCAACGCCACGCTCCGCTATGCCATCGCGTTGGCTGACAAGGGTTGGGAAAAGGCATGTAGGGAAGATAGCGCCTTGGGCAAGGGACTGAACATCGTGGAAGGACGCGTCGTCTTCAAGGCCGTTGCCGATGTCTTCGGTCTCCCCTACACACCCTTTGCATGATGTCTGACTTTACTAGTCCTGCTTTGCTGAAGGCTCATATTCGTGATGGTTTGCTTATTCGTAATGTCTGATTCTGACGTCGATACCGTCACCGCGAAGCTGTCCAGGGATGCCACTTACGTCTGTCTGTCCGTAGTGGTAGGGGAACACCACCTTGGGCTTGATGGTTCTTGCAGCCTTCACCAACTGGTCTGGTGTCATCGTGTAGGGCTGGTTGCAGGGCAGGAAAGCGATGTCGATGTTTTTGATAGCTGACATCTCTGGAATATCCTCCGTGTCACCAGCGATATAGATTCTCAGGCCGTCGACAGTCAGGATATAGCCGTTGTCACGTCCCTTGGGGTGGAACTGCGTGTGGCCCTCGGTGTAGTTATAGGCAGGAACGGCTTCAATAGTGATGTCGTTGGCAATCTGCAACTTATCGCCATTTTTCATTATCTCGCCAGAGCCATACATGTCGGCACAGCGCTGGTTGGTAATAAAGCGGGTCTTATCGCCTGTCAGCACCTTGATGGCATCTTTGTTGAAGTGGTCAAAGTGTTCGTGGGTCACCAGGAGGTAGTCAGCCTTGGGCATAGAGGCATAGTCAATCACCTTGTTTCCCAGCTTCGTCACAGGGTCAATCTGAATCTCTTTGCCGTCATACTGAATGCGGATGCTGGCATGCACGAGCGCATGGAACGTCACGGCCTTGCCGCTTTTGGTGTTGAACACATCTGTTTCAAAAGTCGTCTGCCCACAGGCAGTAGTCAGGCCAAGCACGACGAATAAGCAAGTCAAAATGGTTTTCATATCCTATAGAATTTCGTTAAAACTTGGCACAAAGATACGAAATTTTTTCTTTTTTTAGTACCTTTGCCCATAAATTTGCGAGAACAATGTGAATTTCATCACTATCAACGAACAGATTACAAGGATTATGACGACGACATTGATTATAGGACTGTTGATTCCACTGCTGGGCACGATGCTCGGCTCAGCCTTTGTGTTTTTCATGAAGGGCGAAATGTCTGTGCGGTTACAGAAAACATTGCTCGGCTTCGCATCGGGTGTGATGGTGGCAGCATCGGTATGGTCGCTACTGATTCCCTCGATGGAGATGGCCGCGGATGGTGGACGGTGGTCAGTACTGCCTGCCGCAGTAGGGTTCCTGTTGGGTATGGGCTTCCTGCTGATGATTGACGAACTGACGCCCCACCTGCATATAGGCACGGATAAGCCTGAGGGTATGCGTTCGCATTTGTCGAAGACCGCGATGCTGGCCCTTGCAGTTACCATCCATAACCTGCCAGAAGGTATGGCGGTGGGTGTGGTGTTTGCTGGAGCTGACAGCGGTGTAACGAACATTTCCCTGGCCAGTGCCGTTGCCGTATCATTAGGTATTGCCATCCAGAACGTTCCTGAGGGAGCCATCATCTCTATGCCCATGCGGGCGGCAGGCAATAGCCGTTGGAAGTCGTTCCTGCTGGGTTCCCTGAGTGGTGCTGTGGAACCTGTCGGTGCTGTTGCTGTATTACTGTTGGCTTCGCTATTGATGCCCGTTCTCCCCTATATGCTTGCCTTTGCTGCAGGCGCCATGTTCTATGTCGTGGTCGAAGAGCTCATCCCAGAAGCCTCCAATGGTCAGCACTCTAACCTAAGCACCATTGGCTTTGCCATCGGTTTCGTCCTAATGATGGTGCTTGACGTAGTGATGGGATAGTCGGCGGGCTTCGCGCCAACGGGGGAAATACTTGTCCATAAGGGCATGGAAACGGGCGTTGTGGCTTGGCTCTAAGAGGTGGCATAGTTCGTGAACCACCACATGCTCGGCACACCATTCCGGCAACAGCAGGACGTAGGTAGAAATGCAGATGCTACGGGTGCGGATGTTACACTGCCCCCAGCGCGAGATGGTGGGCTTGAAATAGACGCAACTCGGCTGGACACCCATCGTCTTCGCATGCCGTTCCACCATCGGCTCCACCAGTGCCTTCAACCGTTTCAATGCTTCATCTTTCTGTGCGCGAGTGGCCAGTGGCAGTTCGTTGTAGAATGCTGCCCGTTGCTTCTGTTGCTCTACGGTTTTCTTCCTCGCTTGTTCAATCCATTCACGGTGCTCCTCGATGAACGTCAAGACTTTCTCGCGAGGCATGCCGATGGGTGCTGACACATGCACATCGCCATTCTTCACGATGCGCATCGACAACCTACTTGTCCACCTGTACGTTACCTGTATTGCCATCTACTTGACCAATCTTTCCAATAGTGCCTGACAGCCCTCCAGCACGTCGCGCCAAGTGGCGTCGAAGTTGCCTGTGTACCAAGGGTCAGCTACGTCGCCAGGCCGTTGGGTAAGGTCCATCAGCATCACGATTTTCCCTTCAGGGTCACCACCGCAGATGTTCCGCATGTTGCGGATGTTCCAGGAGTCCATACCTATCAGCAGGTCGAAGCGATTATAGTCCGAGCGCGTCATCTGTCGTGCCGTCTTACCTGCACAACCGATACCATGCTCCGCCAGTTTCCGTCGTGCTGGGGGATAGACGCTGTTGCCTATCTCCTCTGTCGAGGTAGCCGCCGACTCAATCAGGAAGCTGTCCTCCAGTCCTGCCTTGCTTACCAGGTCCTTCATCACAAACTCTGCCATCGGGCTTCTGCAGATATTCCCGTGGCATACGAAGAGTATTCTATGTATAGTGCTATTATTCATTCAAGCTTTGTCAGATATCAGCTGAAAGATTGCTTAATTGCAGCCCTAATTTGTGCCATGTTACTGCGCGAGACGGGGATGGCGTCGTTGCTGTGACGCATGACGAGTTGCATGGAGCGGGAGTTGGAGGAGATCTGTTCCACCTGGCCGAGATTGACCATGAAGGCACGATGGCAACGGACAATGATAGGGTAGGGCTGCAGGGTGTCTTCCATTTGTTTCATCGTGGCGCGAAGCATAGTTGTATGCACCTCGTTGTCGCGTAGCTGGCACACCTTGACATAGTTGCCGACAGCCTCTATATATAATAGGTGGGAGATATCGAGGGTGACGGATTCGTTGGTGTTGCCTTCGAGCGTGATCTGCGAAGGCTGAGGGGCACTACCATCCTCTATGGTCTGCGCCTCCTGACTGGTGGTCTGCAGTTTCTTGAGCTGCTCGTTCAGCTGGCGCGTCTCCTCGAGTTCTGCGGCCAGATACTTGCTACGGAACTTGAAGCGCCAGTAGAGGCCGATGGCGAAGGAGAGGAAGGCGATGATGACCAGCGTTTCCAGATAGTTGCTCAGAGAGAGCTTGTTGCCCTCGACCATGCTGCTCATCACAAAATGGCGATAGAGGCAGATGAGCAACGACACCAACGGTGTGTTGATGCATTGGAAACGGAGGTTGCGGCTGATGATATAGCTGACGCCACGATCGTAGGAACGGGGCATGCGAATAATGTATCGCAGAATGACTTCCGTCAGGAAACAGCTGAACATGCCTACTGTGAATAATGCCAGCAGATGAACATAAGCCTGCCATTGCCAGACCTCGAGTCCGAAGGGCTTGAAGATGGCTAATGCCAGCACCACGAAGGCGGTACTGATGAAACGGGTGCTGATGGTTTGTTTGTGACCTTTGTTCATACGGTCGACAAAAGTACAAAATAATTATCAATTATCAATTGTCAATGATCAATTTTTTCTACCGTTTGTCACATTTCAGCCATTTTACCACACATTTCAGGCCCGTTCATCACTAAACTGCGCAGAATATCCCAGATATTTGGAGGGAAGATAGATACCTAATAATTTTGCACCCAGAAATTGTTTAATCAAAGAAAAAAACGAAAAGGTTATGAAACTAAGAACGATTATTGGAATAGTATTCATTGTTGCCAGTCTGACGAAACTGGCAACCATCTGCGGACTCATCAAATGGAGCTGGTTCGCAAACATGACGAAAGGTCCTTGGGTTACGTATTTCTGCATCTGTCTGTTGATATATGTAGGTGTGAACCTGATTATCGATAGTTATCGTGAGGATCCTGACCAGTGGTTACAACTCCCACTGCCCATCGGCGAGGACGGCAAGCGCATCTGTTGCTCGGTACACTATGGTGGTGACGAGTATGTGTATCGTGGCGAAGCGTTCTACGGTGCCCGTCTGGACGCGTGTTGTGGTGGTATCCGCATGGATCTGCGCAATGCTGCGATTACGGGGGATGAGGAAATAGAGATTCATACTTTCTGTGGCGGAGTGGAACTCTTAGTGCCGCAGACGGTGAATGTGGTGGTCAAGAGTCGCACCTTTATTGGTGGCGTAGGCAATCATGCTACACGCAACGCAGACCCGAAAGCCCCCACCATCCATATTATTGCCGACAACTTCCTGGGGGGCGTGGATATAAAAAACTAAAGCGGTTTGCAACTTTTTGTAACTTCGCTACATCTAAATAGTTACAATCATAAATCGACAAAGATATTATTAGATTTTAAGATGAAAAAGATGTTTTTTAGAATGGCAGCACTGATGGTTGCAATGATGATGACAATGACGACGAATGCAGCCAGCGGAGATGACAACAATGAAGTAGAAGAAGACGAAGAGTGGTTGGATGCCGACACCCTGGCAATAGACACCACTCTATGGTATAACCAGACACAACAGCTCGGCGGCATCGTGGTCAAGGGCCGTCTGCCCAAGACACGCGTCAAGGGTGACGCTATGCGCACCACCGTCGCAGGTACCATATTAGAAAAAGCCGGAACTGTGAGCGACGCACTCTCAAAAATACCACAGTTGAAGGCTGAGCGCGACGGTAGTGTAGAGGTTCTTGGTCGTGGTGCTGCCGAGGTGTATATCAATGGACGTAAGGTACAAGATGTCAGTGAACTCTCACGCTTGCGCTCCGACCAGATTCAGCATGTCGATGTGATTCAGAACCCTGGTGCCCGCTATGCAGCCTCGACGAAGGCCGTGGTGCGCATCACGCTGAAGAAGGCGCAAGGCGAGGGCCTGAGTTTTCAGGACAACGTGGGTGGTATCTATAAGTATGGTCACACGCTGACCAACAACCTCGACGTGAACTATCGCACGGGTGGACTGGATATCACCGCCTCGTTCTGGGCTGGTCGCTATGGTCATCACGAAGGTAAGCAGGACAACGACTTGACTTACTATGCCGGTCCCGACTACATCTTGGGCAAGACCACCCAGAACACGAAGAATATCTGGAAGGGTTGGTCACCTCAACTGCAGGTGAACTATATGGTCAACGAGAAACACAGCTTTGGTGCCTACTACAAGTACGACCGTCATCCCAGTGGCGAGCTGACCAGCAATTTCTTCACCGACTCCTATGAGAACGGTAAGTTCAAGGAGCACTCCGAGAGCAATATCTGGCAGGACGACAACTTCCGCAAGCACATCTTCAATGCCTACTACAACGGTAAGGTGGGCAAGTTGGGCATCGACCTGAACATCGATGGACTCTTCGACAAGACGGAGACACCAGGTAGCACCACAGAGCAAACAACGATTGCTCAGTCTGCTGCTGTGACACAGCAACAAACACAGCGCGTCATCGAGAGCAACACCAACAGTTCGAACAATTTCTGGGCTTCGAAGCTTATCTTCACCTATCCTGTATGGAAGGGTAACCTCTCTGTTGGTGGTGAGTACTCCTACAATCATCGCACGGATGCCTACTCGTTTGTATCTACAGATGCCGTTCCTGTGAAGGCTACCGACACGGAGATCAATGAGAAGTCAGCAGCGGCTTTCGTAGAGTATGGACGCCAGTTTGGTCGTCTCTTTGCTCAGGTGGGTATGCGCTATGAGCACCTGCAGAACGACTATTATAATTTTGGCGTGCGTGAAGATGATGTGTGTCGCAACTACGGTGACTGGTTCCCCACGGTTGTCTTCTCGGCACCTGTCGGTAAGATGCAGCTGTCGCTTTCGTATCGTCGCGATATCGAGCGTCCCAGCTATTCGAACTTGACCAGTTCGACCATCTATCTGAATCGCTATGCCTACCAGAGCGGTAATCCTTATCTGAAGCCGACCTACACGCATAGTCTCGTACTGAATGCGGCCTACCAGTGGGCCAACCTGACTGTCAACTACGGACGCATCAAGGATGTTGTCACCATGTCGACGGAGCCTTATCCAGGTTCTACCGACCCACTCGTCAGTCTGATACGCCCTATCAACAGCACCGAAGACTACGACCAGCTGTCGTTCAGTATGTCAGCTCGTCCAACTATCGGTAAGTGGCATCCGACGTGGTATGCTTATGCCCTTTTCCAGAACTATAAGACGCCGACGATTGACGGTACGTTGAAGACGCTCAACCACCCCTATCTGACTCTTGCATGGAATAACGACATCGAACTGCCGCATGCCTTCCGCCTGATGGCCAATATGCAATGGTCAACGAAGGGTGACTATAACAACAACCGCATTACCAGCCAGCGTTTCAATACTACGCTGGGTATCCAGCGTGACTTCCGTCTGGGACGCCTGGGCTCGTTGACAGCCGACGTGCGTTGCTACGATGTCTTTAACACCGACAAGACCGATGCCATCATCTACGGCATCCGCGAGTTGACCTCCAGCAATCCTGCTCGTCGCACCTTTATGATAGACCTTACTTGGAAGTTCAACGAAGCTCGCTCGAAGTATCGTGGAAGTGGTGCCGGAGAAAAGCAGAAAGCAAGAATGTAACGACAAATTTGGAATATTCTGCAACTATTTGTATCTTTGCAGTTGAAAACCATCTAACTAACAAAGAAATATTGAAGTACAACTATGATTATTCGTTTAGAACAAATAAAAGATGAGCGTGAGGTAGAGAACCTTACACGTGAGGCATTCTGGAATGTTTATCGCCCTGGATGCACAGAACACTATGTTCTCAATCAGTATAGAACAAACCCTGACTTCATCGCAGAACTGAACTTGGTGATGGAGGAGGATAACAAGATTATCGGTCATGTGATGTTCTCGAAAGCAAAGATTATGCTTGACGATGGAACGGCTTTCCCCTCGTGGACTTTCGGTCCCATCAGCATCCACCCTGACTATAAGCGCAAGGGCTATGGTTTGAAACTATTGCAATATGCGATAGAGAAAGCCAAGGAGATGGGTATAGGTCTTCTACAGATGGAGGGCAACATCGAGTTCTACAAGCACGCTGGTTTTGACCTTGCCAGCAAGATAAAGATTCACTATCACGCCGAGCCGAGAAAGTCAGAAGTTCCATATTTCCTCGCCCAAGAACTGATACCTGGCTATTGGGACAATCGTGAGGGAACTTACTGTCCGCCCAAAGGCTATTTTGTAGCCGACGAGAACCCAGAGGCTTTCGAGGCCTACGAAGCCACTTTCCCTCAGAAGGAAAAAGCATTCCAAGAGGGCCAACTTCCTCAGTTCTGTCAGAGTTGCGGTATGCCATTGACTCGCATCGAAGACTGTGGCACGAATGCTGATGGTAGCACGAACTTCGATTATTGCCAGTACTGTTACAAGGACGGCAAGTTCTTGCAGGACTGCACGATGGATGAGATGATTGAGCATTGTTCGCAGTTTATTGATGAAGTAAACAAAAATATGCCCAAGCCCATGACCAAAGAGGAGTACAAGCAGATGATGCAAGGCTTCTTCCCAATGCTAAAACGCTGGAAGAAATGAATAAAATGATTGCATGCTGTGGTATCAACTGTGAGACCTGCGAAGCTCGCATTGCCACGATGAAGAACGACGACAAGATGCGCGTCGAGGTTGCGAAGAAATGGTGCGAGATGAATCATACGGATCAGATTACACCTGAGAGTATTAATTGCGTAGGATGTCGCTTGGAAGGCCCGAAGTTCTACTTCTGCAGCCACATGTGCGAGGTGCATAAATGTGTAGCCGCCAAAGGTTACGAAACCTGTGGCGACTGTCCTGACAAGAACTCGTGCAAAAAGGTTGGTGCCATCTGGGAAAACTGTGCCGAGGCAAAAAAGAATCTGGGAGGAGAATAAGAGAAATCGCAATGGATACAAATAGAATCATATTACGCCCTTGGTGCGACAGCGATGCGGAAGTGCTGTATAAGTGGGCTTCTGATCCTGATGTGGGTCCTCGTGCAGGATGGGCACCGCATCAGAGTGTGGAGGAGAGTCTGGAGATTATCCGCACCGTGTTTAACGACGCGCTACACACTTGGGCCATCGAGTTGAAGGAAACTGGAGAGGCGATTGGCGCTATGGGCTATGGTCCTTCGTGCGAGTGCGACTTGCCTGCTCGTGAAGGTGAACCGCTCATCGGCTATTGGGTGGCCAAGCCCTATTGGAATAAGGGCATCTGCACAGAGGCACTGCGTCTGATGTTAGACCACATCAGAGAAACAACAGACATCAAATCGCTCATCAGCGGCCACTTCGTAGATAATCCTGCCTCTGGGAGAGTAATGGAGAAGTGCGGTTTCGTACCTACTGGCGAAACCTGCATAGATGAAAAACAATACCAAGGCATGGGACGACCTATTAGAGTGTTGAGATTGGTTATTAAAACAAATATGGATAAAATGATTGGATATTGTGGTATTAACTGTGAGAAATGTGAAGCTCGCATTGCCACAATTAAGGATGATGACAAAATGCGTGAAGAGGTATCTCGTAAATGGTGTGAGTTGTTTCATACTGACATCATTACACCTGATAAAATAAACTGTACGGGATGCCGGGGCGATGGCGTGAAATACTTCTTCTGTAATGAACTATGTGAAATCAAACCATGTGTTACCAGTAAGGGGTATGGATCTTGTGCTGAATGTGCCGAAATAGATTCATGTACAAAGCTTGCTGCTGAGATTGGTAATAACGAAGATGCAAGGAACAATTTGAAACATTTGATTAAGCGAGAGCAAAACAAATAAAGATAAGAAAGATGCAAGATTTCATGACACTTAGACAATTTAGCATCAATGATGCAGAAACGATCCTGAGCTGGTGTAAGGATAAGCATGCCTTCCGGCTTTGGAGTGCTGACAGATATAAGGAATTCCCTGCACAGCAAGAGGAGATGATGGAGCAATACAAGGGCGATAACATGTATCCGCTCACGGCAGTAGTGGGAGAGGAAATCATTGGGCATATCCTGTTGAGATTCCCCTCAGAGGATAAAAGTGTCATCCGTTTTGGTTTCATCATCGTGGACGATTCGAAACGAGGTAAAGGCTATGGCAAGCAGCTGCTACGTCTCGCCATTGATTATGCACAGCGAGAACTGGGTGCTCAGAAGATTACCCTTGGTGTGTTTTGTGATAATCTCTCTGCCGTCGAATGCTACAAGTCTGTCGGCTTCCGCATCACAGGCACAGATGCCTATTCGATTGATGGGGAGGAATGGAAAGGTTCTGAAATGGAAATACAAATAGAAAAGAAATGAACATACTGATAATAAACGGAAGTCCTCGGAAGAAAGGACTGATCTCGCAGATGCTTGGCATCATGCGGGAGGAGGCGGAGAAACATGGTGACACGGTGGAGATGGTCTATACCAACGACCTGACCGTGAAGCCCTGCATAGGTTGTATGGCCTGCCGCACGAAGGAGAAATGCGTGCTTGCTGAGGATGATTCGCAGCGAGTATTGAAGATGATGCAGCAGGCCGATACCATCATTATGGGTGCGCCCTGCTACTGGGGCAACATCCCTGGACAGATGAAGCTGATGTTCGACCGTCAGGTTTATGGTTTGATGCGCGACACTCCTCGCTTTCCAGAGCCACTGATGAAAGGCAAGAAGTGTATCCTCATCAGCACCTGCACCACTCCTTGGCCTTGGAACATCCTGTTCAAACAGTCGCGCGGCGCCATCCGTGCCATGAGAGAAATCGCACGCTATGCAGGCTTCAAGATTGTGAAGACTATCGAGCGTGGCGGCACAGCAATGCATCCAGAACTCACTGATAAAGACAAACAGAAATGCCGCAAAGCAATAGAAAGACTTAATTAATCTGATATGGCGATAACAAGCGAGCGACTAAAACAGACGTTTTCTGAGGGCGGTGCACAGGAGATATATCAGGAAGTCAAAGCTACAGGCAATTTCCTCGGCTTTGCACGTCGGTATATTTTCGATTCGGATTATCGTGTGGCGAGGAGTGCTTTGTGGGGACTGACCAAGGCCACGAACGAAGAACTGTCAGATTTGCAGGTGATACTCAACGAACTAATTGACAAGGCGATGCAGACGGAGAACTCATCTGTTAGGCGACTGACGCTGAACATTATCGAGCGCCTGACATTAGAAGAGGATGACATGCGGACAGATTTCCTTGACTTCTGTTTCGAGCACATGGTCAGCATCGAGGAATATCCTGGTATCCAGACGCTCTGCATGAAGCTCGCCTATCGCATGTGTACCTTCTATCCAGAACTGATGGACGAGCTGATGCGCACCCTCGAAGCGATGGAGATAGACTATTACAAGCCCGCCGTAAAGGGCCTGCGCAAAAAGATTTTGAGCGGACGATATAGATAAGAATGACAACAGGAATTGTAAAAAGTTAAGGACGGACGTCACCTTTTGCTCTTCTGGACTGTTATGTTAATGAATCGGTTCAGAAAGCAAAATGTCTAACAATAAAATAAATAGAAAATGAAAGATTTGGCTGGAATTATTTGTATTGTCGGTGTTGTTGTACTCCCTGTCCTACTCATGTGGCTGCATAACCGCCGAAAGATTAATGAGACGAACCAACGCACTCAAATCGTGCTGGCTGCTATCGAGAAGAATGCAGAGACGGACATAGAGGAACTGCTTAGAAAGATGGCACCCCAAAGGAAACTGCTGAAGGAGAAACTGCTCTTGAAACTACAATGGGGAAGTATTATCGGATTGCTCGGTATAAGCTTCTTTGTTTATGGATTATTTCTTGACTACAGGGGTGGGATGAACACTGACGACCTTATTCATATATACTTCGCAGGTGGCATCCTATTGGCCGTCGGTATTGCCTTCCTCGTTAACTACCGCCTGAGTAAGAAGATGCTTGCCAAGGAGATAGAGGCCGAAGAGAAGTTGTTGGTATCACAGGCAGAGAACAAGTGCCCCGCGAAGCATTCATCACCCAGGTAGAGCGTGAGCAGGAGGCCCTTCGTTGTTTCCTGCTCGCCCTCTGCTGTGGCAACAAGAGTGATGCCGACGACCTAGCACAGGATGCCATCGTCAAGGCGTACCTCTCGTCAGCAGGCTATCAAGAGCAGGGGAAGTTCCGTTCGTGGCTCTTCAAGATAGCCCACAACACGTTCCTCAACCATAAGGCTAGCTGTCGTACGATGGAGACACTCGACGATGCCCGCACGCTCATCAGCAGCACCACAGCCGACAATGCCTTTGAGCATCAAGAACTCTACCTCGCCCTGCGCACCCTGCCACCCAAGGAGCGTTCCGCCATCACGCTGTTCTATCTGAACGGTTACAGCATCAAAGAGGTAGCCGTGATTACTGAGACCTCGGAGGATGCCGTGAAAAAACAACTCTCACGAGGGCGAGACAAACTGAGACAGGAATTGAGAATGGATGATTAAGAATTGACAGTTATGGAAAAAGATAAAAAACTTGAGGAACTGTTCCTCGCTCAGAAGCCGACATTTGACGATAAGGCTGAATTCATGGCTACGATAACCCGTCGTCTAGATGCCGTGGAGTTCGTCCGTCAGCATCAGGAGGCCACCCTCCGTCGCTATAAACTGGCGATGGTTGCCGCCTTCGTCGTGGGCATCGTCAGTGGTGCCGTCACTATGGCATTCGTCCTTTCCGCACCTGTTGACGTCCCTCTCTTTACCTTCAGCGTAGAGAGTAGCATCCTGTTGTGGGTAGCCGAGAACTCCCGCCTCATCGCTACTACGGGCCTTGCGCTGCTGATGAGTTTTGGCATTATGAGCATCATCAGTAATGTGCAGGACATACTTGACCTCCGTCCCAAAAGAGTACTAAGATGACTCAGTTGCCGAACATCATAACGCTGCTCAGGATTGCAGGCTCTATGGGCCTGCTTTTTTGCGATGTGATGGGTGTGGCAATTTGGATAATCTATGGTCTCTGCGGCATCAGCGATATAGTTGACGGATGGCTGGCTCGGAAACTAAAGTGTGTTACCAAGAAGGGAGCATTGCTGGATAGCCTAGCAGACATCTGCTTTGTAGTGTGTTGTGCCTGGAAGCTCCTGCCGATACTCGAACTGCCGCAATGGCTATGGCTGTGGGCTGGGGTAAACGTCGCGATTAAAGTCGTGAATCAAATATTTGCCCTCGTGATGTATGGATGCTTCCAATTCCCTCACACCCTCGCAAACAAGGCAACGGGATTCCTGCTCTTCATCACAGTCCCCATGACATCTTGGTCTATTGTTCCCATCACCATTGTGGCTGCTATCGCCACGTTTTCCGCGGTCCAAGAGGGTCATTTCATACGCAGGAAATAGACCATTCGTCACAAATCTGTGTTATTTATCCCAAATGTTTGGCAGTCTAGGCAGTTATACGTAATTTTGCGGTGTCGAAACGTAAATAATAATAGTATGGAACAGAGATTTTGCCAGAGCTGCGGAATGCCGCTCACAGATGATGTGCTAGGTACGAATGCAGACGGCACGAAGAATGAAGATTACTGCATGTATTGCTACAAGGATGGCAAGTTCTTGCAGGATTGTACGATGGAAGAGATGATTGAACATTGCGCTCAGTTTGTCAATGAAGTTAATAAAGGGTTGCCACAGCCCATCACGAAGGAAGAATACATCGGACAGATGAAGATGTACTTTCCGCATCTGAAACGTTGGCGCAAGTCTCTTACCATCAACAACGACGAGGCGATGCCAGAAAATCCGGCCTTGGCTGGTGTCAAAGAGTTGATATCCACGATGGCTGACACGCTGCCTGTCACTTATATCTCGTCTGTTGATGAAGAGGGCTTCCCATGTACTAAGGCAATGCTGTCGCCACGAGTCCGCGAGGGCATCAAAACCTTCTACTTTACAACCAACACATTCTCAATACGTGTGGCTCACTATAAGGCTAACCCCAAGGCCTCGATCTATTTCTGCGATGCCGAGGGGTTCAAGGGTATGATGCTGCGTGGTACGATGGAAGTACTGACGGATGCCAAGAGCAAGGAGATGATTTGGTGTGATGGCGACGAGCAGTACTATCCCAGTGGCGTCACCGACCCAAACTATTGCGTCTTGAAGTTCACCGCCACCGATGGTCGATTCTATAGCGATTTCTATCCACGTAGTTTTGTGATTGAGTAAATGATGAACAATAAAGCACTTGTCGTTATCGACATTCAGAACGACATCACCAAGCACTATCGTGACATCATCGACAATATCAATGCTGCCATCGAATGGGCTGTGGCAGAGGATATGCACGTGGTATATATCAAGCATCACAACATCACCGCAGCTACGCGAACGTTCAAGCCTGGCACTAAGGGTGAGGAACTGGTGCCTGAAATGAAGGTCGTGTCAAACAACATCTTCGTAAAGACGAAGAGTAACGCCCTTACAAGCGAGGCGTTTTCTGCATTTATTGCGGCAAACGGCATCAATGAGTTCTATGTAGCAGGTGCTGATGCTACAGCCTGCGTGAAATCAACGTGTTTCAATATGGCCAAGGCTGGCTTCACGGTACATGTTCTCTCCGACTGCATCACCAGCTACGACCTGAAGAAACTCCCAGAGATGCTCGCTTATTACGAAAGCAAAGGCTGCGTTTTAGCGAGAGCAGAGCGATGCTTGCATTAGCTCTGCCGAGCGTGAGCAGGCTCGAACGGAGTTCAAGGCTGTGAGGTCAAAACGTTTGCCGATTACAAACAATGATACATAGCTATGTGCTACAACCTTTGGTCGCTTTCTGCGCTCCGTTGGTGCTCAGGCGCTTCGCGGAGGTCTTGCAAAGAATATCCCAGAAATTTGGTTGTCTCGGAAATTATGTATAATTTTGTGGTCGATATGAACAAAGTAAGAATCACAGTCATTGATAGAGTAAAACAATTAAGAACGATGTATATGAGAAAGATATTATTGCTTGCCGTTCTAATGGCTGTCACAAGTGTTCAGGCACAGCGCAGAGGCTGTCTTCATAGTATTGCCATGACGCGGAGTGATAATTCAGAATTGCTGCCTGAACCATACGAATTTGATTCACAGAAGACCTACCGGGTGCCTGTGGTGCTCTTCTCGTTCAGCGACCTGGACTTCTCGATGGACGATCCTGCGACGTACTACAATCGCATCTTTAATGAGTCGGGGTTCAACGAGGGCAAGGGGAAGGGCTGTGTGGCCGACTACTTCCGCGACCAGTCGGCAGGCCGTCTGAACCTGCAGTTCGATATCTACGGCCCTGTGAAAATTGATAAAGAAGTTCGCAGCCATTACTACAATGACCACGGCAATAAGGACATGGGAAAGGCTCTCAGCCTGTTGTCGGAAACTATTGATGCCGACTTTACCGTCTACGACTGGAACGGCGACGGGCAGGCCAATGAGGTAATATTCATTGCCGCCGGCCTTATGGGTAATTCGACGAACGGATTTTCTTACTTGGCACCATCCTCATCCTTCCAAGTTCCGGACACGAAACTGCCAGGCGGCATAGATTACTACTTCTACAGTCTCAACTGCGAATGCTTGCAGAGCGGCATGCTCAGCGGCATCGGCACCATCGTCCACGAGTTCTGCCATTGCCTCGGACTGCCCGACCTCTATCCCTTCGGCTCAGGCACCGCCTTCTCTACCGTCGACGAGTGGGACTTGATGGATGGCGGCAACTTAACCAACTGTGGCTGGTGCCCGCCTAACCTCAGTGCGATGGAGCGGATGTTTTTAGGCTGGGCTGATTCCGAGGAACTGATATCACCTAACACTATCAGTGACATGAAGCCTCTGGGCGAGGGCGGCAAAACCTACCTCGTGCGCAGCACATCCAACAGAGACGAGTACTATCTCTTGGAGAATCGCCGACAGGAGGGCTGGGACTACGGATGTCCAGGCAACGGGCTCCTCATCTTCCACGTTGATTTTGACAAGGATGCCTGGAGGGGCAATCTGGTGAATACCTCCGACGAGCATTATCGCTACGGTCTGTTCCACGCCTCGGGCAAGGACTTCCGCACCTGGTGTCCGCAGAATAATGGGAAGGATCTTACCCGATGGACCGAGGACAATTGGTTGCGCAGTCGCTACCTCAGCACCTCGCCCTATCCTTATACCGACCCCACGACGCTCGCCGTCAACAACAGCCTGACGGACGAGTCGTCGCCCGCAGCCACGCTCTTCACACCTGCTGCCGACGGCCGCAAGTTCATGGGTAAAGCCATCACCAACATCCTGCAGGCTGCCGACGGCACCATCTCCTTCGACTTCATGAAAGGTGAAGATACGGGCATCGAAACGATGTCTGATGTAAGATGTTTGATGTCTGATGTATGGTATACGATTGACGGGCGCCGCCTTCCGTCCAGACCGGCAGCGAAAGGCTTGTATATCCGACGTTCTGCCTCTGGTGGATTTGAAAAAATACGTTGCAATTAAAATAGGTTTGAAGGATATGTATAAA
>ONCH01000028.1 GCA_900316265.1 uncultured Prevotellaceae bacterium | reverse complement strand
TATGCCTCAGACTCGTGAGCACGTTCTGCTCGCTCGTCAGGTAAACGTTCCCCGTCTGGTTGTATTCCTGAACAAGTGCGATATGGTTGAGGATGAGGAAATGCTGGAGCTCGTTGAGATGGAGGTTCAGGAGATTCTCGCTCAGTACGAGTTCGAGGATGATACTCCTATCATTCGTGGTTCTGCCCTCGGTGCCCTGAACGGTGTTGAGAAGTGGGAGCAGAAGGTTATGGAGCTGATGGATACCTGCGACACTTGGATCCAGGAGCCTCCTCGTGCTACCGACAAGCCTTTCTTGATGCCTGTTGAGGACGTATTCTCAATCACAGGTCGTGGTACTGTTGCTACTGGTCGTATCGAGACTGGTGTTATCCACGTAGGTGATGAGGTTGAGCTGCTCGGTCTCGGTGAGGACAAGAAGTCAGTTGTTACTGGTGTTGAGATGTTCCGTAAGATCCTTGACGAGGGTCAGGCTGGTGATAACGTAGGTCTGCTGCTCCGTGGTATCGACAAGAACGAGATTAAGCGTGGTATGGTACTCTGCCACCCAGGTCAGATCAAGCCCTTCAAGAAGTTCAAGGCTTCTATCTATGTCCTGAAGAAGGAAGAGGGTGGTCGTCACACTCCATTTGGAAACAAGTATCGTCCCCAGTTCTATCTCCGCACTATGGACTGCACCGGTGAGATCACTCTTCCTGCAGGTGTTGAGATGGTAATGCCTGGTGATAACGTAGAGATCACTGTTGAGCTGATCTACGCTGTTGCTCTGAACCAGGGTCTGCGTTTCGCTATCCGTGAAGGTGGCCGCACCGTTGGTTCTGGTCAGATCACTGAGGTGTTCGAGGACTAATCGTTCAGTAGGTTGCGACTCAGTCGCAACAAACGGGATTTCGGGTGGGGGCTTACTTACGGGAATAGCTCAGTTGGTAGAGCATCGGTCTCCAAAACCGAGGGTCGTGGGTTCGAGTCCTCCTTCCCGTGCTAAGATAGAAGATCATATGAAGATTATTAAGAAATTCATCAATTATTGCAAGGCCTGCTATGATGAGCTGGCCCATAAAGTAACTTGGCCAACCTACAAGGAGCTGACACAGAGTGCTGTTGTCGTTCTTTCGGCCTCGTTGATTATTGCTGTAGTAGTATGGCTGATGGACGTGGCGTTCAAGGCAGTCATGAGTGCCGTTTATCCTAACTAATCATTAAGTGCAATGGCGGAAGCATCAGGAATGAAATGGTACGTACTGCGTGCCGTTAGCGGAAAAGAAATCAAGGTGAAAGAGTATATCGACGCTGCAAAGAAGCATAACGATGTACTCGGTAGTCACGTTGGTGAGGTTCTTCTTCCTACTGAGAAGTATGCCATGCTGCGTAATGGTAAGCGCGTTATCAAGGAGAAGCTTTTCCTTCCTGGCTATGTGCTGGTGCAGGCAAGTCTGCAGGGTGAGGTTGCTCACATGCTGCGTTTCATCCCCAACGTTTTGGGATTCCTTGGTGGTTTGGATAACCCCCAGGAGGTGAAGCAGGCTGACATCAACCGCATCCTTGGTACAGCAGAAGAAACGACGATTGAGAGCGCTGAGCTCAATATTCCATATAGTGTTGACGAGACTGTAAAGGTTATCGACGGTCCATTCAGCGGATTCAGTGGTATCATCGAAGAGGTGAATACCGAGAAGCACAAGCTGAAGGTGATGGTAAAGATCTTCGGTCGCAAGACTCCGCTGGAGTTGTCATTCACACAAGTAGAGAAAGAATAGGGCATTTGTTACGGAATGCTCGTTCTATATACGGTCAAGGGAGGCTTCCACTCTCGTGACTCATATATATAACTCAATAAATTTTTAAAAACAGAAATGGCTAAAGAAGTTGCTGGATTAATCAAATTACAGATTAAAGGTGGCGCTGCGAATCCCTCTCCTCCCGTAGGACCTGCTCTGGGTTCGAAGGGTATTAACATTATGGGATTCTGCAAAGAGTTCAACGCCAGAACCCAGGATAAGGCAGGTAAGATTCTTCCTGTCGTTATCACCTACTATGCAGACAAGTCTTTTAGCTTCATCATTAAGACTCCCCCCGCAGCTGTTCAGCTGTTGGAGGCAGCAAAGGTAAAGGGCGGTTCTGCCCAGCCTAACCGTAAGAAGGTGGCCAGCGTAACCTGGGATCAGGTACGCGCTATCGCTGAGGACAAGATGGCTGACCTGAACTGCTTCACCATCGAGTCTGCTTTCAATTAAGAAAATGAGTAAACTGACAAAAAATCAAAAGTTGGTAGCTGATAAGGTTGAAGCAGGGAAAGCATACTCTTTGAAGGAAGCTGCAGAGCTGGTGAAGGAAATTACCACCACCAAGTTTGAGGCTTCTGTTGATATCGATGTACGCTTGGGCGTAGATCCACGTAAGGCTAACCAGATGGTTCGTGGCGTTGTGTCGCTGCCGAACGGTACTGGTAAGGTTACCCGTGTGCTCGCTCTCTGTACTCCTGATCAGGAAGCTGCTGCTAAGGAAGCTGGCGCCGACTATGTTGGTCTTGATGAGTATATCGACAAGATTAAGCAGGGTTGGACTGATGTTGATGTAATTATCACGATGCCCTCTTGTATGGGTAAGTTAGGTCCCCTCGGCCGTGTTCTCGGTCCTCGTGGTCTGATGCCAAACCCCAAGAGCGGTACTGTTACTATGGACGTTGCTAAGGCAGTTAAGGAAGTAAAGCAGGGTAAGATTGACTTCAAGGTTGACAAGGCAGGTATTGTACATGCCTCAATCGGTAAGATTACCTTCACTCCAGAGCAGATCTACGGAAATGCCAAGGAGTTCCTGCAGACCATCATCAAGCTGAAGCCTGCTGCTGCCAAGGGTACCTACATGAAGAGTATCTTTATCTCTAGCACCATGAGCGCTGGTATCAAGATCGATCCTAAATCAGTTGAATAACTCGTAAAAGTTTAGAAACATGAAAAAGGAATTAAAAGATACTATCGTAGTAGAACTTGGACAGAAGCTGAAGGAGTATCCTCATTTCTATCTGGTAGATACTACCGGACTGAATGCGGAGCAGACAAGCAATCTCCGTCGCAAGTGCTTCAAGAATGAAATCAAGATGGTTGTTGTGAAGAACACCCTTCTTCACAAGGCTTTCGAGGCTTCTGATATTGATTTCTCGCCCCTGTATGATAGCTTGAAGGGTAACACCGCAGTGTTCTTCACACAGAACGCTAATGTTCCCGCTAACAGTCTCCGGTCAAGAACGTTGTTTCTGGCCTGAATGCTGGTGGCAAGCTCCACGGGCTGCTTGACGCTATCGCTGAGCGTAACAAATAAGCGAAAATAAGTAACATTAACATTAAAAAACAATTAAAAAGTTAAATAAAATGGCAGATATTAAAGCTATTGCTGAGGAGTTGGTTAACCTCACAGTAAAAGAAGTACAAGAGTTGGCAACAGTCCTGAAGGACGAGTATGGAATTGAGCCCGCTGCTGCAGCTGTTGCTGTTGCTGCTGGTCCCGCTGCAGGTGGCGAAGCTGCCGCTGCTGAGGAGAAGTCTTCTTTCGACGTAG
The DNA here is from genome assembly GCA_900316265.1 of uncultured Prevotellaceae bacterium. Taxonomy (GTDB): domain Bacteria; phylum Bacteroidota; class Bacteroidia; order Bacteroidales; family Bacteroidaceae; genus Prevotella. Next base: position 49,032 of record ONCH01000028.1, on the reverse strand, counting down.
TTCTGAAGGAGGCTGGTGCTGCTAAGCTGCAGGTCGTAAGGATCTCGTAGACGGTGCTCCTTCTACTCTGAAGGAAGGTCTGTCTAAGGACGAGGCTGAGAACCTGAAGAAGGCTATCGAAGAGGCTGGTGCCGTTGTTGAGCTGAAGTAATTCACTCCGCAAATAAACACTATGGTTGGGAGCTCTCCAGTAGAGGGTTCCCGACCATTTTCTTGTCTTTTCTAGTCAAAACTAGTTTAACTAGTATGACTAGTACCACTAGTTTCACTAGGAAACAATAACCCACATTATTAATATATGGCTTCAAAAGTAATAGATAACAGAGTAAACTTTGGCAGCGTCAAGAATCCGATGCCGTTTCCGGATTTTCTCGATGTGCAATTAAAGTCTTTCAAAGACTTCCTCCAGTTGGACACTCCGCCTGAGGAACGCAAGAATGACGGTCTGTATAAGGTGTTCGCAGAGAACTTCCCTATCACCGACACGCGTAACAACTTTGTTCTTGAGTTCCTGGATTACTATATCGACCCGCCCCGTTACACCATCGATGAGTGCTTGGAGCGTGGTCTGACCTATAGCGTACCCTTGAAGGCTAAGTTGAAACTCTATTGCACCGATCCCGATCATGAGGATTTCGGCACAGTGATTCAGGACGTCTTCCTTGGTCCTATTCCTTACATGACCGCCAACGGTACCTTCGTGATTAATGGTGCCGAGCGTGTTGTTGTATCTCAGCTGCACCGTTCACCCGGTGTGTTCTTCGGTCAGAACGTGCATGCTAACGGTACCTTGCTCTACTCAGCCCGTATCATTCCTTTCAAGGGTTCATGGATTGAGTTTGCTACCGACATCAACAACGTCATGTATGCTTACATCGACCGTAAGAAGAAGTTGCCTGTAACCACTCTGCTCCGTGCTATTGGTTTCGAGGCCGATAAGGATATTCTGCAGATCTTCGACCTTGCCGAGGAGGTAAAGGTCAACAAGAAGGCACTGAAGGAGGTACTTGGTCGTAAGCTCGCTGCCCGTGTGCTGAAGAGCTGGAATGAGGACTTCGTAGATGAGGATACCGGTGAGGTTGTATCTATCGAGCGTAACGAGGTTATCATGGAACGTGAGACCGAGATTACCGAGGACAACATGCTCGACATCCTGGAGAGTGGTGCCAGCACCATCCTCGTACACAAGGATGAGTCGATTGCCCAGGACTTCTCTATCATCTTCAATACCCTGCAGAAAGACCCCTCCAACTCAGAGAAAGAGGCTGTGCTCTACATCTATCGTCAGCTGCGTAATGCCGATCCTGCTGATGATGCATCAGCCCGTGAGGTTATCCAGAACCTGTTCTTCTCTGACAAGCGCTATGACCTGGGTGATGTTGGTCGCTATCGCATCAACAAGAAGCTCGGTCTGGAGACGGATATGGATGTCCGTGTGCTGACTAAGGAGGATATCATTGAGATTATCAAGTACCTCATCCAGCTGATCAACTCTAAGGCAGCTGTCGATGATATCGACCACCTGTCAAACCGTCGTGTACGCACTGTCGGTGAGCAGTTGTCGAATCAGTTCTCTATCGGTCTGGCACGTATGAGCCGCACCATCCGTGAGCGCATGAACGTTCGCGACAATGAGGTGTTCACTCCTACCGATCTGATCAATGCCAAGACCATTTCCAGCGTCATCAACTCGTTCTTCGGTACTAACCCGCTGTCACAGTTCATGGACCAGACGAACCCGCTGGCTGAGGTGACCCATAAGCGTCGTCTCTCTGCCCTGGGTCCTGGCGGTCTGTCTCGTGAGCGTGCTGGTTTCGAGGTGCGTGACGTACACTACACACACTATGGTCGTCTGTGTCCTATTGAGAGCCCTGAAGGACCAAACATCGGTCTGATTTCTTCGCTCTGTGTGTATGCTAAGATTAATGAACTCGGCTTCATCTCTACTCCTTACCGTAAGGTGGAGAATGGTGTTGCCAACCTCAATAACGACGATATCGTCTACCTCACCGCTGAGGAGGAGGAAGACCACGTTATCGGTCAGGGTAATGCACCGCTGAACGACGATGGTACCTTCATCCGTAAGGTCGTTAAGTGTCGTCAGGATGCCGACTTCCCCGTTGTGCCGCCTGCACAGGTCGACCTGATGGACGTATCGCCACAGCAGATTGCCTCTATCGCTGCATCACTGATTCCTTTCTTGGAGCACCGAAGCACCTATCGTAGGTACCGGTATCGAGAAGCAGGTCTGCGAAGACTCTCGTACCATGATTACTGCCGAGGGTGAGGGTGTCATCGACTATGTTGACGCTACCACTATCCGCGTACTCTATGACCGTACCGAGGATGAGGAATTCGTAAGCTTCGAACCCGCTCTGAAGGAGTACCGCATTCCTAAGTTCCGTCGTACCAACCAGAACATGACTATCGACCTGCGTCCTATCTGTGCCAAGGGTCAGCGTGTGAAGAAGGGCGACATCCTGACTGAGGGTTACGCTACTGAGGATGGTGAGCTCGCTCTGGGCCGCAACCTGTTGGTAGCTTACATGCCTTGGAAGGGTTACAACTATGAGGATGCTATCGTGCTCAACGAGCGCATCGTTCGTGAGGACGTGCTCACCTCTGTACATGTCGATGAGTATTCTCTCGACGTTCGTGAGACCAAGCGCGGTGCTGAGGAGTTCACCTCAGACATCCCCAATGTCAGCGAGGAAGCTACTAAGGACCTCGACGAGAACGGTATCATCCGCGTCGGTGCCCGTGTAGAACCCGGTGATATCCTGATTGGTAAGATTTCACCGAAGGGTGAGAGCGATCCCTCTCCTGAGGAGAAGCTGCTCCGCGCCATCTTCGGTGACAAGGCTGGCGATGTGAAGGACTCTTCACTGAAGGCTAACCCCTCACTGACGGGTGTCATCATCGATAAGAAACTCTTCACCCGTGCCGTGAAGACTCGTCAGACCAAGCAGCAGGACAAGATCACGCTGGCTAAGATTGACGAGGAGTACGAGGCAAAGTGCGACGACCTGAAGGATATTCTGGTTGAGAAGCTGATGACCCTCACCAAGGGTAAGACCTCACAAGGTGTGAAGGACTACACTGGTGCAGAGATTATCTCTAAGGGTGCTAAGTTCACCGTTACCAACCTGAAGAATCTGGAGTATGGTGATATTCAGACCAGCAACTGGACCAATGACGAACATAAGAACATGCTCATTGGTAAGCTGATTATCAACTATATGAAGAAGTTCAAGCTGCTCGATGCCGAGAATAAGCGTAAGAAGTTCGCTATCACCATTGGTGACGAGCTGCCCTCAGGTATCCTGCAGATGGCTAAGGTCTATGTTGCCAAGAAGCGTAAGATTGGTGTTGGTGATAAGCTCGCCGGTCGTCACGGTAACAAGGGTATCGTCTCTAAGGTTGTACGTCAGGAGGATATGCCGTTCCTCGAGGATGGCCGTCCCGTAGACTTGGTACTGAACCCGCTGGGTGTGCCTTCACGTATGAACCTCGGTCAGATCTTCGAGGCTATCCTCGGTGCTGCCGGTAAGCGTCTCGGTGTCAAGTTTGCTACTCCTATCTTTGATGGTGCTAAGCTCGACGACCTCGCTGAGTGGACTGACAAGGCCGGTCTGCCTCGCCTGTGCTCTACCCATCTGTATGATGGTGAGACCGGTGAGCGCTTCGACCAGCCCGCTACAGTAGGTATCACCTACTTCCTCAAGCTCGGTCACATGGTTGAGGACAAGATGCACGCTCGTTCTATTGGTCCGTACTCACTCATCACGCAGCAGCCTCTTGGCGGTAAGGCCCAGTTCGGTGGTCAGCGTTTTGGTGAGATGGAGGTTTGGGCCCTGGAGGCCTTTGGCGCCAGCCATGTCCTGCAGGAGATTCTGACCATCAAGTCTGACGACGTTGTTGGTCGTGCCAAGGCTTACGAGGCTATCGTCAAGGGTGAGCCTATGCCTACTCCTGGTATTCCTGAGTCACTCAACGTGCTGCTGCACGAGTTGAAGGGTCTGGGTCTCAGCATTAAGATGGACTAATCTGTGAGTTAAGAATTAAGAGTTAAGAATTAAGAGTTATATATTGAAATATGGCTTTCAAGAAAGATACAAAGATAAAGAGTAATTTCCAGAAGATTACCATCGGTCTGGCTTCGCCTGAGGAGATCCTTGAGAACTCTTTCGGTGAGGTCACCAAGCCTGAGACCATCAACTATGCGCATCTTCGGTCCTACCAAGGACTATGAGTGTGCCTGCGGTAAGTACAAGCGCATCCGTTATAAGGGTATCGTCTGCGACCGTTGTGGTGTAGAGGTTACCGAGAAGAAGGTACGTCGTGAGCGTACAGGTCACATCGAGCTCGTTGTGCCCGTAGCCCACATCTGGTATTTCCGCTCACTGCCCAACAAGATTGGTTATCTGCTGGGTCTGCCCACCAAGAAGCTCGATGCCATCATCTATTACGAGCGCTACGTGGTTATCCAGCCAGGTATCATGGCTAACAAGAAGGATGCTGAGGGCAACCCTGCACTGGGTTCTCAGATGTACGACCTGCTCTCTGAGGAGGAGTACAACGACCTCATCGACAACCAGATTCCTGCTGACAACGACTACTTGGAGGACAGCGATCCCAATAAGTTCATCTGTAAGATGGGTGCTGAGGCCATCTACGACCTGCTGGTTCGTCTCGACCTCGACTCATTGTCTTATGAGCTGCGCGACCGTGCCAACAGCGACTCTTCTATGCAGCGTAAGAACGAGGCTCTGAAGCGTCTGCAGGTTGTTGAGGCTTTCCGCACATCAGTGGAGAAGGGCATCAACCGTCCTGAATGGATGATTATGAAGATTATCCCCGTCACTCCTCCTGAGCTCCGTCCGTTGGTTCCCCTGGATGGTGGCCGCTTCGCTACCTCCGACCTGAACGACCTCTATCGTCGTGTCATCATTCGTAACAACCGTCTGAAGCGCCTGATGGAGATTCACGCTCCTGAGGTCATCCTGCGTAACGAGAAGCGTATGCTGCAGGAGGCTGTCGACTCACTCTTCGACAACAGCCGTAAGTCAAGTGCTGTGAAGAGCGATAGCAACCGTCCTCTGAAGTCACTCTCTGACTCATTGAAGGGTAAGCAGGGTCGTTTCCGTCAGAACTTGCTCGGTAAGCGTGTGGACTACTCAGCCCGTTCGGTTATCGTCGTTGGTCCTGAGCTGAAGATGGGCGAGTGCGGTCTGCCTAAGCTGATGGCCGCTGAGCTCTATAAGCCATTCATCATCCGTAAGCTCATCGAGCGCGGCATCGTGAAGACTGTGAAGTCGGCTAAGAAGATTGTCGATCGCCGTGAGCCTGTTATCTGGGATATCCTGGAGAACGTGATGAAGGGTCACCCCGTACTGTTGAACCGTGCACCAACACTGCACCGTCTGGGTATCCAGGCTTTCCAGCCTAAGCTCATCGAAGGTAAGGCTATCCAGCTGCACCCACTGGCTTGTACCGCGTTCAACGCCGACTTCGACGGTGACCAGATGGCTGTCCACCTTCCTCTTTCTAATGAGGCTATCCTGGAGGCACAGATTCTGATGCTCCAGAGTCACAATATTCTGAACCCTGCCAATGGTGCTCCTATCACCGTTCCTTCACAGGATATGGTGCTTGGTCTGTACTACATCTCTAAGATTCGTCCAGGTGCCAAGGGTGAGGGTCTGACCTTCTACGGTCCTGAGGAGGCTATCATCGCTCACAACGAGGGTAAGTGCGACCTGCACGCCCAGGTGAAGGTGATGGTTGACGATATCGTCGATGGCAAGCCTTGCAAGCACATGGTAGAGACCTCTGTCGGTCGTGTCATCGTTAATGGCATCATTCCTAAGGAGGTTGGCTTCGTCAACAAGATTGTTTCTAAGAAGTCACTGCGCGACATCATTGCCGATGTTATCAAGAACGTAGGTTTCGCTGAGGCTTGTGAGTTCTTGGATGGTATCAAGAACCTTGGTTACCGCATGGCTTACGAGGCAGGTCTGTCGTTCAACCTTGACGATATTATCATTCCTGAGTCTAAGAAGGAACTGATTGAGAAAGGTAATGCCGAGATTCAGCAGATTACCGAGAACTATAACATGGGTTTCATCACCGACAACGAGCGTTACAACCAGGTTATCGATACCTGGACCCACGTCAACAACGACCTTGGTAACGTGCTGATGAAGGAGATGACCGAGGCTGACCAGGGCTTCAATGCCGTATTCATGATGCTTGACTCTGGTGCCCGTGGTAGTAAGGACCAGATCCGCCAGCTCTCTGGTATGCGTGGTCTGATGGCCAAGCCCCAGAAGGCAGGTGCTGAGGGTGCTCAGATTATTGAGAACCCGATTCTGTCGAACTTCAAGGAAGGTATGTCAGTGCTGGAGTACTTCATCTCTACCCACGGTGCCCGTAAGGGTCTTGCCGATACCGCCATGAAGACGGCCGACGCCGGTTACCTGACTCGTCGTCTGGTTGACGTTTCGCACGACGTGATTATCAATGAGGAAGACTGCGGTACGCTCCGCGGACTCGTCTGCACCGCGCTGAAGAACGGCGACGAGGTCATTTCAACGCTGTATGAGCGCATCCTCGGTCGTGTCTCTGTTCACGATATCATCCATCCCTCTACTGGCGAGCTCATCGTAGCTGCTGGTGAGGAGATTACCGAGCCTATTGCACAGGCCATTGAGGACTCTCCTATCGAGAGTGTCGAGATTCGTTCTGTGCTCACCTGTGAGTCTAAGCACGGTGTCTGCATGAAGTGTTACGGTCGTAATCTCGCAACCCGTAAGATGGTTCAGAAGGGTGAGGCTGTCGGTGTGATTGCCGCTCAGGCTATCGGTGAGCCAGGTACTCAGCTGACGCTGCGTACGTTCCACGCCGGTGGTGTGGCTGCCAACGCAGCCGCTAACGCCAGCATCGTGGCTAAGAACGACTCTAAGATTGAGCTCGAAGAGGTTCGTACCGTACCGTTCGATGAGGATGGCCGCGAGTGCGAGATGGTTGTCAGCCGTCTGGGTGAAATGCGCTTCGTCGATAAGAACACCAACATCGTGCTTTCTACCGTCAACGTTCCTTACGGTTCATCACTCTACTTCAAGAACGGCGACGTTGTTAAGAAGGGCGACAAGATTGCCCAGTGGGATCCCTTCAATGCCGTCATCGTTACCGAGTATGCTGGCACGCTGAAGTTCCACGACGTTATCGAGGGTATCACCTTCCGTGCTGAGACCGACGAAACCACCGGCTTGACCGAGAAGATCGTTACTGAGTCACGCGATAAGCTGAAGGTTCCTACCTGCGACATCATTGATGCCAATGGCGACGTTGTAGGTACCTATAACTTCCCTGTAGGTGGTCACGTAGTTGTTGAGGACGGCCAGACTGTTAAGACTGGTGAAACCCTCGTCAAGATTCCTCGTGCTGCTGCCAAGGGTGGTGATATCACCGGTGGTCTGCCCCGTGTCACTGAGCTCTTCGAGGCTCGTAACCCATCGAACCCCGCTATCGTTTCTGAAATCGACGGTGAGGTCACCATGGGTAAGGTGAAGCGTGGTAACCGTGAGATTGTCGTTACCTCTAAAACTGGTGAGCAGCGCAAGTACCTCGTATCGCTGTCTAAGCAGATTCTGGTACAGGAGCACGACGCCGTACGTGCAGGTACACCACTCTCTGACGGTGTCATCACTCCTGCCGACATCCTGGCCATCAAGGGTCCCACGGCTGTTCAGGAGTACATCGTCAACGAGGTGCAGGACGTTTACCGTCTGCAGGGTGTGAAGATCAACGATAAGCACTTCGAGATCATCGTTCGTCAGATGATGCGTAAGGTAGAAATCAACGATCCGGGCGACACCACGTTCCTCGAGCAGCAGATTGTCGATAAGCTTGACTTCGCTGAGGAGAACGATCGCATCTGGGGTAAGAAGGTTGTCGTTGATGCCGGTGACTCAGAGAACCTCCAGAAGGGTCAGATTGTTACTGCTCGCAAGCTGCGCGACGAGAACTCAAGCCTGAAGCGCCGCGACATGAAGCTCGTTCAGGTTCGCGATGCAGTGCCCGCTACTTCTACCCAGATTTTGCAGGGTATTACCCGTGCAGCACTGCAGACCAAGTCGTTCATGTCTGCCGCATCATTCCAGGAGACTACCAAGGTGCTCAACGAAGCTGCTATCCGCGGTAAGAGCGACAATCTGGAAGGCATGAAGGAGAACGTGATTGCCGGTCACCTCATTCCTGCAGGTACTGGTCTCCGCGAGTTCGACAAGATTATCGTCGGCTCTAAGGAAGAGTACGAGCGCATGCAGGCCAATAAGAAGAATGTCCTCGACTTTGGCGAGGAGAACGTGATGGAATAACAATTATTCCTACTATACTTGTAACGCCCATCGTGCTACTGATGCACGGTGGGCGTTGTTTTATTTCACACTATTGCAGCGCTCGGTATAGAATTGCTTGAAGTCCTGCCAGCGGTAGTAGGGGAACAGGTCTGACGGCAGGGGCAGCGTAGCTTCCTGGCTGTTCAGCAGGCACTTCACCAGAATGTCCTGTCCAGGCTTCTTGCCCTTATAGAAGATAAGTTGCAGGTTCGAGGCCTTGCACGTCTCCCAGTTCTGGTAGCAGTTCTTAACTTCGTAGGGGTCTTCTGGGTCTTTGTCGGCACCATTAATTCCCATCAACACGGTTAGTGGTCCTAAGCAGGTATCGTGACCGAAGCGCAGGTCGGCCACTCGTTGTGTCTTGCCGTCCAGCACGTCGTCAGCCTTTTTGATGATATCCTGCAAAATGGGTATCATATCGTAGCGAGGCCCGAAGACCCACGTGTAGCCGCCCAGGTTCTCGCCTTCCCAGCGTGCAGCCAGTTCCTCGTCGGTGATAATGCCTTTCATTATACCTTCCTGACCGATGCTGGGCAATGAGGTATAGAGGTTGATGAGGTTGCTGCCTATGTGGTGCGGTGTGCCGGGCAGTCCCTCCGTGCTGGTAAATACGCGGGGTACGATGACTTCCCTCAGTGAGTCTTTGCCCAAGAATTGCTTACGGTTCTTCTCGAAGCGGGGCACTGACCGTGGGTAGCGGCGGCGCAACGGGTTCTGACGGTCGTCGGGCTTCACGCCGTCCAGCGTCTTGCGGGCTGACTGCTCACGAATCTCAATCTTCGGATTACACTGCACCAGCTCCTGGCAGAATGCCGCCATGCTGATTACACAGCGCCCTACCAGTGACGCTATGGCATACACGTCGCCACCGTTCTTGAACACTTCTGGGAAGTTATTATACATCTGGCGGGCAATGAACTGGTGCTGTTCCCAGCCCAGGTCGCTCAGCTCGCTGACGCTGACAGCCAAGTCGCCCTTGCAGGCTTCATACTTCTCGCGGAATGCTTCGCCGACGGGCGTCAGCTGTCCCTGTCGGTGTGCCTTGGTCAGTAGTGAGTCCAGCTCGCGGTAGAGCACGTCGTTCCAGTAGTAGCGCGAGCCGTGGCGGCCATAGTGGCTGATGTAGAACGGTGTGTAGCCGCTGGGTGCCTTTGTCAGCTTGAATGTTTCATACGAGTAGGGGTAGTCTGTGCCGTAGGCTTTCCGTGGGTCCGCCTTCAGCTGTTCCAGTGCACTCGTTCCTTGTGCCCATGTTGTCAGGACTGCGCCCAACAATAGCAGGATATGGACAATTCTTTTCATTGTGGTGTTAAGTGAATAGTTAGTAATAGATGTTTGATGCTACAAAGATAGCCATTTGCTGCGAAACTACCAAATTAATTGAATGGAAAGATGGAGTCGGGGTATTGGCTTATTATTGGTGAAACGAAAAGAGGACTGCACCAGTGGTGTAGTCCTCTTGATTTTTTCTTTACAAGAATTATTTGTTGACAGCGTCAGCGAGCTCAGCGCCAGCCTTGAACTTAGCAACCTTCTTAGCAGCAATCTTAATCTTCTGCTTGGTAGCGGGGTTGATACCTTCACGAGCGGGCTTCTTAACAACGTCGAATGTACCGAAACCAATGAGCTGAACCTTGTCACCCTTCTTCAGAGCAGCCTTGATAGCGTCTACTGTGGCATCGAGAGCCTTCTTTGCGTCAACTTTGGTCAGACCAGCACCTGCTGCAATCTTGTCAATTAATTCTGTCTTGTTCATAATTTTGTTGTTTTAAAGTGAATGATAAATAGTTTAAGTCGATTTCTGAACGCAAATATAGAACAATCTGCGGAAAAAACAAACAAAAAACGGAAAAAATTTTCTTTTTTCTTTAAAAAAAGTGTGTAAAAGACCGTTTTCGTGCTGAAAACCGGATATTTTTCGTAATTTTGCGCTCACAATTGGCACATTTGTTGCATTATTTCAAAAATAGTAAACAGTTAGTTATCAATTAGTAAATATACAAGATGAACAACATACCGACAATGACCAAGAACTTGCTGGTCATCAACGTGCTGGCATATCTGGCATCGGTGGTGCTGGAGCGTAGTGGGGTGGACCTGAACGGACTGTTGGGTCTGCACTTCTTTATGGCCAGTGAATTCCATGTGTACCAGTTCCTGACCTACATGTTCCTTCATGGCAGCTTTACGCATATCCTTTTCAATATGTTTGCGCTGTGGATGTTCGGCTCGGTGATAGAGCGTGTGTGGGGTCCGAAAAAATTCCTTTTTTATTACATTGTGTGTGGTGTCGGTGCCGGTATCGTGCAGGAGTTGGTGCAGTATGGCAACTATGTGGCACAGGGCTTGGACGCCTACCAGTATGTGAATATGGGCGGTGCGCAGATATCGATGAATGCCTACATCAATATGTGGACAACGATAGGTGCGTCGGGTGCGGTCTATGGCATCCTGCTGGCTTTTGGTATGATATTCCCCAACGAGCGTTTGTTCATCATCCCGTTCCCATTCCCCATCAAGGCCAAGTGGCTCATCGTGGGTTATATTGCCATTGAGCTGTTCTCGGCGATGAGTGGTCCTGGCGACGGTATTGCCCACATGGCACACCTGGGCGGTATGTTGTTTGGCTTCCTGCTGATACGCTACTGGCAGAAGCATCCTGGGGGCAGTCAGCGCTTCGGACGTAGCTATGGTCAGGAGTTCTTCGACAACCTGAAGCGAAAGTACGACGAGCGCCAGCGCAACCAGCGCATGCAGGCTGAGCAGACACGCTGGGAAGAGCGCCGCCGCGAGACCGACGAGGAATATAACGAGCGTCAGCGTAAGAACCAGGAGGAGATAGACGCTATTCTGGACAAGATTCGCAAGAGCGGTTACGACAGTCTGACGAAGGAGGAGAAACAGAAACTGTTTGAACAGAGAAAGAGTTAGCAGATAGCGTCGTGATTAAGCAGTTGAAGAAATTTACCGTGCAGATGCTGACGGGAGCGAACGTCGCCACCGTCATCGTGATGTTGCTGGTGGGTTTCAGCGACCGTCTCAATCCTACTGACCATCCGCTGGTATCGACTGTCGGTATGGCTTTCCCTGTTTTGCTGGTTATCAACATGGGCTTCTTGCTGTTCTGGCTTATCTTTAAGTGGAGCAGGGCGTGGGTACCGGTGGCGGGTTTTATCCTTTCGTACGTACCTATTTCTATATATATGCCACTGAACGTCAGTCCGTCGCCTCCTGAGGGTGCGCTGAAGCTGGTGTCGTATAACGTGTGCTGCTATGGCGGCAACTTCAAGTACGAGCAGGGCTTTGAGAAGGTGCGTGACTACTTGGTTGATGAAAAGGCTGACATCGTCTGTCTGCAGGAAGACAACGACTCGTGGCGTCGCTACTGTTTCAAGCAGTTGGAAGAGCGAGGACTGACGTATAACGACACGGTGGTGCTGTTTAACGACGAGTTGCGCTTCAACTGCTTAGGCATCCATAGCAAGTATCCCATTATCCGCCGTGAGCGCATAGACTATAAGACCGTCAGCAATAACGGTAGTGCAGCGTGGTGGCTGAAGGTGAATGAGGACACCGTCATCGTGGTGAACAACCACTTTGAGAGTTGTCACCTGAATGAAGAGGACCGCCGGCAGTATCGCCAACTGCTGAAGGGCGAGATGGCGCGAGACTCTGTGCGCGCTGAGTCGCAACTGCTGATGGTGAAGCTGGCAGAGGCCAATGCCGTACGCTCTAAACAGATAGAGATGGTGTGTCAGTATGTCAGCCAGTATCTGGGGCGTTACCCTATTATCGTCTGCGGCGACTTCAATGACAATCCCATCTCCTTTTCGCGCCATCGGATGGGTAAGATGTTGACTGACTGCTTCGTAGAGAGTGGCCGAGGTGTCGGTTTGTCATATAATCAGAAAGCCTTCTCGTTCCGAATAGACCACATTTTCTGCTCAGCAGACATTACTCCCTATCAATGCGAAGTTGACACAAAAATGGACGCTAGTGACCACTTTCCAATGGTTTGTTGGTTGAAAATTGGGGTAAAATAGTGAAAATTACACGAATTTTTGCAATAAATTTCTGTAAATGAAGAAAAATGTGTATATTTGCAGGCTTAAAATGCGAAAACATTAAATAAAACAATAAAATCAAACAATGCAAAACAAAGGAATTGTAAAATTTATCGCAATCGTCTTGATTCTCGTTTGCTGCTTCTACCTTTCCTTCACCTTTGTGACACGCCACTACGAAAGTAAGGCTGCTGCCATGGGTGAGCAGGCTGGTCAGGAGTACCTCGACTCAATCATGAACGAGAAAGTGTACTGCGGAATCTATTCTTTCAAGCAGTGCCGCGAACTGGAGATGGGCCTGGGTCTTGACCTGAAAGGCGGTATGAACGTTATTCTTGAGGTATCAGTACCCGATGTTATCGACGTATTGGCAGACCACAAGACCGACGCAGCCTACAAGAAGTCAATGGAAGAGGCTAAGAAGGAAGAAGAGACTAGTCAGAACGACTTTATCTCGCTGTTCATCAAGTATTGGAAGCAGAACAGTAACGGTCGCCCCTTGGCAGCTGTGTTCGCTACCCAGCAGATGAAGGGCAAGGTGAGCACCCAGTCGAGCGACTCAGAAGTTGAGAGCGCTCTGCGTGCTGAGGTGCAGTCGGCCGTAGATAATTCATTTAATGTTGTTCGCAACCGTATCGACAAGTTCGGCGTTGTACAGCCCAACATCCAGAAGCTGGAGGGTCAGTCAGGCCGTATCATGGTCGAGATGCCTGGTGTGAAGGAGCCTGAGCGCGTACGTAAGTTGCTGCAGGGTTCTGCTAACCTGGAATTCTGGGAGACCTACAACTCACAGGAAATTGCACCACTGCTGACTCAGCTGAACCAGAAGTATGCTGCCCTGAACGGCAATGCTGCTGCTGACACCACAGCTGTCGCTGCTGCTGACACTGCCGCTGTTGACACGACGGCTGCCACTGCAGCTACCGACCTGACTGCCAAGCTGGCCAAGAAGGATGCAGCTGCTTCAAGCGCTGACAAAGAGCAGGCTCTGAAGGCTAATCCGCTGTTTGCCGTCTTCCAGCCCGTTCCACAGGGTCTGGCTATCGTAGGTTATGCTAATGCCCGCGATACTGCTCAGGTGAATAAGGTTATCTACTCTGAGATTGCTGCTACCATCCTGCCTGCTGAGTGTAAGCTGCGCTGGGGTGCTAAGCCTGAGGATTTCGGTGGCGAGAACACCCGCGGTGACATCTTCGCACTGTATGCCCTGAAGATTACTGAGCCAAACGGCCGTGCTCCACTGGAGGGTGACGTTATCACCTCTTCTAAGGACGACTTCGACCAGATGGGTCACCCCTCTGTTTCTATGCAGATGAACTCTGACGGTGCTCGCCGCTGGAGCCAGATTACCAAGCAGAACATCGGTCGTGGCGTAGCTATCGTGCTCGACGACGCTGTTTACTCTGCTCCCCGTATCCTGACACAGATTGACGGTGGTAACTCACAGATTACTGGTAACTTCACTATCGAGGATACTAAGGACTTGGCTAACACGCTGAACTCTGGTAAGATGCCGGCTCCTACCCGCATCGTACAGGAAGAGGTTGTTGGTCCGTCACTGGGTGCTCAGTCAATTAAGCAGGGTATCATTTCATTCATCGTTGCCTTCGTGCTGCTGATGGTTTACATGATTATGCTGTACGGCTTCATCCCCGGTATCTTGGCCGATATCGCTCTGTTGTTCAACCTGTTCTTCACACTGGGTATCCTTACCTCGTTCCAGGCTGCACTGACGATGCCCGGTATCGCCGGTATCGTACTGACACTGGGTACCGCTGTGGATGCTAACGTGCTTATCTATGAGCGTATCAAGGAAGAGCTGAAGCATGGTCTCGGTCTGAAGGAGGCTCTGCAGAAGGGTTATGCTAACGCCTTCTCAGCTATCTTCGACTCTAACGTGACCTCTCTGATTACCGGTTTCATCCTGCTGTTCTTCGGTACAGGTCCTGTAAAGGGCTTTGCTACCACTTGGATCATCGGTATCTTCTGCTCATTCTTCACCGCTGTGTTCCTGACCCGTCTGGTTTACGAGAACCGCCTGAAGAAAGACAAGTGGCTGAACCTGACCTTCGTAACTGGTTACTCTAAGAACCTGATGCAGAACGCTAAGTACAACTTCATGGGTATGTACAAGAAGTCGTTCATCATCTGGGGTGTTGCTGCTGTGCTGTTCTGCGTATCGTTCGCCGTTCGTGGTCTGAGCGAGAGCATCGACTTCACTGGTGGTCGTAACTATGTTGTAACCCTCGACAAGGAGACTCCCGTTGAGCAGGTTCGTCAGGCTCTGGCTGGTGCCTTTGTTAATACTATCGGTGAGAATGCCGGCAAGGAGGCTAACACCAGTGTTATCGCTCTGGGTACCGATGGTAAGACTATCCGTGTATCTACCAACTGGGATATCGAGTCTAACAGCCCAACGGTTGACGACGAGGCTGAGACTATCCTTTATAACGCACTGAAGAAGGGTGGCTTCGTAAGTCAGGCAAGTGTTGAGGCCTTCAAGAACCCCGATGTTCGTCAGGGTGGTTCCATCATCAGCTCGGCTAAGGTAGGTCCTGCTGTAGCTAAGGACATCACATACGGTGCTATCATCAGCGTTATCATCGCTCTGATTGCTATCTTCCTGTACATCCTGCTGCGCTTCCGCAACGTTGCTTACTCTACTGGTGCAACTATCGCACTGGCTCTGGATGCTCTCGTTGTGATTGGCTTCTACAGCGTATTGTGGGGCTGGGTTCCCATGTCACTGGAGATCGACCAGGTATTCATCGGTGCTATCCTGACGGTGATTGGTTACTCTATCAACGATAAGGTGGTAGTATTCGACCGTATCCGTGAGAACTTCCAGCTCTATGGCAAGCGCGACCGTCAGCAGTTGTTCAACGACTCGCTGAACCAGACACTGGCTCGTACCATCAACACCTCTGTAACAACATTGATCGTATTGCTGTGTATCTTCATCCTCGGTGGTGACTCTATCCGCAGCTTCTCGTTCGCAATGATTCTGGGTGTTATCTTCGGTACCCTGTCGTCACTGTTCATCGCTGCTCCTACAGCATTCCTCGTGATGGGTCGCACCATCCGTGAGGAAGAAGCTACTGCTGAATAATCGATAGCGACATATACAAATCAGCCCGCTTCCAATTGGAGGCGGGCTGATTGTCTTCTTTAACTCCTTTAACTTCTTTAACTCCTTTAACTTCCTTAACTTCTTTAACTCCTTTAACTTCCTTAACTTCTTTAACTCCTTTAACTCCTTAGTTAAAATAATATAGGAATGCTGCGATACCTTCGAGGGCGGGCTTGCGCTCACCTTCAATCTCAATCTTGAACTTGATTTCAGCCTTGCAGATGCCACGCAGGTTCTGGATGTTGTGCAGGGTAGTAACCAGACGAACCTTAGAACCAGTAATTACGGGTTGACCGAAGCGCATATCCGTCATACCGTAGTTCACCAGCATCTTGATGTTGTGCACCTCGATAATCTGATCCCACATATAGGGCAGCAGACTCAGCGTCAGGTAGCCGTGGGCAATGGTCGACTTGTATGGACTCTCCTCCTTGGCGCGAGCCACGTCGACATGTATCCACTGATGATCCAAGGTTGCGTCAGCAAACAGGTTGATACGATCCTGGTCAACCTGCAGCCAGTCTGATGCTCCCAGCTCTTCGCCCAGGTGGGCGGCAAACTCGTCGTACGAGTTAATCACTAATTTTCCCATATTTTTTAATTGATTTTGTGAAATTCTACTGCAAAGGTAGTCATTTTTCGCAGAAAATGACTACCTTTGCAGCACTTTTTGTTGCCCTGATAGTTAAATGGATATAACAAGGCTCTCCTAAAGCTTAGTTCCCAGTTCGATTCTGGGTCGGGGTACTGAGTGAGAAACCGATAAAGGTTCCTCACTTTCTTTTTCCTTAGTCTTTTGTGAAACCGAGGGTGAGGACGCTGATGCGGATACCTTCCACGCCTTTGAGAGCATCTGCACTGGCGATAAGCGTGGCTCCTGTGGTACAGATGTCATCGATGAGCAGTACGTGACGCCCTTTCAGTTGGCTGTCGTCGGTAAGTTGGAAGGTGTCGGCAACATTCTCCTGGCGCTCCCAGCGGTTCAGCTTCGTCTGACTCTGGTGGAACTCCTTGCGGCGTAGGGCTTTGGTGACAATGGGTAGATGGGTGATATCACTGATGCCTATGGCCAGCATCTCACTCTGGTTGTAGCCACGCTGACGTAGACGCTTACGGGACAAGGGTACAGGCAGTAGCACGTCGATATCGCTGAAGAAATCGGAGAGTTGCATTTCGCGGGCCATAATGCGCCCCATGTCCTCACCAATGTCAGGGCGGTTGTTATATTTCAGGCGGTACACCATCTGCGCCATCTCTGCGTGTGGCTGATAGTAGAAGAGGGCAGCGGCTTTCTCGACAGGTGACAGTACCCAGAAGAGTTGTGCCATCGGATTGTCGAGCGGCTTCCGGTGGAAATCAGTACGAGGCAGGTGGAACAGACAGACACCGCAGAGGGAACGCTCAGTGGGCGCCAGTCGTTCTCCACAGACCACACATAGTCGTGGGGAGATGAAATCGAGAAATCTGCTCCACCAATTCATGGCTCTATAATCCGTTGTTAGAAATCGTCGTCTTCAAACTCCTCTTCGACGTCCAGGCACTGGCGGATAATGTCGTACGTAAAGCCGCGACTGAGGGCAAAGCGCACCAACTTCTGGTTAAGTTCGTAGTCGCTGGCGGCTTTAGTACTGCGGCGCTTCTGCTTGAGAAGGGGGCGTAGCACGTCGAGGTATTCTTCATCATCTACCTCGTCGAGTACGCGCTGGCGGATGTCGTCGTCGATGTGTTTCTGCCATAGTGCCTGCTCCACCTTGCGCCGTCCCCATTTGTTGTAACGCACCTTGTCCTTGACGAAGGCACGGGCGTAGCGCTCGTCATCGACATAGCGCTCGCTGACCAAGCGCTGCATCACGCGGGCCTGTTCTTCCTCTGGTAATTCCCAGCGACGCATCTTCTCCAGCATCTCGTGTTGGCAGTGTTCGGCCTGTGCACAAAGAGCTGCCAGTGTCAGGTAGGCATCATTTTCGGTTTTTTGCTTCATCGTATGGCTTGTATAAAACGCTTCTTGCCAAACTGGTCATCCTTGATTTCTATATCGTGGTACGACATCGTACTCAATAGCTCCTTGAGGGCATCGGCGTAGAGAGGGTTTATTTCAAAGTACAGCTCTCCATCAGGGTTCAAGGCTGTCTGTCCATATTGGGCAATAGCACGGTAGAACAGCAGTGGGTCGTCGTCCGGTACGAAGAGTGCTGTATGTGGCTCATGGGCTAATACGTTCTGTTCCATCTTCGCGCGTTCCTTATTACATATATAGGGTGGATTGCTGACGATGAGGTCGAAAGTATGATGTAAGATGTCAGAAGGAAGATGTAAGATATCTACCTGTTCAAATGATACATGAACATTGGCACGTTTGGCATTCTCGCGGGCAATTTTCAATGCCACTTCTGAGATATCCCAGGCAGTTACTTGGCTATTGGGTATGTCGAGAGCCAGTGTGATGGCTATACAGCCGGAGCCTGTGCCGATGTCGAGGATGGTGCGATTGGGGGAACCAATTGCCACATGCTTTGTGATGAGGCTGCACAGGTGCTCGGTTTCTGGACGGGGAATGAGTACGCCTGGTTCTACGTGGAAGGTGCGACCATAGAAGTCCGCCTGCCCTAAAATGTACTGAACAGGTTCGCTATCTAACAGTCTTTTCGTGATTTCTTCCAGTTCTGCTTGGCAGTCTAAGGATAATTGTGTATCTTTGCCGATGTAAATGTCTGATAACGTGAGGCCATAGCGCACTTCATAGACCATGCGGGCAACGGCTTTCGCCTCGCCCTCGTCATATACCTGCGTCAGTTTGCGCCACATCTCGTTGTAAGTCATAGTGCAAAGGTAATAAAAAGTAAAAAGGTAAAAAAATAAAAAGGAAAAAAATGCTGAGTGAAGACGAAAAATATATGCGGCGCTGTCTGCAACTGGCCGCCAACGGTATCCAGGGAGCACGGCCTAACCCAATGGTGGGTGCGGTGATTAGCCTCCCCCCAGCCCCCTCCAAAGGGAGGGGGAGTTGGAGGATTATCGGTGAGGGCTACCATGTGCGCTGTGGACAGGGCCATGCCGAGGTAAATGCCTTTGCCTCTGTCAAGTCAGAGGACGAACTGTTGCTGAAGGATGCTACCATATATGTCTCGCTGGAACCTTGTTCGCACTATGGCAAGACACCGCCCTGTGCCGACCTTATTATTAAGAAAGGTGTGCGTCGTGTGGTGGTAGGCACCATCGACCCGTTTGCCGAGGTGCAGGGTAGGGGTATCAAGAAGTTGCAGGATGCTGGCATCGACGTCACCGTGGGTGTACTGGAGAAAGAGTGTCAGTGGCTGAATCGCCGTTTCTTCACCTATCATTCCAAGCATCGTCCTTATATCATCCTCAAGTGGGCACAGACGGCCAACGGTTTTATCGATGACCACGGCAAGGCGCTGCAGATTTCCAACGAACAGACGCAGATGCTCTCGCACCAACTGCGTGCTGAGGAAGATGCCATCCT
Organism: uncultured Prevotellaceae bacterium; assembly: GCA_900316265.1. GTDB lineage: Bacteria > Bacteroidota > Bacteroidia > Bacteroidales > Bacteroidaceae > Prevotella. The sequence continues at coordinate 29,952 of ONCH01000028.1, read as the reverse complement.
TGTGGGTCACACCACCGACGTACGTGAACATCCACAGTTGACGGTCCGCCACTGGCACGGTCCCAATCCCAAGCGCGTCGTCCTGACACACCAGCGCCCCCTGTCCCAACTCATCGACGACCTCTATCAGCAGGGCATCCAGTCGCTCATCGTCGAGGGCGGTCGCCAGACCCATGAGTCGTTCCTTGCTGCTGGTCTGTGGGATGAGATTCGTGTAGAGACAGGCACTGTTACCGTCAGTGACGGCACACGTGCACCGCAGGTTCCTGCCAACGTCACCCTGCTGTCTTCGGCAGACTATGATGGCAATAATATAAAGAGGTATATCAAGGCCCTTGAATAGAAAGCCCCTCCTTTTTGGGAGGGGTTTGGGGTAGGCTCTTACTTCCTGCCGAAGTCGGCAGGAACCTCGCCCCACTTACTTGTCTCCCACTTGATAATGGGATTGCGGAAATTGTGGGTCTGTAGCCAGCGTTCAGCACGAAGGATAATCTGATAGAGCGGCTCCGTTTCAGGGGTGCGCTCTAATTTTGTCTTACATTTTCGCTTATTCACCCAAAGGATGGCGTTGTAGGAATCAGAATAGATGGTTTTGTCATGCAATCCCTGTTGCCAGCAGAGGGCGAGGGCGTGGACAATCGCCAAGAACTCGCCGATGTTATTGGTACCCTTCATAGGACCGAAGTGGAATACCTGTGCACCTGTCTGCAGGTCAATGGCTTGATACTCCATAGGCCCCGGATTGCCGCTGCAGGCGGCATCCACAGCCCAAGCGTCTGCCTTTACTTCAAGGGGCAAGGGCAGTACGGTGTCATGTCTATAGTCGGGAGGATTCTGAACCATAATTTCTTTTTGCATGTCGCGACAAAGTCGCGACATGAGGCTTTTACATTCTCTCAGGTACCTCGATACCCAGCAGACCCATACCGTTCTTGATAATCTTTGCTACGTTCTTGGCCAGCATCAGACGCACGGCCTTCTTCTGCTCATCGGGCTCGTTGAGGATAGAGAAGTCGTGGTAGAACTGGTTGAACACCTTCGTCAGCTCGTAGCAGTAGTTGGCGATACCAGAGGGACTATAGTCCTTGCCAGCCTGCTCAACGGCAGCACCAAACTCAGACATCTTCTGGATGAGTTCCACCTCTTTATTTGAAAGCTCCACCGCTTTCGTAGCCCCCTCTACTTGGAGGGGGTTGGGGGAGGCTTTTCTTAGAATACTGCGGATACGAGCATAGGTGTACTGGATGAAAGGACCGGTGTTACCGTTGAAGTCGATACTCTCTTCAGGGTTGAACAGCATGTTCTTGCGAGCATCTACCTTCAGGATGAAGTATTTCAAGGCGCCCATACCCACGATGCGAGCAATCTCGCGGCGCTCTTCTTCAGTCATATCGTCGAATTTACCCAGCTCCATAGAGGTCTTGTAGGCATCCTCTACCATTAGCGCCATCAGGTCGTCAGCATCAACAACGGTTCCTTCGCGGCTCTTCATCTTACCGTTAGGCAGTTCCACCATACCGTAAGAGAAGTGTACCAGTTCCTTACCCCACTTGAAGCCCAGACGGTCCAACAGGATAGAGAGCACCTGGAAGTGGTAGTTCTGCTCGTTGCCCACGACATAAATCATCTTGTCGATGGGGTAGTCCTGGAAACGCATCTCGGCAGTACCGATGTCCTGTGTCATATATACTGAGGTACCATCAGAACGGAGCAGCAGCTTTTGGTCCAGACCTTCGTTGGTCAGGTCGGCCCATACCGAGTTATCCTCGTGGCGCTCGAAGAGACCCTTGGCGAGTCCTTCCTCTACCTTGGCCTTACCCTTCAGGTAGGTCTGGCTCTCGTAATAAATCTTATCGAAACCAACACCCATCTTCTTGTAGGTCTCGTCGAAACCGGCATATACCCAGTTGTTCATCTTTTCCCACAGGGCGCGTACTTCTGGGTCGTTGTTCTCCCATTTCACCAGCATCTCGTGAGCCTCCTTAATCAGTGGAGCCTCCTGCTTAGCCTTCTCCTCAGCCTGCTCAGCGGACATACCGTCAGCTACATACTGTGCGGCGAGTTCCTTTACCTCTTCGCGGTAGTGTTTATCGAAAGCCACGTAGTAGTCGCCAATCAAGTGGTCGCCCTTCTTGCCAGATGACTCTGGGGTCTCGCCGTTGCCGTACTTCAGCCAAGCCAGCATCGACTTACAGATATGAATACCGCGGTCGTTGACGATATTGGTCTTCACCACCTTGTTGCCATTGGCTTCCATAATCTGAGCCAGCGACCAACCCAGCAGGTTGTTGCGCACGTGGCCGAGGTGCAGGGGCTTGTTGGTGTTGGGCGAGCTATACTCAATCATCACGAGGGGTGAACCCTCGTCCGCAGCCTTTTCGCCGTAGTGGTCGTCCTTGTCGATGTCTTCCAGCAGGTTGAGCCATGCTGCGTCAGCAATGCTCAGGTTCAGGAAACCCTTCACCACGTTGAACTTGCTGACAGCCTCGCAGTTGTCCACCAGATACTGGCCAATCTCCTGACCGGTCTGTTCGGGGTCTTCTGCAGCTGCACCATCTTCTCAGGCACCTCTTGTCCGTAGAGTGCCTTCACTGCGGCCATCGCGGCCTGCTCTATCTGTTGTTCTATCTTCATATTCTTAACGTTAAGTGGGTACAAAGGTACGAAAAAACGAGAGAAATACAAAAGGAATGCTTGCTTTTCTTTTTATTTCCGAGTGCTAAGTACCTTCGACGAAGTCAAAGGTAGTGCAAATCGAGCGAAAATGCAAATTTATTGCAATTTTCCGAGCGAGAGTACTTTCGACGAAGTTGTATTATCGTAATAATATAATATTATTTCAACTTTCTGAAGTAGTTAAGAAGTTAAAGAAGTTAAGAAGTTATGCCGAATGTCTGTAGGCTGCTTTTGGTAGAAAAGAGTAATGGCTTAACTTCTGTCCGAAAGGACGAGCAAAGTGATAACTACTTAACTTCTTAACTACAAAGAAGTTGAGCGAATGCGAAACTTGAATAATATTATTATATTCGTTTGTATAACAAATTTCTGCTGACTCATCACGAGCCAGCAGAAAAATATCGCCTAAAAGTAACAAAAGAAAAACTTATAATCATTACATGATTTCATTCAATATCTTCCTATATGCACCACGCTTTATTTGCTCCACATAGCCCGACGACTTCCAACGATAGATGTGGCTTTCAGCAGCCCTTTTGCTGACATTCAGTACCTTCTCCACGTCCTTAACAGCAAACTCCTTGTTGAGTTGTTCAAAGAGTGTTGATGCAGCCGACTTCCGCACCCTCGGCAAGAACGAGCGACCAGCATTGTCCCATGAGTCCTGTAGCATCTGACCATAGAAGTAGTCCTGCCAGTAGATGATAGCATCGTAGATGATGGTGGCAAACTGCAGGTCGTCCGCTGTCACCTTTATCTGCTGCAAATCTACGGGCGTGCCGTCCTCCTGATGGCGCAGACGAGCCACGATGCGGGGCACGGTGAACCATGTGGCATAGAACACAGCACGGCGTCTGAGCGTGTCGAGTTCGTCGTCAGCGGCCATTTTTGCCTCCATTGCCGACGCCTCACAGAGGTTGTAGACGTGGTCTATCAGCTTCTCTATCGGCATCGTGCCGTGCAGCCTGTCAAACCAGTAGCCCCACTCCTTCAGGCTCAGTTCCTGCTCATGGTTGACCACAGCGTCGCCTCGGCTTATCATCTTGTAGCGGTTGTTATCCATGGGAACTATAGCCTGACGCGTGCATAGACCATCATTGATATTTGCCAGTGTAAATTTTTTTGAAAGGGCTATCCTTGTGCCAGTGGTTACACTGCACCAATGGACGGGTACGAAATCGTTCACCGAATCATCATTGGCATAGTCCGAGCCAGCATCCTCGTTGTGGAAGGCTTTCAGCTCCAAGTCTCGTTTGCCTATCCAGTCCGCTCCGCCATTGGCCTTGTTGGCTGATGTCAGCTCTGAGTCAAACATGTAGACGTGCAACCACCACAGCTCACCGTCCACTTCCTCCTTGGCATTCACCAGACGCTTGTAGAACTGGTTGTTCGACGTATTGGTCATCAGGTAGCGTATCATGCTGTCGGGTTCCACCAGTACCTCCTTCTTCTGCTCTTTCGAGCTGGTGGAGCGCTCCTTGCGCTTCTTCTTGTACTCCTTCAGGGCCTGTCTGCCCATCGCATCCTTGGCCCGCAGCACACTCATTATCTGACGATTCAGCCAGTCTATCACGCCCTTGCCCGTACCCGGTTCGCCAATGATGAGCGCCTGCGGGTTCATGCGGTGCAGCTTGCCGTCGTAGTGCTCATACTGGCAGCGTGTCATTAGCGTGCAGAACATCGTGGCAGAGGCAAAGACGGCGGCAGGGACGTTAGCATCCGACATACCTCGTGTCACCACGTCGTAGGGTGCAGCCAGCAGTGGGCGCAGCCGTTTTCCCAGCGAGGTCAGTGCCGATAGCTGCTCTTGGTTGCGCTGTTCCTGGTCGTCAGCCTCAGGGTCTTTCCATCCTGCGCGTCCCAGCACATCCCGCAACTGCTTCGAGAGACCACTGGTGTAGCGCACCTTGCAGGCATCCTCACACAGCTTGTCTATCTCCTGCGTATTCTTCTCCTGCTCCTCCCACTTCCTGACGTAGGGAGCCATCCTCACCACCTGCTTCAACCGCTGCACGCTATTCTCCACACAGTGCCGCAGCACCAGTGCCATGCGGTTGCAATGGTCTCTGCGGTGGCCCTCCGTGTAGTTGGTATTCACAGCCAAGTAGGCATCCACTATCTGCTGAAGGGGTACACCGTCAAATGTCAGAGGCGCTCCATCGCCTCCCTGTACATCCGCTCTACCTCCAGTAGCGCCGTCCACGCTGCTTCCTCCAGTCTGCTGAGCGGAGCCTGCAGCATTGCCAGCGTTACTACTGCTACTTGTAGTGGCAGCAGCAGAGCCGCCATTACGATAGATACCACCGAATTTCTCATCATACTCCTTGTTCTCATAGTCAAAAATCTTTTCGTTAATATAAAGAAGGTCGTCCTTTGTCACCGCAAACGACAGGCGGCTGGCATCCTTACACTGATCATCCAGCGGCAGGCCGAATGCCGTAGCCACACGCTGGGCGTTGTCAAACAGGTTACCCACCTCCACATCGGCACGGCATACCAGCCGCAAACCCTGACCGCTGGGTGTCACATGGGCCAGCATGATAGCGGTAGGACACGATGTCTCGTCAAGCCAGTGGGCATGGTCTCTCACAAACTCCGTGAAGCGCTCCTTGGGGTTCTCCACATGGTCAAAATCCACCATCACCAATCCGTTCAGACGGCAGGCATGCTGCTTGCGCCAGCGATCCAGCGGCAGCTTCTTACCCTTACCGTCAGGGCCCTCGTTGGGCATCACCTCCGACATGAAGATAAAGGCAGGCAGCTTCCGCTTCCAGCGGTCATACTCCTTCTTGTTGCCCTCGCCAGCGGCCTTGCGGCAGGCAAGGATAATACTTGCCACCGCCTGACTGCCTACAATGTCGTAGAATTTCTCCTTTGCGCAAAGTTCTGTTGCGCAAGCAAAATTTCGTTGGATACTAAACATTTCTCTAAATACAGATTTTAATAAGTTAAACACATTATATTCTCTCGTTATCCATTCTCCAAAGCGCACGGATTTCACGCAGGTTATCCCTCATACGGTTGTGCTGCCGACCTGCGGGGTTAAAAGCCACATGCACATACCATGCATTTTGTCCTATCTTGGCGTAGCACTCATCGTAGCTTACTCCCTGTTCCGCAAAGTGCTTGCGGAAGAAATGCAGCACGTTGATGGCCCGCCCTATCGTAGCGCAGTGGATATCAGCGGCAGCACCATGCAGGTGCCATGAGCCTCGGCTACCGCCCACCAGGGCATTCAGTTCAGGGCAGCGGTAGGCACTGTTCACCCTCACCGCCTCGCCCAAGTGTAGGCGCAACGGTTCCAGATAGTCCCTGCACAGCACTTTCAGATTCCCCTGCTGCTCCTCGCCTGGCATGTTCACGATGCCATGCTTTACTGCATGACCGCTCTCCGTCAGCTCACCCATGTCGAAGTGCTCCGTGCACTGCCCATACAGAAATAGCTTCTCATTCTTCTTCATAGCATCTCCTCCTCACTTATTTCCACAGTCATCATCATGTGTCGCAGGCAGTCCGTCAGCTCCTTGGCCTGTAGCATCAGCTCCGAGGCACTTCGGACGTTACCCATCGAGCGGTTCACACTCACGAAAATCTTGTTCTTTTTCACGCTACGCTTCAGCCAGCCGCTGACCGACTCAGCCAGCGTCACGTCTGCAGGCCTCACATAGCCCCGTTCCCTCGACTTGCGTCGAAACGCATTAAATCTGATACCACATGTCATGAGGTCCATCTTTATTGTACCCTCAATAGCCTTACCCGTTTGCAGGAGCACCAGCACCTCATCCGGAATTTCAATGTTCATTTTCATACCTTTAGTTGATTTGTGAGAGAAGGTCAGAATCTTTGGCCATTTACTCGAGAACATCCTCCTCACTTCAACTCAGGTTCTTTACTGTTTTACTCTTTTATTCTTTTATTTTTTTATTCTTTTATTGTTTTATTTTTTTATTCTTTTATTGTTTTATTGTTTTATTTTTCCCTACGCCATTTTAGTAATTCTTACTGCGTTCTCAAATCTCCGCTGTTGCTGGCTGTCCTGCCATTCGCGGCACGAGAGTTCATATTCCACGAGGTGCATCACTCCCTGGTCGGGCTTCTGCTGTTCCAGCGCCCTGGCCATATCGCCCACAGCCTCGGCAAACATGGTGTTGATACCATCCGTCAGCACAAATCCCACGCTGACGAAAACCTTCTGCTGACCCTGCTGGTCAGTGTACGAGCGCTCCCTCATCGGCAACTGCTCCTTAATCATTAAAAATCTTTCCATACTCGTTACTTTATTTTACGTCGCTTCCTTAGGGCGACCTTTAAATAATTAATAATGTATATCGTATTACGATTCATCTGAAGAACAGCCTATTCTCGCGAACCGGCTGGTTGGTGTGGCAGCGCCTTGCCACCGAATTCAATATTACAAAAGCACAACAAATTATGAAAAAAGTATATGTAATAATCATCTTATATCAATGCCTCAATGATCGCTTGTCATTATCGTCGTTTCCTCTGATTGACAATGCAAAGATAGAACAAAAAAATGGGTGCCTGACTGTTCGTCAGACACCCATGTCGCATTCCATGTCGTTCATGTCGCACTTTATGTCTCGGCAGGTTTTTCTTTCATGCCAATCAATGATTTTTGCAGTTCGTCACGCAATCTCAGCACCTCGCTCTTGGCGCCGAGTGTAGCCCACTTGCTGACGTGCTCACGCATATATGGATTGTTGCGTAGCGTGTTGGCAATGGTACCATCCTTGCAGTCGTAACCCACCATCCTCATCTTCCGTTCAAAGTCAGATTGCGACAGCGTCCAATGGCACAAGTCACGCCCTATGGCGTAGGCTACGGTAATTCCTGCCACAGCATACATATACATGCCACACTCCGCGACAGCCTTTTTCATGTCATCCAGTGTCACGTCGTCAAGATTCGCCTTCTTCTCGCCTCCAGCATTGTAGTTCATCGTTCCATGATTCTCAATCACCAGTTGGCCAATAGACGCACCATTCTTAATAATACCCTCCAGTATCTTCAACTTCTCTTCCTCAGTCATCACTCAATCACCTTTCCATGTGTCACATTGCCGTGATTCTCCAGAATAATCTGGTCGGCCAACTTCTCAATCTCATTAATATCCGTCAGGTCCATCGTGTCGTCGATAGCATGAATACCACGAACCCCCATGTCGGGAAGTATCGTCTTGTGCAGAAATGTAATGAACAATGACTTCAACTCTACACGCTTCACCATACGCATAAATGTCCTGATGCTTGTCAACGACAGCAGGATACAATTCTTCAGCCATGCATTCTCTACCAATGCCGAGTCATTTTGATGCGACAGCAATTCATATTTTCCCTTCAGTTCCTCCAGTTCCTCTTCAGCACGCATACAGCGCATTTCCGAATCCTTCAGTTCCGTTCTCAGCCTGGCCAGTTCTTCATCCTTCCTGACCAGTTCCGGTTGTATCTCAAGTCTCGTCTGCAGTATGCTCACCTGCGAGGCATACTGCTCCAATCGTTGTGTCACCGAATCAAATTCACCCTGATTTAATTCCATAGTTCTACTCCTTTTTTATATATATAGTTTTGGTTCCTCCCACCCCTCAGCCATCAGAGGCGAAAGGACTGCAAAGATACAAAAAATTCCTGCTCGATAATCCTCGAACAGGAACTTTTTTCCGTTAATTATTTATAATGCACATTTCTCCATTTTTGTGCATCAGAAACATTTGAAACAGGTACCAGGTACCTGTTTCACGTTATCCATTGGTCATTGGGGTATATATTATTCTTACGAAGGGATTCTTTGACTTACTGTTCTCTTTCAGCCTTTTAGTCAATTTCCTTTTTTGCTTTTTTCTCCAATCCTTTATTGAAATAGATCTAATTTCTATAATAGAATCGGGATCTGCTGCTTCAAAATATTCCTCTTTATTGAAATCCGTTGAGACACAATCATTATGTGCTAAACGTAAATGCTTTATAAGGCCTTTGTTGTCCTTAGCAAGCCCTACTTTACCGCATATTTTGCACTTAACTTTTTCTGACATACTTTTACTCTTCAAACGGATAAGTTTCTTCGTAAATATCGCTCAACAGTTTGCCATTATATGTCCAATATGAGCCTGGAGCAACGTAGTATTTTGCATGCTTTAGGTCTCTGGTAAGTGCACTGATAGCGATTTCTTCACCATTATACAAGACAGTTCTATCTGTATGCACAGATATTGTGATATTGGGATCATCCTTCCACTTTAGGATGTCCCCTTTTTGCATACCCATCTGGATAAAGTTCAATGGAGGACGATGGCCTTTTGCCTTTGTTGATGCGGCTTTATCATCTTCTGTCAAGTCATTCTGTATCTCTTCAGTGACGTCCTCTGTAACATCAGTGTGGTGGAATAGTTCAAGGATGGCCTTCGCCTGCTCAACATTGATTTTAAAGAACTCACGATTCTTGTTCACTCGCTGAGGTTCAAAGGCAGTATGTAGGGCACGCTCAATTTTCGCACAGTCCTTGTTGTTTACCTTGCAAGCAAATTGGCACTCGAAGGCTACAGGAACTCCAGTAGTGTAGAGCTCCTTCATCCTTTTATCCAAGTCTTCTTGCTTGGTCATGCCTATCTTCACCAGTCCAGGCATGTAAGGATTTGTCAGTAAGTAAACTATTCCGTATTCCATTTTTATGTTCGTTGTTTTATTGAATAGTAGTTAGGTTCTTTCTAAAACCCCCACTATCCTCACGAACGGTGGGGGATTTTCAGGCTTAATGAAAAGCCCAAAATGGAAAATTGTAAAAATATAACTAAAAAATCTATGAGGGGGAACGTAAGTACCTCACGGCACACGCGCATTGTCCCATAATTACCTAAAACTCGATTACAAAGGTAATACGTTTCGCGTTAATTTCAAAATTTAATAATAAAACAAACGTTAAAAGGGGAAATTAGATAAAAAGTTGGGAGATATTGCACGTAATTGCAGAATGATTTGTACTTTTGTGGCAGGAATGGAATAAAAGGAGAATATATGGGAAATATCAAGATACAGAAAGGGGTGTTCGACACCAAACTGGAACTGATGCACGCTGGCGTAAGGGCGGGATTCCCCAGTCCGGCAGAAGACTATGTGCACGAGACGCTGGACTTCAACCGCGACTACATACGCCATCCGGAGGCTTCGTTCTATGGCGACGTGGAAGGCGACTCGATGAAGGATGCTGGCATCTTCGATGGCGACAGGGTCATCATCGACAGGGCTGTGGAAGCGCATCATGGGTCTATCATCGTGGCTTTCTGGAACGGGGAGTTCACCATCAAGTATCTGGACTTGACGCACAAGAAGGATGGATACATCGAACTGCGACCTGCCAACCCGGACTATCCCGTATTCAAGGTGGAGGCTGGCGACGACTTCCAGGTATGGGGTGTCGTCATCCATCTGATTCGTACCTTCGAGAAAATCTAATCCCTTAAAACCATGTACGGCATCTGCGACTGCGACAACTGCTACGTTTCCTGCGAACGAGTGTTCAGGCCTGACCTGCTGGGCAAGCCTGTCGTGGTGCTGTCGAACAATGACGGGTGTGTGGTGGCGCGCTCGAACGAGGCAAAGCGCATGGGTATCAAGGAGGGTACGCCGTATTTCCAATTGGAGCAGTTGTTCCCTGGTCAGAAGATTGCCGTATTCTCGTCGAACTACGAGTTGTACGGCGAGTTGACTGGGCGTGTGGTGAGCATTATCCGACAGGAGACGCCTGCCTATTTCCGCTACTCCATTGACGAGTGCTTTATGTATCTGGACGGCATAGAACAGGGCCAGTTGCAGCAATGGGGAGAACACCTGCACAAGCGCATCAAGCGCGAGGTGGGCATGCCCGTCAGCATAGGACTGGCTCCTAACAAGACGCTGGCGAAGATTGCCTCACGACTGGCAAAGAAATACGAGGCATACCGCCATTGCTGCATGATAGACACGGACTATAAGCGGGAGAAGGCGCTGCAGTGGTGCGCGATAGAAGATGTCTGGGGCATAGGGCGGCGATATGCGGCCAAGTTGCAGGCGATGGGTGTGAAGACTGCCTATGACTTCGCACAGCACCACAGGGATTGGGTGCGCCTGACGTTCAACAACATCAACATCGTGCGCACGTGGCAGGAACTGAACGGTGAGGACGTGGTGCCCAACGAACAACTGGCAAAGAAGAAAAGCATCTGCACCAGTCGCTCGTTCAATGGCATGATTGCAGACCTCGACACCCTGCGTACACACGTGGCCAACTATGCCGCCCGATGTGCTGAGAAACTCAGGACGGAGGGTACGGTAGCATCGATAGTGGGCGTATTCCTGAACACAAACACGTTTCGCGAGGACTTGCCGCAATACTGGAACTTCCACGAGACGCGGCTCATCACACCCACCAGCAGTACCATACCCATAGTCCAGGCCGCCTGCGAGGCGTTGCAGCAGATATACCGGCAGGGCTATCAGTACAAGAAGGCAGGAGTCATCGTGATGGGTATCTCACCCAAAAGCCCCCTGCAACAAGACCTCTTCGATGTGAATGCCGAACAGATAGAGAAGATGAGACGACTGGACGAGGTGGTAGATCGCATCAATCGCATGCAAGGCTCAGAGACCATTGTCATAGGAGCGCAACAGTACACGCGCAAGGACGGAAAAGGAAAGGCCAATGTCTTTGCCAATGCCATTAAACATGATTTCCGTAGTCCTAACCCCACTACCCGATGGTCAGATATCATCAAGTTGAAGTAGGATTAACAGGGCCGAAATACGCAACTACGCAACTACGCAAATACTCATTAAGGGCGTTTTTGAGGTGTTTTGATGCGTTTTTGGGGGGGAGCTTGGTTTGAGTGGCTGACCGTTTGGGTTATTTTTCAGATTTTTTCAATGATATTAAAATATATGTTTAATTTATATATATAATATATTATATATATAAATTAAGTTGTTAGGTCTATAGTTTAAAAAGGCGCTTATTGCGTATTTGAGTATTTGCGTATTTGCGTAGTTTGAGATTTTCGCGAGTGCCAGCTCACTTTTCTGGGCGGAACTCTTGACTTAGGGTACCTTTTTTTAGTAACTTTGCAATGTGAGGCGTAACAGCGGAAGGCGAAAACATCAGATTTGGAGACGGAGCCGTTACAGGGCGCTCACAAAAGAGGCTGATAATCAACTTTAAATTGTAACAATATGATAACGTACAGAGTAAGACAAGACAACACCAGTTGGTCACGCTACCCCAAACACTTCTTTGCGCACAGCGTGAACCTGAGAACAGTAGAAACCAGCGAGCTGGCTGCTATCATCCAGTCGAACTGCTCGGTAAAGCGCAGCGACGTGATGGCGGTGCTCATAGAGCTGGGCGAGACGGTGCAGCAGCTGCTGGCCGACTCACACCGCGTACACATCGACGGGCTGGGATGGCTGAAGTTAGGCATCACGTGTGACCCCTGCCCTCCTGACCGTCCGTTCTCGCCGAAGATGATTCGGGGGCTGAGGGTGAAATTCAAGCCCGAAGCGGCACTGATGCCAGAAAAGCCCGTCTTCGTAGAGCTGCCGAAAAACCCATGAGAAAAAAAAATGGGAAGGGAAGAAAAAAAATGGCGAAACACTTGACTTAGGGTACCCTTTTTTTGTACCTTTGCATTGTGAGAATTATTAACCCTATGTTTAACTAAATTAATCAACCATTATGCCAGTAATGTATCGCATTCATCAGGACCAGTCAACGGGAACCAAGCGTTCAGGTAAGTTCTACGCACGTGCCGTGCCCGTGGGCGTGATGGAGTACGACGAGTTTTGCAAAGAGGTGCAGCGCAACTGCACGGTGAAGAGCGCCGACATTGAAGCCGTCATCAATGAGGTGGTTCAGGTCATGACTCAGCAGATGCAGGACTCGAAGTCCGTAAAGCTGAACGGACTGGGTACCTTCAAGATCGGGCTGGAGTCGAAGGGCGCAGCATCCTACGAAGCGTTCGACCCCAGGGAGAAGATTGTCGGTGCGCACGTCGTGTTCACTCCAGAACGTAAGAACCATCAGAAGCCGCTGCTGGACGGTGTCTCCGTCAAGGAACTGCCCCAGTATGCACCGCCTGAGCCTGAGCCCTAACCATTAGGGCAAGAGAGAGAGAAAGAACCTATGTTTAACTAACGAAAAGAAAGGAAAGAGAGTATGTCACTATTTTATGCACTCCACCAGGACCAGTCGACGGGCACCAAGCGCTCAGGCAAGTGGTACGCACGCGCCAAGTACGTAACCACGCTGAATACGCGCGACATCGCACGCATCGTTGAGCGCAACGCCACCGCCAAGGAGAGTGACGTGCGTGCCGTCATTCGCGAAATGGTCGATGTGCTGCAGCGCCAGTGTCAGGAAGGCAAGCGCGTGGTCATCGAAGGTCTGGGATGGTTTAAGATCGGCATCGAGTCGAAGGGTGCACCCACCGCGAAGAAGTTCAACTCCAGGGAGCACATCAAGGGTGCGCACATCATCTTCCAGCCAGAGACCAAGGCTGACGCCACGGGCAACCGCTCGAAGGTGTTCCTGGATGGTCTGAAGCTCGAGGAGCTGCCCGAGAACCGCATCGTCAAAGAACCTTAAGCAGAAGGGAGGTGAACCATGAACAAAAATCGCTTCTGGGAAATCTTGCTAAAGGTGCTCGTAGCCGCCATCACTGCCGCTGCCACGGCTTTGACCACTACCAGCTGCATGGGACGAGGCCCGCTATTCTGAATCAAATAGCTTGTATGTTTGGTGTTTTTAAAGGTTATCTTTTTAGAGTTTCCACTGGCTCGCGAGGAGTCTGTGGAAACTTTTTTAAAAGACCAATATTACTTATTACTTTATTACTTTAAGGGCACTTTTAATGCATTTATCATACCAATCACTACACCATACGACGTTTTTTTTCATTTATTACTTCAGTCTCACACTGGTGGCCTGCTTGCTCACCTGCACCTCCGACTGGAGTTGTGCCGCCCCGCTGGCCCGTTGCTTCCAATAACCGTGAGGTCGGCAACTTCCCTTGTCAACTATGTCCACGATGTGGCAAAAATAAAGCCTCGTAAATTCCCTGCGGTAGAAATACGTCGCAAATTTATAGGAATTTTCCGAAGCAACAAAGAAAAAGGTGGAAATCTTTCGTTGCTGGTTACTTGACGTCGTAAGTCTGGTAGACCAGGTAGTAGCCGTCGGCCTGGAGAGAGAAGGAGTCGCCGAGGGATTCGTTGAGGGTGCCCTGCCACCACTCGGAGAAGTTGTAGGCATCCCAGCGAAGACCTGTGGAGGTGAGCTGATGGCTGCCGAAATTGATGATGCTGACCTGCTGGCCTTTCATAGAAAGAAAGGTGCGATGGCCGTGGGCAGGAGTGAAGAAGCCGTAATCGGTATACAGGATGCCTTCGACATCCATGTCGCGGTAGTAGCGCATGAGTAGCGAGATGTTTCCTAAGGTGTGGTCTTCGCGCTTGCCTGTACAGCCCAGGTAGGCGATGCGCTTCCAGCCATGCTCCATGCAGTAGCGCGTGGCTTTCGTCAGGTCGTTGTCGTCCTGCTCGTCAATCTGGATAAGACGATTGCGGTATTCGGCAGGCACGCTGTCGCCGTCGCCAATGATAACAGCCTCCCCCAATCCCTCCAACAGGAGGGGGGTGATGGCTCCGTCGCAGGCAATGAGATGCGCTGCATGGTGGAGAATGTTCAACGGTACGGCGTGCGTGGGAAACGCTCCGTTGGCTATGATGACTGCGTCGAAAGTTTTTTCCATTTGAAATATCCTGCTATAGCGATGACGACATAGAGTCCGTAGAGACCTGCCTTGAAGGGAATACCTTTCTGTACGTAGAGCATGCAGCAGACCACGTCGACGACAATCCAGAAGAACCACTGCTCGATATATTTGCGTGCCAACGCCCACATGCCGACAAACGACAGCGCATTGGTGAAGGAGTCGAGTAGGGGAACGGTAGAGTTGGTCCACGTGATAAGCACGTAGTAGGTGGCGCCCCACGCAGCAAAGAAGAACAGTGTGGCGGGCAGATACTTGCTGAGGGGCATGTGGGTGATGGGGAGTGGCTCTTTCTTTTTGCGTGTCTTCGCAAATTTCCATACAAAGAGTCCATAGACTGCAGCCAGCGTGTAGTAGCATGCCATACCTGCATCACCATACAGACCGTGCTGCCAGTAGAGGATGATGTCAAGGGCGGGCATGATGATGCCTATAAACCATAAGGCAATACTGGCCCGATACTCCAGCCAGATGTATATCAGGCCGAGTATCGTGGTCAGTATGTCCAGCCAATAGGCTTCCAAAATATTCATGGTCGATTAGAAATTGACTGAGAGATGTGCCATCATATTGAATGGAGCAGAGGGGGCAAAGCCTGCCTCATAGAGGTCAGAGGTGCCCCAACCTGTGGCAACGACCTTGCCATTCTCCTTCTCGTAAGCAGGAGCGGCCCATCCGTTGTTGTCGTACTCAGCTGAGAACAGGTTGTAGAGCGTCACACCAATGGTGGCATCTTTAATGCCCAGCTTAGGCAACTTGAAGTTGTAAGACAGGTCGATATTGGTAACGAAATGTCCGTCGAGCATCATGCTGACATCAGTAGGCTGACCATTGTCGTCGAGCGTCTTGTAGCTCTTGAAACCCGTGTTGGTCATGTACTGTTCGCTGATGTACTGGCTCTGGATGCTGGCATTCAGACCCTTGTAGTTGAAGGTGAAGATGTTGTTGACAATCCAGTCGGGCGAGAAAGCTAGCGGTTGGTCACCCAAGTCGGCAACACTATTGTCCGTCAGTTTCACGGTGATGCCCTTCACTTGGTTCTTCGCCCATGTGGCATTGACATCCCAGCGGAACCAGTCGACGGGCTTCAGCGCTGCCTCTACTTCTACACCGAGGCGGTAGCTCTTGTCTACGTTGCGAGTGATGGCCTCGCCAATCTTGTCGATTTCGCCTGTCAGCACAAACTGGTCTTTGTAGTCCATCCAGTAGAAGTTGGCACCAGCCGTGAACACCTTGCTCTGGTACTTGTATCCAAGCTCCAGGTCGTTCAGACGCTCAGCCTTGGGCATCTCCAGTTCGGCATTGATATTGTTCTCGAAGTTGTTGCGGGTAGGCTCCTTGTGAGCGATGGCGTACGAAGCATACACCTTGTGGTTGGGTGTGATGTCGTAGTTGATTCCGAACTTGGGGTTGAAGAAGTTGAACGACTTGTCCATGTCGTAGACGATGCGTTGGTTGTTGTCCCAGTTGATTTCGTCCGTGGGTCCTTCCATCTTGACGCCCACATGACGGTATTGCAGGTCGACGTAGGCATTCAGTCCGCGCAGGAATTCGTAGGTCACCTTACCATACACGTTGAAGTCTGTCTTCTTGGTATTGTTGTCATAGTATTTGTGATCTGGCAGCAGAGCGTCGACGGGACTCTTGACCCACTTGACCAGTCCGAAGTGATCGCCATCGTATTTGTTCCAGCCGCCACCTACGGTTGCCTGCAGGTTGCTCTTGTTGTCATACTGAATGGAGGCTACGGCACCATAGAAGTCGTTGTCCATCTTCTTCTGGCGTACCAGGTCGCTTTTAGCCCATGTCTTGGCGTTGTCCAGGTCGTATTCGAACAGGGTGCGCTTGCGCTTGTACTCCTCATAGTAGCCTTGTCCCTTGGTGTAGTGCAGTGCTGCATTGAAACTCAGTACGTTGTTGAGACGCTGATTCCAGATGAGCTGATAGTTCTGCTGGTGGTAGTTGTCCGTCTGGTTGTCGTAATAGCGCGTGTTGCCGTCGGCATCGTAGTATTCACCGCAGGAGTTGTAGGTGCGACCGTAGAGCTCCTGTTCGTACTTTGACGTGTAGTTCCAAGCGTGGTATGTCTCTTCTATGCCATTGAAGGTGATGAATTTTACTACGGTGTTGTCGCCAAACCAGCCAGCCTGCAGGAAATAGCTGTTCAACTTGGTTGAGGCACGATCGAGATAACCTTTTGATCCGATGTTCGACAGACGGCCCTGAATACCCCAGTGATTATTGATGAGACCCGTGCCGAAACGCAACGTCTCCTTATGGCTGTAGTAGCTGCCACCGCTGAGGTCCACGCCAAAGTAAGGCTCTGTACCGATGTTGTCTGTCTGCATATTCAACGATGCACCAAAGGCACCGGAACCGTTGGTGGATGTTCCTACACCACGCTGTATCTGCATAGACTGCACACTGCTGGCGAAGTCGCCCATGTTGACCCAGTAGAGCTGGGCACTCTCGGCATCGTTCATGGGGATGCCATTGGCCGTGATGTTGATACGGCTGGGGTCGGTACCACGCACACGCAACGAAGTGTAGCCGATGCCGTTACCGGCGTCTGAGGTCATCGTCACAGAGGGTGTCAACGACAGCAGGAAGGGAACGTCCTTGCCGTAGTTGACGGCCTTCAGCTGTTCCTTGTTCATGTTGGTAAAGGCCATCGGCGTCTTGCGCGAAGCTCGCGTCGATACGACCTGTACGTCCTGCAACTCTACGCTTTTCAGCGTGTCCAACTGTGTGTCCACTACGGCGGCATGGGCAGTCGCTACGCCCATCAGTGCCATCATGAAAAATGTTCTCATTTCTTTTACCTTATTTATTAATAACTAATACAATAAGGGGTTGTTCTGTGTTACTCTATCATCCCTACGCCGGCATTATCCGTATCAGGTTCTGAAGGGTATCATCTCAGCCCACAATAGTGAGCACCCCTTGACAAGCACTTTGCTAAATCGGGTGCAAAGGTACGAAGAAAAATTAAAAATTAAAAATTAAAAATTAAAAAAATGCAGATGCTACAAAAGTATTCCCCTTTTTTTTCGTACCTTTGCGCCAAAATTGTAGAGACATGGATACGATTAAGAAACAATTTGCACAGAAACTGATGGATATTGAGGCCATCAAGTTACAACCCAACGACCCGTTTACATGGGCCAGTGGTTGGCATTCACCTATCTATACTGACAATCGTAAGACATTGGGATATGCCGATGTACGTTCGTTTGTCAAACTCGAACTCTGCCATGCTATCCAGCAGAACTTCCCTGAAGCCGAGGCTGTGGCAGGCGTTGCCACGGGTGCTATCGCTCAGGGCGCATTGGTCGCTGACGAACTGGGACTGCCCTATGCTTACGTTCGTCCGAAGCCAAAAGATCATGGTATGGGTAACCAGGTAGAAGGTGAACTGAAAAAGGGCGCTAAGGTCATTGTCGTAGAAGACCTTATCTCTACGGGTGGCTCTAGCCTGAAGGCTGTTGAGGCCCTGCGCCAGTATGGTGTGGAGGTCATCGGTATGGTAGCCTCGTTTACATACGGTTTCCCTGTTGCTGAGGAGGCTTTCCGTGAGGCAGGCGTTAAACTCATCACGCTGAGCGATTACAATGCTGTTCTCGAGCAGGCTGCTGAGACCGGATATATCAAGGCTGAAGACCTTGAAGTGTTGAAAGAATGGCGTAAGGACCCCTCAAATTGGAAGAAATGACAAAGTTTGAAAGTAGCGTCAAGCAGATACCCTATCCCGTAGAGGATGTGTATCGTAATATCAGTGACCTGAGCAATCTGGAGCGTGTACGCGACCGTGTTCCTCAGGATAAGTTGCAGGATTTCCAGTTTGATAGCGACTCCGTGCAGGTCAGCGTATCGCCCGTAGGTACCATCAAGTTGCGCATCTGTGAGCGTGAAGAGAATAAGTGTGTGAAGTTCGAGACCGAGCAGTCGCCGATGCCTTTTAACCTGTGGATTCAGGTGCTGCCCGTCACTGCTACTGAGTCGAAGATGAAGGTCACAGTCAAGGCCGACATCCCCTTTATGCTGAAAGGGATGGTCAGTGGTCCCTTGCAGGATGGTGTAGAGAAAATTGCTGATGCATTATCACAAATTCCTTTTGTATAATGGCAAATAAACTTTGGGAAAAGAATTTCGAGGTGAATGCTGAGATTGAACGCTTCACCGTAGGTCGCGACCGTGAGATGGATCTCTATCTTGCCAAGTATGATGTGTTGGGCTCTATGGCCCATATCACCATGCTGGAGAGTATTGGACTCATTGGTCATGATGAACTGCCTCAGTTGCTGGCAGAATTGAAAAATATCTACCAGATGGCTGAGCATGGCGAGTTCCAGATTGAGGAGGGTGTCGAAGATGTCCACTCTCAGGTGGAACTGATGCTAACCCGTAAGTTGGGCGATATGGGCAAGAAAATACATTCTGGCCGCAGTCGCAATGACCAGGTGTTGGTGGACCTGAAACTCTTTACCCGTCACGAACTGATGGAGGTAGCTGAGGCTGTTAAGGTGCTCTTCGACGAACTCATCCAGAAGAGTGAGCAGTACAAGCATGTGCTGATGCCTGGCTATACCCATCTTCAGGTGGCTATGCCGTCGTCGTTCGGTCTGTGGTTTGGTGCCTATGCAGAGTCGTTGACAGACGATATGCTCTTCCTGCAGGCAGCTTATAAAATGACTAACCGCAATCCCCTCGGTAGTGCCGCTGGTTATGGTTCATCGTTCCCGCTGAACCGTCAGATGACTACCGACCTGTTGGGTTTCGACTCCATGAACTATAATGTCGTTTATGCCCAGATGGGACGTGGTAAGACGGAACGCAACGTAGGTTTTGCACTGGCTACCATTGCGGGCACATTGGCAAAGATGGCTTTCGACGCCTGTCTGTTCAACTCGCAGAACTTCTCGTTCGTGAAGCTTCCCAAGGAGTGTACCACGGGCTCGAGCATTATGCCCCATAAGAAGAATCCTGACGTCTTCGAACTAATTCGTGCCAAGTGTAACAAACTGCAGGCACTGCCACAACAGGTAACACTTATCATGAATAACTTACCAGTAGGCTATTTCCGTGATTTGCAAATCATCAAGGAGGTGTTCCTGCCAGCCTTCGACGAACTGAAGGATTGCTTGCAGATGGCTGCCTACATTATTAATAAGATAGAAGTGCGCGAGGACATCCTCGACAATCCCATGTACGATCCGATGTTCTCTGTGGAGGAAGTAAATCGTCTTGCTGCGGAAGGTTTGCCCTTCCGTGATGCTTACAAGAAGGTAGGTCTTGATATTGAGGCAGGCACTTTCCGTCCTAACAAGGATATCCACCATACCCATGAGGGCTCTATCGGCAACCTGTGTAACGACCGCATATCAGCGCTAATGCATAGTGTTCTCGAAGGTTTTGCCTTCGAGCGAATGAAGGATGCAGAGAAAAAACTGTTAGCATGAGAAACCTTGGCTTTTGGTTTTGGGCTTTTAGCTTTTGGCTCTTGACGAGTTGCAAGGCTGATGAAGAATACTCTACCCATGCATGCCGTTTCTCGTATAACAACATGATTCATAACGATGCTACGTTAGCTTCGGCTTTGGATGCTAATTCGCGTGGCGTGTTCTGTTTGATCTCTGAGAAAACACGTGCAGGTGCGCGCTATCTGGTTTTTGAGAGTAGCCTGGGTATGAAATCAGAGCAGATAGAAACGGCTGAAGAAGTAGAGGCTAAGTTCATTCTTGGTCTGAACAACGGCATCATTGTGGGATTCCAGACACTGAATACGGATGGCGTTAATGGTGGTTTCGTAGGTTATGACGTGCAGTGTCCCAACTGTGTGCGCCGAGAGAACAATACTGTCAATCCCAACTATCGCGTCACGATGGAAAGCAGTGGTATTGCCACTTGTGGAAAGTGTGGCAAGAAGTATGATATGAACAATGGCGGTATTGTCCAAAATGGTGAAGAGGATGATCGTGGACTCGATAAGTATGTAGCATCCACAACAGGCCCTTTTGGCGTTGTCAGTGTGTTCAGACGATAATTCTTAGGAAAATATTTGGCGCAGTGCCAAAATTTTTATAACTTTGCAGGCGATTTCGCAAAGAAGTCTGCTGCCGCGATGGTGGAATGGTAGACACGAGGGACTTAAAATCCCTTGGCTATTGCAGCTGTGCGGGTTCGAGTCCCGCTCGCGGCACACTCAAAAAAGGGTAACTAACTATCAAGACTAACTAACAATGAAACTAAACGTATTCCAATTACTTATTCTATTCTTCTGGCCTGTTTATTCGGCTACGGCTCAGGACAATGTCAACATGAAGTTTGGCAAACCTACCAAAGAAGAGATGCAGATGACGACGTATGCCGCAGACCCCGACGCAGAGGCTGTTGTGCTCTGTCGATTGACCGATGTAGAATATACTGTGCAGACAAGCAGCTTCCTTGCCGACTATCGTGAGAAGGTACGCATCAAAGTGCTAAAGCCCAGTGGCGTCCGCTTTGCTAAGGTCGTCGTACCTATTCAGCGGAATATCTCAGCTGGTGATAATGTCAGAGGTCTGAAAACGAATGGTATGAGCCTCCCCAAGCCAGGTGGCAGTTCCAATTCCTATTTCGAGGGTGAAGGCGTATCTATGACAGACGGTGTCTCGGATACCGATGGCGATGAGAGCGTGGAGAGCATCAAGGCTACTGCCTTTAATATGGAGGGTAGCAAGATAGTGAAGACCTCCTTGAAGAAAAGCGACGTTGTCACGACGAAGATTGACGAGCATAATTACCAGACGGAGTTTACCGTCCCAAATGTCAAGGAAGGTACGGTGATAGAGTATGAGTACACCATCCATAGTCAGGTGTTCTGGGAACTGCACGACTGGTTTGCTCAGTGTGAGATACCTGTGGTTTATGCCAAGTTGGATATGAACATCCCCAGCTATCTGATTTTTAATATCGAGGACCACGGCATTCAGCGCCTGACATATACCTGTACAGCTGGTTCGTTGAGTTTCAAGTTGGACAGCGATCCCTTGGCCAAGCAGGCGCAGGTCAGGACCAATCACTATGTCTATGTAGGGCGTAACTTGATTGGTATGCCGAAAGACGACTATGTATGGAACGCACAGGACTATTGTGCAGGTATCACTGCCGAACTGAAGCAGTACCGTCTGCCAGGAATGGGACAGATGGATTATGCCCGTACCTGGGAGCAGATTGACGAGATGATTCTCGGTTCTGACGATTTGGGTATTCACCTCAATGACCGCAGTCCGTTGGCTAAGGAACTGAAGGAAGCCAAAATAGCAGATATTGCCGACCTGCGTGAACGTGCTGAGGCAGTGTTCAATCTGGTGATGAGTAAGGTGAACTGGAACGGTAAATACGAGATGAGTCCTGTTCCTACGTCTGAGACGCTGAAGAACCAGAGTGGCTCCAATGCCGACATCAATCTGTTGCTGATACAGTCATTCAATGAGGTGGGACTTACAGCTGCTCCTGTCGTACTTAGAACACGTGATCAGGGCCTGTTGCCTTATAATTTTCCGGCTATACGCAAGCTGTCAACATTCATTGTCGCTGTTGTAATGCCTGCAGGCGCTAATGTCTATCTTGATGCTTCGTCGAAGAATGGCTATCTGAACGTCCTTGCTGAGCCGTTACTGGTAGAAAAGGCACGACTGGTTCAGAAAAAGAACAAGAGTGCATGGGTAAACCTGCAGAAGATATCGAAGTCGCAGAAGAATACCATCATCAATGCTCAACTTGCTGCTGACGGCACATTGACGGGCACGCAGACTACCCGTTACGAGGGATTGGCTGCCATGAACTATCGCAATGCGAAAGGTAACAGTGCCTTTGCCCCCGATGTTACAGAGGAGATACCGTTTACCCGCAAGGGGCAGGTTGATGGCAACACTATTAAGATTTGTCCTTTCCCCACCATTATTGCAAATAATCCCTTCAGTGCGTCGGTTCGTAAGATGCCTGTAGAGTTCCATAGTTTGGGAACCCACCGTGTTGTCGTCAATATTACATTGCCTGAAGGCTATGTTTTGGGGAGTAACCAACGCAATACGACCATCATTACTAAAGACAAGGGCTTGGAGGGACGTATCCAGACTACTACTGGTGACAGCAGAGTGCAGCTGAGTTGTCAGTTCAGTATTAACAAGATTGTTCATTCGGAGGCAAGTTATGCTGACTTGTATCAGATATTCGACGATGTTATTAAATATACTACGGAAGAACTGATTATCAAGAAACCCTAAGCGAATTTGACAAATAATAAAGCGCTAACAACCATCGTGTTGTTAGCGCTTTTCTTGTGTCGACACTTGGACTCGAACCAAGGACCCCCACCATGTCAAGGTGATACTCTAACCAGCTGAGCTATGCCGACATCGTTTATTTACGTTGCAAGGACGGTGCAAACCGAATGCAATCGAGTATATTCGAATTCTCTGACCTAAAGGTACAGAGTGTGGCGTTGCATTGCTGAGGTGCAGCCCGTTCTCGCAGTTTTACACTGCAAAGGTACGAAAAAAAGTGAAAAGAGAAAAGTGAAACGTAAAAAAAATGCATTAGCACCTATAAATTTGATGTTTTTTTTGTTTAATAGAAGAATTCTACGTATCTTTGCAAATTAGAATAACGATTAAATAGCTATTTATAAAAACATGAAAACAAAGAACATTCTGATGGTGTCGCTGATGGCTGTAGCCGTGTTGACATCGTGCTCAGGAAAACTGGGCCAACTTTCTGGTGACTATTTCAAAGTGAACCCCAATCCATTGGTGGCTGACGGCGGCCAGGTTGACGCTACTATCAATGGTGTGTTCCCTGAGAAATATATGAACAAAAAGGCTGTCATCACAGTAACTCCAGAACTGCGCTTCGAGAAGAATGGAGTACAGCAGGCTGTGAAGGGCCGTCCTGCTACGTTCCAAGGTGAGAAAGTGCTGGGTAACGACCAGACTATCAGCTATCAGCTGGGTGGTCATTATACCATGAAAACCAGTTACGAGTATGAGCCTGCTATGCAGAAGAGCGAACTCTATCTGACCTTTGATGCCAAGTTGGGCAACAAACAGGTGAATGTTCCTGCCATTAAGGTCGCTGACGGTGTGATTGCTACCAGTGAACTATATCATCGTACGCTGACCTCTGCTCAGCCCAGTGTGGCTGCTGACGCCTTCCAGCGTGTTGTTGAGCAGAAGCAGGAGGCTAACATCAAGTTCCTCATCCAGCAGGCTGAGCTTCGCAAGAGCGAACTGCAGAACAATAGCGTACAGGAGTTTGTCAACCTGCTGAAGCGCATCAGTGGTGATCGTGACAATCTGATGCTTTCTAATGTTGAGGTATCTGCCTATGCTTCTCCTGATGGTGGTTTTGCCCTGAACGAGAAGCTGGCTAACAAGCGTCAGCAGAATACCGAGGGCTACGTGAAGCAGCAGATGAAGCAGGCAAATATGGAGGCTGATGTCGAGGCTAACTATACCGCACAGGACTGGGAGGGCTTCCAGCAGTTGGTACAGGCCAGCGATATTCAGGACAAGGATGTTATTCTTCGTGTACTCTCTATGTATAAAGACCCCCAGGAGCGTGAACAGCAGATTAAGAATATGAGTCACGGCTTCCAGGAGTTAGCTGACGGCATCCTGCCAGAGTTGCGCCGTGCCCGTCTGACTATCAATTACGAGACACTGGGTCGTGATGATGAAGCTATCTTCAATCAGATTAAGAGTGATCCTTCTAAGCTGAGTGTTGAGGAGTTGATTTATGCAGCTTCTATCGCTGAGACACCTGCTGAGCAGGAGGCTATCCTGAAGACTACTACTCGTCTGTATCCGAAGGAGGCCCGTGCCTATAACAACCTCGCTGCATTGGCTTATAGCAAGGGTGACTACGAAGAGGCACAGCGCTATCTGACACAGGCTGCAGGTACAGGTGCTACTTGTGCTGAGACCAAGGCCAACCTCGGTCTGCTGGCTCTGCAGCGTGGTGATGTCAAGGCTGCTGAGAACTATCTTGGTCAGGCTGGTAATGCACAGGGACTGGCTGAGGCACTGGGTAACCTGCATCTGGCTCAGGGCAACTACGCGCTGGCTGAGCAGGACTTTAATGGTGTCAACTCTAACAGTGCTGCATTGGCTCAGATTATGAATAAGAACTACGCCAAGGCTGCCCAGACTCTGAAGAACGTGCAGAAGGCCGATGGCATGACTGACTATCTGCAGGCTATCGTCAATGCCCGTCAGGGTAATGCCGATGCTGCACAGTCATTCCTGCGTTCAGCTATCCAGAAGGATCCTTCGTTGAAGGCCTACGCTGCTAATGACCTTGAATTCAAGAATTAAGCATTGAGAAACATTGCTTATATATTGCTTGCACTGATGATGGTGGCATGCGGCACCGAGAGTGGTAAGTTCCGTCTCGAAGGCCGCCTGCGCAACATCAATCAGGGCGAGTTTTGGGTATACAGTCTTGATGGAGGAATGGTTGGCATCGATACCATCCTCGTGCGCAATGGCCGTTTCTCGTATGAGATGGAACTCTACGACGAGGCTACGCTGATGGTGGTATTTCCCAACTACTCCGAACAGCCCGTCTTTGCTGAATCGGGTTCTACGGTGACTATCAAGGGTGATGCCACGCACATGAAGGAGATGATTATCGAGGGTACGTCGGACAATGAGGATATGACGATGTTGCGCATGGAGCTTAATGACCTCACACCGCCCGACATCCCTGACGCTGTCAGCAAGTATATCAAGAAGAATCTTGACTCGCGCGTCAGCATTTATCTTCTGCAGCGCTACTTCATCCAGGCTAATGACCCAGACTACCACCAGGCACGTGTGCTGGCGGAACTGCTGCTGGAGAAGAACCCTGACAATGGACTGTTGCTGAAGCTGCAGAAACAGCTGAAGGGTCTGGAGGGCTGTGCTGTTAAGACACAGATCCCGAAGTTTACGGCTACTGACATCCAAGGACGTAAGGTTACGGAAAAATCACTGAACGGTAAGGTCAATGTCGTTATGTCGTGGGCCACGTGGAGCTATTCAAGTATAGCCTTACAGCAACGTCTGAAGCAACTGAAGCAGAAACATGGCGACAAACTGGGTGTAATGGGTATATGTCTTGATGCACAAGCTGACATTTGTCGTCGCTCCATTGCCCGCGACTCGCTGAAATGGTCGACAGTCTGTGATGGCCGTATGTGGGAGTCATCGCTGATGCAGAAGTTCGGCATGGGTGATGTCCCTGCCAATATATTGATAGACCAGAAAGGACGTGTACTGTCGCGCAACCTGACGCCGCAACATTTGGAAGAGCGTATCAATAAACTATTGAAATAACATTCTTTAGCCCTGAAGCCTATGAAGAGAGTCCTGATACTGATAATGAAGATAGTGGGTGGCTTGTTGGCCGCCATTATCGTGCTGTTGGCTATTGCCTTCGGTGCTTTCCATACAGATGCGGTGCAGAATCGTCTGGTAGAGAATGCCACACAAATGTTGAGCGACTATCTGCACACTACCGTACGAATAGAAAAGGCTAATGTCAGCTTCATTGATCAGGGAGTACGTCTTTATGGTGTAGAGATTGATGACCAGCAGCGACGCAAAATGTTCACGATGGATGAGTTGGGTGTCGACTTGAAGATTCTCCCTCTGTTACGCCATGAGATAAGTATCTCGCAAGCCAAGATCCGAGGCTTGGAGGCTTGTTTATATAAGCCTGCCAGTGATAGTGACTCTCTGGCTAATTTCCAGTTTGTCATTGATGCTTTCAAGAGTAAGAAAAAGGTGCAGGTTGACACGGTGGCTGTTGATACGGCCCAGGCTAAAAAGAAACCACTGCATGTTGATATCAAGCATGTGTCGCTGGAAGACATTAATGTTAGCTACAATGACTCCTTACGGGCGCATCTGGGTTCTCTGGACTACAAAAAGAATAGTCAGGAACAGCATTTTGCCAAGGTTAATGACTTGACCACCTCGTTTATAAAGAAAACGAAGAAAGGTCCTGTTGATACACGCCTCTCCGTCGAGTCGTTGTTTGCATCTGGCAAGGGCACTCAATACCAGTTGACCATTGATAACCTCAATTACCAGACTGACAACCATAAGCCGCGCAAGAATACTGGCAAGCCCAAGCGTGGTTTCTTCGATGTGGGTCATTTTGATGTACTTGCCAAACTCAATATTCAGATTGATTCTGTTGGAAAAGATACGTTGATAGCACAGGTTACGAGCGGTATGGCTGAAGACCGTGGCTCAGGACTCCTTGTTAATGAGTTGCTGCTGAAGGTTAATGCCAACAAACGTATGGCACGTCTGAGTGACGTCTCTATTAAGTTGCCCAATACACAGCTCTCTATTGCTTCGGCCGACATCCAACTGCCTAGTAAGAAGGAACAGCGACCGCTGGCCTTCTCGGCACCTCAGGTAAAGGGTAGGGTGGTGCTCAAGGATATAGCTCGCACTTTTGCTCCTGTACTGAAGAAGTTCTCGTTGCCCCTGAACTTGCAGACGCAGATGAGTGGTAACGATAATGAGCTGCGCTTCAGCAACGTTTCGGTCAGTACTACAGATAAGAAATTGTCCATCGCCGCTTCAGGACGTATCAGCAATCTAAAAGATAAGTACGCACTACGTGTACATTTCGATGTTCAGAAGATGTCTACAGACGGTGCCTATGCCGAGCGTGTCATCAACCAGTTTGATGTCAAGAAATTTATGATGAAGCAGCTGAACGCCTTGGGACGTATCACTTATCAGGGACATTTTGATGTGCTGTGGAAGAAAGAGCAGTTTGCTGGAGTGTTGAATACGGTGCCAGGCAAGCTGAATGTCCAGCTGACGCTTGACGAACAGAGCAAATACGTCTTAGGAACCGTGCGTACTGACTCCTTTGAGTTGGGTAAAGCCATGGATATGCCTGATTTGGGAAAGATTGCCTGCAAGGCTGATTTCAAATTCGATATCTCAAAGCCTCGTACGGCTCAGATGCGTAAGCTGAAAGGTGGAAAACTCCCTATTGGCAGCGTTTGTGCTGATGTTGCTGAAGGCAAATACAAGAAGATTAAGGTAAACAATCTCTTTGCAGAATTGGAGAGCGACGGTGCGGTAGCTACGGGAAATATTACTGTCAAGGGCAAACGCGTGGATGCACTCTGCAGCTTCTCGTTCACCAATACCAACGAGATGAAAAAGACCAAAATAAAGCCAGGCATACGCTTCCACAAAATGTCCGACGAGGACAAGGCCAAGCGTGACGAACATCGTGCGGCTAAGAAGGAAGCCAAGGCTGTTGCTAAGGAGGAGCGTCGTGCTGCTCGTGCTGAGGAACGTGCTCGCAAGGCAGAAGAGAAAGCGGCGCGCAAGGCTGCCAAGGCAGAGGAGAAGGCTGCCCGCAAAGCGGCCAAGGCTGAGGCCAAGGCTGCACGCAAGGCTGCTAAAGAAGCTGCTAAGGCTAGTGCTGCAGAGGAATAGCAGGACTTTTATATTCCACGCTCTGCCCAGTCACCACGGTCAAGATTGCGATATCCGATGGCTTCGGCAATGTGCATAGACTCTACCTTTTCACTGCCAGCAAGGTCTGCAATGGTACGGGCCACCTTGAGAATGCGACTATAAGCTCGGGCAGAGAGTTTCAGACGTTCCATCGCCATACGCAGCATATCCATCGAGGCTGCATCGGGCTCTGCAAACTCGTGAAGCATCTTCTCGCTCATCATGGCATTGCAATGGATACCCTTGAACGACTTGAAACGTTCTTCCTGAATCTTTCGAGCAGCAATGACGCGCTCACGGATAGTTGCAGACGGTTCTCCCGGTTGCATTTGCGATAGCTCCGAGAACGGTACAGCCTGTATCTCACAATGGATATCGATTCGGTCGAGTAGGGGACCGCTGATTTTGTTCATATAACGTTGTATCTGTCCTGGCGTACATACGCAGTTGTGCGTCGGGTCACCATAGTATCCGCATGGACAGGGGTTCATGCTGGCTACAAGCATGAAACTACACGGATATTCCACACTGTATTTGGCACGACTGATACTGATTTTGCGGTCTTCCAATGGCTGACGGAGTACTTCGAGAACGCTGCGCGGCAGTTCAGGCATCTCGTCAAGGAAGAGCACACCATTATGGGCCAGACTTATTTCTCCTGGCTGTGGATTGTTGCCGCCACCCACCAGTGCCACTTGCGAGATGGTGTGATGGGGCGCACGGAAGGGGCGCTGACTGATAAGGCTGGTGTCACGACTAATCTTGCCGGCAACACTGTGTATCTGAGTGGTTTCTAGGCTCTCAGCGAGCGATAGTGGAGGCAGAATGCTAGGCAGACGCTTGGCCAGCATCGATTTACCACTGCCCGGTGGGCCAATCATAATGAGATTGTGACCACCTGCTGCCGCTACCTCTAAGGCACGTTTGACACTCTCCTGACCTTTGACATCAGAGAAGTCGAGGTCGAAATGGTTCTGTTGCTCGTAGAACTCCTTGCGCGTATCGATAATGGTGGGCTGGTAGGTCGTGGTACCGTTGAGGAAGTGGATGACATCCAACAGCGTTTCCATACCATATACCTCAAGATTGTTGACAACAGCAGCTTCGCGGATGTTCTGCTGGGGAACGATGAGACCCTTGAACTTTTCCTTGCGAGCACGGATGGCGATAGGCAGTGCACCGCGGATAGGTTGCAGATGACCGTCAAGTCCCAGTTCGCCTACCAGCATGTACTTGTCAAGGTTTCCATCTTCTACCTTTCCATTGGCTGCCAGTATTCCGATAGCCAGCGGTAAGTCATAGCCTGAGCCCTCTTTCTTGATGTCGGCAGGAGACAGGTTGATGGTGATGTCCATAGTAGGCATCTTGAAACCATTGTTGATGAGAGCTGCTTTGATACGGTCATAGCTTTCTTTGACTGCTGTGTCGGCTAGTCCTGTCAAGTCAAGTCACCGTGTTGACATCCAACCCGTTAACGGCAGCGCAAAATGTTTTTACCAGCATAATATGATTGTTTTATGTGACAAAGGTAATAAAAAAATGTCACGGAAAGAAAAAAAAGGCAGAATACTTGTGTAGACTGCCTTTTTTCTGTTTGTTATTTAGCGTATAAATACTTTCTTGCTATTGCCGTCAGCATCGACCACAATATTCAGTCCGTGTTGTAATGTCTGTCGCCGTATGCCCGTTGGACTATAGATGCCTCGTGGCAGGCGTTTGGCAATATGGAGGTTCGTGATGCCTGTAATGTTGTTAAGGTCCCTGAGACGGCACTCAGCCAACAGAAACTCCTGCATACCGCTGCCTTCCTCTCGGAACTGGATGATGTATTTGCCAGCGGTTTTTACTTCAAAGTCCAAGCTGTAGCGCTCGGCTGTCGAGATGTCTCCTGCGCTGTTGCCATTGATGTTGGGTGCGGCTGTGTGCACTTTAGAAGCGGCAAGTCCG
>ONCH01000001.1 GCA_900316265.1 uncultured Prevotellaceae bacterium | reverse complement strand
ATTTAACATGCATTTCATATTTTGGGGTGCAGTTCACACAAAGTCGGTTAAATGAACGATAATAGTTGAACAGACATTTAACATGCCTCAAACCACGATACACAAAGGGTTTGAGGCATGTTATGTTAATAGGTTAAATCTTTTGGCGATTTTCCTGTCCTTACAGACCCTGCGGTTACGGTTACAGCTGTAACCGTGTAACCATCTTCCGCACAAAATAAAAAGGTTATGCATTGTTATTTAGAAAAAATATTGTATCTTTGCACGCAAGAAAACTCTAATTAAACCTTATGAGGTATTATGCGCTAGATAAAAACCATTGTACTTTCGCAACAGAAATAGATAGGATTATGAAGAAATGGTTGTTAGTTGCTGTCGTCATGATGATGACGTTGACTGTAGGTGCGAACGACGGTGTGTTCTTTGTGAATGGCAATCATCTGGTGCCTGTACAGGAGACGGACATTGCGCTGACGAAGGAGGTACTGACCATCAGTCTCTGTGACGATGGCTATGCAACGGTTGATGTGCAGTACGTGCTGACGAATCGTGGCAAGGAGAAAACGGTGACGATGGGTTTCGAGGCCGGTGCCCCCTACAACGATGAGGTAGCATTCAGTCCGCAGGGTATTCATCCTTACATCAGCGACTTTACGGTGGTGATGAATGGCGAACAGCTCAGTTATATGAATGCCGTTGTCAAGACGAAGTACAACGAGGCTTGTGATTTCCTGCCACTGAACCTCGATAAATGGAAGTCTTATGATGAGGTGAAGATGCGCAATGGCGAGGAACTGCCGAATAATAGTCTGCTTTATAACACCGAGTTGGACAGTCTCATTGACTTTGCTTACACCTACTACTTCATAGCCCGCTTTAAGCCAGGACAGAACACCATCCACCACACTTACCGCTACCTGATGAGCTATGGTGTAGGACGTACCTTCGAAGTGCCTTACTGGTTAATGCCTGCCATGCGTTGGGCTAACCAGCAGATTGATGATTTCACCCTGCGTATTGAGGCCAAGAATACTGCCAAACATTTCTTTGTTGAGGACTCGATATTCTCACAGTCTCCCTTTGTTGTGACTGAGGGCGTTGGTAAGGTGAAGAAAACCAAGAACTATGACGAGTTGTTTGTGGAGATAGCCCTGAGAAACGGTGCTGTAACGTGGCACGCCCAGAACTTCCGTCCCAAGGACGATATGAACATACAGTCTGCTGAGCGTTTGCATTATGACGATTTCAAACTCGGCACATTCTATGACCGTAGCGTCCGCTACATGCCGGGCAGCTATATCTTGGAAGACAACGATAAGAGCGAGGAGCAGCGCCGCATCCTGACCAATCTGCCCTTTGCCAATCGCGGTTACGTCTTCAAGGACAAGAAGTTGCAGAAGTATTTTAGCCAGTTTTTCTGGTATATGCCCGATCCGTCCTGGAAGCCTGACACTCGCGACTTCACACCTCGTGAGTGGAGGTTGATAAAATAAGCCTAGTACGCATCTGTTATTAGGCTGACTAGTATCTGTATTAGCCTAATACGCGTCTGTATTAGGCTGGCTTTGAAGCTTACACAGCTCCTAGCTACTGTTTCTTACTATAGTGACCGAGATTACGGTAGAAAGATGACATGCTGTTGTAGCCTGAGCGTGTTGCAATCTCTGTCTTGGGCATCAGAGGATTGTTGGCTATCAGTTGTTCTGCATGAGCAATACGCTTTCGGTTGATGTATTCCTTGAAAGTCATGTGTGCACAACTGCTGAGTGCCTGAAGCAGATAGGTGCGATTGGTTCCTAGCAATTTAGCTACATCGTTGAGAAGCAGGTCGTTTTGGAGGAATATCTGTTCGTTGTTCATCAGATTCTCCAGTTTCTCATATATGATGATGCTGTTGGCGCTTGGAACAGCAGTCACTTTTTCGCTGTCGTCTGTTTCTTTCTCCTGTTCCTCTGGGATGTCTCGCATAGAGAAATTGTGCTGCATGCCTACCCATGACAGGGCGAAGATGAGCGCAGAGAAAGCTACTGAAGGCAGGGCTATGATAACGGTATCGACAAACATCTGTCGTCCTATTACGTTGACAATGGTAGAAACCAGTGAAGTAACGATGAATAAGATAAGGATTGTGGGGATTGCTTCAATCTCTTTGTTCTCCGTGTCTGCATATAGTTGCTCTACAGTTTTGTTGAAGCGCCTTATGCGTCGGAATCCTCTGACAATGACAATGATGACTTGTATGGCAAAGGTAATATGACAGACGATATGAACCCATGCCTGAGCGAGTGCCAGTCCGCTTAGTGTTGTTTCATAGCCATGATAGAGATAGCTTGTGATGAAAGCCTTGGCTTCTCCTGCATCCATAGCCCCGTACAGTCCACCTACAACTATTCCTGCCGTTACTGGTGACATGAATGCCGACCAGAGAAATCTCTTTTGTTGCGACAGCGGCTTACGGTCGGTAATGGCACTAATATATAATAGGAATAGAGGATAGACCGTCAGGTTCAGTGCCACATATAGCGTGTCGCTAAATGGTAGAAGATCGCTGAAGTGGTTAAAGTAAATGAAGTGACATCCGTATAATAATAGTGTCGCTATTGCCCATAGGAGTAACCAGCGTATGGCTTTATCCGTACGCCGTCTGTAGGTAAGAGTCAGCTGAACAACCATTACCACGCAGACCATCAGTGGCAGAGAAGAGAAAAATTCGTATATCATATTATCTGCAAAGATACGCAATAACCTCCTAATATCCAAGCATTTTTTCTGCTATTTGCAATTATGAGAGTGTTATTTTGCAATTTTGCGACTATCTTTTGCAATAATATCATGCTATTAGTGTAAATTTTATATAATTTTGCATTATCAATAATTAACAACTAACCAATTACGCAATGAAAAAACTGAATCTATGGCTTCTTGCAAGCCTTTTCGTAGCAGCATTTACGCTGACCGCATGTGGTGACGATGATGACTCTGTTACACCACCTCCAACACCAGAGGGTGACGTGACTAGCATAGAGGGTACTTGGAAGAGTCCGTTTACAGGTATAACCTATGTGTTCTCAGGTGATAAGTTCTCTGTAAAGGATGCCGAAGGCTTACAAAAAGAGGGAACGTTCACTATTACAGATGGAGTGATTACTTGTACATATTCTGAAGACGGTAAGCAAAAAACAGAATCAGGTAAGGTGGCGACGCTTTACCAGAAACAGGTACTTGTCATCAAGTTTAAGCCTGAAGATGGTGAGGGCTATTCGATTTCTGAAGCTGCGGAAGTGCTTTATAAGGATGGCGTAGCTCCTACGACTCCTGTTGAAGACATTCAGGGGAACTGGTACTGGTATATGAAAGGCGATGAGAATGTAAATCGCGCCGGAATGATGATTAATGGCAACAAGTTTACGATGATTATCGGCCCATGGGGACAGAAGTACACGGGAACCTTTACCTATGAGAAGGGTGTCATGACGCTTCACATAACTAACGGCTATACTTCTCGTCAGCCACATACAGGTAATGGCAGTGGCTATGGTAATCTTGATCCTGCTACGTTGGATGGAACATGGTATGTCTTGGATAAGGACAATTGGACGATGGACGACGGAATGAAAACCATCTTCATCTCTGCTGGTACTGAGGCATATAGTGTGATGGCCAATCTCCCTGTCGTTTATTATAAGAAGGACCGTACGCCAACTGATGTCCCTTCTGAGTCGCTAATAGGAACCAAGTGGTACGAAAACGGTTCGTCAAATCCTGATAATCATTTCTATGTGACGTGGGTTTTTGACAATGAGTATGCAAATTGGGGCAATCTGACAAAGAACACCGAAGAGGGTACATGGGAAAAGTGGACCCGTCATTCTTTCACATTAACGGTGAATGGCAATGATTTCATTTTGTATGCAGGTGAAGAAGTTTGGAACGCTGGTTCATACGTTATTGAAGGTGATGAATTGACGTTGTATATGAAACAAGCTGTGATGAAAATGACTCGCATTAAAGGCGATTTGCTGAATAGATGGAATAGTGCGACAGAGATAAATATCTATGGAAATTAAAATAAACAATTATGAAAAAACTGAATCTTTGGCTTCTTGCAAGCCTTTTCGTAGCAGCATTTACGCTGTGTGCATGTGGTGACGATGATGATAGTGGCTCTCCAGCACCGACACCTACATCTGTTGTCGGTACGTGGGATGCTTTTATAAAGGCGAGTAATCCTGATGATATGGCTTTGCGCTATAGCCATAAGCTGACTTATGTGTTCAATCAGGATGGCACGTTTAAGATCAGAACCATTTATGGCGAAGGTCAATCCAGTGAACAGTTCCATGGTGAAGAGACGGTCGTGTTTTCTGGCAAGTACGTCGCTAACAATGGAAAGTTACAATTTAGTGATGTAACCTATTTGCTTATTATGTGGGACAAGTCTAAGGATAGAGGTGATATGGGCAAGGGCCTGATTCTGAATTATTCACTGTCAGGTAATACTTTGACTATTGGCTCTGACGATCCGAATATGGTGCGTTTTGGCTATCATCACATCCTTGTCGGTACTTTGACGAAGTCGTCTGGTGACATCGATGATGACAAGACCCCAGAAGTTACAGAAGCAAAGCTGAAGGGCATCTGGGATGGCAGCTTGGAGCAAGACTTTGCTCAGGGCTATCTGCAGAGATGGCGCATCCAGTTTGACGGTAAGAACTACACCTCTTGGCATACTCATCAGACGGTAGGTACAATCTATGACGAACCAGGTCTGAAGACAGTGGGTAACAAGGAAAAGGGTACTTGGAAGTATGATGACGGTGTACTGGTACTAACTCCTACTAATCAGTATGCATCGTATGTTATAACAAGCATGGATCCCATGAAGCACACTTTCTATAATTATAATCCTGAGACAATGGAGTGTGACGAGTGGTACGAGACTCCTGAAATTTTGATTCAAGAAGGTATAGAGCGAGACCTGCAGGATGGTACTGATTTCTATATTTCTAAGTGGCCAGTTGTTGGCTTTACTGATTCAGAATTGTCGATCAAGGTTAATATGGACGTATTTGTACTGAAGAAACAATAACCCCCAAATTAATATTTATGAAAAAACTAAATCTTTGGCTACTTGCAAGCCTTTTCGTAGCGGCGTTTACGCTGACCGCATGTGGTGATAACGACGATGATACGCCACCAGAGACTAATCCATTGTTTGGAAGATGGGAAGCGCAGCATTCATTTGGAGCAGATACGAATATCTCTTATGCCTTCGTCCTTGGAGCAAATAATAACATAAGCTATGAATACAGAATGTATTCTGCCGGTGGTGGCTTGCATAATGGATATATACTAACTGGAACTTATCAGGTTAGTGGACAGACGATAAATGTAACTTTTACCAAGTTCCAAAGACTTACCGATGATAAAGATACTTTCGAGCAGGTTGATCAGTATGTCTATACCTATAGGTTAGAGAATAATAAGTTGTATATCTCTGGTGACGACACCAATGGTAAGGAGTTCAACAATACCGAATTTGTAAAGAAGTGAATATTAATCTTAAAATATAGCTAATATGAAGAAATTGAATCTTTGGCTTCTTGCAAGCTTATTTGTGGCAGCCTTTGCACTGAGTGCATGTGGTAGTGACGATGACGATAATACTCCAAGCGGACCAACTTCTATTGAGGGTAAGTGGCATGCTTATGTCAAATCGTGGGGTGATGGCTTGTGCTCACGTTATAATCACGATATTACTTATGAGTTTAAGTCAGATAAGACTTTTACTGTTCTTGCAGACTGGTCTGGGGGGGAAGAAAAAGCATTATTCCGCTTCTCGGGTTCTTATACGACGTCCAATGGAACAATAACGCTTAATTATAAAAAGGCAGAATATTATCAGAATGGTTCCTATAAAGAGGATGAAAGCGCATTGTACTTTATCTGGGATGTGTACGACCCGCAAACCAAGGAGTGGTCTTTTGACTGGCAGAGCGACATTAACCCCTCTGCTGTAGCTTTACCTTATTCTATTTCTGGTACGAAGATGGTGTTTGGCAATCCTAATAGGAATCTGGTATTTCACAATCATGGTCTGCTGACTGCTACTTTTGACTGGCAGGGAAAGTAAAGACGATATTATAACTTAACCAAAACAATAAACGATTATGAAGAAACTGAATCTTTGGCTTTTCCTTAGCCTTTTCGTAGCAGCGTTTACGCTGAGTGCATGTAGCAGTAGTGATGACAGCCCTAGTAGTGGCCCTGAAGGTCCTAGCGTTCCATCTGGGCCTTTTGATCCTAATAATATGCAGTTTGCTGCGGTGTCTGGTGTGGTTCATAATTCTAATACATGGAATAACGGCCCATTAGTTGGTGTTACGGTGACCTCTGGTGATCAGACTACAACTACCGACCTTAATGGTTTTTATAAGTTTGATAAAGTTAATGTGCAGAATAACCATGCTGTTGTTAAGTTTTCAAAGGATGGTTATGCAAGTGTCGTTCGTTCAATTGCCTATGAAGCAGGTACTCCCGTGCGTCTTGATGCTAGCATGAAGAAGGCACAGACTCAGAATGTCAATGCAACCTCTGCGTCATCCATTATAGTTGGTGACTACTATGGTCAAGTAAAGGTCGACTTTGAGGGTGGCTTTACGGCTAATGGTACTGAATATACTGGTAGCGTCACTGCCGAAGCTGTTTATCTAGATCCAGACAACGACAGTTTTGCCAGTGAAATGCCTGGTGACCTTTCTGCTATTCGAATAGACCAGTCTGCTGCTCAGCTAATCAGTTGGGGTATGGTTTCTGTAGACCTTAAGGGTGATCAAGGCCAGAAGTTGGAGATGGCTCCTGGTAAAAAAGCAACACTTACCTTCCCTGTTCCTGATAAGTTTAAGAACGAGGCAGCTCCTGCCACTATTCCACTTTGGAGTTTCAATGAGACAACTGGTCTGTGGGAAGAAGAAGGTGTTGCCACATTCAATGGTACCAACTATGTTGGAGAGGTTTCTCACTTCTCTTGGCACAACCTAGACTCTCCTGAATTGACTGCTCATCTGAAAGTTACCGTTAAGGATAAGAATGGTAACCTATTGTCTAATGTGCCTATCGACATTGATGGTCAGCGTATGTTCTACACTGACAGCAAGGGTTTCATGAAGTGTGACATTCCCAGCAATACTAAATTGTATGTTCGCATTCCTTCGGAAGCTTATGGAAACTATGCTGATATGGGTGGTGAAGAGTATAAGCAGGAAATAAAAGTTGAGGGTGACAAAACGAAGGAATTGACGATAACCCTACCGGCCAGTGCTCCCCGTATTTATGGTACTGTGACTAATACTGCTGGTTCTAACATTTGCGCCTTGTATATTTCTTATGGCTGGAATGTTACAGGAGAAGTTATGAGCGATACTAAGGGCTACTATTCAATCTTCGCACCAGTTAATTATACAGGTGCTGCTGTGCTCTTTGCTCGCTTCGCTGATGGTTCGATGGTCAAAAAGAATATTACCATTGGCACAGAAGACCAGTGCATTAATCTGGAGGTAGAGAACACAAGTGGAGCTGGTACTGGTATGTTTAGGGTTGTTAATTCTGCTATTGGTCTGAATTTCTCATATAATCTTCCTGAAGCTGCAGATGGTGGCCTGTGGACTGCAACGCTTGATAATGGTATGTTGTCAATCATTGGCGAGAAAACTCTTGCAGAGGATAATGAACCGATGCCTGAAGGCCTGAGCGAAGAGGAGCAATGGATGTGGTATGAGCAACACATGCAGAGTGGTAGAGAACAGTTCTATTTCTCTGTCTCTGGCTATTCTGCTAACAAGACCGAGTATGACAATGCCTCATTCAATTATATGTTGGAGGCAGGTCCACATTTCCAGTTGAATATTCCAAGTGCTAAGGCAACCATTACATTGAGCAATGGTATCTATACTATTAAGATGAAAGGCGTTAAGGGTTCCTTCTCGGATCAAATGAGTGGTATTGATGACTATTCAGATGTAACAGCTGATGTAGAATTTAGTGCCAAGGCGAAGTAAAAGAGTAATCCTTTTTCATCAAGGATTTCTATATTAATAAATAAGGTGTGGGCGCTGCTGATAGGTGGCGCCCACTATTTTGTGCGTTAAAGTATAAAAAATGTATATTCTTTTTGTAGTTCAGCCAATTCTTCGTAACTTTGCGCTATTATTATAATAATAAGGTATGAAGAAACTATTATTCATGGCGTTGGCACTGCTGGCAGTGGTGTCTATGGACGCTAAGAAACTGGACTTGAAAGAGATTACCCGCGGCCTGTTCCGTGGTGAGACGGTGAGTGACGTACAGCCGCTTAACGATGGTGAGACGTACGCTCAGCTCAGCAACGATGGTCGCCGTATTGTGCAGTATTCGTTCAAAACCGGCAAGGAGGTGGGAACACTGTTTGATGTAGCTACTGTCAAGGGTGACAAACTCGACGATATTGATGGCTACATCATGAGTCCCGATGGTAAGCGTATCCTGATTCAGACTAAGACTCAGCGCATCTACCGTCACTCATTTACGGCCCAGTACTACATTTATACCATCCATAACAACCGCATTGTGCCATTGTCGAGCAACGGTCCTCAGCAGACTCCGCTGTTCTCTCCCGATGGTGTACAGATCGCTTTTGTACGCGATGGCAACATCTTCATTGTCAAGTTATTGTACGACAATGCCGAGGTGCAGGTTACCAAGGATGGCAAGAAGAATCAGGTGATTAACGGCATCCCCGACTGGGTCAACGAGGAAGAGTTCTCGCAGAGTCGTGCCATGGTGTTCAGTGCCGACAGTCGTCAGATAGTCTGGGTGCGCTACGATGAGAGTGCTGTCAAAGAGTGTTTCATCCCTAAGACGAATGGTGGCTATTTCTATAAATATCCCATTGCTGGCGAGCAGAACTCTACCGTCTCTGTGTGGAGTTACGATGTGCCTAGTCGTCAGACCCGCCAGTTGCAAGTACCTATTGAAAAGGATGGCTATGTCTCTCGCATAGTGGCTACTGCTGACTCTTCACAGGTTGCCGTCTTCACGCTGAACCGCCATCAGGACTGCTTGCGCATCTATATGGCCAATCCGTTGACTACCGTCAGCAAGCTGGCTGTAGAAGACAAGGTCGATAAGTATATCCGTGACGTAGCCTATAGCAATACCGTTATTACTGGTCGCCACATCTTGTTACCCAGCGACCGTGATGGTAATATGCACCTTTACCTCTATAACCTTAATGGCCAGTTGCTTCGTCAGGTGGAGCAGGGCGACTATGAGGTCAGCGACGTCTATGGCTATGACGAGCTGACGGGTAGCGTGTATTATGCTTCCCACGAGAACGGTGCTACTGACCAGCGCGTATGGGTGGCCTACGAGAATGGAAAGCGTGAGTGCTTGACCAAGAAGGCAGGTTGGAATAGTGCTGTCTTCAGCAAGAATTACCAGTATTTCATCAATACTTGGAGTGACATCAATACCCCTCCTATATGCACCATCTATACCAACAAGGGTAAGAAGGTGGAAACACTTGTTGACAATAAGGCACTGCGTGACCAGCTGAAGAACTATCAGTTGGGCGAGCGTGAGCTGTTTACCCTGACCACCTCGGAAGGTGTGACGCTGAATGGTTGGATGGTAAAGCCAGCCGACTTCAATGCAAAGAAGCAATATCCTGTGGTGATGTACCAGTATGGTGGTCCTGGCAGTCAATTGGTCAAGGATGCTTGGGGTATAGGTATGTGCTCCCAGGGGGCAGCTTTGGAACAGTACCTCTGCCAGCAGGGCTTTATCTGTGTGTGTGTCGATAACCGTGGTACGGGCGGTCGTGGTGCTGATTTCGAGAAATGTACCTATCTGAAGCTTGGCCAGTTGGAAGCTGTCGATCAGGTAGAGGCCGCTTTGTGGTTGGGCCAGCAGTCGTATGTTGATAAGAAACGCATTGCCATCTGGGGTTGGAGCTTCGGCGGTTTCAATACGTTGATGTCAATGTCTGAAGGCCGTGGTGTCTTCTGTGCAGGTATTGCCATTGCACCGCCAACCACTTGGCGTTACTATGACTCTATCTATACAGAGCGCTTCATGCGTACTCCTCAGGAGAATCCTGCCGGCTATGATGATAATCCTCTTACCCGTGTGAACAGTCTTCAGGGAGCACTGATGATAGTTCACGGTCTGGCTGACGACAATGTGCACTATCGCAACACCGCTGAATACTGCGAGGCACTGATACAGGCTGACAAGGATTTCCGCCAGCAGGTGTATGCCGACCGCAACCACAGTATCTATGGTGGTAACACTCGTAACCACCTGTTCCGACAGTGTGTGAACTTCTTGAAAGAGAACTTAAAGTAAGTGTCAGCGGGGAAACCGCTGACCGCTATAGTGATATTTCTCCACGGATGCTCTGATTCATGAGCATCCGTATTTTTTCTGGGTCATCGTAGTGCGACTGGAGGAACATCAGCTTGGTGACAGCGCTCTCCACAGTCGAGTCGTAACCACTGACTACCCCCGCCTCCTGCAAGTGATAGCCTGTATCGTAGCGGCTCATCTCTACACAGCCTTGCATACACTGACTGATGTTGACAATGACCTTGCCGTTACGGGTGCCTTCCTTCAGTGCGTTAAGCAACCATGGACTTTGTGGAGCATTGCCACTGCCGAAGGTTCGCATGACGATAGCTCTGAGATTGGGCGTATGGATAATGTGGCGGATAAGGTCTTCCCGAATGCCAGGGAACAGTGAGAAGATGATGACATTGTTGTCTAACCGGAAATGTGGCACCATCGGCTTCTGCCAGTCGGGATGCAACAAGCGGTCCTGATGGTAGACAATATTGACGCCCGCATCCACCAGATGCGGATAGTTGAACGACTCGAAGGCGTTAAACTCCTCTGCCGACTGCTTCGTGGTACGATTGCCTCGCAGTAGGTGACCGTTGAAGTAGATTCCTACCTCTGGCGCCATCGCATGACCGTTGGCATCCTTGGAAGCCGCAATCTCTATCGAGGTGATGAGATTCTCCTTGCCGTCAGTGCGTAACTGTCCTATAGGCAACTGTGAACCCGTAAAGATGACGGGTTTTGTCAGATTCTCCAACATATAGGAGAGGGCAGAGGCCGTATAAGCCATCGTGTCTGTGCCGTGCAACACGACAAAGCCGTCATAGTCGTCATAGTGATCGGCAATGACGTGACTGAGTTCTGTCCACAGCTTTGGCGAGATGTCGCTGGAATCGATAGGAGGTGAAAACTGGTAGGTCGCTATCTCAGTATCAAACTGCTTCAGTTCAGGTACATTTTGTAGCAGGTGCTCAAAGTCGAAAGGCTCCAGCGCACCCGTCTGTGGATTACGGTTCATACCGATAGTTCCACCGGTGTATATGAGTAATACGCGTGTTTGCATGTCGCAAAGATAAGAAGAAAAAGTGATATAAGGAAACGTTTACGTAGATTTTCTGCAAAAAATAAAAGAAGTTACCTTATAAATGAAAAATATTTGCTACTTTTGCAGAACAATTACGATTATCACTAAAACAACAAACAATCATAATGACTATGAAGCAATTCAATGACAAGAACTTCGTACTCGACAACGAGGTAGCACAGGACCTGTTCCAC
Organism: uncultured Prevotellaceae bacterium; assembly: GCA_900316265.1. Taxonomy (GTDB): domain Bacteria; phylum Bacteroidota; class Bacteroidia; order Bacteroidales; family Bacteroidaceae; genus Prevotella. Next base: position 74,218 of record ONCH01000001.1, on the reverse strand, counting down.
AACCATGCGGCTAAGATGCCCATCATCGATTATCACTGTCACCTGATTCCTGAGATGGTGGCCAACGACCATCGTTTTAAGAGCATCACCGAACTGTGGTTAGGTGGCGATCACTACAAGTGGCGTGCCATGCGTACCAATGGTGTCGATGAGAAGTACTGCACAGGTAAGGATACCTCTGACTGGGAGAAGTTTGAGAAGTGGGCAGAGACCGTTCCCTATACTCTTCGCAATCCGTTGTATCACTGGACACACCTGGAGCTGAAGACTGCTTTCGGTATTGAGAAACTCTTGAGCCCCAAGACTGCCCGTGAGATTTTCGATGAGTGTAACGAGAAGCTGCAGAAGCCAGAGTTCTCTGCTCGTGGCTTGATGAAGCACTATAACGTAGAGTGCGTTTGCACCACCGATGACCCCGTTGACGATTTGCACAACCATATTGAATATGCAAAACATAAGGCACCGGACGATCCCATGATGATTCCAGCCTGGCGCCCTGACAAGGCCATGAACATCGAGGCTCCTGAATTCTCTAGCTATGTTCATCAGTTGGAGCAGGTCAGTGGTGTAACCATCACCAAGTTTACTGATATGGTTGACGCCTTGAAGAAACGTCACGACTTCTTTGCTGCTAACGGTTGTAAGTTGAGCGACCATGGTATTGAGGAATTCTATGATGAGGATTATACTGATTCACAGATTGAGACTATCTTCGAGAAGGCTATGCGTGGCCAACAGCTTTCTGTGCTGGAGACTCGTCAGTACAAACATTGCTTCCTGACAGTGATGGCTGAGATGGATGCTGATTCTGACTGGACACAGCAGTTCCACTATGGTGCCATCCGCAACAACAACACCAAGATGTTCAATCTGCTGGGGGCCGATACAGGTTTCGACTCTATTGGTGAGTTCAATACAGCCAAGGCTATGTCGAAGTTCCTGAACAAGCTGAATATGGAGGACAAGCTCACGCGTACCATATTATATACATTGAACCCCTGTGCCAATGAGGTTATCGCAACGATGCTGGGTAACTTCCAGGGTGGTGAGCCAGGCAAGATACAGTTTGGTTCTGGCTGGTGGTTCAACGACCAGAAGGATGGCATGGAGCGCCAGATGAATGCGCTCAGCGTGCTGGGACTGCTCTCTCGCTTCGTTGGAATGCTCACCGACAGTCGCTCGTTCTTGAGCTATCCGCGTCATGAATACTTCCGTCGCATTCTTTGTAATATGCTGGGAAATGATGTAGAGAAAGGCCTCTTGCCCGACGATCGTGAACTGCTTGGAAAGATGGTTGAAGACATCTCCTACAACAACGCCCGTAGATATTTCAAGTTCTATTAAGAAAAAAAGTTCGGCTATCCTGCTTGGGATAGCCGATTTTTTTTTACCTTTGCAGCCGAAAATAATAATAATACAGAAACTAATATGTGCGGAATAGTAGGATATATTGGCCACAAGGAAGCTTATCCTGTGCTGATTAAAGGTCTCCGAAGACTGGAATACCGAGGTTATGACTCTGCCGGTGTGGCACTGATTAACAACGATGGTAATCTCAATGTATATAAGACGAAAGGTAAGGTGGACAACCTGACAGAATACTGCAACGACAAGGATGTCAGCGGTAGTATTGGTATAGCTCATACCCGTTGGGCCACCCATGGTGAACCTTCTTCACGAAATGCCCATCCTCATTATTCGCAGTCACACAATCTGGCTATTATCCATAATGGTATTATCGAGAACTATGCCGATATTAAGCAGAAACTGATAGAGAAAGGCGTGACTTTCCAGAGTGATACTGACACTGAGGTGCTGGTACAGCTGGTGGAATATGTCATGGAGAAAAAGCAGATATCCCTATTGGAGGCTGTACAGGTAGCTCTATATCAGGTGATTGGTGCTTATGCTATCGCTATTGTTGACAAGCGCGATCCCAGTCAGATTATAGCTGCACGCAAGCAGAGTCCGTTGGTAGTGGGTATTGGCGATGGCGAGTTCTTCCTTGGTTCTGATGCCAGTCCTATCATTGAGTATACCGACAAGGTGGTTTATCTGGAAGATGGCAATATTGCTGTCATTCGTCTGGACGAAGGACTGAAAGTTATAAGCATTCTGGGCGAAGAGCAGGAGCTGGCCGTGAAGACTGTCGATATCGACCTGGGTCAGATAGAGAAGGGTGGCTATCCACACTTCATGTTGAAGGAAATCTTCGAACAGCCAGAGTGCCTCACCAACTGTATGCGTGGACGTATTAATGTTGAGGGCGACCACGTTACGTTGTCTGCTCTTATCGACTATCGTCGTCAGATGCTCTCGGCTAAGCGTGTGGTCATTGTGGCTTGCGGTACTTCCTGGCATGCAGGACTCATTGGCAAACAATTGATAGAAACCTATTGTCGCATCCCGTGTGAGGTAGAGTACGCCTCCGAGTTCCGTTATCGCAATCCAGTTGTGGGAAAGGGCGATGTGGTAATCGCTATATCACAGAGTGGTGAGACTGCCGATACGTTAGCAGCTATCCAGCTCGCTAAAGAGAAGGGCGCCTTCATCTATGGTATCTGCAATGCCATTGGTTCTAGTATTCCTCGTGCCACTGATACGGGTACCTACATCCACGTAGGTCCTGAGATTGGTGTTGCTTCTACTAAGGCCTTCACTGGTCAGGTAACGGTGCTTACGATGATTGCACTGGCCATGGGTGAGGCTAAGGGTACTATTGATCGTGATGAATATCTGAAGGTTGTCAAAGGGTTGGGGGAAATTCCTGATAAGATTCGTGAGGTACTGAAGACCAACGACAAGGTGGCCGATTTGGCTCGTACCTTTACCTATGCCCATAATTTCCTTTATCTGGGTCGTGGCTACAGCTATCCCGTAGCTTTGGAAGGTGCACTGAAACTGAAAGAGATTTCGTATATCCATGCTGAGGGCTATCCTGCTGCTGAGATGAAGCACGGACCTATTGCCCTCATCGATTCTGATATGCCTGTTGTGGTTATTGCCACCCATAACGCCATGTACGAGAAGGTGCTCTCTAATATCCAGGAAATCAAGGCTCGTCAGGGTAGGGTGATAGCACTTGTCAGCAAGGGTGATGACACTATTGCGAAGATTGCTGATGAGGTCATCGAGCTTCCTGACGTGCAGGAATGTCTGGAACCGTTAGTGGCTACAATTCCTCTCCAGTTATTGGCTTATCATGTCGCTGTTTGCAAGGGAAAGAACGTCGATCAGCCCCGAAACTTGGCTAAGTCAGTGACTGTAGAATAAAAAAAGTGGGTAAATATTTGGTGAAATGCTAAATATTTGCTACTTTTGCATATTGAATAAGACTTAAAACATCATAAACGTCAATAACAGAATGGAGCTGAACGAAACCTTTGAGTCTCAGATCAATCGTGGCGACTATAAAATCTTAATCGTAGACGATGTGGTCAGCAATGTGCTGTTGCTGAAAATCCTCTTGACCAATGAGAAGTTTCAGGTATGCACGGCATCCAATGGAAATATGTGTATTGAGCAGGCCAAGAAGGAGAAACCCGACTTGATTCTGTTGGACGTGATGATGCCTGATATCAGTGGTTTCGATACAGCTGTTATCCTGAAGAAAGACCCAGAGACAGTTGATATTCCCATTATCTTCCTGACAGCTCTTAATAATCCCAGTGACCTGGTGAAAGGTTTCCAGGTGGGTGCTAACGACTTCTTGACAAAGCCCTTCAACAAGGAAGAACTCGTTATGCGTGTGATGCACCAGATACAGCTTGTTGCTGCTAAACGCATCATCGTGCAGCAGAATGAGGAATTGAAGCGTACCATCTCCAACCGAGATAAGATGTATTCGGTTATTGCTCACGATCTGCGCTCACCTATGGCCAGCATCCGTATGGTGCTCAACTTGGCTGTTAATGTGGTGTCCCCTGATGTCGTAGGTGATGAAATCTTTGGCTTACTTGACAAGGCCAACCGTGAGTCAGAAGAGACGCATGACCTGTTGGACAACCTGCTGAAGTGGACGAAGAGTCAGACTGGCCGCCTGAATGTGGTCTATCAGGATATAGATCTTGATGACATTGTTCCTGGTGCGGTAGACATCTTCAAGATGATTGCCGAGATGAAGAAGATTGACTTGAAGTATATTCCTGCTGAGGAGAAGCTGACTGTTCATGGCGACAACGACATGATAAAGACCATCCTCCGCAACTTCTTGTCTAATGCTATCAAGTTCACACCAGAGGGTAAGGCCATTGAGGTGTTCTATAAACATGAAGGTGATTTTGCTCGTATCTCTGTCCGTGACTACGGTGTAGGTATTGCTCCAGAACGTGTTGAGAGTATCTTTACCAAAGGTGAGACGTCTTACGGTACAGGTGGTGAGGAAGGATCTGGTTTGGGCTTGCAGCTCTGTCAGGACTTTGCACGTAAGAACGGTGGTGACACTATGGTGGAGTCGACCGTTGGCGAGGGTTCTACTTTCAGCTTTACTATTCCACTAAAGAAAGATTAAAAGATTATATTCATAAAAAAAGAGGCCTGAGCCTCTTTTTTTATTCTGTTGCTTTGAACAAATCCTTGATGCCGCCAATCGAACCTAACAGGTTGGTAGCCTCGTAGGGCAGATAGACTGTCTTGGTCTTGTCTCCCTGTGCCAGTTCCTGCATCATCTGGATATACTTCTGTGCCAGCAGGTAGTTTGCAGGATTGGTGCTCTTACCTACTGCCTCGGTAATCAGTTCGATGGCCTTAGCTTCAGCCTCTGCCTTGCGGATGCGAGCCTGTGCTTCACCTTCTGCATGCAGGATGGCTTGCTGTTTCTGGGCGTCAGCACGGTTGATGATAGCGGTCTTCTCACCCTCAGAAGCCAGAATCTCAGCAGCTTTCTCACCCTCAGATGTCAGAATCTGTGCACGCTTGTTACGCTCTGCCTGCATCTGCTTCTCCATGGCGTTCAGCACGGTTGCGGGTGGGATGATGTCCTGCAGTTCCACACGGTTCACCTTCACACCCCACTTGTCGGTGGCATCGTCCAGTACAGCACGCAGCTTCGTATTAATGGTGTCGCGCGAGGTCAGTGTCTCGTCCAATTCCAGTTCACCGATGATATTACGCAATGTGGTCTGCGTCAGTTTCTCTATAGCGTTGGGCAGGTTAGAAATCTCATAGACTGCTTTGAAGGGGTCAACAATCTGGAAGTAGAGTAGGGCGTTGATCTCCATTTGGATGTTATCCTTGGTGATTACGTTCTGTGACGGGAAGTCATAGACCTGCTCGCGGAGATCGATGCTGTTAGAGTAAGCATAGCGTCCACGAGAGAGCACTACGATGTCCTTGGCACGATCAATGAACGGGATGATGATGTTGATACCAGGATTAAGCGTGGCATAGTAGCGACCCAAGCGCTCAATAATCTTGGTTTCCGACTGTGGGATAATCACCAGTGCCATCTTGGCGAAAAGTATCACCAGTACTACGATGGCAATCAATACATAAGTCATAATGTCCATAATGCTTTGTTGTTTATTGGTTATTTTTTTATTGCTTATTGGTTGTTGTTACAACGTCTCAACGGTAATGATGGTACTCTCACGACCGATGACACGAACTGTGGTGTCCACAGGGATGTCGGTGTCCGATTTGCTGACCGCTTTCCACAGGTCACCATCAATTTTGACATAGCCGTTGGCTCCGGCTTTCACCACTTCCGTGACTTTTCCTGTGCGTCCTAACAATGCATCGGCATTGGAAACACGGTTGGGGTCGTTCTTGTGAAGATAGCGCAAGGCTACAGGTCGAACGAATATGACGCTGAGTAGCGAGAAGATGGCAAAGATGAATATTTGCCAGTAGACGCTTAAGCCGAGGACTGCCGAGATAATGGCAAAGACGGCTCCAATGGAGAAGCAGATGATGAAGAAATCACCTGACGAGAGCTCCAGGATTAAGCAGGCGATAGCAATAACAGCCCATACCTGCCACATGTTTTGTAAGAAGTACTCAATCATAATATTTACTATTTGACAATTTACAATTTATTTTATATCGACAAGATGAAATCATCCCAGTCCTTGGTAGAGCCTTTTTTGCCAAACACTTTCTGGTAGAGACGGCTGCGTGTTGATGCAATGCTCTCCTTGGAGTGTGCTGTCAGTATGGCTATATCCTTAGGTTGCAATCTAATTTTGATGAGCAGACTGACGTGGTAGTCTTGGTCACTCATGTTGTAGAGGCTGAACAGCTTCTCTGTGAAACCTGTATAGGTGGCATTCACAATCTCTGCCAGTTCTTTCCAATCCTCGTCGTCAAGACAGCTACCCTCGTTCAGATATTGTTTGATGCGCAGATAGACTGATGAGGAGAATATCTGGCTTACATCTTGCCTGGGCTCGATAACGGCTATCTTCTGCATGGCATGGATGTTGTCCAGGCGACTCTGCAATAGTTGTATCTTGCGGCGGTTGGCCTGCAGCACCATTATAAATAAGGTGATGTAGAATACGGTGCAGATGATGAGAAGAAACAGCTCACGGTTGGTCAGTATCATGTCGGTTCTTTGGTTTTGTTTGATGCAAAGGTACGAAAAAAACTAATTCCTACCAAGAAAAAATGTTTGCAAAAGTGTGCAAGCAATGATTGCGAACTTTTGCAAAGCAATTCCGCTGCTATCTACACAGTGTAAACAGCAGCGGAACGTAGAGAGATACTATAGAGTCTTATTTCTGTATAACCTTGATAGTCTTGCCGTTAGCCATGCGGACAATATTGAGGCCCTTCTGCATGGTCTGTACACGACGACCGTCCAGTGTGTAGCTGGCAGTCTGCTCGCTGTTGGTGGCGGTGTTCACGTTCTCAATGCCTGATGGGTCGGCAACAGTAATCTGCTGCTTGGCGGCATTAACGATTTTGCCCTGAGCATTAACGAGGAGTGCCACAACATAAACCTGCTCAATGTCGATGGCGTTCTTCAGTTTGGTGTATGTAGGCATCGTCAGTGTGAAAGTAGTCTCTTCCTCTGTCTCTGCTGTCAGTGTCAGAGCAGGAACCTGGTTTTTGCTACTTGTGTATGAGCTGGCAATAGCCACGTCGTTGAAGGTGGGATAGAATGTAGCTCCTGTATCATACAAATGTTTCAGATCATCAGGAAGCGATGCCTTTGTGATGCCTGTCTGGCTGGCATAAGCACTGCTGTAGTAGTTGGCCTGTGCCCAACCGGTTCCTGTACCCTTCAGACCATCTGCTACGAGTACAAACTCCAGATTGTAGGTTCCGTCAAAGAGTGCTGTAGTCTTAGCCTTGGCTTCTACCTTTGTCTTTTCAGTGTTTAAGGTACCGCTAACGCTTACTTCTGCCAATGCAGGAATCTCCATCTCTTCGCGGAAGTCATCGAGGATGTCATTGCTGTAGCCATAATAGGGGTCTGCTTCTGCGCCACGATCCAAACGACATGAGGGAGCACCTTGCAAACCGTGTTTAGCATATTTTGCAGGAGCGATATACATTGCATCTTGGGCCTGTTGGCTATACTGGTGAATGGCAATGCCGATGAAACGGTCACCAAAGTTTGCACGCATCTTCTCCATACCCACATGACCACGAGGACACCAGCCACAGCCTGTACCCGTGAACTGTTCAACGACCACATTACGGTCAATCAGTTTCTTCAGTGTATAAAGTGTGAAGTTTGCAGCTAAGTTCGCATTAGCGTTGTTTTGACCATTCACCTTGGTGATGTTCAACGTCTTGTTCTTCTGACCTGTTGTCTCGTCGGCGGGGATGGTGACGTTTATGGTGCCAGTGGTATTGAAGACAATAGGCGATGTCAGATTAACGTGCTGCTCAGCACTTGCAACTCCATCAGTGGTGATAGTGTAGTCGATGCTGCTGATGGGCGTAGAACCACCATTCATGACATCAACCTTAGCAGTAGTAGAACCGCCAAGGACGGCATAGGCTGGTCCGAAGTCTGCTGCTGTGGCAACATTGTCTGCGAATTCTCCATCGAGCAGGACATGGAGGAGTAACGATCCGAAGCCGTAGCCGTTGAAGTCACCCCAATTCATTTGGTCAGTTCTCAGCAGTAGCGCGTTGGGAGCATCTGCTCCTGCTGTCAGTACAGGATAATTGTCTTGCTGAGTTGCATTATTCTTAATGGTAAACGAATAGCCAACATATGCTCCTCCTGCAGGAATGGTAACAGGTGTGGTCAGGCTGACCTCAATGTTCTCGTTGCCTAATTGGCTGGCTGGAACATTTTCATATTGTAGGGTACTTTGAGCAGTGATACTGGAAGGTAAACTTGAAGCAACCCATACCTTTGCATCTATTGCATTGGGAGCTACCAGTCCGAAACGAATGGCATGAATAGTCTTGCCACCGGCAATGGCGTGGTTTCCTGGGATGAAGATAGCACAATGGTAAGTCTCTGCAGTAGACGTTCCCACACTATTCCCTGAAGTGTTAGTGCTCACATAGCCCCACCATACCTGCTGGCTGTTGCCATATTTGTACTTGACGGTAAGGGTGCGAACCACTTCACTTGCCAGGCTCTGGTAGGCCTTTATCTTGTAAGTGACGATGCACTGTCCCTCACTCTCAAACAACCACTCGGTCTGCAGGTCTTTCTGCTCACCCACAGCGATGCTAGCCTTCTCAGCTGTCTCGTTGGTGCCTGCCTCACTGTATGACTGACAGTTGACGGGGAAGCAGAGTTGTAGTGCACCATTGCTGATCTCGCTAATCTCGGTAACAATGGCTACCTGCTTGCCGGCATTGTCGGCATTGTTCTTAACATAGAGGTGACCAGGAATGAAGCTGCCTCCAAAACCGTCGTCTTCAGTTTCGGTGCGCTCAATGGTAGCACCATCTTCCAGCACGTTGCCCTGCTGGTCGGTGAATACATAGTCCTGCGCATAGGTGGCAGTGGCTAATGCAAATGTTGTCAGTAAAGTAAAAAACTTCTTCATAAGCTGAAAATTCTAATGTGTTATTATTTAATGTTTACTTTTATTGCTTGTTCTATGCCCTTGTCGTTATAGACAAAGGCTACGACGCTGAGCTTCGTGGTGTCCCACTGGCTGTCGATGGTCTGATGAAACGTTTGGGTGAGGGTAGCGCCTGCACCAATTGTGATGGCGTCGCCCCATGTGCCATTGACGGCGGTGCGGAATACATGGTTGTGCACGTAGTCCTTGTTTGCCGAACCATCGGGCATGAGTTGCGTGGCAACAATGCCATCTTCGATGATCCATACCTGTAGTTTGCCGCTGACAGCATTCTGTTGACTGGTTTCCGTGATGGTGATGTCTATCTGCTTATCGTTCAGCGTGGCTTCCGCCAGCATCTCAATGTCAGCCGTACGCTGTATCTCGTCTCTTACAAGTCCTATCCAGTCGTTGGGAATGTAGCTGATGGCACCATGACGACCAACCAGTCCTGCGGGTTGTGCTTCAACATTCCAATTACTAAAATACTCTTTGCCAGTCTCTGTAGCCAGTCCGTTGGGTACAGGCTTCGGTTCCCAGTAGATGCCAACAGGAATGAAGCGGTCTCCGTAGGCTTTTTCTAACTGATGGATCGTCTCAGCTGCCTTCGGGCAGTTCACGCAGCGCTGACCCGTAAAGTCCTCCAACAGCACGTTGCGCATGATTTCGTTCGTTGGCATGTCATCAACGGCCACCTCTATCAGTTGCTCATCCTCAGCGATGTGACTGCATGCAGCCATCAGTAGTGCAATACCTATTATATATATAGCTTTTCTCATCGTGATATCAGAAGTTATAGTTGTACGACAGTGAGAAACCTTTGGTGGCAGGAACATAGCGGCATACACCACCTGAGCAGTTGTAGCCTGCGCGAGTGCGTCCGTAGCCTACCTGCAGACGGTGCGAGCCCAACGTGCAGGTCACCAGTCCCTGATAGTAGTGCGTATTAGTCTCGCCGCAGTTCCACAGGTCGCTGATGGTGAACATCCAGCGCGGAGCCAGTGACAGTTCAGCCAGTGCGTAGGCCCAGTCGTGCTGGTCCTGACGGGTGGTCAGGTACTGCAGTTCCGTACGCAACTTGGTGTGGCGTGCCAGTTGGAACATTGCGTCAGCCACAAAGATGTTGCTGTGTATCATGTCACCGTGCCCTTCAATCACCTCCTGGTTGTAGCGTTGGTTCATATACATCAAACTCAATTTGGTGTCGCGGGTCATGCGGCGTGTCAGTTGCACGTTCAAGTCTTGGTAGTATGTGTCGTCGCCCCATTTCAGCCATTGGCTGTCGATGGCCCTGACGTACGAGTAGTTCAGCTTCACGTTCATGCCATACTTGCCGCCCAGTGCCGTCTTGCGGGGAATGTTATAACCCACTTCAGCTTGATAGGCCCACTCGCCCGTTGCCAACTGTGTGGCGTAAGGGTAGAGGGCTGCCAGCGCGTAGGTATGGTCCAGTGTGAAGGCTGGCAGGTGGTTGATGAATAACGACGTGCCTAGCATGTTGCGCTTACTGCGGAACGACATGTTCTCTGAGCGCTTGGCCTGCAGCAAGAGACTTAGGCCACGTTGTGAGTACGAAGTGGAGATCATCGCTACCTGTCCGCTATGGTAGTTGTAGCCATTGTCGAACGACGGGTCTTGCGTCTTGTGTGCATACTCCACCAGCATGCTCCACGGTCCCTTGTTCAGGTTGGCACGCACGTCCCACGCATTGACAAACTTTGGCAAGTTATAGCGGTGTGTGGGGTCGGCAAAGATGTCTTCATCCTTCTCGTATTTGTTCACCCACGAAGCACCCAGCGTCAGGCGTGTGTTGTGCTGTTGCAGGGAGGATATCCATTCGTCTAGGGCTACCTCACCGTCCAGACCAGAAACCAGTCCGCCGTCCCATTTCCAGTAGTGGCGCTGTTTACCACTCAGCGCTTTCAGCGTCAGTCCTTTCAGAGGCTTGATGACTAGTCGCCCACCCAGTATCGAGTTGTCGATGCCTAACGATCGTTCCTCGTAAGTACGCAGAATGAATCCAGAGCCAAACTGCTCGTAGAAGGTACCTGCCGTCAGTTCTGCACAGCCCAGACGTCCCTTCACCCAGAAGTGAGGCACGCCCCAGCCTTTGAAGTCGTTCTCGAAACCAGGTAGCGGGTGTTCCAGATATTCCAGTCGTGCACCAGCATCCACATGGCTGCTCTGCAACTGCAGGTCCACGTAGGTGTTCGTCAGCAGGTCGTCTGTCTTGACGGCTCCCGTTGCCTCGTCATTCTGTGGCACCAGCCAGTCGCTCTGTATGCTTCCGCTGAACGTGATGCCTTTCTGCTCCTGTGCAACGGCTGTCATGCAGCAGATGGCGGCCAAGGTTATTAGTAGTTGTCTCTTCATTTCGTCAGCTCACGTACCTTATTAATAAGTTCTTCTTCGGCACCGTCGGTATAGCCGTTGTGCTTATAGACGATATTGCCCTGTCCGTCAACGATGAGCACGAAGGGTATCATCTGGATACCCAAGGCGCGCTTTAGGTCGCTGTTAGGGTCGAGCAGCACGTCGTATGTCCAGCCGTGATTGCTCACCAAAGGCTTCACTTTGTTGATGTTCTGTGCCTGGTCAATGCTCACGGCATAAATCTTCACGCCCGTCTCTTCCTGCCAGTCCTCATATACCTCGGCGATGGCGTCGAGTTCACGGTTGCAGGGCTTGCACCAGGTAGCAAAGAAGTCAATGATAAACGGCTTGCCGTTGTTCGACAAAGTATCTGTTCGTACGCTCTGTCCGTCCATCGTCTTCAGCGTGACGGCAGGCAGTTGTGCATGCAGCAGACCTATTGAAGTCCCCCATGCCATAATGATTAAGCAAATAATCTTTTTCATACCAAGGCACAAAGGTACGAATTATCTTATAAAATGCAAAATATTTTCGCCTTTTTCTTACAATCCGTATCTTTACGACCTGTGTTACCATATTTTTTATAAAAATGTATAGGGTTCACACGGGCTTCCTTTTTGTTATGTCAAATCACTAGTGTCCACTAATTTTTAGTGAACACTAGTGACTTTACTATTATAAAAATAAACGTATCACTATATAGTTCCATTGTTCGTGGTTCTCATATCAAGTGGAGAAATGGTTATTACATCTCATAGGATATTATCGTTATTCAATTCTTAATTCAGGATTGTTCCAAACCCATTCTATTTTAAAAATGAACGTGTATTCATTTATGACTCCTTTCACAGAAATAGGCAATAGAACTTTTATGATTTTCCCTATTTTGGTTTCATCATATATTCCTCTTCTGGGAATAAGTGTGGAGGAATGCCAATCACCTCCCGAATAAGATGTTAAATTACTTGGCAATATTACATCATCTAAAGATGTACCATTAGGTATTATTGTCGCAGGCATTGATAATCCTTTATCGCTGTATTTTACCCCTGAATGAAATACCCTACTAGCTTTATTGTCTATACCAATAAAAGAAGCTTCATCCCATTCTATTTTTAAACTATTCCCAGATTTGTTTTCCAAGCTAAAAGCTATTCTGTCAATTTTATCTACCATAATAATAGAAAGAATGTTATCAGAATATGAGTATTCCGTCACAGATTTATCTGAAACGGCAGTTACTTTGCCGTAACGTATTTGTGAATTCTTGGGCTTTTCTACTTTCGAGAGAGTAAGATAAAAATGTCCACTGTTCTGTAAATTTTCAAATCGCTGTTTTTTTATTTCTTCAGTATAAAGAGTTTTGGAATTTTTATTATATCGCTTAGTAAAAGGAATATTGTATGTTTCATTATTGCTTAATAAAACTGTTGTTGTGAAATGTAATGAATTACCATTATCTCTTGTCTCGATTGTGAATAAGGATTTATTAATATGTAATTCGTTAAAGCTTGTACCTGTCTGTTCGTATAGCTTCAACTTTTGGAGGGAACTTGTATAAACTCTACTTCTTGAGATATTTTCAATATTGACATTCTTACTGAAATTATAACCATTCCGATATCTCCAATTAACAATGTCTCCGGTCTGAACATCCTTTATTGTTAAAATCTCTGACTTGTCTGATTCGAACAAAGAGTTCGTGGATTCTTCTTTTGCAGATATAATAATCCATGGTCGATTATAAACAAATTCATTTGGAGAATAAATATCATCATCAATACTCTTATAGTGCTTTTTAACTTTATAGTGTTTCCCTTCTATTGGCTTTTTGACGCCATGCTTAACCCAAATAGTGTCATTACAAAAAAAATCATCCCTTAAGCTATTCCCGTTAAAAATGATAGTATCGCCAATTAATGTATTAAAAAAAGTGTATGCTTTACCTCCGAAAACAAATGATTTTGAGAAGTTTGAATAATCCATGTCCTCAATAATTAATTCTGGGGCCTTTTCATCAAATACTTGAGACAATGCAATAGATGCAGGCAGACATAGAAACAGTGCCAAAAGTATAGTTCTCATTTTTTTCAATTGCTCTCCAGCCGCCATAAGAGCTTTTAATTGTTATGAAGCGTGGAGCTGATTTACCACGTCTTCTAATGGAGGCTGTGAGAATAGCCCTTGTAATGTAGATGCAGTAACCAGTCCACGCTATACGCGCGAACCGTTATCACTGTCCTTGCATTACAATAGGAGTTTCTCACATTTCCATTAGCAAGTCGAGCATAACGCTTCGTATTATCAATATGTCTTGCAAAGATGGCATGTCGCCAATATGCGTTGCAAAGATACATAAAAATCCTCAAATATCGCAATTTATACTCTCTAATAGATGTGTTTTAGATAAAATTTGCTTAAATTACGCGTAAAACGGTGGTTTTATGCCAAATTCTCGAAAAAAAGTTGTATCTTTGCAAAGTGTTTTGTAGTGAGTTTGGAATCTCGCCATAAAAAAATGGCAACAAGCCTTATCTATTTGACATTAATTTATGTAATCTTCAATTTTTAAAATATGGAGAGAAACGAGTTTGATATAGATACGCAGATAGCAAAAGGTGGCCAAAAGGTCGTTTATTCTGCTGTATGTAAGAATGATCCTAAGTTAAGAGTCGTTATCAAAGATGCGCAAATCAATAGCACTGCCTCATTGCGGCGTATTATGCGTGAGGTTAATTTTCTATGTAGCTTAAACTCGCCATATTTTCCAAAGAACTATGGGTCGAATTTTGACATGAAGACTATGACTATGACTGTCATAGAGGAGCGTATTGAAGGAGAAACGTTGAGAGATGTAATGTCAAACTATAATGACTGGAACAGTATAAAAGACTTATTGCTTCAGTTAATTGCAGGATTGGAAATTGTTTGGTCAAAGAATGTTGTACACAGAGATCTTAAGCCTGAGAATATATTAATTCGGCCCGATGGAACTCCTTGTATCATAGATTTTGGTATAGCAAGATTTCTTGATATGGAATCAATAACCAATACACTTCAGAATATGGGTCCTTGTACGCCATTATATGCTTCTCCCGAACAGTTGCGAAATGAAAAATCTATGATTGATCCTCGAACTGATTTTTATGCTTTGGGTATTATTGCTTTGGAGCTTTACTTGAAATGCCATCCCTTTGATCCTACTATTGTTGGAAGTGGAATGCTATTTGACAATCTTATGGCAGGTAAGTATGCTACTCATACTTCTACAATCCAAGAAGATGCATCGGTTGTAGCATTGGCAAAGCACTTGTTATGTGTACAACCATATATGAGACCACGTACAGTCAAACAACTTCGAAACCTAATAAACTCACTTTAAGCGTATGAATGTATTTCATCAAATGGGTTTCCGCGATAAATGGAACATTGATTGCCAAAAAGAGGGTATCGGTGATGGATTGATTTTCTCTCCAATTAATATGGAGTCTGACAAGTTGTTAGCCTTACCAGCAGACTTACGTCAGATATCATTCTTGGATCCTCAGTTTTATCTATTGAACATTGAAAAATCATCTAATGTCACTTATCCATTCTTTCCAGGCAACATAAAGAGTGATTTTTCTACTGTAGATTTGGATGTAAATAATGACCAATTGGCAGAGCTATGTGTCGATTATCAGTTAAATGCAGATTTTAGATATATTGTTATACCAACTCGTTACGTAGATGCTTTGCCAACTAGGTATTTGGAGAATCTATCCGAAAACTTTGTGTACCCTTTTTTGGACAATAAGGCAAAGAAAAGTATCACAAAACCTTTTCTCTTGACTGTTCTTGTGAAACAAATTATGATAGAAGATGAAGCAAAGCGTGACGAATTGCTGAACTGGATGACAAGTTTTTCGGAAATAACAGGCTTTTATTTAATCTTCGAAAACAATTACAATTCAAAACAGATAAAAGATTTTGAATATTTGAAGAATGTAATGTTCTTTATCGACATTCTCAAAAAAAACGAACTCGAAGTTCATATAGGTTATTGCAATACTGAGGGTTTATTATTTAGTGCTGCAATGCCTGACTCTGTAACTATTGGTTCCTATGAGAACTTGAGAATGTTCAAGATCTCTCGTTTTGAGACAACTGAAGGTAAACAAATGAGGGCTCCAAACGCAAGATTATATAGTTCCAAGTTGTTGCAATGGATGGATTATAATTACATAGAATCCATGAAGTCCCTTGTTAGTGACTACGACAAGTTTTTTGATGATACTCAGTATAAGCCTCTTATGTTTAGCTTGGGCGAGTTCAGAGGTCAACCTTATAGTTGGCATTTTGCAAAGTCTGAGATATACAAACATTATTTTGAGGTGTTCACAAGACAGATTAAATCTCTGCCAAATGATCAGCTCACACGTATTGAATATCTGAAGGATGTGATAAAAACAGCAGTATCAAACTATAAGATTATTGAAGATTCTGTACTTCTTGATGGAGATAGTGATGGTTCTCATCTTCCAATTTGGTATAATGTGTTAAATGCATATAAAAAAACACTATAATGTACACATCAGAAGATTTAATGTCTGTTGATTTTGAGAAATATATCAAATCTACAATAGGCAATACATATTTTAAGGAATGGCAAGGACTCTTTGGCATCCCTGATTACGTGTGCTTCTCAAAACTTGATACAGGCATAAAGGTCGTCTCCTTCGAACTTAAGCTCAAGAATTGGAGAGGGGCTATGATACAAGCTTTTCGATATAGGAGTTTTTCTGATTACTCATATGTCGTGCTTCCAGAAGAAACTGCTGATAAAGCATTTAATCACATTAATCTTTTCGAAAAGTATGGTATTGGGCTGATCTCATTTAGGAAAGACAAGTATTATATCATGTATAGTCCAATACAAAGTCACCCTTTATCTTTACAATTAAGAGAAAAGGCAGAAACAAAGATAAGAAGAAGCCGTAAGAAGTCACATGAGACCGTAAACGCATTAATATAGTGTTTCACTATGGTGCAGAAGAACCTGCATCATGTTTATAAAAGTTAAATACGTTAAATCTTTATCTTTTCCATGTCGTCAGAACCTGTGTCATCACTTTTCTACCGTTTAACATGCAAGTTATTGATATAAACCCACTTGCAAATACGAACGCTGTAGTAGCCTAAACTCAATAGTTATAGAAGAAGGAAATCCTAATTACGACTCTCGTGAAAATTGTAATGCTATTATTGGGACAGCCAGCAACAAATTATTGTATGGATGTAACGGCACTATTATTCCCAGTAGCGTAACATCCATTGGAAACTCAGCATTCTTGGGGTCAGGCATAACTAGTATTGTTATTCCAGATGAAGTTACTAGTATCGAAAGTAATGCATTTGGAAAGTGTAAGGCTTTAAGCTACATTTATATCGGTAAGAGTGTAGAAAGTATTGGATATTATGTTTTTAGTGAATGTGACAATTTGAAAACTGTTGAGATAAACAGCAATGCTATAGTATCTAAAAACTATAATTTCAATGAATCTAATGTTGGATCACTTTTTGATGGCGCATTTAACATTGAAGAATTAATCATTGGAGATGAAGTAACAAGCATAGGTGATTGTGCATTTATCGATTGTAATCTAACCTCTGTCAAAATGTCCGACAACGTTACAACTATTGGAAATAGTGCTTTTAGGTTAAGTCGGCTTTCTTCCGTCAAATTGTCTAACAATCTGACATACATCGGACAATGGGCCTTCTATGGTTGTAAATTATCTTCCATTACCATTCCTCAAAGTGTGAAATGTATCCATTTATTTGCATTCCAAAACTGTAATTATTTAACCAAAGTTGAGGTTAATAGCAATGAGGTGGTATCAAAGAGATGGTGACCAGTTCTACATATTAATGAGTTGTTTTGGCAAGCAGGTTAAAGAGTATGATTTAGGAGAAGGTATAAAGAAGATAGCATATATCGCCTTTGCAGAGAGTGAAAAACTTACTTCTGTCACAATTTCCAGCAATTTGACATGTGTCGATGATAGCGCATTTCACAAGTGTACCAGCCTAACAGACATGTATTGCTATGCAGAACAAGTACCAGAAACTGGTAAGGACATCTTTGTAGAATCTAATTACAAAAATGCTACGCTCCACGTACCAGCCGCATCTGTTGAAGCATATAAGAACGCAGAACAATGGAAAGACTTTGGTAATATTGTGGCATTGACAGATGAAGATCCCAAGCCAACGACAGAAATAATGGTGACAACAGCCACACAACAGCCTACGGTTGTAGAGCGCTATAACATTGACGGAAAGCGCATCGCTACACCTCAGCGTGGCCTGAACATCATCAAGATGAGTGATGGAACAATAAAGAAAGTTGTGGTGAAGTAAAAAATCCATTCTGATTATAAGCTATGCAGGCTGAAGTTGTCATGCTTCAGCCTGCTGTGTTTTTTATGAAAAAAAGATTTAACCTATTAACATAGCATACCTCAAACCCTTTGTACATCGAGGTTTGAGGCATGTTAAATGTTTCGCAAACATTTAACATACTTCTAACATAAATGTGAAATGCATGTTAAATGTCTGAGCGACTATTAACATGCCCTGAGCCCTTTATTTATCGGTGTTTCAAGGGGGTTATGTTAAAAGGTTACATGTTTTGCAAGAATTTCCCCCACGGCGTCCACTACATAATGCAATAGCTCAGAAATACAGCTGATAAGCACCTGTTATTAGCCTAATACAGCGCTGTATTAGGCTAATACAGACACAGGATAGCTGTATTTGGATGCTAAGATAGCTGTATCTGGAAGCTGGTATAGCTATTTGGGAGACAGATATTGTTAAGAAAAGTGGGCGAATTGTTGGTGGTTCGCCTGTTTTTTTGTAATTTTGCAAACAGAAACGCAAAAAGTAACAAAAAATGGGAAAGATTATTCTAACGGGTGACCGTCCAACAGGTAAGTTGCACTTGGGTCACTATATCGGTTCGCTGCGTCGTCGCGTAGAGCTTCAGAACGCTGGCGACTATGACAAGATGTTTGTTTTCATGGCCGATGTACAGGCCTTGACGGATAACGCTGACAATCCTGAGAAGATTCGCCAGAGTATTATTAATGTGGCGCTGGACTACCTCGCAGCAGGTCTGGACCCTGAGAAGTGTACGCTGTTTATTCAGAGTCAGATAACGGAGTTGGCTGAGTTGACCACCTACCTGATGAACCTCGTCAGCGTCAGCCGTGTACAGCGCAATCCGACGGTGAAGACAGAGGTGAAGATGCGTGGCTTCGAGGGCGAGAGTATTCCATTGGGATTCTTTTGTTATCCTGTGAGCCAGGCCGCTGACATCACACTGTTCAAGGCTACTACGGTGCCTGCCGGTGAGGACCAGGAGCCGATGCTGGAGGTGACGCGCGAGCTGGTGCGTCGTTTTAATCAGGTGTATGCTCCTGTGTTGGTTGAGCCTAACATCATGCTGCCTGAGAATGCTACGGCCCGTCGCCTGCCTGGAACGGACGGTAAGGAGAAGATGTCGAAGTCGCTGGGCAACTGCATCTATCTGAGCGACGATGCCGACACCGTTTGGCAGAAGGTGCGCTCGATGTACACCGACCCAGAGCACATCAACCTGAACGACCCAGGACATGTGGAGGGCAATGCAGTATTCACCTATTTGGATGCCTTCTCGAAGCCTGAGCACTTTGCCCTGTACTGGCCTGAGTACCAGAACCTGGACGAGCTGAAGGACCACTACCGTCGTGGCGGTCTGGGCGACATGAAATGTAAGAAGTTCCTGAACCAGATACTGAACGAGTTCCTGGAGCCTATGCGCCAGCGCCGTCACGAGTTGGAGCAGGATATCCCTGAAATCTATAACATCCTGAAGAAGGGTACGGAGAAGGCCCGCGAGACTGCCGCCCAGACGATGGATGAGGTACGTAAGGCCATGCGCATTAACTACTTTGACGATGAGGAATTGATTCAGAGTCAGGTAGAGGCGTTCCGAAATAAATAACTTTTAAACAATAGCCTATTATGAAAAGAATTCTTTGTGTGGCCGTGCTGCTTGCAGCCCTTGCCACAAGTTCACAGGCACAGCGTAAGACGCAGATTGTAGAGTCTGCCAAGCCTACGCAGGTTCCTGACGGTAAGACGATTAAGAGAAAGGTGGCCATTGGCCGTTTCTCTAATGAAACACAGTATGCCAAGGGTGTCTTCTACGACAAGGAGAACGACCCTATGGGTAAGCAGGCACTGGACATTCTGTCGGCTAAGCTGGCTGCATCGGGCAAGTTCCTGTTGCTGGAGCGTAGCGACCTGGCTCAGCTCTTGGAAGAAGCCAAGAAGAGCGAGAATGGTGAGAGCGGTCTGCAGTCCATTGGCGCAGACTATCTGATTATCGGTTCTATTACCGAGTTTGGTCGTAAGAACACGGGCAAGGAGGGCGTCTTCACCTCTACGAAGATGCAGACCGTGGAGGCTGGTGTCGCCATCCGTCTGGTTGACGTGTCGACAGGTCTCATCGTCTATTCTGACGAGGCCAAGGGTCAGGCACAGATTACCACTAGAAGCACTCTGGGCGTTGGTGGACGTGCCGACTTCGACGCTACGCTGAGCGACAAGGCCATCTCGGAGGCTATCGGTCAGCTCGTGGAGAACATTATCAACAAGTGTACCGACAAACCTTGGCGCACCTTCTTCTTGACCTATGATGCTGACGCCCAGATGATTGCAGGTGGTGCCAGTCAGGGAGTCAAGGAGGGCGACACGTTTGCAGTGAAGACCCGTGGTAAGAAGGTGAAGAATCCGCAGTCGGGCATGATGATTGAACTGCCTGGCAAGCAGGTTGGTACCGTTACCGTAACGGGTACAGGCGGTGACACTCCTGAAACCGAGTACTCTTTTGTGGAGTACAACGGCACTACACCTATTGATGCATCGAAGTTGAACACATATTATATAGAGGAGATTAAGAAATGAAGAAGCTGTTACTGTGTACAATAGCTCTCGCTGCCCTGATGCTGGCAGGTTGTAAGAGCAACTATCCTGTCGCTATGCAGACAGGTGTAGAGGATCAGGCATATCTCGTCTTTGTTGGTCCGTTGGAGACCTATGGCAACGGCAAGTATCCCGTGCAGGTGGACATCGACGGCACACAGTTCGACGCCAAGGTTGTCAAGCCCAAGGTTGCCAACCGTAAGGGATTCCAGTATGGCGTAGGCATTGGCCGTCGCCACTTGAAGGTCAGCTTCCAAGGTAAGACTCTCTATGATAAGGAAGTATTTCTGTCGAATCAAGAAACCAAAGTTATCAATCTGCCATGAAGAAGTTGTTGTTAGCTGCTGTCGCCGTTGTGGCGCTTTCAGCATGTGAAAGCCAGCAGGCGCTGTACTCATGGTACAACTCTGAGGATGCTTCGTATCAATATACGAAGCGAACCACAGACGACAAACTGGCTGCTGCTATGGAGCAGTATAAGAAAGTGATTAGCGGACAGAATGCTGCCCGCAAGGTGGTGCCACCAGGAGTGAATGCTGAATATGGCTATCTGCTGGTAAAGTCTGGTCAGAAGGCAGAAGGACTGAAGCTCTTGAAAGAAGAGGTTGCCCTCTATCCTGAGTCGGAGAAGTTTATTTCACGTATCATCAAACAACTGGAGAAATGAAGAACTGTATTGCTATAGCTTTGATGGCGTTGATGCTGGCCTCGTGTGCTAGCTCATCGCTCACACGTGAAGTCCGTTATCCGAAAATGTATGAGGAGAAACCCACCAGCATCGTGGTGATGCCACCCATCAACCGCACCACCCACGTGGATGCCAAGGACTTCTTCTATACTACGATGTATACACCGCTCTGCGAAAAGGGCTACTACGTCTTCTCGCCCATGCTGACGATGGAGATGTTCCAGTCGGAGAGTGCCTACGATGCCGAAATGTTCTTGGAAGGCAGTCTGACGCAGTTCCGCAATGTGCTGGGTGCCGATGCCGCTATGTTTACCATCATCAAGTCGTGGAGTCGCAGCAATATAGGCGGTTCGCTGACTGTTGAGGTGGAATATATCCTGCGCTCGTGCGTCACAGGACAGACACTCTACCAGCGTGAGGGAAAGATTACGCTGGATACCAGTGTGACTACAAGCAGCAAGGGGTGGCTGGGCGCACTGCTCGATGTAGCTGCTACTGCTGCAAATACTGCAACGACAGACAAGGTTGTTGCAGGTCGCCGCTGTACGGCTTATGTGCTCAGCGATATGCCGGAGGGTAAGTACGGTCTGAACTTCGACAAAGACCAGAAGCGGCCTGCTGGTAAGGAGCGCGTGGTATCTACGGTACGTGAATAAGTAAACAAAGAAACACAGAAAGAGTATGGCACTGAATCTGAACAAAAACTTGAAACTGTACTACTCCATCAAGGAGGTTGCCGAGATGTTCGGCATCAATGAGAGTACATTACGCTATTGGGAGCAGGAATTCCCGTATCTGAAGCCGAAGACCAGCGGACCTGCCAAGATTCGCCAGTATCAGGAGAAGGATATCGAGCAGATACGCCTTATCCATAATCTAGTGAAGGTGCGTGGTTTCAAGTTGGCGGCCGCTAAAAAGATTATCAATAGCAACCGCGACGGTGCTGACCGCAAAGCTGAGGTGATAACACGACTCATCAGCGTGCGTAACGACCTGCAGGCGCTGAAACGGCAAATGGACTTTCTGCAGTAGTTAAGGCTTGGGACTCCAAGCATGCTGAATGGTAAATACGGCCTCGGGGGTAATCTTCGAGGCCTCTTTCTTTGTCAGCTGTCGGCTCCATGAGACGCGCTCTGTGGTGGCAGCCCCCTCACCGTGGTTGTTATACTCCAGATAGCGGGCTGTCGCCTCACGCTCTTTCTGCCAGTGGTGCCAGCCCTCAGGACGTATCTGGCGGGGTAGGTCACAGTTCATGAACAGCGTATAGCCGTAGTCGCGCCAAGGACGACCCAAGTACACCTTGCTGACACCCTCTGCACAACGGATGGTGCAGTTATTAAAGATGTACCCGTAAGGCACATCCTTAGGTGTTGAGGCCGCTGTGATGTAGGAGTTGAGCTTGCAGAAGATATCGCAATGTTCAAACCACGCCGTCGAGGGTCCGAAGATAAAGTCGGTGGTACCTTCGATGTAACAGTCCTTGAAGTAAAGGCGGGTGCGCGCATTACCCGTATAGATAGTGTCCTGATGTCCCAGGAAACGACAGCCAATGAACGTCAGCATGTCGCCCTCGGTATGCAGCGCTACGGCCTGTCCCAGACGTGCGGAGTTATTCTCGATGGTGAGGTTCTTAAAGGTAAGCTGACTACCTTCGACTCTGACGGTATAGGTGCGGAAGGTGCCCATTTTGTTGATATTGGCATGATCATCCCACGTGATAATGGTTTCATCACGACTCTCACCGCACAACTCAATGTTGGTCAGCGACTGAGGAATGATGAGTTTCTCCTTATACGTACCTTTCTTGATATAGATAACCTTGTGGTAGTCCATGAAGGCACGGCAAACCTCAATGGCATCGCTCACATTACGGAACTGTCCCGTGCCGTCGCGAGCCACCACGATAGTGTCAGGATTATCGTAAGGATTGGCACCATAAACGGCGGTATAGCCCCATATGGTACAGATCAATGATAGTAGTAATTTCATTTCTGTAGTAGTTTGTTTTTTGTATGTCTTACATAATCTGCGTCACGTCTTGGACGTCGGTAATTTTCTTCAGTTGTCCTATGATGTTGCCTACATCTTCGCGGTCGTGGACGCGCAACTCGATGGTGCCGTCGAAGACACCTTCTTCACTGGCGATAGTCAGCTTGTGGATGTTGACATTCATCTGCGATGAGATGACCTGTGAGATGTCGAGCAGCATGCCTACGCGGTCGATACCCTGCATACGAATAGTAGCATCGAAGAAGAGCTTCTTGTGCATGTCCCACTTAGCATCGAGGATGCGGTTGCCATAGCTTGCCTTGAGCTTGGCGGCAACAGGACAGGCACGCTTATGGATTTCTATCTGATGCTTGCCGTCGATGAATCCAAGAATGTCGTCGCCAGGAATGGGGTGACAGCAGTGCTTAAATTGGTATTGCTTGATGTTGTCGTCGGTAATATAGATAGGCTTCTTGCGGTTGAACTTCTCAGGAACCACAAACAACTCTGTCTGGTCTTCAGCAGCTTTCTTCTGCTTGCCTCTGTCGAGGAAGGGAACGAATTTGCGCCAGCCACGCTTGTCGGCAGCATTCTTGCCCAATAACTCGTCAACGTCTTTATCGCCCAGCAGGATGGTTTTCTCGCCGATAGCCTGGAAGAACTCGTCACGATTGCGAATATCATGGAATTCCGTCAGCAGGTCGGCTGCATTGGGTATGTCGTCAATGTTGTTTTTCTTCAGGAACTCAGTGAAAAGCTCTTCACCCTGCTTCTGCAACTCACGGCTGTCACGACGCAGAATAGCCAGAATCTTACCCTTGGCCTTAGCGGTGGATACGAAGTTAATCCATGAAGGTTGTACGTGCTGGGCTTTGGAGGTGATAATCTCTACCTGGTCGCCACTCTGCAACTTATGGCTCAGTGGTACCAGTTTGTGGTTAACTTTGGCTCCAATACAATGAGAGCCCAGGAAGGTATGGATGGAGAAGGCAAAGTCGAGGGCTGTACAGCCTGTAGGCATCGTCTTGATTTCTCCCTTGGGCGTGAAGACAAAGATTTCTGATGCAAAGAGGTTGAGCTTGATGGCGTCAAGGAAGTCCATCGCATCGGGCTGTGGATCATCGAGAATCTCCTTGATGGTACGGAGCCAGTCGTTGAGTTCCGTCTCGTCCTCCGTATATTCCACATCCTCGCCTTCCTTGTATTTCCAGTGGGCGGCAAAGCCTTGTTCAGCAATCTCGTCCATGCGGTCGGAGCGTATCTGCACTTCTATCCAGCGTCCCTGTTTCGACATCAAGGTGACGTGTAGTGCCTGATAGCCGTTAGCCTTGGGGTGAGACAACCAGTCGCGCAGACGGTCGGGGTGACTTTTATATATCTTCGAGATAGCGACATAGATGTTGAAGCACTCGTTGATTTCCTCCTCGCGGTTGTTGGGGGTGAAGATGATGCGTACGGCAAGGATGTCGTAAACCTCGTCGAAGGTGACGTGCTTGTTCTGCATCTTGTTCCAAATGGAGTAGGGCGTCTTGACGCGCTCTTTGATGTGGTATTTTACGCCCATCTTGTTCAGCGACTCCTCAATAGGTGCAGTGAACTCATCGAAGAGTTCGTGGCGCGAGGCTTCGGTACTTGCCAGTTTTGACTTAATGGCAGCATACTCTTCTGGGTGTTCGTATTGGAAGGAGAGATTCTCTAATTCTGATTTTATTTTGTTGAGACCCAGACGGTTAGCCAACGGTGCATAGATATAGAGCGTTTCACCGGCAATCTTGTACTGCTTGTTGGCTGGTTGCGACTCCAGGGTGCGCATGTTGTGCAGACGGTCGCAAATCTTGATAAGGATAACGCGGATGTCCTCACTCATGGTGAGCAACAGCTTCTTGAAGTTCTCAGCCTGTGCAGAAGCCTGTTCGCCGAAGATACCACCAGAAATCTTAGTCAGTCCATCGACAATCTGTGCAATTTTCGGGCCGAAAATATTCTCAATATCCTCTGTAGTGTAGTCAGTATCTTCCACTACATCATGGAGTAGGGCAGCACAAATACTGGTGGAACCCAGACCAACCTCCTCGCAGGCAATCTGTGCCACAGCAATGGGGTGCATGATATAAGGCTCGCCACTCAGACGGCGCACACCTTTGTGAGCCTGGCGTGCAAAATTGAACGCCTTGGTGATGATATCCACCTTCTTACGGTGGCGCGATGCAGTATAGCTGTCCAGCAGTCGTTGGAATGCGTCGTTTATGAGTTTTTCGTCTGCGTCTTCTCGTATCTTCTGCTCTTCATCCATAGTGTTATATTTTTAGAGGTGAGTGGTGAGTGGGTTAGCGACGGCGGCGCTTGCGGGTTGCTGCACGGCGACGCTTTGTCGTTGCCTTCCTGCGTACAGTAGCACGCTTCTTTCCGCGTGTGTAACGTTTACTCTTATGATAGTAAGTTGGTACATCGTCTTTCACCTCTACCTCTACACGCTTGGCAAAATCAGCAGCACGGTGGTTGCAGATGCTGTCCTGCAGATCAATGAAACGGCCGACCTCCGACTGTGGCAGACGGATGGGCGACAGTTCGGTAGCACCAGGCACCACGTCGCGACGGTACATGGGGTTCAGCGAGCGCAGCAGGTCAATATTCATACCCATCACTTCGGCCACCTGTTCCAGATGGATGTTGCGGTTGACCATAATTGTGTCGGTCTGTGCTGGCAGACGGGTGGTCATCGGACAGATGTTATGCTGCGAGTAGTAGGTCATGATGTAGTTGGCGGCAATAAACGCTGGCACATAACCGCGTGTCTCCTTGGGCAGATAGGGATAAATCTGCCAGTAGTCTTTCTCGCCGTTAGAGCGGTGAATGGCCTTGTTGATGTTTGCTGGTCCACAGTTGTAGGCTGCAATGACAAGGTTCCAGTCGCCAAAGATTTTATAGAGGTCGCTCAGGTAACGGGCTGCGGCGTATGACGACTTGACGGGGTCGCGACGCTCGTCAACCAGTGAGTTAACCTGCAAACCGTATTGCTTGCCAGTGGTCAGCATGAACTGCCACAGACCAGTGGCACCTACGCGTGATACAGCCTTGGGGTTGAGTGCAGACTCAATGATTGGAAGGTATTTCAGTTCCAGTGGCAACTGGTAGGCTTCCAATGCTTCCTCAAAGATGGGAATATAGAAATTGGATGCGCCCAGCATGTAGCTGATGGAATGACGTAAGCGTCCGCTGTAGCGGTCAATGAACTTCTGTACCACATCATTGTAGGCCATTTCCATGATAGAGGGTATACGACTCAAGCGGTCTACATATTCCTCTCTGCTGTATGTCGGGTTGACATTCTTCATGTTACAGTCGTCTGGCTCATCAAGATAGGTCTTGGCCATATAGAGGTTCAGCAGACTATCCAGATCATAGGTCATGGCTTCAGGGAACTCGATAACCTCTTCATGACCTTCACGGTCGATAACGGTTATCTCGTCTTCTTCTGGTGTCTCGTCGTCACCGTTGTCATAGACCTGTGCCCACGAGGTGGACGCCATCAGTAACATGAATAATATCAATAGGTTCTTCTTGTTCATCAATTATCGTTATAGTTTTTAGTGTTTAAAAATTCAGGAAACAACTAAGCCCCACCGATTGTGCTTGTAGCGGATTGCCGCCTCCTCGGTTGGAAATAACAGTCGGACGCACCTCCAGGCTGAGGTCTTTGGAGATGTCAAACTCCGACAGTTCAGCATCGACATAAGCATCGATGACGGACAGCGCATAGACGCCGATCATCACGAAGATGCTCATATCTCGCCAGCGACGGTACTTGTCCTTACGTCCTTTGAAGAGCTCTTCGTAGCGTTTCTTGTTGGCATCTGTGATTTTTACGCCCAAGTGCAGGAACTTGTTATAGCTGGCCGTATTAGGGTCGTTATCCATGATGTCGAGATAGGCTTGCGAATAGTCTTTGTACATCATGTTGTTCCATGTCAGGGCATAGATACAGCCCATAAATCCTCCGTAGAAGATGGGTAACTTCCAGTATTTGCGGTTGTAAATCTGTCCGGCACCAGGCAGTACCAAGGCCAGCCAGAGCGCACGTTGTGGATTGGGCTTCCACGTTGACCAGTCGCGAGGCACTTTCACCTGCTTAGTCGTATCAATCATGATAGATACCTCGTCTGTGCGAAGCGTGTCATTAACCAGCTCTGCCTCTTCCTGTGCGTGGCATGTCAGTGCCATCGCCAATGTTGCTATGATGACGAATAGCCTACCCATTGGCTCCGTCCAGTGTATTCATGATATATTCCAGTTGCTCTTCATTGTCGAACTGGATGGTGATTTTTCCTTTGCCTTTCGGTGAACAAGCCATTTGCACTTTCGCTTGGAAGAACTGCGACAGACGGTCGCGCAGTATATTGAATTCTTCTGGCAACTTGGTCTGTGACTGTATCTTACCCTTAGCGGTCTTGACATCGTCGCCACTCTTCAGCGCTTGTACCATCTCTTCCACCTGACGGACGGAGTACTGGCGGGCCTGCACCTCCTTAAAGAGCTTGATTTGCTGTGATGGACTGTCGATAGCCAATAGTGCACGGGCGTGTCCCATCTCAATCTCGTGGTTCTTCAGTGCAATCTGTACCTGAGCAGGCAATTTCAGCAGACGCATGTAGTTGGTCACTGCAGCACGGCTCTTACCTACACGCTCCGAAATCTTAGCTTGTGTCATACCAGTCTCGTCAGCCAGATGTTGGTAGGCCAACGCTATCTCGATGGCGTTCAGGTCTTCACGCTGGATATTCTCCACCAGTGCCATCTCCATGGCATTCTGATCTTCAACGGTCACGATGTAAGCAGGAATCTTGGTGAGTCCGGCTAACTGGGAAGCACGCCAACGGCGCTCACCAGCAATAATCTGGTATTTCTCTCCGTTGACCTTGCGCAGCGTGATAGGCTGGATAATGCCCAACTCGCGGATGCTGGTAGCCAACTCTTGCAGTGCGTCCTGATCGAACTCACGGCGTGGCTGGTTGGGGTTTGGCTCTATCTGTGATATCTCTACTTCGTTGAGGTTTGAACTGCCTTCAGTATGTACCTCACTAGTATCTATGAGTGCGTCCAGTCCGCGACCAGTACCTATATCGTCCAGTCCACGTCCCAGAACGTTGCTTGCATATTTCTTTTTTACGGCCATAATCGAATATTAAAGATTAAAAATGAAATATCTTTTATTTTTCATTTTTACTTATGATTTCTTTGGCGAGTGCCAGATGGTTTTTGCTTCCTGTTGAGTCTGCATCATACAAAATAACGGGCAATCCGTGTGAAGGACTCTCCGACAACTTAACATTACGCTGGATAACGGCTTTGAATACCAACTCCTGGAAGTGGCGCTTCACCTCGTCGTAAATCTGATTGGCCAGACGCAGACGAGAGTCGTACATTGTCAACAGGAAACCCTCAATTTCCAACTTGGGGTTCAACTTGGTCTTGATAATTTTAATGGTGTTCAACAACTTCGAGATACCCTCCAGAGCGAAGTATTCGCACTGCACAGGGATGATGACGGAGTCTGCTGCTGTCAATGCGTTGACAGTAATCAGACCTAACGAAGGTGAACAGTCTATTAAAATGTAATCATAGTCGTTGCGGATGGGCTCCAACAATTTGCTGATGACGCGCTCACGGTTTTCCAGATTGAGCATCTCAATCTCTGCGCCTACCAAATCGATATGACTGGGTATTATGTCTAATCCGTCGATATCGGTGGTATAAATGGCATCGCGAACGTCGGCCTTATCAATGATGCACTCATAGAGTGAACAATCTACTTCCTGAATATTCACACCCAGACCACTTGAAGCGTTAGCCTGTGGGTCGGCATCGACTACGAGCACACTCTTCTCTAAGGTGGCCAGTGATGCCGCAAGATTGATGGTCGTTGTGGTCTTTCCCACACCGCCTTTCTGGTTTGCTAATGCGATAATCTTTCCCATAATCTATTGTATATAGACTGCAAAGGTACGAATTAGCACGCAAAAAACCAAAGAAATTATGATTTTTTGCCTTTTTATTAAGGTTCGTGTATGTTGCTAAGGGGGATATCATAAATAATAGGTGGCTCTATGAAGATATAGAACCACCTATAGTTTATTGGAATTGCTTGTTTATACTAAGTGCTCAATAAGGTCGGCGCGGTCGCCTGGCAGCATGTCGATAACAGGAATCTCTACCATCGTGTAACAGCCTGGCTGTAAGCGCTTTGAGGCGCGTGCAACGTTGACCAGTACCTGGGCGGTCAGTGCGGGGTTGTTGATTTGCATATTGAACTCCAGACGCTGGTTTTGGGTCTGTCCGCTTACACCTTTGCGTACCAAATGTACACCGTGGCCCATGTCGCGAACGTCATCGACGCTTTCTACCTGGAAAACGTGAGTTTCGTCGTTGGCGAAGTAGGGGTCAGCCTTGATGTCCTTGGTAACCTGCTCCAGTGTGAAGCCGTCTTCCAACTCTACATAGACCATTCTTCTGTGAATGCCTTCACCCAAGGGAATAGTCATTGACAGGGCATTCTTCACGCCTGCCTTTGAACGGGCACAGACAGAATGGCCCATTGACATACCTGGACCGAAGTTGGTATAACTCAGGCCTTTAGGAGCAAGGCTCTGCATCAGTGTACGTACTATTGAGTCAGAACCTGGGTCCCAGCCAGCAGCAATAACACTGACAGTGCCAGTCTGCTTGTTCAGCTCCATCTGACGCTCACGGTATCCGCGAATCTGGGTGTGGATATCGAACGAATCCACAGTATTTATACCCAGGGGAACAATCTGCTTGGCATAGTCCTCGCATGAACGGGTCGGAGTGGCCAGGATAGCTACATCGACATCCTTCAGCTCCTTGATATCCTTTACAACCTCATAGGGAGTCAGCTCGATGGGTTTGTCTGCTGCTCCGTTTCTGCGCACTACACCAGCGATTTCAAAGTCGGGGGCGGCCTCTAAGGCTTGAATGGTGTACTTGCCAATGTTGCCGTAACCTACTACGGCTGCTCTAATCTTTTCCATTGTCTTTGTTGTTTTTGTCTGTGTCGCTTTTTACGAATTAGTAGCTTCCGCTGCTTTTTCGTGTGCAAAGATACACTATTTCTCCGAAATACGTTACATTTTTCTACTTTTTTTATCTGCTGACGTTAATTTTGTCAAATATATGCGTTTTTTTTACGACAATACAATAAAAAAGGTAGAAAGGCCGTTTAGGTTATTGTATATATACTAAAATAGGAAATAATGATTGAATACATCAAGGGTGAGCTGACCGAGCTTTCACCCGCAATGGCTACGGTTGAGGCCGCAGGAGTAGGTTACGGACTCAATATTTCTTTGACGACCTACAGTGCCATTCAGGGCAAAACAGACGTGAAGCTGTACGTCTATGAGGCTATTCGTGAGGATGCTCATGTGCTGTATGGCTTTGTGTCAAAGAAAGAGCGTGAGATGTTTGAACTGCTCATTACTGTTAGTGGCGTGGGTGCCAATACCGCAAGGATGATGCTTTCGTCGATGAGTGTTGCCGAACTCTGTAGTGCCATTTCGCGTGGTGACGAGCGACTCATTAAGGGTATAAAGGGCATTGGCAAGATGACAGCTCAGCGTATCATCGTTGACCTGCGCGACAAGATTGTTGCATTGGGCATTGCCGACGAGATTCCAACTGGTGGCACGGTGGCAGCACCTGTCAACAATGCCGTGCGCGACGAGGCTGTAGCTGCCCTCACTATGTTGGGCTTTGCTCCTGCTCCTACGCAGAAAGTCGTTGTGGCTATTCTTACCGAACAGCCAGAATTGCCTGTTGAACAGGTGGTGAAGCTGGCGTTGAAACAGATAAAATAACCCTCAGACAATACTTCGGGAATAGTAACGATTAATGAAACGGTATCTTTATATAGCAGCAGTCTTGCTTAGTGTAACGGCTATGGCCTTTGCACCGCAGGGCAATCGCATATCGCCAGCCGATGTGCGGGAGGATGCCGATACCGTTGTTCCGCAGGCTCGTTGGAAAGTCCAAAAGACGGCACCGATGGTAGTTGCTGACTTGGATTCCAGCGCTCTCGACTTGCGTTTCCCTGAAAACATCAAGCAGGAGGTTGTCTATAACGACTCCACCAATATGTATATTATTGGTTCAAAGTTGGGTGACTCCTACTTGAATACCCCTATTCTGTTGACGCCTGAGGAATATCGCCAGTGGAGTGAGAAGCGTGAACGCGAGCGTTTCTTCCGTGTCAAGGATGCCGAGAACGTCGCTAACAAGGGCAAGGAGAAGTTCGACTTTGCCGATATGCATTTCAACCTCGGTCCTGCTGAGAAGATTTTCGGTCCTGGAGGCGTGCGCATCAAGACGCAGGGTACTGCTGAGCTGAAGCTGGGCGCTAACTTTAAAAATGTAGAGAATCCGTCGTTGCCGGAGCGTAACCGTAAAACCAAGGCTATTGATTTCGACGAGAAGATTAACATCAATGTGACAGGTAAGGTGGGCGATAAAGTAAATATGTCGCTGAATTACAATACCGATGCTACTGTTGACTGGGATGCGAAGAACCTGAAATTGCGCTACGAGGGTAAGGAAGACGAGATTATCAAACTCGTGGAGGCTGGTAACGTTACATTCCCCTCCAACAACTCCCTTATCAAGGGTGCCAGCAGCCTGTTTGGTGTCCGTACCGATATGCAGTTTGGTAAACTGAAGCTGCAGACCGTGCTGTCACAGAAAAATTCTACGACCAAAAGTGTATCAACAAAGGGTGGCACACAGTTGACTCCCTTTGAACTGAACGTCGCCAACTACGAAGAGAACCGCCACTTCTTCCTGGCCAAATACTTCCGTGAGCGCTATGATGCAGCCATGGAACAGATTCCTACACTGACGACGGGTATTAACATCACTCGTATTGAAGTGTGGGTTACAAATAAATCCGGTACGACCAGCAACTCGCGTAATATCCTTGCTTTTTCTGACCTTGCCGAGAGCACCTCATCGAAGTGGGGTGGTGGCACGCAGTCGTCAGTTCCCAGCAACAATGCAAATGGTGAATATGATCAGCTGATAACTACCTATGCTGGAGCGCGTGATATAGACCTGGCAACAAGCATCCTTGAAGGAGTTATGACTGGTGGCGAGGAATTTGAGAAGCTGTCTGCTGCCCGTCTGCTTACTTCCTCGGAATATACGCTGAATGCAGCTCTGGGTTATATCTCGCTGAAGACCGCCTTGCAGACCGACCAGGTGCTGGCAGTGGCCTATGAGTTTACCTATGGCGGTCGAACTTACCGTGTGGGTGAGTTTGCCGCAGACCATACTGCTGCCGGTGAAGCGCTCTATGTCAAGGCACTGAAGAATACATCGAACAATCCCCAGCAGCCTAACTGGCCGTTGATGATGAAGAACGTCTATTATCTGTCAACGAATGTTGAGAAACAGAAGTTTCGTCTCGACGTCAAGTACCAGAGCGATACTACGGGCGTGTACATTACTTATATACCAGAACAGCAGACCAAGGATGTGACGCTGTTGCGCGCTTTGGGCTGTGACCGTTTGGATAACAATCTGAAGGCACACCCCAATGGCTTCTTCGACTATGTTGAAGGCTATACAGTCAGCAATGGCCGTGTCTTCTTCCCGTCTGTAGAACCCTTTGGTACGACGTTGGAGAATTTCCTCATCCGTCGTGGCGTTGACGCTGAGACAGCGGCGAAGTATGCGTTCCATGAACTCTATGACACTACCCGTACTGCCGCCTTGCAGATGACCGACAAGAACAAGTTCCTGCTGACGGGACAGTTCAAAGGCTCTTCGGCCAACGTCATTTCGCTTGGTGCCTCTTATGTGCCACAGGGTTCTGTGGTTGTGACGGCTGGCGGTGTGCGACTTACCGAGGGCAGTGACTATACTGTCGACTACTCTGCCGGTGAGGTGACGATTCTTAACCAGAGCATCATTGATGCTGGTACCAGTGTCAATGTTTCACTGGAGTCCAACAACGATTATGGCATGCAGCGCAAACGCATGTTCGGCTTCAACTGGGAGTATGATTTCTCCAAGAATTTCCAGATAGGCGGTACCCTGCAGCACCTGAGTGAACAGGCCCTGACATCGAAAGTTACCATGGGCTCGGAACCGCTGAAGAATACGTTGTGGGGTTTGCACGTCAATTGGAAGACAGAGAGCCAGTGGTTGACGAATATGCTCGACAAACTGCCGTTGCTGCACTGCACGCAGCCTTCGCAGATTACCTTTACCGGTGAGTTTGCTCACTTGATAGCAGGTACGGCCAGCGGTACACAGGACAATGCCTCCTACATTGACGATTTCGAGAATGCCAAGAGCGGCATTAGCGTACTGGAACCCACTATGTGGGTTATCTCCAGTGTACCCAGCATGTTCCCTGAGAGCAGAGACAAGGAGACGGTATCCAGTGGCTACAACCGTTCGTTGCTGGCTTGGTACACCATTGACCCGCTGTTTACCTACCGTTCCAGCAGTCTCACGCCCAGCCATATCAAGAGCGACGTCGAACAGCTCTCCAACCACTATGTGCGTGCCGTTTATGTCAATGAGCTCTATCCCAACCGCGATCAGTCAACCTATAGCGGAGCTACCAATACACTGCCAGTTATGAATCTGGCGTACTATCCGCAGGAGCGCGGCCCCTATAACCTCAGTACCGATGTAACTACCAATGGCTTACTCAACAACCCAACCAACCACTGGGGTGGTATGATGTGTAAGCTCAATACCAGCGACTTCGAGGCTTCAAACATCGAGTATATCGAATTCTGGCTGATGGATCCTTTCATCTATACCAATAAAGTGCAGACGGAGGGCAGTGCCAGCTACGGTGGTGACCTCTACATCGACCTTGGTGAAGTCAGTGAGGATGTCCTGCGCGATGGTAAGAAGTTCTATGAGAGCGGTATGCCCGTAGGTGGCACAGGTTCGGTTACGGAGACCCAGTGGGGTAAGATTCCCGTGCAGGCTACTCAGACCTACGCTTTTGCTACCACCAGTGGCTCGCGAGCCCTGCAGGATGTAGGTCTCAATGGTCTGAACGACGAGGAAGAACGACAGTCCCCTGCCTATGCTGATTTCCTGCAGCGTGTCAATGTTAACGACAGCGTTCGCCGTGTATGGACCAACGACCCTGCAAACGATGACTACCACTATTTCCGTGGTTCTGACTTCGACGAAAAGAAGACCAGCATCTTGGAACGTTACAAGCGCATCAATATGCCGCAGGGCAACTCGCCCGACAACGATCAGCAGACAGAGGGCTACGACACCAGTTACAAGTCCTATCCGGATGTTGAGGATATCAACCAGGACTATACGCTCAACGAGTATGAGCGCTACTATCAGTATAAGGTGAGCATCCGCCCGGAAGACATGGTGGTCGGTCAGAACTTTATTACGGATATACGTGAGGCCTCTGTGTCGTTGCGCAATGGCACTCGCGAGACAGTCAAGTGGTACCAGTTCCGTGTTCCCCTGAACCAGTACTCAGGCAAGGAAGGCTCTATCTCTGACTTCACCAGCATCCGTTTCATGCGCATGTTCCTGACCAATTTCCAGCAACCCATCGTGCTGCGCTTTGGTTCACTCGACCTGATGCGTGGTGAGTGGCGTATATACAACCAGGCACTCTCTACAGGCAGCAATAGCGGAACTTTGGAAGTCAGCGCCGTAAACATTGAGGAGAACAACAACAAGCAGCCCGTCAACTACGTCCTGCCTCCAGGTATCTCACGCGTCACCGACCCCTCACAGCCCCAGTTGACCGAGGCCAACGAGCAGTCGCTCTCTATGGTGGTGAAGAATCTCTCGCCAGGCGAGTCGAAAGCCGTCTATCGCAATACCGTCCTCGACCTGCGCCAGTATAAGCACCTGCAGATGTTCGTGCATGCCAACCATCTGGTTAATGATGAGCCAGGCAATCTGCAGGATGACCAGTTGGCTGTCTTTATCCGCATGGGTAGCGACTACAAGAGCAACTACTACGAGTATGTCATCCCCTTGAAGCTGACACCCGACCGCAGCGACTATAATAAATATAATGTGGACGACTGTCGTGCTGTCTGGCCAGCGGCCAACATGTTTGATATCGACCTCAGCGTCTTCACGAAGGTCAAGAAGGCCCGTAACAAGGCGCGTGGACTGGGTACCGCCAGCTACACGAAACCCTTCAGCGACTATGACCCCGACCAGCCCAACAACCGCATCACGGTGATGGGTAATCCTACGTTGGGTGAGGTAAAGACTATGATGATTGGTGTTCGCAACCTGTCGAGTGGTGTGAAGTCTGGTGAGGTGTGGGTCAACGAGTTGCGCCTGCAGGATGCCATCAACAATGGCGGCTGGGCTGCATCGGGAGCGCTGAATATGCAACTCTCCGACGTCGGCACGCTGAACCTCACAGGTAAGATTATCAGCGAAGGTTTCGGTGGCCTGGAGGACGGTGTGGCAGCACGCACCAAGGAAAACTACAAGACCTACTCGCTGACGACTACTGTCGAGTTGGGTAAATTCTTCCCTGATAAGATGAAGGTCACCGCACCGTTGTACTACTCAGTGACCAAGGAGGTAACAAAGCCTAAGTACAATCCGCTGGATACCGATATGGAGCTCGATGAGGCGCTCGATGGCGCAGCCAATAAAGAGGAGCGTGACAGTATAGAGAACATTGCTGTGACAAAGAGCACACTCACCAACTTCTCGCTGTCGAATGTTCGCTTTGGCATAAAGACCAAGCGTCACCCCATGCCTTACGACCCAGCCAACTTCTCTATTTCCTACAGCCACTCTCACCGCCACACGTCGGGCGAGACCACCGTCTATGAGAACGACGATCAGTGGCGTGGTTCGTTGAACTATAGCTATACGCCCGTCTACAAGGCATGGGAGCCTTTCAAGAAGTCTAAGTCGAAGTCAAAGTGGATGGCACTGCCTAAAGCCTTCGGTCTGAACTGGTTGCCACAGAACATCTCGTTCAACTCAGAACTGACGCGCACCTATTACGAACTGCAGGAACGCGACATGGACGACCTCAACGGTTCGTCGTTGCCAGCCACCTTCAGTTCCCAGTTCCTTTGGAACCGCGACTTCTCCATTCGTTGGGATCTTACCAAGAACCTGCATCTCAATTTCCAGTCAGGTACACAGGCAGAGATTGAGGAACCCTATAGCGACAAGCCCATCAACAAAGACCTCTATCCCGACCGTTATTCAGCATGGAAGGATTCTGTGTGGACCAGCATCAAGCACTTCGGTCGTCCTTTGGACTACCGTCAGACGTTCACCGCCAGCTATCAGGTGCCTCTGAACAAGTTGCCAATTTTCGACTGGCTGAATGTTGATGCCAGCTATAACGCTACCTACAATTGGGTACGCGGACGTGAGAAGGCTGACGGTTCGACGTTGGGTAACACCATTTCAAATAATCGTCAGATTACCATCAACAGCACGCTCAACATGGAGACGCTCTACAACCATTCTCCTTTCCTGAAGAAGGTCAACGAACGTTTCAAGAAGGCCATTCCCAAGCCCGACCCCAAAAAGAAGGACACCACCAACAACAAGAAGAAGCCTGCTGCCAGCGGTTCAGCTGCCGGCAAGAACGGAAAGAACGGCAAGGAAGAAGCTAAGCTCCCCAAGAACAAGAATGCCTTCGAGAAAGAGCTGAAGCTGTTGCCTGACAGCACCTTCACCGTGTCGCACAACAAGAAGTCGAAGCGCCTCATGGTTTCTGCTAAGACCAAGGACGGCCGCACTTATCCTATTAAATATAAGGTGGTGGACCAGAATAAGATTAGCATCAAGGGTGTTGACTCCACCACCATCAAGCTCACCGTTGTTGCCAAGCCGCCTCTCGACAACGAGGGCTGGTATAAGACTGCACAGTCTGCCGCTCGTCTGTTGATGATGGTTCGCTCTATCGGCATCAACTACCGCAACCAGTACGCCATGTCTGTACCAGGCTTCCTGCCTGAGATTGGCGATGCCTTCGGACAGCGCACGGGTGGTGTTATGGCGCCAGGTCTCGCCTTTGCCTTCGGTATGACGGGCGACTCGTTCATCGATAAAGCCATTGATAATAAATGGCTGCTCATGGCCGACAGTATTTCTACGCCAGCCACCACCAATCAGACCGTCGATCTCCAGTTGCGTGCTACGCTGGAGCCAATCCGCGACCTGAAGATAGACCTCAATGCCTCGCGCACGGAGACGAAGTCGCGCAGCATCCAGTATATGTATGCCAACCAGCCCACCACGCAGTCAGGTACTTTTAATATGACCACCATCTCCATCTCTTCGTCGTTGGAGAAGATGGGCGATGCCAACAACGGTTATCCCTCTGCAGTCTTCGAGCGCTTCTGCGAGTCGTTGCCCCGTTTCCAGGAGAAGGCATCGGCCCACTACGGCACAACCGTCGATAAGTATAGTGCAGCGGTTATGATTCCTGCCTTCCTCGACAGCTATACAGGCAGTGGCGGTGGTAGCCTTGATATTATTCCTGCACTCACCAGGCTCCTTCCCAACTGGACCATCCGCTACTCTGGCTTGTCAAAGTTGAAGTGGTTCAACGAACATTTCAAGTCTGTCAACCTCAACCACGCCTACAAGAGCATCTTCGCCGTGGGTAGTTATACCAGCAGCAGCGAGACGGCCTCTCTGCTGGGTTGGAATGTGCCGACGGTTAGCATCAACGAGTCGTTCTCGCCACTGATTGGTGCCGACGTCACCTTCCTTAACAACCTCACCATGAAGGCAGAGTACCGTCGTACGCGTGTGCTCAACCTCTCCATGACAAGCGTACAGATCAATGAGAGCCGCTCCAACGATATCGTCATCGGCCTTGGTTATAAGATTAGCGACTTCCGCCTCTTTGGTGCCGGCACCAGCCGCAAAATCAAGAAAGCACAGGGCGGCAGCAAGAAGAAAGCCGACGACCAGAATGCATCCAGCAGTTCTTCTGCCGGAAAGAAGTCTGGCGGTGTCAACCACGACTTGAATATGCGCTTCGATATAACGTGGCGCGATCAGGCCGCCATCACTCGCGATATTGCCACCTGCACTTCATCAGCCAGCAGTGGTAATGCAGCACTGAAGATGTCCTTCATGGCCGACTACACGCTGTCGCGCCTGCTGACGCTATCAGCCTACTACGAGCGTCAGACCAACAAGCCCTTGCTCTCTAGCAGCAGCTATCCTACTACTACCCACGACTTCGGCCTGAGCATGAAGTTCTCGCTGACGCGATAAAAAGGAGTAAAAGAAATCCCGCAAGTATTGTGGTGGTGCTACCACCTGCCTGACGTATCGGTGTGGTAGCCGAGAAAGTGCGTTGGTATTGCAGCAAGCGGTCAGTATATTCATCGACTGTTTCCCAGTTACCAGTCTCAGCCTCTGCAGCCATGCGGGGCAATACCTCGTTGATGTATTTCTGATGTTCTTCGCTGAGCGTAGCAGGATGGTCTATGTCGTCGGGAGCCAGCCAGACTACGTTACCGTCAGCTTGCTGATGGGGGAAGATGCGCAGCGACTGCCAGCCGCCATAGTGGAACACGTAGTCGGCAAACTGCTGCTCTATGGTCAGACTGTCGCTGGCGGCAGGCGTCTGCCGGATAAAGGCATGGAGCGACATCAGACGACCTTCATTGGTCTTGACCAGCAACTGACAAAAATGAGCTGCAGTGGTCTGTGGCATCGTTTCCCCCCATGCCACAGAGACCATTGCAGTCCATAATATTAAAAGGAGTGTTTTTCGCATTAGATAGATTCAAGGAACTGTACCACAGCGTTGCGGTCAGCCTTGCTGAGGTGAAAGAATTTCTCGGTAGGCTTGTAGGCATCCGACTGTTTGGAGTAGCCGTGCCACATGATGGCCTCTATGACGTTACGTGCACGGCAGTCGTGCAGACGGTCGTCGGCACCCGTCAGTCGGCGGCTCAGTCCACGTCCCCAGAGTGGGGTAGTGCGGCACCAGCCTGTGCGGATGTCGTTCATCATAAACAGACGGTGCTGTACCATGTCGGTATAAGGCCAGATGACCTGATTCGGATAGCGGGGCAGCATACTCTTATAGTCCTTACCCATGCTGCTGGCATAAGCCTTGATAGAGGCATCCACCCATGGAGTGTCCTCGCTAGTGGTCCACGACGGACGGTGACAGCGTGCACAGCCAATCTCATTGAACAGCTCCTTGCCACGCTGTACGTCGCTGCTGTTCAGGTTGCGGGCAGCAGGCACGGCCAGTCCGCGGTGCCAGACCATAAACTGATAGTACTGCTTGTCGCTCATCTCCGGCTGGCTGTTGTGCCACTGGTTGTCGAACTGGTTCGTCGATGGGTCCAGCAGATGGCGTACGGCATCGCTGATGCCAGTAGTTGTGCCGTCAGCATAGTAAGGCGATGCAGGGTTGGCCTTGATGGTCGCAATGACGTCGGCATCCTCCGACATAGCCTGTGCCCAGGCGGCTGTGGTGTAGAGTTTCGGACGGTCGGAGCGCGACACGTTGGTGATGTTCCAGATGGCATTGGCACCAGCACCGTCTTGCAGCGACGCACGCGTCATGGCGTAGGTGAACTTCTTAATCATCTTCGTTCCGTCAGCCAGCGTATACCACGCCGTCGATGCCCAGTCGTTCTTGGCGGTATCCCAGATGGCAGGGTTCAGCTGTACGCCGTGCGAGGCCTCCTGC
Organism: uncultured Prevotellaceae bacterium; assembly: GCA_900316265.1. Classification (GTDB taxonomy): domain Bacteria; phylum Bacteroidota; class Bacteroidia; order Bacteroidales; family Bacteroidaceae; genus Prevotella. Next base: position 34,443 of record ONCH01000001.1, on the reverse strand, counting down.
TGATACTGTGCCTTCATGTCGTCGGCACTGATGGCGTCGAGCAGTCCCGTACCATATACACCGATGGTTGACTCCAGGCGCACGTCATAGTTGGTGGGCTTGGGGTCGGTGTTGAAGGCCTCCTGTGGAATGCGCACCTCGGGGTAGATGAGGCTGTAGCGCTCACCGTCCTCAAACTGCAGGGGCAGACCGCTCTCCATGGCCGTCACCTCTTTCCATTCAATGCTAATCAGGTCTTCGTTGATGGGTGCCTTGAAGGGCGCCATGGCCTGTGTCTGCGGCATACCCGTCACCTCAGAGATGTAAGCGTTGTTGTCTGGGTGATAGATCACCAGCAAGTAACCGTTGCCAATCTGGTTGGCACGATACTCGGTCTGGCGCTTGCCGTGACCGTACGACGGGTGACAGGCGATGCACGAGTTGCGCACCCATGCCGGTCCCAGTCCCTTACGTGGCTCCTGGTCGTAGGTGTAGAGGTGCTCAAAGAAGTCCTCACCCACGTTGAAGTCGTTCTCCATACCTGCCTGTTCAGCAGCAGGTGTTGCCGCTGAGTAGCTGGCTTTGTCGGTGGTTCCCAGTTTACCACCAGGATACCACTCGTCGGCAGTGAAATTGCCGGTAGCCTTACCGAACACCTCGTCAGCGGGCTTCAGCGACCCAAGGTCACTGAGCTCTGTATTGTCGTCAGAGCACGCCGCCAAGAAAGGTAATAAGGCGCAAAGATAAAGTATTCGTTTCATGCCTATATTTTTAAACTCTTAAACTCTTAAACCATTAAACCCATAAACCATCAACTACTCCTCTCCAGAGGTTGATTCCCAGTTGTCTGGGTCGTCAAAGTCCTTGCCCCATACCACGCTGCAGTACTTCACGAAGGGTGCAGGCATGTTGCTGATGGCGCTGATGGCATTGACGTACGACTGCTCCAGCGATGTGTTCATGCTCTGACTGCCTACGCTGGCAAAGAAGGTGTGGAAGCTGAAGTCGTTAGCGGTCTTGTCGGTGCTACCCAGCCATACGTTGCGGATAGAACGGATGTTGTCGCGGAAGTCGGTGATGGAGTTATAGCTGTAGGGCGACTCCACATACGCGATGTCCGCATTAGCAAAGGGATTCGCAATCTTGGCGGTACCTACCTCGTTGCAGATGGCGAAGCAGCTACCCTCATCGTCGCTCAGCACCTGGGCAATGGCATCGGTCAGCGAGGCAAAAGTGCTCTTGCTGCTCTTGCCGGCCTGCTTCATGTTGTCACCGAAGGAGAGACCCTTCTCGGTCTGGTACTCCAGACCAGCAGCCTTGACGACGGCTGTACGTGCAGCGTCCTTCTCGCCCTCCCAGGCAACCTGCAACTGGAAGGTGCGCTCCTTCAGCAGCGTGCAGATGCGCTGTGCGTAGGCCAATTCTGAGGCACCGCTAATCTGCTCGAAACCTTTGTAGGTGTCGTTTGTCTGAAACTCAGCAGCCTTACGGGGCTGACCGTTGCGGAACAGCAGGAACTCCAGGGCGTGGAAACCCAGAATGGTGGCATCCTCAATCTCCTCCTCGCTGAAGTCTGTACGTCCCGACTGCAGATAGGTCTGCAGCAGTGAACGGTTCAGTGGCCATGAGTCGATAGTCGGGTCAATGTCGAAGTCGGCAGCAGCACCACCGAGGAAAGCCTCTGAGCGCTCCCAGTAGAGACGGGCTGCCTTGAAGTCGGTGCAGGCCTTGTCAATCTGTACCTGTGTGATGTTGGCAGCAGTCAGTCCGTGGAGGGTCTTCTCCAGGTCTTCCGTATTGTCGGCCAGCTGCTTGTAGGTAGGCACAATCACGTTGTCAACGAGGTTCTCCAGCACTTTGTACAGGAAAGCCTCCTGCTGACTGTTGAGCTGAGCCTTGGCAATCGTGGCGTTAGCCTTGACGAGTTGGCTGCCCAGCTCGTCGCAGTCGTCCATGGCTGTCTGTCCGAACTGCTTCTGGCTGTAGTTGCCATCCAGCGTGTTCAACGGATAGCTGTCTTCGTCGGTCAGCGGTGCGGTCTTCACGATGTTGAAGCCGCTCTCCTCGTTGTCATTGTCGTTAGATTCGCTACATGCGGTAAGCGTCAGTGCGCCCAGCAGGACGGCAACTGACAAGTTAAGATACTTTTTCATTGTGCTAAAATTTATGTGGTTAGTTATCTTCTTTAACTCCTTTAACTTCTTTAACTTCTTTAACCTACTTAAAGAATCCCTCATACGCAATGCCGATGTTGATGCTTGGCTCATGGTTATACTGGCTGTCCAGGAAGCGGTGACTGTACTCTGCCTTGACCACAATCTCCTTTATCGGCATGTAGTTGATGCCAGCCACAATACGCTGCACCTTGGTATAGCCGTAGCTGGTGTTCTTCGTGTCCGAAGCATAGGGGTTGTAGCTCTCGTAGCGTCCGAAGACGTAGAGCTTCTCGCTGTCAGCTTTCGACCTTTGACCTTTGTCCTTCGACCATAACGACAAGATGTCGTAGCCAGCCTCGATGCCGATGGCGTAGGCGTTGCCGCTGACAAAGGCCGAGTGCTTGAAGGGCGACTTCGAATTCTTGCGGTTATACATGTATTTCAGTTGGTCGGCACTGCCCAGATAACCGTAGTCAGCCTGTCCACGCACAATCCAGTTGTGGGCATTATAGGTAAGGTCAATGCTGCCAATGGCTACGCGTCCTTTATACTTCGTGCTGATGCCGTCCTTCTCGGCAGGGTAGGTGTTACCGATTGAGTGACCGTAGTAGCCGCTCAGTCCGATACGCAGCCCAGGCACGCTGTAGTTGTCCACGCGCAGGGCAACGCCGTATTTGTTAGCTACATCAAACTCCATGGGCGACTTATGTCCTTTCTTTATCCAACCCGTATTCGTGAAGTTGTCGCTGTTCAGACCAGCCACCAGCTGCGCCTCGTAGCGGAAGTCCTTGTAGCGACCCCAGAAAGAGACACCCGTCTGGTGCCACGTACATGGCATGATAGTGCTCTCACCCTCCGGACGATAGACGGTAAAGAAGTTCAGTGGCTCGTGGTGGGCATTCGTCAGACCCACGGGCACCACGATATGACCCACACGGAGGTTAGCCCAACGGGCAAACGACTTCTGTATCCAGAACTGCTCCAGCTCTACCTCGCCGCCCTTCTCGGTTTCCTGTTCCCACTCACCGCCTTCCTCGTCTTCCTTCTCGTAGGCGATGCCCGTGCCACCGTGCTCGAACTCTATCTCCGTGCCCAGTGTCCAGCCTTTGCCGAAATCATACCCCAGCCAGACCACGGCATGCGGTATGTCGAAACGCCCGTGCGAGGGGTCGTCCTTATGTTCTTCCGGTTGACTGTAGCGACTCACGTGGTCGCTGTAGAAGTTACGTGAGAAGGCTGCTTCACCGTAGCCACCCACGCTCAGGCGGCTCTGTGCGCCGGCAGTCAGGACGCAGCACGCACTTATCAGTGCTAATCCAATTCTTTTCATGTCTTTTTACCTTTAATGTCGATTTCCGGCTGCAAAGGTAACAAGTATTAACATTTCCGGCAATACCTAAAAATGATGAAAATTTATTCCTCACCCCTTGACCTTATCTACGTCCACGTAGCCGTGGGTGACGGCATAGATGGTCAGTGCCGACACGCTTTTCAGGCCGAGCTTGTCCATGATGTTTTTGCGATGGGTGATGACGGTGGATAAACCGATGTGGAGCTTGTCGGCCACCTCTTTATTAATATAGCCTTGCACGATGAGTGACATGACCTCCACCTCGCGACGTGTCAGCAGCTGGCGGGACTGAGCGGACTCGGTGGCTGTGGGCGGTAGGTTGCGACCGCCGCGGTGGGCATGCTGTTCCAATTGGAGCAGTGCATGGAGCAGTTGCTGTTCGGGTTGGTTGATGTAGAGACAGTGGAAGTCGGACAGCTGGGCGGTCTCGTTCTGAGTCGTTGTCAGCACGATGGTTTTTCGTCTGCGCTCCAGGAAGAAGGCACGCTCGCTGAGCACTATTTCCATCGAGACGAAGTAGTGGAAATACTGGTCGGGATGGTTGGCAGTGAGTTCGGCAAAGGAGCCCAGCGTGACTACCTCGACTATCGGCATCACGCTCTGCAACAGCTGTCGCATACCTATCAGCGCCAGTGTGTTGCTACCTACTACGGCTATCTTTGGCTGTCCCATTGTTTCCATATTGTTTGCAAAGGTAGTGCAAACCGAGAGAAATACAAAATAAATCGTGATTTATTTTTGGTTATTTGGAAGATATGCTGTATCTTTGCAGCGCTATTAACTTATTAAGTGTATGAAATACCCACATTACTCACTATTCGCATTGTTATTGCTGTTGCTGGCGTCGCAGGTGTCGGCTTACGAGCAGCAGTCTATCAACATCACCGTAAACGGAAAACAAAGAAACATGGTGGTCTTCACCCCAAACACGTTGCCTGAGAAGTCGCCGCTCTTCATTGTGACGCACGGCATGAACCAGGACCCGGAGTACCAGTATGGCTCTGACAAGCTGTATGAGCTGATTGACACGGCGAAGTTCGTGGTGACCTATCTGCGTAGCGACGGCAACACATGGGACATTGGCGGTACGAACGACCAGAACTTCGTCAGCAAGGCCATCGACGAGATGTACACCCGCTATAACATTGACAAGGACCGCGTCTATTGGTCGGGCTTCTCGATGGGCTCCATGCTGATTCACCACTGCATAGCGAACATGCAGAACAAGATTGCGGCCTTTGCGCCCACCAGTGGCATCCAGTTCACTGAGCAGCCCTGGAACAAATGTCAGAAGCCCGTGAACCTGCTGGAGTGCATCGCCTACGATGACGATGTGTTCGGCTATGAACAATATGGCATCCATGCCTACATAGAGAACTATGCCAAGCACGACAAGCACACGCAATATAGCAAGACGGTGTATCAGCCCGGCTGGTATGACGGTGACCTGGAAAAATGGACAGGTGGTGCGAACGGTGGCGAGGTGTGGCTGTTCTCTTACCACAGTGGCGGCCACTGGCCAATGACCGACAACCGTAAGCTGATATGGAACTTCTGCAAGCGCTTCTCGTTGAACCAGCCCAAGGCGCGCATCACGGTGCCTGCTGGCGAAACCACGCACCTCTGCATGGCTCCTGAGGGTGAGGCTACCTTCCACGACTTCGCCATTGAGGCTACTGCGCAAGCCCAGCAGGGTGAGATTGTGAAGGCAGACATCTATGATGGCACCACGCTGCTGCAGACCCTGACAGCGGCTCCCTATACCGCCACACTGACGGCTCCTGCAGTCGGTACGCACGACGTGCGCATGGAGGTGACGGACAGCAATGGCAAGACGGGCGAGGCCTCGTGTCTGATTAACTGCGTAACATCAGAGACGACGTATGACCTGAGCGGCCGTTTCAATATGGAAGGTATCGTGCCACAGGACTGGTATGTCAGCAATGGCACCGGCTCCTCGACGCGTGTGGGTGGTGGTCTGCCCTTTACCAACGGTCCTCGCCTGCTGCACTTCACCAATGAGAGCAAGGGCTTCGAGTATGGTCTGCTGATACAGAACGCCGCAGGCGGAGAGAAGGCCGCGTGGGCGAAGTTCGGTGACGCCTCAGGCCGCTCTACAATGACGCTGCACACAGGACATTACACGCTCAGCTTCAGACTGTACAACTGGGAACACCCTGAACACGTGCCCGTGACGGTGGCCTTGGAGGACGCCAACGGCCAGACGGTGGCTTCGACCGTTATCACGCCCACGAAGAATATCGGTGGCAATACGGCAAACGCCTTTACCAGCATCCGTCCTCAGAAGTTTGAGTTCACGGTGGCTCAGAGAGGCGACTATGTCATCGTGTTCTACACCGGTGCTGCCAAGGACGACGACTTCGTAGTGGGTCGCATCACCCTCAAGGCGGACGACTTCAACGCTACGGGCATTATGGATGTAAGAAGTAAGACGGAAGAGGGCAGAAGTGATGTCTATGACCTGCAGGGTCGCAAGGTCTCACCTCTAAATAAGGGCCTGTATATCGTGAATGGTAGAAAGGTAGTGCTTCCGTAATCAGGAAGCTTGCTATATAGAAAAAGCCGGGGAAGTCTCCATGAACTTCTCCGGCTATTTGTTAGTATATAACGCGTTTGTGTCAGCTAATGGTGAAGAGGTTGAAGAAACCAGTCATCATGAACACCTTCTTGATGTCATCGTTGATGTTCTGAATAACAACGCTTCCACCCTTGGCAGCAACCTCCTTACGGATGGTAAGGAAAAGGCGCAGACCTGATGAACTGATGTACTCCAAGCCTTTGCAGTCGAGTGTGATAGCCTTGTCGGCATTCTCCAACAGAGGGAGAATCTCCTGCTGGGCCTTGACGGCTGCGGGGGTGTCTAATCGGCCACTGACGGTGGCGTACATGCCTTGCGGCTGTTGTTGAATGTCAAATATCATCGTTAAACTCTTAACTTTAAACTTTAAACTCTAAACTATAAACTCTAAACTCTAAACTTTAGACTTACTTCACGAGTGCCTTGCGAGCAGCCTCGATCTCAGCCTTCATGTCGTCCATCTGAGCCTTCAGCTCGTTGACAGAAGTGGCGTTGAGGTGCTCCAGCGGAGTCATAGCGGCAGCAACGGGTGCAATCTCAGGATCGTACTGAGACAGACGGTTGGTGGCGTCGAGGATGAGGATGATACGGAAAGTAACGTTAGCAGCGGTCTCGTCGGTGAAGGTGCTCAGGAACTTGTCCTTGTTCTGGCTAACGATGTAGAGCTGCTCAACGAGGGCAGCAGAAGCAATCTGCCAGAAGTAGTTGATGCGACCGTTGTCCTCCATAGCTTTGTAGAGATCTGAAGAGGTCTCGAAGATGCTGCCCTTGTCCTCAATGTCCTTGAAAGAAGGATCGTCGATGTCAGCAGCCAGCTTGGTGATGGCCTTGTCGAAGTCCTCAACGGGCATCTCATAGAGGTTGGCGATACGCTTGTCAACGTTCAGGGCAGCGAGTACGCGATACTTCTCTGCGAGGGTGGTAGCCTCGTCAGCTACTGAAGGAGCGAGCAGATAGGTTGGCTTCACCTGCTTCTCTTCCTTGGTGAGTGCGATGCCGTTCTCAGTCTCCTTCACGAAGTTGGGCTGGTCAATCTTGCTGAACTCAGCAGCGATGCTGTCGAAGTGCATCTTGATGCTGGCCTCAATCTGCTCTTGTTCGAAACTCTTCAGAGAATCAGCCTCCTCTGCGTTGCTTGTACTTTTGTTACCTCCGCATGCTGCGAAGACGATGGCTGCAAGAGCCAGGATAGATAACTTTTTCATCTGTTCTTTTGTTTTTTAAGTTATTAATAATGTTTATTTCATTTTTCGTTTTTCATCTTTCATTTCCTGACGTATTTTCCTGGACAGTCGGTGAGTAGCAGGACGATGCACAGGATGCTCATGAGCAGCATGATGCTGATGTTGAACCAGAGGGTCTTAATGTGCCACGAACCGACCACTTTCTCACTGCTGTAGAATGGGGCATTGCCACAGCTGGTGAAGGGCGTGAGGAAGATGAGTCCCGTACGGGGCACGATGCAGTTGTCGATAACATCAACCATCGAGTGCTGGTCGGCACCGACCACGCAGTCTTCGAGCTTCAGGTTGTAGTTGTCGCGCTTCAGCTGCAGCACGCCGTCCTTACCGGCAGTGCGCAACAGCTTGCTCATGATGGCGTCGCGTTCCAGCGCCAGCTTGTTGCTGCGCTTGGTGAGGTTCTTCTCAGCCTCCTGCATGTAGTTGTAGAGCGACTGGTAGTCGTAGGCACCCTGATAGGGCTGGATGCCGCAGAACGCTGTGACGCGTGGCAGGTTGTCGCGGATGACCTCGATGTGGTTGGGGTCAACGGGCTTGTGGTTCTTCTGCTCGTCGCGCAGGGTCTGCAGCTGTGACTGCAACTCGTAGAGGTAGCCCATGTTATAGAACTGGTTCTCGTACTTCTGGCGGTCCACCTCGAAGAACTCTTTCTCGTAGGCATTGTCGGTGAACGACGAGACAGCCAGCGCCTCGTAAGCCCAGCGCGAGGGGATGAGATTGCCCACCAACGGTACGTTGCCCGTCGTGCTCTTGGGCGTGAGGTCAGAGAAACTGACCACCAGTCCGCAGAGCAGAATCTGTGGGATGAGCAGCATGGGGATGCTGATATAGATAGCCACGATGCTGCTGAGACATTGTGAGAGCAGCAGTCCTGTGAGGTTGGCGAGGAATGCCGTCACAAACAGGATAAGCCACCACGTGGTGAACAGTCCTTGGATGCCCATCATCGTGTTGCCCACGAGTATGAACAACAGCGTCTGCACCAGTGACAGCGCACCCATGAAGACAATCTTCGACCAGATATAGCTGCCGTATGACAGGTGCAGGAAGCGCTCGCGCTTGAGCAGCGCACGGTCCTTGAAAATCTCCTCGGCGCTACCGCTCATACCTGTGAAGGTGGCCACGATGACCGCCATGAAGAAGTAGCTGACGAGGTTCTTGTTATTCATCACGCTATAGCCCTCAGGGGGTGCAAAGCGCGTCAGATAGCCGCAGACCAGTGCCAACAGCGGTGCTTGGAGCAGGGCGATGGCCATGTATTGCGTATTGGTTATCTTGGTACGGATGGTACGACCCAGGAAGATGCCGAACTGCTTCAGTGCTCCTGGCTTCTTCTGGTCGGAGGGAGGTACAGCGCTGACAGCCACAGGCTCCACGCCCTTCTTGGCTTGTACCTTCAGGTAGAGCTCGTGCCACTCCTGCGGAGTCGTCTTGCGCTCGTCAGAGAGCTCGCCACTGCTGTTGAGGGCTTTCTCGTCAATGATGTTGAGCACAATCTCCGGATTCACATTACCACACGTCGGACAGGCGCTGGTCTCTGCATCTGCGTAGTTGGCCGCCTCCTTGAAGTAGGTGACAGCGTCGATGGGGTTGCCGTCATAGACGGGATAGCCTCCCTTGTCGAGCAGCCACAGACGGTCGAAGAGCTTATAGACGTCGCTGGACGGCTGGTGGATATTGACTACGATGAGCTTGCCCTTCAGCGTCTGCTCCTTCAGCAGGTTGATGACTTTCTCAGTGTCTGCTGACGACAGGCCGCTGGTGGGCTCGTCGAGGAACAGCACGGCAGGCTCGCGGATAAGCTCCAGGGCGATGTTCAGGCGCTTGCGCTGACCACCGGAGATGAACTTATGAATGGGTGAGCCGACCTTCAAATCCTTGGCGGCGTCGAGTCCGAGGTCTTTCAGCGTCTTCATAACACGACGGTCAAGGTCTTCATCGCTCATGCCCTCGAAGCAGAACTTGGCGGTGTACCAGAGGTTCTGATAAACGGTGAGCTCCTCGATGAGCAGGTCGTCCTGTGGCACAAAGCCGATGAGCGCCTTGGTGGCGGGCTCGGTGATGCTGTGCCCATTGATGGTGATGGTGCCCTGCTGGGGCGTCAGCGTGCCGTTGAGCAGTGACAGGAGCGTCGTCTTACCAGTACCCGAACCACCCATGATAGCCAGCAGCTCGCCATTGCGCAGCGTGAAGCTGAGGTCGTGCATGCCGTTGTCGCTATTAGGGAAGCGGAAATTGATGTCGCGTCCGCAGAAGGTGACAGCCTGTGTGGTGTCGTGCTCCTTCTGGTAGCAGGCAATGATGGATGAGTAATAGACGGGATTGCTGTTCATGCCCTTGAGCACACTGCTCTGGAGCCACACCTGATAGGCACCCGGCAGAATGGGGATATCGTTGAGCAGCACCTTGTCTTGCCCATCGTAGCTGAAGAGCAGGAGGCCCGTCTCTGTGTCGTAAAGTGTCTTGAGCACGCCCTCGAAACCTGCGAGGTGGTGCAGCTTGACGTATTCTGTCTCGCAATTGTTGACGAAATCGAAGAAATTGCGATATTGTCTCTCAGAGATGTGGAAGTGGGCAGCCATCGTGTCGAACATCTCGACAGACTGAATGCCGTTGCCACCGCAGAACTCCATCAGACGGAGCAGCAGCAGGGCTTCCTCACTGGTGCGAATCTTACCATGCAGATTTGAGCAGATGCCACTGACAGTTTCCTGGGTGTTCAAGTCGTCAGTCATCTCGTAAGCCATGCGCATGTCGCTATACAAATCGACATAGAGGTCGGTATTGCGGATACCGAAATGGCGACGCAAATAACTGATGAGCATGTCTTTTGCCCATCGTTCATCCACCTGTTCTTCTTTGCCGAATAGGGCAAACAAGCTGATGAAACTGGAAAGAATGATATCTGTCATCTCTCTTGGCGGCTCATATTAACATGATGCCGTATATATATATTGTTTGCAAAATTATTAAAAATCTCTTACTGCAGTCCACTTGCCGCAGTTAAAAAACATTAAATAGGGCTCAATTACTCCTGTATGACGGGCGGTTTGTCAATTTTCTTGCGAAGTGTCAGCACATTCTTTCCGTCAATGCGCTCGTAGTTGATGCTATCCATCAGCTGGCGCACCAGGTGGATACCCAGTCCGCCAATGGGTCGTTCTTCAACACCGAGTGTGATGTCAACCTCAGCCTTGGCGGTGGGGTCGAAGGGAATGCCGTTATCGACGATGGTGAACTTCAGACGTTCGTCGTCGGCTTGGGCCTCGATGTTGACGTTGCCAACAGTGCCAACGGGATAGGCGTAGCTCATCACGTTGACGACAGCCTCCTCGATAGCAAGGTTCATCTGCATAACCATAGTAGGTTCAAAACCGACCTCCATGCATACCATGTCGACAAAGTCGGACAGTTGTGGTACCTGTTCGAGGTCATTGGTAAGTGTAATGCTGTGTTGCATGCGTATATTTTTCTGTTTCTTCCGATATTGAATGGCCATCATCGTCAGGTCGTCGCTCTGTTCAGCGCCGCCAACGAACTGCTTGACAGCCTGCTCCATCGTCTCCACGACGTGCAGAGGCTCATAGTTCTGTGCGTCGTACAGCTGCTGGGCAGTATCCATCATGCCCTGGTCGTCGAAGAGCTTGTCGTTGCTGTCGGTGGCCTCTGTCAGTCCGTCGGTATAGAGGAATATCGTGGTGCCGTAGCAGACGATGGCTTCCTGAACCTCGAACTTAAAGCCAGGCACGACACCTACTGGAACATTGGGCACGATGGGCAGTTCGCCCATGCCGGAGCCGATGAGTACAGGAGCACAGTGGCCAGCATTACAGTAGCGCAGGCGTCCTGTGGGCAGGTCGAGAACGCCCACCCATAAGGTGACAAACATGTTCGACTCGTTGTCTTCTGCGATGTTGTCGTTGATATGTCCGACAATCTTGGCAGGATTGCTCTCGTGGGCAGACTCCGTGCGGAACAGGGAGCGCGTAACGGCCATGACCAATGAGGCAGGAATACCCTTGCCACTGACGTCACCCACGCAGAAGAACAGTTTCTCATCGCGGATGAAGAAGTCGTAGAGGTCGCCGCCTACCTCCTTTGCAGGTGTCAGACAGGCGTAGATGTCTATATCGTCGCGTTCAGGGTAGGGCGGGAATATCTTTGGCAGCATCGACATCTGGATGTTGCGGGCAATCAGCAGTTCGCTCTCCATGCGGCCCTTGGCTTCATTGACAGTCTTCGTCTCCTCAATCTGGCGCACCAGTGACGTCTGCATCTGTAGGAAGGAGTTGCGCAACTGCTGCATCTCGTCCTGACTCTTAATGACGGGCAACTCGTTCTGGAAATGACCCTTCGCTATCTCGTCAGCAGAGTCAGCAAAGAGCTGTAGTGGACGCGTGATACGACGAACGGTGAAACGGCAGACGAAATAGAGGATAATCAGTCCGATAACCATCAGGACAACAATGATGGCCCCCAGGCTAATGGCATCCTGATACATCATCTTGTAGGGGAAGATAATAGCCATCGCCCACCCTGTACGCTCAATGGGCTTATAGATGATGAAAGAGGCCGTACCGTCGTTATCGATAGTCGCCGTTCCCTGCTTGCCATTTACCATGTCGTAGCCCACCTTATCGTCCGCCTTGTCCTCGGTCTCTAGGGCATAGGAGAAGTAGGTCTGGTTGAGGATGCGCTCCTTGTCGGGATGCACCACGTAGGAACCGTTACGGCTGATGATGAAGCTATAGCATTCCAGGTCCTCCCATGCAATATCGTTTATCGACTGGTTGTTGAATTTGTCAATATGGCGCAGTCGCTCGGTCAGCCAGTCCAGCGAGATGTCGGCAGTAATAACGGCATACATCTCACCATCGCTGTCGAACAACGGAAATGAATAGGTTGCCATCATCATGTCACCACCACCGAAGTCGTAGTAGGGGTCGCTCCAGTAGGGCTTGCTTAACAGCTTCGGTATGAGGTACCAGTCCATGCAGTGGTAGTCGTAGTCCTGGTTACCCAGCTGTTTGGTGTCAATGGTTATTGAGTCTTTGCGATAGGCATAAGGCGCGTAGTACTTACCCTCCTGCGGATAGTAGTTGGGCTCGAAGGCGATGGTCGAACCCACAATGACGGGGTTCAGACGGAGAATGCGCTCGACGATGGGGTAGAACTGCTCAGGGTTTTGTTTGTTTTTCTCTATCGCAGGGACGGTGTTGGCAATAGCCACCTCCACCATGCCCAGCACGCTGTTGATGTTTTCGTTGGTGTTCGACATCATACCCATTGCGCGCTCCTCGGACTGTTTCAGCATGGCTTTTGTGGACGTACGGAAAATCAGCACCGTCACAACCGTCATGATGAGGAACACGGTGAACATGATCCAACGTGTCAGGCGATGAGCCAAAGTATGCTTTCTGAGGATAACTTTCGGATGCTTCATGGCCTGGTGAATTGTTGGTAAGTAATAGGCTTCTCGATGAGCTTGGCCTGCATCAGCATTCTGTTGGCTTTCTGCAGGGAAGACTCCTTCAGCTGGTAGGTGCGCTGACCGCTCTTCGGGTCTTTCATCACGTCGAGGATGTCATTCAGCATCCAGCGCTGGGCAGCACGATTGGTGTTGATATGGTTAGCCTTGGTGAACTTCATGACGATGTCCAGCGCTTCTTCCGGGTGCTTGGCCACCCATTCCCAGCCTCTCTTCGAGGCTTCTGCAAACTTCCTGGCTTCCTTGGGATGCTTCTCGTAGTAGTCGGCAGAGACGTACAGTCCGTCCTCGGGGACGTTGAAACTGATGTTGCGGAGATATAATGTGTGGCCTTTGTCAATCTTCTGGCCAGCCATCATAAGTTGATAATACTCATTGTAGCTCATGCCCATCGTGGCGTCGATGGCTCCAGAAATGTAAAGGTTGGTATTCTGGACAAAGGGAATCCACTTGATATTCAGGTTGTAGAGGTTTTCAACCACCTGGCCAAACTCCATATATCCCATCTTCCAACGACCAATGCGCATACCTCTCAGGCTGTTAATGTCTTTGAGGGGCTTGTGGGAGATAATCATCTGCGAGTTGTTCTGTGAGGTCTGCAGCAGGTGAATCATCGGCACCCCCTCGGCGACGCTCTTCAAGGCCGCAACGAGGTAAATGGTGATAAAGTTTGCCTTGCCCTCCTTCAGCATGTTGACGCTGGAGTTCGAGGGTGAAGGGTGCTTAATCGTCACCTTCAGCCCGGCTTCCTTGTAGAATCCTTTCTCCAGGGCAGCATAGTATCCAGCAAACTGTGCCTGCGCCGTCCACTGGGGCGTAAACACAATCTCTTCGTTTTGTGCCATTGAGAGCACACAAACCATGCTGGTTAGTAGTATAAGAGCAAACTTTCTCATATTTGGGGGCAAAGATAATAATTTATTATGAATTATGGAAAAAAAATTGTGAATTATTTTGTATCTTTGCACCTGATTTTTTAAAGAAACATGCAAAAATACATCATTCAGATACTTTTTCTACTGTTGTTCCCACTATTGGCGAACGCTCAGAGACATACGCAATTCATTGGCCTGTCGTTGGCGCAGGACCCTGACGAACTGATGGAAGAACTGATCGAGAAAGGACTCCATCGCGATTACGGAAACTGGCTCACAGGGCGCATCGCAGGGCTGGAGACGTGGCTCTACATCGGTGCCGACAAGGATACTACGGCGTGCAGCCACCTGATGCTGACTACCCGTCGCACACAGGGCGTCAGCCAGCACGAAGACTATGTAGCCTTGATGAAGTGGATGCAGAAGCACTATGGCAAACCCGCGTGGGAATCGACGGTGCGCTCGCATCGCTTTGCACGCTGGTTTGTGGACTTCGACCGCGATATTGTTATGATTGCCACCGCATCGGCAGGCGTTGAGGTGTGGTTCTACGAGAACCATCAGGTGCGTAATGTGGACTATTACTCCATCTTGAAGTATTGCGAGCGCTATCCAAACGATAACGTTCCTTATCTGACTGCTGAGGAGCAGGTGACGTGGAAGAGTACGGCACCTCCAGAGGTAACAAAGAAAAAGGTGTCAAAGCGTCGTCGTGCTGTCCGTCGCCATCGTACGAAGGCAAAGTCTCGCAAGCGCCGTCGCCGCTAACCTCTCACCTCTAGCTTCTCACCTCTCACCTCTATCAAGCTCCCCTCCCTAAACAGGGAGGGGCTGGGGGAGGGTCTATTCCATCGGGAACAGACCATAGAGCTTGGCATCAATCATGTCCGTGACAATCTTGAAGTCTTCAGGTTTGTCGCCAAACTTGCAAGTGTCGCCCTCAATAATGATAAGTTGCCCTTTATACGTGCTTATCCACTCCTCGTAGCGCTTCGACAAGCCTTCCAGATAGTCCAGTCGCATGGTCTGCTCGTAGTCGCGTCCGCGCTTCTGAATCTGTGCCACCAGGGTAGGGATGCTCGAACGGATGTAGATCATCAGGTCGGGCAGCTTCACGAGCGACATCATCAGGTCGAAGAGGTCGGTATAGTTCGCAAAGTCGCGGTCCGACATCATCCCCTGTGCGTGCAGGTTAGGCGCAAAGATGCGGGCATCCTCGAAAATAGTGCGGTCCTGAATGATGGTGTCCGACGATTTCGATATCTCCACCACCTCCTTGAAGCGTTTGTTCAAGAAATACACCTGCAGGTTGAACGACCAGCGGGGCATGTCAGCATAGAAGTCGGCAAGGTACGGGTTGTTGTCGACGGGTTCAAAACGGGGCGTCCATCCATAGCGATGCGCCAGCATCTTGGTCAGTGTGGTCTTGCCACTTCCGATGTTTCCTGCTACTGCGATATGCATATCTTGAAGATTAAAGATTAAACATTAAAAATGAAACATTAACCGTTGTCTGAGAAAAGTCCGAAGAGGTTGCTGTCTATGCGGTCGATGATTTGCGCCAGGTCCTTCGGGTTGTTCAGGTAGTCAAGCTGGTCCTTTTCCACCGTCATCACCTTGCCAGGGTATTTGTGGTAGATGAAGTCGTCGTAGCGCTCGTTCAGGTTCTGCAGATACTCCAGTTGGATGCTCTGCTCATATTCGCGCCCACGCTTCTGGATGTTGCCCACCAGGTGAGGCACCGAGGCGCGCAGATAAATCATCAGGTCGGGCACGCGCACCACCGTCATCATCTGGTTGAACAGCTCCATAAACGTCTCGTAGTCGCGGTCGGAGAGGTGGCCCATCGCCTTGTTGTTCTCCATGAACACATACACACCCTCATAGATGGTACGGTCCTGTATGACGGTATGGTCGGCCTTCGCAATGTCTATCAGGTCGCGGAAACGCTCTTTCAGGAAATACACCTCCAGATTGAACGACCACCGGTAGATGTCGCGGTAATAGTCCTCCAGATACGGGTTATGATCCACCGCCTCGAAGCGCGCCTCCCACCCGTAGTGTTTGGCCAGCAGCTCCGTCAGTGTGGACTTCCCGCTTCCTATGTTTCCTGCTACTGCAATGTGCATTGTCTTAGATTTGATGGCACAAAGGTAATGAAAAGAATTGAAACTGCCAAAACTAATAGCAGTAAATATACAGCCTCACGCAGAAAAATTTCCTTCTACAATTCCCTCGCGCGTACCTATATTATTGATTTGGTAGAGGAGGACTTCTGACAAGAGAAATGGGGATTTTTTTGTAACTTTTCTTTTGCATTTCACTCTTTTTTTCGTACCTTTGCCATCAAAATAATCTAAGACAATCGAGATGAAGAAAATGATGAACAGGCTACACGCCACCATGCTTTTCCTTTTTGGCATGATGATTCTCATGTCGTGTGATAATAGCGATAATCATGATAGTCCTCAGGAGTACGCGGGCGTGCCGCTGGTAATACTCGATACAGACATCGGCTCATCCACCGACGACCTGTTTGCCATGGAGATGCTCTATCGCTATGAGGAACAGGGAAAGTGCCGATTGCTGGGTGTGGTGGTGGACCGCGAGGGCGAACAGAACGCCGCATTTGCAGACGTGATGAACACTTACTTTGGTCATGGTGATGTGCCTATTGGCCTTGTTCGCAAGGGCATTGAAAAGCCCGTTATATGGATAGACTATGCACATGTTGCCGATAAGCAAGGCTCCGACGGAAAACCCATGTTCCGACGTACTGTCACAGACTATAGCACGTTGCCCGACGGCTGGCAGCTCTACCGCAGGCTCTTGGCTGCGCAGCCTGACCACTCGGTGAGCATCGTATCTACTGGTTTCGTCACCTGTCTGGCACAGCTGCTACAGTCGGAAGGCGATGACTATTCGCCGCTCAGCGGTGTCGAACTGGTGCGTCAGAAAGTGAAGGGCATCTATATGCAGGGCGGTGTGTTTGGCGAAGCTGAAGAGCCAGACTACAACTTCGCACAAGGAGCCGCTTTCGCACATGAGTTTTTCCGCCTCTGGCCCAAAGATGTCGATATACTGTTCTCGCCGATGGAGACGGGACAGACTGTGGACTATACGCCTGAGCAGGTCATTGGCGATGTGTCATGGACTGACGTTCACCCCATCAAGCAAGTGTATATGAATTGTAACTGCGACACAGGACAGCGCATGTGGGATGTCATGCCGACCATCCAGGCCGTGGAGGGCGACGGCCTCTTCACACTCTCCGAACGAGGCACCGTCACCGTCACCCTCGAATGTGCTACCATCTTCACCCCCTCTGCCACGGGCAATTGCCGCTACCAGATAGCGGGCGATGACGCCTGGGCTGCCGCCATGCTGGAGAAAGTCAGGTCGTTCAACAAAATACACTGAATGAATTAATGACAATGGGATAATAAACAAGAAGCACTCTTATGTCCAACAACATAAGAGTGCTTCCTTCTTGTTATGGTTCGTTCGCTTATGACAGGAAGCCGAGGAGGGCACCTGCAGCAACGGCTGAGCCGATGACACCTGCAACATTGGGGCCCATGGCGTGCATGAGCAGGAAGTTGTGGCGGTCGTACTCTAAACCGAGGTTGTTGGAGATGCGGGCAGCCATAGGTACGGCAGAGACACCAGCATTACCAATCAGCGGATTGAGCTTCTTGTCCTTGGGCAGGAAGAGGTTCATCAGCTTGACGAAGCAGACACCACTCATGGTAGCGATGATGAAGGCTCCAGCACCAATGGCGAAGATATAGATGGTGTTGATGGTGAGGAACTCGGAGGCTTGTGTAGAACAGCCTACGGTGAGTCCCAGCAACATGACGACGATATCGTTCAAGGCTGCACCAGCGGTCTTGGCCAGGCGGGTGGTTTTGCCGCTCTCCTTCAGCAGGTTGCCAAAGAACAGCATACCCAGCAGGGGCAGACCAGAGGGTACGATGAAGGTGGTCAACAGAAGTCCGACGATGGGGAAGAGGATGCGCTCTGTCTGGCTGACCTCACGGGCGGGCTTCATCTTGATGAGGCGCTCCTTCTGGGTGGTGAGCAGACGCATCAATGGGGGCTGGATGAGGGGCACGAGTGCCATATAGGAATAGGCACAGACGGCAATGGCTCCCATGAGGTTGGGCGACAGCTTGCTTGACAGGAAGATGGCGGTAGGACCATCGGCACCACCAATAATGGCGATACCTGCTGCCTGGTTGGGTTCGAAGCCCAGTGCCAAGGCAAACATATAAGCACCGAAGATGCCAAACTGGGCGGCAGCACCAATGAGCATCAGCTTCGGGTTGGCCAGCAGTGCCGAGAAGTCGGTCATAGCACCGATTCCCAGGAAGATGAGTGGTGGATACCAGCCCTGACGGACGCCCTGATAGAAGATGTTGAGCACGGAGTTGTCCTCGTATAGACCTATCTCCAGTCCGGCATCGGCACGGAAGGGGATGTTGCCGAGGATTATACCCAAACCGATGGGCACGAGCAGCAGGGGTTCGAAGTCCTTCTTGATGGCGAGCCAGATGAAGAAGGCGCCTACGGCTATCATGATGAGGTTTCCTGCCGTGACGTTGGCAAAGCCTGTGTAGGTCAGGAACTCATTGAAGTTTTCGATGATGAAATGTGTAAATCCCATAATTGTCAATTATCCATTATCAATTGTCAATTAACCAATGGTCAGCATGGTAGCACCTTCCATGACGGTGTCGCCCTGATTGACGAGGATGGAAGTGACGGTGCCTGCTGATTCAGCCTCGATGTTGTTCTGCATCTTCATGGCCTCCAGCACGATAACGACGTCGCCTACGTTTACCTTATCGCCCACCTTCACGTTGATGGCATTGATGGTGCCAGGAAGTGGTGCCTTGATGGCGGTGCCAGAGCCAGCGGCAGACCCACCCCCAGCCCCTCCTTGTTGAGTGAGGGGAGTAGATGGCTTAGCTGCAGGAGTTGGTGCTGCAGGAGCAGCAGATGCTGCGGGGGCCTCAGCAACGAAATCGTTGGATACTGGCGCTGTGCGCTTGGTGGCAGCCAGCACGGGGTGCTTGGCAGCATTGATGGGTTTCTGCATCTCTATCTCGAAGGGAATGCCGTTGACGTTCACTCTGGCAATCTTGCCTTCTACCTCGGTGATTTCTACTTCGTAGTCTACGCCTTGTACTTTATATTTATATGTCTTCATTGTTGTCTTTAGTCTTTAAAAGTTGGAATTGTTGGTGCGTTGTGCGTGGTGGGGATGAGTGGCTCGTGCAGATGTGTCATCTGGCTATACTCGTCGTCCCAGCCTGTTGACTTAGGCTTGATGGTGATAACGCCGCTCTCTACGTCGTGGATGTCGTCCTCGTACTGGCGCAATGCCAAACCGATAACGGCCATATATACCTCGCGGTCGATACCCTTGGTGTCGAAGCCTTCCTTCAGGAGGATACCTGTCTTGTGGCCTACCTCAATGGTCTTCTCAACAGTCTTGGTGATAGGCTTGATGGGCTGTTTGTGAGCCACCTTCTTGGCAGTCTCCATGTGGCGCATCAACATACCGAAGAGCGTGAAGGTAATCCACAGCAGCGCGAGGCAGGAGAAGACGATGCTCATCGCCATGATGGCCATACCGATGCCGTAGGGGTCTTCGCGCTTGAACTTAGCCACCTTTGACTCGCTGACTACCGTCTGGTTCTGAATGCCTGGTGTCACGCGGTCGGCCGACTTCACTTCCCAGTCTTTCGCACCACCCAGATTGCTGATGCGTGCATACGACTGGTCGGCATCGAGAACGGGAACTGTCACAGAGTCGATAAGCTGTGTGGCATTGCCGTTGTAGAGGGCTATCCACGTGGGCTTGTCGGCATTGACTTTCACAGAGAGATGCAGCGCACCCTGTGCAGGGCTGCTGTTGAGCTGGAAGACGACAAGCTGTTGGCCACTGAGATTGGTGCGCGTTTCGCCATTGGGAATCTGGCTCATACGCTTAACACGCTCTGGCACACTCATCTTCTTGTCGAGTACGGCACGGTTGGTGGTGAGGTACATCCCACGGATGTTGTACGTGGAGTGGGAGATGTTGGCAATCTCCACCCACGCATTCCTCGCTCCGTATCCGTCAATCAGGCTGGTCTCGTTCTTGGTCATCACCTCATTCAACTTGATGCTGGCGTCCATCTGTGCCAGCACGGGTAGTGAGGATAGAACCACAAGTCCCCCTAATAGGAGTCTAAGTTTGTTCATTTTGTCTGTTTGTTTTACGTGTATTGTTTATATTTCTTTGGGTCTGATGGGGTTAATGGCCCTTAGGCTGGTTATCCGCAGAAGAAGAGTACGATGATCTGTGCTGTGAAGATGCGCAGGAACATCGCGAGCGGGTAAACCGTTGAGTATCCCAGTGCCGGAGCCTCCTTCGAGCAGATGCTGTTAGAGTAGGCCAGTGCGGGGGGATCAGTATATGTACCGGAAATCATACCGGCTATAGTGAAGTAGTTGAACTTGTAGTGCAGACGGGCTATCGGACCAACAATCAAGATGGGGATGATGGTGATGAGGAAACCCGTGAGGACATACAGCAGACCGTTGCCTTCTACCACCGTCTCGAAGAATCCTGCTCCCGCCTTGATACCTACAGAGGCCAGGAAGAGCACCAGTCCTATCTCGCGCAACATCATATTGGCGGAAGTAGTGGTATAGGTGACAAGGTGTATCTTATAACCATAGCGGCCTATGAGAATGGCAATAATCAGCGGACCACCAGCCAGGCCGAGCTTTACGGGAACGGGCATGCCAGGGATGGCCAAGGGGAACGAACCGAAGATAAGACCAATCATGATGCCTACGAAGATGGTGGCAATATTGGGTGCGTCCAGACGACGGATAGAGTTACCCATCTTGTTGGCTACGCGGTCGACGGCATCCTCAGGACCAACAACCATGATGCGGTCACCTACCTGCAGGGGCAGGCTGGGAGAGGCAAAGATATCCATGCCGTGACGGGTGACACGGGTCACGTTGACACCGTGAACACTGGAGAAATGAAGCGAAGCCAGCGTTTTGCCGTTGAGCTTCGGATTGGTAATCACAATGCGCTTTGATACCATAGGCTGGTCTTGCTGCTCGAAGTCGATGTCGAGCTTAGGACCGATGAAGGCCGTAATAGCTTCCTGGTCGGCCTCGGCACAAACGATAAGCATCTGGTCGCCCATGTGGAAAATTGTATCGCGGTTAGGGATAATCAACTCTCCCTCATGAACCAGTCGTGATACCACAAATTCGCGGTTCAGGAAGTTGTGAACCTGCAATATGGTCTTGCCTTCCAGGTATTTGTTGGTAACCTCCAAGTGCATCTTGTAAGGCTTCTTAGCGGTGTTGGTCTCGTCTAACGCCTTCAGCTCTTCTTCCTCCTTCTCCAATTTGACGCCACAGATAAGTCTGATAAGGATGATGGCACCGATAATGCCCAGCACACCTAAGGGGTATGCACAAGCATAGGCTGAGGCTATCTGAGGAGCGTCCTGTCCGAAGACCGTGCCCAGCGCTTCGTTAGCAGCACCAAGACCTGGGGTGTTGGTGACAGCACCATAAAGCGTACCGACCATCATCGGGAGATTGGTCTTGTCGCTGGTGTCAAAGAAGATGTAGTAGCATCCGAACATGACGAGAATGTTGAGCAGAATGGCCAAGGACGTCAGTCCGTTGAGCTTGATGCCCTGTGTCCCGAAACTCTCGAAGAAACCAGGACCTACCTGCAGTCCAATCATAAATACAAAGAGGATAAGACCGAAGTCCTGTGCAAATGTCAGAATGGGTGTGGGTGCCGTGAAACCGATATGTCCGGCAACGATTCCTGCAAACAATACAAATGTTACCCCTAGCGATACTCCGCCAATTTTAATTTTACCTAAATACACGCCTACGGCGATGACAATGGCATATAGCAACACAATATGTGCCACTGAGTCGGTCGTCGTAAACAAATCAACTAACCAATGAAATGATTCCATAAAGTACCTATTAATATATATTGCGTGCAAAGGTACAAAGAATTTGCTCAATACACGCATTTTTGTGCAACATTTTTTGATAAAAACGAAATATTTATTAATTTCTTCGTCAGTTCAGAATAATTTGTTACCTTTGCAATCAGAAATAACTTAAAACACTTATATAATAAACACATTCTATGGCAAACAAAGAAAAACTCTTTACTGAGTTCCAAGCTCCAACCACCCAGGAGTGGCTGGACAAAATTGAAGTGGACCTGAAGGGTGCCGACTTCCAGAAACGCTTGGTATGGAGAACAAACGAAGGTTTTAACGTGCAGCCTTTCTACCGCCGCGAGGACTTGAAGGATTTGAAGACACCAGACGCTCTGCCTGGTGAGTTCCCCTTCGTGCGTGGTAACAAGAAAGACTCTAACGAGTGGTACGTTCGTCAGAACGTCGTAGTAGGCGGTGACCCTGTAGCTGCTAACAAGAAGGCGCTCGACCTGCTGATGAAGGGCGTGGACTCTATCGGCTTCAAACTGGGACACGACGAGGTGAGCGCTGAGTACATCGACGCCTTGTTGAAAGGCATCCGCCTCGACATCGTGGAGGTAAGCTATCGCGCTTGTCTGCGCCACGCTCTCCAGTTGGGTGACCTGCTGGTGGCCTACTTCGAGAAGATGGGTTACGACAAGGAGAAGATTGTAGGTGGCGTGGGCTTCGACCCCATTGAGCGCATGTTGATGAAGGGCAAGGACTCTTCCTTCCTGTTGCCCGATATGCCCAAACTCGTGGAGAAGTTGAAGGACTATCCTAACCTACGCTGCGTGATGGTACACAGCGACCTGCTGAACAACAGTGGTGCTTACATCGTCCAGGAGCTGGGCTATGCGCTGGCTTGGGGTAACGAGTACCTGCAGGAAATGGTGGATGCTGGTGTTGATGTGGATCTTGCCGCCAAGAAGATTAAGTTCTATATGGGTATCTCCGAGAACTACTTCATGGAAATTGCCAAGTTCCGTGCTGCCCGTCTGCTGTGGGCTCAGATCGTCAAGCAGTATGAGCCGAAGTGCGACTGCGCTTGCAAGATGGTGATTAACGCTTCGACATCGACGTATAACCAGACGGTGTTCGACAGCTATGTCAATCTGCTCCGTTCGCAGACAGAGGCTATGAGTGCTGCCCTCGGTGGTGTTCACTCGCTGGTGGTTACACCATTCGATGCTCCTTATGAGAAGCCAACTGACTTCAGCGAGCGTATTGCCCGCAACCAACAGTTGTTGATTAAGGAGGAGAGCCACTTCGACCGTATCGTTGACCCATCAGCTGGCTCTTACTATATCGAGCACTTGACTGACGCTCTGGCTCAGGAGGCTTGGAAACTGTTCCTCAAGGTAGAAGAGGAAGGTGGCTTCCTGGAGGCTGTCAAGAAGGGTACCATTCAGGAAGATATCAATGCTACGAACGTCAAGCGTCATGGCGATGCTGCCAAGCGTAAGGAGTTCCTGCTGGGTACCAACCAGTTCCCGAACTTCACAGAGAAGAGCGAGGGCAAGGCGCCTGTAGCTTCTTCTGAATGTGTCGCAACGCATGCTGGCGATGCTGATGTGCCTGCTTTGAAGGCCAGCCGTCTGGCTTCAGACTTCGAGACCCTGCGTCTGACTACCGAGAAGGCCAAGAAGGTGCCTGTTGCCTTCATGCTGACTATCGGTAATCTTGCTATGCGTCAGGCTCGTGCACAGTTCTCGTGCAACTTCCTGGCTTGTGCCGGATATAAGGTAATTGACAACCTCGGCTTCAAGACTGTTGAGGAGGGTGTTGATGCAGCACTTGAGGCTAAGGCTGATATCGTAGTTATCTGCTCTTCAGACGATGAGTATGCTGAGTATGCTATCCCTGCCTTCAAGTATCTGGATGGTCGTGCGATGTTCGTCGTAGCTGGTGCTCCTGCTTGCATGGAGGACCTGAAGGCTGCTGGCATCGAGAACTACATCCACGTGAAGTGCAACGTGCTTGAGACTTTGAAAGAATATAATCAGAAACTTGGCATCTAAAGAAAGGAGACTTGAATTATGCGTAAACAATTTAAAGATATTGATATCTATGCAGGCATCAAGGCTCAGGACGGTGCCAAGTGGATTAAAGACAATGGAATCGTAGCAGACTGGAAGACCCCAGAGCACATCGAGGTGCGTCCCGTCTATACGAAAGAGGACCTGGAAGGTATGGAGCACCTCGACTTTACAGCTGGTATCCCTCCCTATCTGCGTGGTCCATATTCAATGATGTACCCCTTCAAGCCTTGGACTATCCGCCAGTATGCTGGATTCTCTACTGCTGAGGAGTCGAACGCCTTCTATCGCCGTAACCTGGCTTCTGGTCAGAAGGGTCTTTCTGTAGCCTTTGACCTGCCGACTCACCGTGGTTACGACCCCGATAACGCTCGTGTGGTTGGTGATGTGGGTAAGGCTGGTGTAAGTATCTGTAACGAGGAGAACATGAAGGTGCTCTTCTCTGGTATTCCCTTGAACAAGATGTCTGTATCTATGACCATGAACGGTGCCGTGCTGCCTATCCTGGCATTCTACATCGTGGCAGGTCTGGAGCAGGGCGCTCAGTTGGAAGAGATGGCAGGTACCATCCAGAACGATATTCTGAAGGAGTTCATGGTGCGTAACACCTATATCTATCCGCCCGCATTCTCTATGAAGATTATCGCCGATATCTTCGAATATACCTCACAGAAGATGCCTAAGTTCAACAGCATCTCTATCTCAGGTTATCACATGCAGGAGGCTGGTGCTACTGCCGATATCGAGCTGGCTTACACCTTGGCTGATGGTATGGATTACCTGCGTACGGGTGTAAATGCTGGTATCGATGTGGATGCTTTTGCTCCGCGCCTGTCGTTCTTCTGGGCTATTGGTATGAACCACTTCATGGAAATTGCCAAGATGCGCGCTGGTCGTCTGTTGTGGGCAAAGATTGTGAAGAGCTTTGGCGCTAAGAATCCGAAGTCGCTCGCTCTGCGTACCCATTCACAGACCTCTGGTTGGTCGCTTACTGAGCAGGACCCCTTCAACAACGTGGGTCGTACCTGTATCGAGGCTATGGCAGCTGTATTGGGTCACACCCAGTCGCTGCACACCAATGCGCTTGATGAGGCTATCGCTCTGCCTACCGACTTCTCTGCTCGTATCGCTCGTAACACCCAGATCTATATCCAGAATGAGACGAAGGTCTGCAAGCAGATTGACCCGTGGGCTGGTTCTTATTACGTAGAGACGCTGACCAACGAGTTGGTTCACAAGGCTTGGGAGCACATCCAGGAAATTGAGAAGCTCGGCGGTATGGCGAAGGCTATCGAGACGGGTCTGCCCAAGATGCGTATTGAGGAGGCTGCAGCACGCACGCAAGCTCGTATCGACTCTGGCGTTCAGACCATCGTCGGTACCAATAAGTATCGTCTGGAGCACGAAGATCCCATCGACATCCTGGAGGTGGATAACACCGCTGTGCGTAAGCAGCAGGAGGAGAGTCTGAAGGAGGTTCGCAGCAAGCGCGACGAGGCTGCTTGTCAGGCTGCCCTGAAGGCTATCACCGACTGTGTCCGTGACTTCAAAGAAGGTCGCAAGAGCGAGAACAACCTCCTCGACCTCGCTGTCAAGGCCGCTCAGTTGCGTTGTACCCTTGGTGAGATTTCAGATGCCTGCGAAGAAATCGTAGGTCGTTATAAAGCAGTAATCAGAACAATTTCAGGCGTGTATAGTTCAGAATCAAAGAACGATAGCGAGTTTGAGTTGGCTTGCAAGCTGACCGATGAATTCGCAGAGAAGGAAGGTCGTCGTCCTCGTATCTTCATTGCCAAGATGGGTCAGGACGGTCACGACCGTGGTGCAAAGGTGGTTGCCACTGGTTATGCAGACTGTGGTTTCGACGTAGATATGGGACCGTTGTTCCAGACGCCTGCTGAGGCTGCTCGCGAGGCTGTTGAGAACGACGTGCATGTGGTTGGTGCCAGCTCACTGGCTGCTGGTCACAAGACGCTCATCCCACAGCTCATTGAGGAACTGAAGAAGCTTGGTCGTGAGGATATTATGGTCATTGCCGGTGGTGTTATCCCCGCTCAGGACTATGACTTCCTCTATCAGGCTGGTGTTGCCGCCATCTTCGGTCCTGGTACCTCTGTGGCTAAGGCCGCCGTTGAGATGATGAAGATTTTGCTCGACAAAGAGTAAGATAAAGATTAGTAAAAGTTAAGCCCCGCCAAACGACGGGGCTTAATTTTTTACTTGAACTTCAATCCCATATTGTAGAGAATGAACGAGTAGATGTCTGCTTGCTCTTCCAACACCTTGGCAAGTGGCTTGCCACCACCATGTCCGGCCTTGGTGTCGATGCGGATGAGGACGGGATTCGGACCCTTGTGACACTCCTGCAGGGTGGCAGCAAACTTAAATGAGTGAGCTGGCACGACACGGTCGTCGTGGTCAGCAGTCGTCACGAGTGTGGCAGGGTAGGAGGTGCCTGGCTTCAGGTTGTGTAAGGGTGAGTAGCCCTTCAGGTATTCAAACATCTCCTTCGAATCTTCGCTGGTACCGTAGTCTGAAGCCCAGTTCCAGCCAATGGTGAACTTATGGTAGCGCAGCATATCCATGACGCCTACCTGCGGAATGGCAACACGGAACAGGTCAGGGCGCTGTGTCATACAAGCACCCACCAGCAATCCACCATTCGAACCACCGACAATGGCCAGCTTATCCTTCGAGGTGTAACCCTCGCGGATAAGATATTCTGCTGCTGAGATGAAGTCGTCAAACACGTTCTGCTTCTGCATCTTCGTACCTGCCAGATGCCACTCTTCACCATACTCACTACCACCGCGCAGGTTCACCTGTGCATAGATACCGCCCTGCTCCAGGAACGGAATGCGTATTGCTGAGAAGCTGGGACCCAGCGCAATGTTGAAGCCACCGTAGCCATAGAGATAGACGGGATTCTTGCCATTCAGCTTCAGTCCTTTCTTATAGGTTATGAACATAGGTACGCGCGTACCGTCTTTGCTCTGGAAGAAAATCTGCTTGCTCTCGTAGTCCTGCTGGCGGAATTTTACGCTTGGCTGCGCGTAGATGGTGCTCTCATTCTTGGCCATGTCATAGCGATAGACGGTACCAGGCATGGTGAACGACGTGAAGGTGTAGAAACACTCTGGCTCTTTCTCATCGCCAGTAAAGCCTACGCTACCTACCATTGGCAGTTTCACCTCGTGGCGTAGTTTACCATCAAGACCATAGACGAAGGCATGGTCGCAGGCATCCTGCGAGTAGTTCAGAATAAACTGACGATTAATGACATCCACACCATTCAGCACGTTCTGCTGCTCAGCGATGAACTCCTGCCAATCGTTGATTCCGGGTTGGCGGATATCGGCAGTCATGACGCGTCCCTTCGGCGCATTGTAGTTGGTAAAGATATACAGTTTACCACTCTCGTCAAAGACGGGATAATACTGATAGTCCATGTTGTCAGTCATCTGGATGAACTGCGAGTCCTTCTGGCGCAAGTCTCTCACAAACAGGTTGTTGCCAGCACCAGCACCACTCTCATAGAGATACATCACCGTCTCTTCCTCGTTGACGCTGACATAATAGAAGCGCTTGGGCTGTGTGGGATTCTGATAGAACAGCACATCCTGCGACTGTGGCGTCCCTATTTTGTGGTAGTAAATCTTGTGGCTGGCATTGACGTTTGAGAACTCCTTGCCTTCTGTAGGACGGTCGTAGGCTGAATAGTAGAAACCGTCGCCCTGCCAAGCTGCATTAGAGAACTTAGCCCACTCAATATGGTCGTTGGTCAGCTGACCCGTCTTCAGGTCAATGACGAAGAACTCCTCCCAGTCAGAGCCACTGCGCGAGATGGAGTATGCTGCCCACTTGCCGTTGTTCGAGAAATAGACGCCTTTCAGGGCTACCGTACCGTCGGTGCTCAGCGTGTTGGGGTCTAAGAAGACGCGTGGCTCTGCCCCCAGCTCGTCCATCTGATACATCACGCTCTGGTTCTGCAGACCGTTGTTCTTGTAGAAATACCACTTGCCGTGACGCTTGCGGGGTGCACCAATCTTCTCGTAGTTTGCCAGCTCCGTCAGTCGCTTCAGCAGTTTCTGGCGGAAGGGAATACGAGCGAGGAAATCAGTCGTCACTTTGTTCTCTGCTTCTACCCATGCTGCAGTCTGTGCAGAGGTGTCGTTCTCCAACCAGCGGTAGGGGTCTGCCACCTTCACGCCGAAGTATTCATCCACCGTGCCGTCCTTGGCAGCTTTCGGGTATTGCAGATTTTGTGCATTCAATACTGTTGTGGCCATTGTAGCCATTACCATCAAAATAGTTTTTTTCATAGGGATTATGATATTTTGACTGCAAAGATACAAAATATTTCATAATTCGTAATTCGTAATTCGCAATTATTTTGTAACTTTGCCGAAAATATACTATAACCACTATGAGCAACGTTAAACGAATCGTACTGACTGGCGGACCGTGTGCTGGTAAGACCACAGCGCTGGTGCGCATCATCGAGCATTTCTCTAACCTGGGCTTTAAGGTGTTCACCGTGCCCGAAGTACCCACCATGTATAGTCAGGGCGGCTGGAGCTATCTGACGCCAAACCCCAAGCTCTACTATGAGGGCGAGTTGGCTATCCTGCAGACACAGCTGGCGTTGGAAGATTCGTTTATGCGACTGGCAGAAACCTGTACGAAGCCCACCTTCGTGGTTTGCGATCGTGGTACGTTGGATATCTCGGCCTATATCTCCAGCGATATGTGGATTGAGCTGTGCCAAAAGTGTGGTACGACGCCCAACGAACTCAAGGAACGCTACGATGCCGTGCTGCATCTGGTGAGTGCTGCTGACGGCGCCGAACAGTACTATACCACCGCCACCAACTCCACCCGCTACGAGCAGGCCAACGAGGAAGGACTGCAGTTGGCACGCGACCTCGACAAAAAGGTCAACAAGTCGTGGACGGGTCATCCCCATTTGCGCGTCATCAACAACCACAACGACTTCGACACCAAGCTGAATCGCGTCATCTTGGAAATCTCCAACGTCTTGGGACTTCCTCAGCCAGTTGAGGATGAGCGTGTCTATCTCATTGAACTCACGGGCGAACTGCCGGAGTGCATCGAGAGCGAGATTACCCAGACCTACCTGGTGGCTGATCCAGGCGTCGAGGTGCGTCTGCGCCGTCGTTGCTGGGGTGGGGAAGTGGTCAACGTCCACAAGACCAAGAAGCGTGTGTCGCCCACCGAGGTGCTGGAGACCGAGCGCCAGGTCAGCAATGCCCTCTACGAGTCGTTGCTGCAGCAGGCCGACCCCTATCGTGCCACCATCCGCAAGACGCGCCGCTCGTTCATCTGGAAAGGCCAGTACTTCGAGATTGACTTCTTCCACGAGCCCTTCGACAATCTCATGATTCTCCAGACCAAGGGTGTGGCAGAGCAGGAAAGTGTCAACTTCCCGCCATTCATCAAGGTCATTCAGGACATTACCGGTAACAAGCAATATTATAACTATAACATAGCACTACGCAGATGAAGAAACTATTGACAATGGTCGTGCTGTTTAGCAGCATGACGATGAATATCGCGGCACAGACCGCTCGTGAGGATATCAAGGCCAATCCCTGGTTGGCAGGTTCTAACTACGTGGACTACGACCGTCAGTTGCCCGACTTCAAGTACACCCCAGCTCCTGCGGGCTATGTGCCGTTCTACTTCACGCACTACGGCCGTCACGGTTCACGCTGGCTCATTGCTGAGGACAGCTACGAGCGCGTGCTCAATCCGTTGCGTAAGGCTAACCAGCAGGGCAAGCTCACCCCAGTAGGTCTGAAGACGTTGCAGCAGTTGGAGGAGTTCAACAAGACCACTCATCTGCGTTTGGGCGACCTCACCACCGTTGGTGAGCGCCAGCACCACGGTATCGGCAAGCGTATCGCTGAGCACTTCCCAGAGATATTCAAGAGTACTGGCGTGGCTATCGATGCCCGTAGCACGGTAGTTACACGTTGCGTCCTGTCGATGGTTGCCGAGTGTGAGGAACTCATGGCCGCCAACCCTTCAGCTCGCATCCATAATGATGTTAGCGAGAGTCTGCAGTACTACCTCAACCAGCCTCATAGCGGCAAGGTGAAGGAAGCTCGTGAAAACATGGATCGTGAGAGCATGAAAGCCTTCTCCGATAAGAATACCCACCCTGAGCGCCTCATGATGGTGCTCTTCAACGACCCACGCTGGACCAACGACAGCATCCAGCAGAAACAGCTGATGCGTCAGCTCTTCGAGGTCGTTATCAATATGCAGAGCCACGATGACGGTTACGACATGCTCAACCTCTTCACCAACAACGAGCTCTACGACCAGTGGCGTATCGATAATGTCAGCTGGTACATGCGCTATGCCAACGCCCCACAGACCGGTAACGTCATGGCATTCAGCCAGTATAACCTGCTGACGAACATCATCGAGACGGCAGACACCTGCGTAGCCCTCGGCAAGCCACAGGCCACCATGCGCTTCGGTCATGAGGTGTGTGTCATGCCGCTGGCGTGTCTCATGGAACTGGGCAACTGTGGTGCCAGCATTCTCGACTTCGAGGAGTTGGAGAAGTACTGGCAGAACTACAAAATCTTCCCCATGGGCTGCAACATCCAGCTCATCTTCTACAAGCCGAAGAGTGGTGAGGGCGACATCCTCGTCAAGGCCCTGCTCAACGAGCGCGAGGTAACACTCCCCGTCGCTTCCACCTCCACCCCTTATTATTATAAGTGGGCAGACCTGCGCAAGTATTGGGCCGACAAGCTGGCGAAGTTCGCGCAGTAACCTAAAAACTATTATATGACTACTAATCAAATCAATAACTTTTTGGCGAGGATGGCTGTAACGCTGTCTCTCGCCATTTTTGCCACCACGTCAACGTGGGCACAGAGCGCCTTTGGGGGTGGTACGGGAACCAATACCGACCCGTATATCATTTCCACAGCAGATCACCTACGTCAACTGTCGGAAGACGTAATGAATGGCAATTCGTATTATGAAAAATATTTCCGGCAGACTGAAGACATCGACTTCGAGGGCGCTACCTTCCTGCCAATTGGTGGCAATTACGTTAGGGAAAAAGGTGGCGCGACGAGCTTTCTTGCCTTTTCCGGATATTACAATGGACACGACCACAGCATCAGCAATGTCCACATCGTGGAGCATGAAAATGTTAATGCCACAGGTCTCTTTGGCTATACGCGTTTAGCAACCATCTTAAGCGTGAAGCTGATGGGTACTTCGACTGTCACAGGCACTGCCAATGTTGGTGCTATTGCAGGCGATGCTTCAGCAAGTAGCGAGATTTTCGGATGCGAGGTCGGTCCTGACGTAACGGTTCTGATGAATGGCAGTGGTACTACTGGCGTTAACATAGGAGGCTTAGTTGGTTTTGTAGGGGAAAATACGCTGATAAAAGGATGCACCAGCTCTGCCACCATTAATGGCGCTGATAAGACCAGCCAGATAGGAGGCCTGGCAGGTAGAAATCAGGGTACCATCCGTGACAGTTATGTCTGGGGAGTGGTCGGTGGTGGAAAGTCGTGTATTGGCGACTTTGTCGGTGATAACAAAGGTACGCTGATAGACAACTTCTATCACAGTTCGAATCCGTATGGAGCCGTTAACGGCACCTCGGCCAGCGGCGTGAAGTGGCTGGGAACCATCAGTTTGGGTCCTGACGTGGACGGGACCATAAGCAGCAACAAGGAAATATGGCACGACAATACTTTATATTATACGCAAGACGAGAATATCAGTCTTACGCTTAGCTATACAGGAACCCCTGACGAGGGTTACACCCACAACTTTACGGCCTCGGCAGGCACGCTGGTGCCAACAGGCAACGGCTATCAGTTGACCATGCCTGCATCTAAGGACGTAATCATCTCGGCAGATGCCACGCAGTTGCGCGACATCGGTTACAAGGCGTGGGTTGATATCAGTTGTCCTAGGCAGCAATATACAGGTAGCGCGTTGACGCCCGTCGTTACCGTGACCGACTCGAAAAGTGGCACGCCCGTCACGCTTAGCGAGGGTACGGACTATCAGCTCATCATGCCCGACGGCGACGTCATACAGCCTGGCAAATACACCATCGTCGTGGTGGGTATGGGCAACTATGGCGGAGAGGCTGCTGTCGTATTCAACGTCTATCATCCTACCTTTTCCGAGGGTAGCGGAACGGAAGACGATCCTTACCTTATCCGTAATATAGCAGGTATGGAGGCCATCGCTTCTACCGTCAATGGTGGTAACAACCTCAGCGGCGTCTATTTCCGTTTGGCCGCCAATCTCGATTACAAGGGCAAGACCTATACGCCCATAGGTGTGGCTTTCGATAAACCCTTCAGCGGTCATTTCTATGGAGAGGTGTACTATTCCATCAGTAATGTCACACTTAGCGGTAGTGGCAATCTGGGGCTCTTTAGCTATATTCGCGGTGCTACGATAAAGCGTGTGGTGCTAGAGAAAAGTAGCATAACCGGCACGGGTAATAACATCGGTGGTATTGTTGGCTTCAATCATGATGCTACCGTCGAGCAGTGTACCGTGAAGGAAGACGTAACAGTATCCGGCAAAGAATCCGTTGGCGGCATTGTAGGCCACATGAGTTACGGAACCGTTAGCAGCTGTACTAATCATGGTTCGGTGAATGGAGAGAAATATATTGGTGGTATTGTTGGAGAGGAAGAAAGTAATGCTTACATATCTGGCTGTCAAAATTTTGGTCAGATAACGGCCACTGTGCGCTATGTTGGTGGAATTGTGGGCTGTTCTTTAAGTGTAAGCACTATTGAGTGGGGCTTTAACGAAGGAAGTGTGAGTGCACCCGACTATGCTGGCGGTATTGTAGGAATGGCCATATCAAGCACCATCAGCAGTTGCTTTAATATGGCGGCAGTAAATTCCAGTGGCGATGATGTAGGTGGCATTACAGGCTACCATCCGACAGGTGATAATCGCAACACACTGACCAACAACCACTATGCCGGCGCATGTACTGTGGGCGGCGTCGCAAAAATCGACCGTTCCGGAGCCTGCAAGGGTTGGAAGATTCTCTATAACGAGGACGAACTCTTCGTACAACAGGCCTCTCCTGATGCTGGTTATACTCATGACGGCATCCTCTACCTCGGTGCTGGCGAGTCAGCGCCACTTTCCATCAGTCGCGGCATGGAGTTCAGCGGCTATACACTCAACGTTAGTGCTGGAACGCTGACGCCTATACACAATGAAGAAGACAGGTACACGCTCTCTATGCCTAACACCGGACAAGACGTGACCATCAGTCTGGCGGGCGACCTGATACTCGATCTGCCTGATAACGATACCGAAGACTGGTATGACAACGACCGACGCGTCGAGAACAATGCAGGCTATACGGGCAAGGTGCGCCTCTTGGGACGCACGCTTTACAAGGATGGTGCGTGGAACACCCTCTGTCTGCCCTTCGACGTCGTGCTGGCTGGCAGTCCTCTGGAGGGCGCTATTGCCAAGACGCTTGCCAATGCTACGATGGCGGGCACCCGTGTGACGTTGTACTTCGGCGAACCCGTCACGACGCTTCAGGCTGGGGTGCCGTATATCATCAAGTGGACCAGTGGCACGGACATCGTGAGCCCTGTGTTCACAGATGTCACGGTAAAAAACGAGACTCATCCCGTAAAGAAGGCTGATGGCAATGTGCAGTTTGTGGGCTACTACAAGTGCTTCGATATTACACCTGCCAATAACAACATCTATTACCTCACCGCTGGCAACAAGCTGAAGCGTACTGGCATCAATCGTATGCTCAGAGCCTGCCGTGCCTACTTCCGCTTCACGGAGGCTGCACAGGCCTGTCAGCAGGTACTCGACTTTGGCGAGGATGCGACGGGAATCGTTTCGATGGAAGATGTCAGAAGTCAGATGTCTGATGCATGGTATACTCTCGATGGTCGTAAGCTGCAGGGTGAACCCACCACAAAGGGTGTGTATGTGAAGAATGGCAAAATAGTCGTGATTAAATAAATGGAGGACCAGACAATGAAGAAAATACCCTATATCACTCCCACCTTGACGGAGATTGCCTTGGCTCCCATGCAGATGATGGCCTTCAGTGGTGGAGGCGACGACCTGTTTGTCAATCCCGATGCCGACTTGGATACAGAACTGAACCGTGCACGTATGGACGACTTCTCAGGTCTGTGGCAAGACGACCTCGACTGGTAACCCTTATCTATAGATGAAAACTATTTCGCCTGCCGCATTAATTCTTGCAGCAGGCGAATTTTTTAAAACAACGGACCGTGGCCCATACATTGCAACGCCACACTCTGACCAAGGTCAGAGAACTCGTAGTCAGAATGGGCCACAGCCCATACATGACGTGGTCGTGAGCGCCGTAATGGCGGCGGTGGCGGCTGCTACGATAACCTTCAACAGCACTTCCCAAAATCGTGAATTCTTCATAGCTCTTAATTCTTAATTCTTACCTCTTAACAATGTTTCCCTGCGCTTTTAAAAACTCCCCTCCCTATTCAGGGAGAGGTGAGGGGTGAGTTTAAGGTTCGGGCTCCTCCTTCTCCACGGTGTTCAGAGGCAACTCCTCTACGCGGCAACCCTGCAGGAACTGCTTGGACTTGTTGCCACCCGAGTCGGTGGTGCGCTCAGGCATG